>SVBZ01000003.1 GCA_015058575.1 Pseudoselenomonas ruminantium
CCGGCACATGTTGCTAGATACGTACGAAAGCCTCCATGCGGGTCATTTAGCGGGAGCGGAGAAAAAGTGCACCCGCCCCCACCCAAGCTGAGCTCTATCAAGGTTATTTTAAGCTAGAACTAGCATACAAACTGCAATTTACTCATACCGCAGTGCTTCAATCGGGTCGAGTTTCGCAGCTTTGCGGGCCGGATAAATGCCAAAGAACAGTCCGATGCCCACAGAAAAGACAAACGAAACGACGATCGGCATCAGCGTAATTACCGTCGTGAATGCGCCGATTTTCGCAATGAGCTGCGACACGGCACAGCCGACAAGAATACCAATGATACCACCAATGATACCGATGACCATCGACTCAATCAAGAACTGCGTCATGATATTCATAAACGTCGCCCCCAGTGCCTTGCGGATGCCAATCTCGCGCGTGCGCTCCGTGACCGACACCATCATGATATTCATGATGCCGATACCGCCGACAAGCAGCGAAATGCCGGCGATTGCGCCCAAAAGCATCGTCAGCATCGCCGTGGACTGGCTCATTGTCTCCATCAAGCTCGTGAGATTGCGGACGTTGAAGTCATCCTCCTTGCCGCCGATGATATGATGGCGCATCCGCAGCAGATTCTCGACTTCGGCCTGCACCTGGTCCATCTTATTTTGATCAGCGACCTGGATGTTGATGGACTGGACATAGGTAATGCCAAGCATGCGCTCCTGCGCTGTCGTTATCGGCACATAGACCATATCATCCTGATCCTGCCCCATCGACGACTGGCCCTTGGATTCGAGCAGACCGATGACTTTGTACGGCTGATTGTTGATACGGATATTCTTGCCGACCGGATTATCCTTGGCAAACAGATTTGCTGCCACCGTCGTGCCGATAACCGCTACGCGCGAACGCTTATTCATATCATTGGCCGAAATAAACGAACCATTGCTTACCGCCAGCGAACGGATGGACATGAACTCCGGCGTCACCCCCTGCACCGAGGTTTTCCAGTTGTTATTGCCATAGACAATCAGATATGACCCCGACACCGACGGAGAGACGTATTCGATATTCTTGATCTTGTTCTTGATAGCCTCCGCATCATCGTATTTGAGCGTCTGCATCGAGCCAGCCGCGCCGCGTACACCGCCGCGGTTCGATGCCCCCGGCGAGACGATCAGCATATTGGAGCCGAGACTTGCAATGGAATTGGTGACATTGCTGCGCACGCCCATGCCGACCGATACGAGGGCGATGACGGCTGCAACACCAATGATGATCCCAAGCATCGTCAGCAGGCTGCGCATTTTGTTCGCGTAAAGGGAGGTAAGCGCCATCTGGAAGCTTTCACTAAACAACATCCATAACCACTCCCTTCCCTTCATCGCGCGTGATCTTGCCGTCACGCACCAGCAGCTGCCGGCTTGCGCAAGCAGCGATCTCCGGCTCATGCGTGACGAGGATTATTGTGCGCCCTTTCTCATGCATGGTCTCAAAGATTTCCATGATTTCCTTCGTCGACTTCGTATCAAGGTTGCCTGTCGGCTCGTCAGCCATGATGATATGCGGATCATTTACCAGTGCGCGGGCAATTGCCACGCGCTGCCGCTGGCCGCCCGAAAGCTCATTGGGCTGATGGTCCGCACGGTCGCCAAGACCGACGGCTTCCAGATAATGCATCGCGCGCTCCAGCCGTTCCCTGCGTCCTACGCCCGCATAAACAAGCGGCAGGGCCACATTCTCGAGTGCTGAGATACGCGATAGCAGATTGAAATTCTGGAACACAAAGCCGATTTTCCGATTCCGTGTGATAGCCAGCTTATCATCGCTGAGGCCAGCTACCTCCTCGCCATCGAGCTTATAGGACCCTTCCGACGGCCGGTCAAGGCAGCCCAGGATATTCATGAGTGTCGACTTGCCCGAGCCTGACGGCCCCATCAATGCGGCAAACTCCCCTTGATAGATATTGGTCGTGATACCATCAAGCGCGGCGAGTTCCTCGCCGCCGATATGATAGATTTTCCGGATACCGGAAAGCTGTATGGTCGGATAACGATTTTCCTTTTTTTCCATCGGATTCCCTGCTTTCCCTCTCATTACATTGGCGGCGGGCCGCCTCTGCTTTTCTTACTGCTCGTTGTCGTTGTTGCTGCTTTAGCGGTATAGGTGCTCACGACCTGCTCCCCCTCGGACAGCCCTGCAAGGATTTCCACATACTCATCACTGTAAATGCCCGTTTCGACATAGCGGTTCTCCTGCGTGCCATCGGGATTCTTGACAATGACATAGGAGCCATTCGCATCAGTCTTGAGTGTCGAGATGGGTACCGCCAGCGCCCCTGCCTTCTCAGCCGTATTGATTTCTACGCGCGCCGTCATCGCTGGCAGCAGTTCATTGCCGGGATCATCGACATCCAATGTCACATAGTAGTAAATGACGCTGGAGGACGAAGTGCTCGACGAACTACTTGAGGAAGAAGACGTGTCCCAGCTATTGCCCGTATCCGTCTGCGAGATGTTCGTAACGCGTGCCGTAAAGGTGCGGCCCGTGAAGCTGTCCACCGTAAAGGTCGCCGTCTGGCCAATCTTGACACTGCCAATATCCGTCTCATCGACTTTGGCCTGGATCTGCTTGCTCGAAAGATCGGCGATGCGCATGATGACCGTTGGGCTGCTAGTCCCCTGCACGGCCATCGTGCCCGGCGTCTTCGGCTCGCCGACAACCACGCCCGACATCGGTGCCGTGATTGTCATCTCGTTCATATCCGACTGCGCTTCCGACAACGCCGATACCGCTGTCTCATAATTCATCTGCGCATCCTCCAGATCAGCCTGTGTCTTGGCACCGATGCTGTAAAGATAACTGGTGCGCTCATATTTTGCCTTGGTATTCGTGACTTTTATCTGTGCCTGGTCACGCTTGGCTTCATAATCTTTGCCATCGAGTGTCGCAATGGTCTGCCCGGCCGTGACCGTATCGTTCTCCTTGACGAGTACGTTCTTGATACGCGCCGTGACCTTCGAGCTGACCTCGACCGCGTGCACAGGACGGATGGTTCCCGTCGCTGAGACCGTCGATTTCATATCCATGCGTATGACTTCCGTCGTCTCCACAGCGGCCAGCTTCTTAGCCTGCTGCTGTCCCTGATAATATTTCCAGCCGCCAAACGCACAGGCCGCTACGAGCACTGCCGCAATACCAGCCTTCACTTTCCAGTTGATGTTCATTTCGTCTCCTCATTTCCTGCCAATTCATCCGCTACAGCCGCAGGTGTCGCTGCCGCCTGCGTATCTGCCCCTGCTGCCACTCCGACCTGCTCGATGGGAGAGCTTGCCAGCGCCGCCGCAACGTCGGTTGAGAGTTTTGCCGCAGCCTCTTTTTCCGCAGGACTCAGGCTGATGCCCATGGCATTTTCCACCGATGCCTTGTCGCGGGCATAATCATACTGCGCACTGATATAGTTGAGCTGCGCCGTCGAAAGCGCCTCCTGCGCATCGATGATATCGAGCATCAGGCCCTCGCCGGCACGATATTTCTCGCGGGCAATGTACGCATCTTCCTCAGCCTGATGCACCGCATCCTGCGTCGAATTGAGCCGTTTCTCAGCCTCCCGCATATTGTAATAGGCCTGCCGCACAGCCAGGTCAACATCTTCCTTGTCCTTGAGCAGATTGAGCTTAGCCACCTCGTATTCAGTCTGCGCGGCCTTGACGGAGGCATCGGTAACACCGCTATCGAAAATGCTCCACTTGAGGCCGACGCTGGCTGATGCACTCTGGCTCGACGAGCTCGACGGCTGGAACACATTCGTATTATCCAGGCCCAGCGATAGTGATACCGATGGCAGATAACCAGCCTTAGCAGCCTTTACGGCCTGCTCCTGCTGCTCGACCTTATACTGATCGACACGCAGGTCCTTACGATTGGTATAGGCATAGGCAATGCAGTCATCGAGCGCAATCCCGAAAGCATCATAGCTGAAATCCGTCGTGAGATTCAGCGGCTCCGTGCGGTTTATATTGAGATAGTTACGCAATGTTGCCAGATCTACCTCATAGCTGTTCTGCGCTTTGATGAGATTCTGCCGCGCATTGCTAAGCTCGACCGACGAGCGGATGACATCGATACGAGCCTTAGCCCCCGCCGAGTAAAGCTGGCTGACATTCGTGTAGTGCTCCTGGTATTTATCCACGGTTTCCTGCCGCACAGCCACCGTCTTCTTGGCCTCCAAGGCATCATAATACGCCTTGATGACACTGAGCTTCAGATTTTCGCGGCTGCGATCGGTTAGCAGCCGTGCCGAATCGGCAGCAAGCTCTGCCTTTTTGATATTGGCCTGATTCTGGCCACCTGTATAGAGCGGCAGCGAAGCTGACACACCGGCTCCATTTCTCGCCTGGCGGTCACTGTCACTGCTCTTGCTCGTACTAAGGGTATCCGAAGCCGATACCGACACGCCATTGCTGCCTCTGGCTTTCTTGAGCGCCGCATCAGCCGTATCCTCACCTTTTTGCGTGACCTTCAGGCTCGTGTTCTGCGTGAGGGCCATGTTCACGGCCTCCTGCAGCGACAAATCAGCCGCCAAGGCTGCTGGCATCAGGCCCAGCATGACACTGGCCAGCGCCAATGCTATTTTCTGCTGCCGTTTTTTTATCTGACGACTTATCTTCACAATTTTTCCTCCCCGAAAAACTACTTCATCCTGAAATTCGAATCCTGTTTTCTATTTTAACATAATTCCCCACAACTACATGGGTTTATTGGTTAGATTATGATAAAATAGGGTTGTTGTAAGAACATAAATTTTCTCTGAGAAATTCATTAAAAATAAGGAGCCATCCATGGACAATCCATACTTTGAACAAGCCTTGGCGCTGCTGCGCCGCTTCTATGGCTACCGCAGTTTCCGCCCAGCCCAGACGCCGGTTATAAAAAGCCTGCTCTCGGGCCAGGACACGGTTGCCATCATGCCGACTGGCGCCGGCAAAAGCATCTGCTTCCAGATACCCGCTATGATATTTCCCGGCATCACGCTCGTCATCTCACCACTGATTTCCTTGATGAAAGACCAGGTTGACGCCCTCGCCGAGCAGGGCATTGCGGCCACGTATATCAATAGCACGCTCTCGCTTACCGAATCCGATCTCCGCTTAAACGCCATTGCAGCTGGCAGGTTCAAGCTCGTCTACGTCGCTCCCGAGCGGCTTGAGACAAGTTATTTCCAATACATCATCGAACATCAGCCTATCTCGATGGTCGCCGTCGATGAGGCGCACTGTCTCTCACAATGGGGCCATGACTTCCGCCCAAGCTATCGTCAGATTGCGCCCTTCATCGCCAGCCTGCCACGCCGCCCGCTTATCGCTGCTTTCACAGCCACGGCTACCCCCGAGGTCAAGGAGGATATCATCAGCTTGCTCGGGCTGCACACGCCCCAGGTGCATGTCACGGGTTTTGACCGTCCGAATCTTTATTTCGAAGTGCGCCGCGGCGAGGACAAGAAGAAATTCATCACCAGCTACGTCCGCAACCATCCCGACGAGACCGGCATCATCTATGCTGCGACGCGCAAGGAAGTCGACAAGGTCTACGAGCTGCTGGCCAAGAAGAAGCTCGCGGTCGGCCGCTACCATGCAGGCATGACCGAAAAGCAGCGCACGAAGGCCCAGGACGACTTCCTCTACGATAACATCCAGGTCATCGTGGCTACCAACGCCTTCGGCATGGGCATCGACAAGAGCAACGTGCGCTACGTCATCCATTACAACATGCCCAAGAACATCGAAGCCTACTACCAGGAAGCAGGACGCGCCGGCCGCGATGGCGAACCAGGCACCTGCATCCTGCTCTACTCGCCGCAAGATACCATGACGCAGAAATACCTCATCGATGTCTCCATCGATGACGAGCAGCGCAAAGCCCATAATCTCGGGCGCCTGCAGAAGATGGTCGACTACTGCCATACACCAGAATGCCTGCGCCACTTCATCATCCATTACTTCGGGGACAGCTCAGCCCCCGAAACCTGCGCGAACTGTGGCAACTGCAAGGCAGGACTTGAACGCGTCGACATCACACTTGATGCGCAGAAAGTCTTTTCCTGTGTCTATCGCATGCGCGAGCGCTTTGGCCTGACGCTTGTCGCCCAGGTGCTCAAAGGCTCAAACGATAAACGTGTCCGCGAACTCCATTTCAACGAGCTATCAACCTACGGCCTGATGAAGGAACGCAGTCTTGCCGACATCAAGCTGCTGATCCAGCGCTTTGTCGCCACCGACTATTTAGCAATGACCGAAAGCCAGTATCCGGTACTGACGCTTGAGCCCCGTGCCTACGCCGTGCTCAAAGGACAGGAAAAAGTCTATCAGGCTATGCCCAAGCCCGAACAGGAAAAAGAACCCGCTGCCCCAGAGCTTTTCGACTACCTGCGCGCCCTGCGCAAAGAAATCGCCGCCCGCGATCATATTCCGCCCTATGTCGTCTTCTCCGACGCCACCCTGCGGGATATGTGTGTCGTCCAGCCAGCGACCCTCGACGAAATGCTTGATGTCAAAGGCGTCGGCGAACTAAAACTCGAAAAATACGGTGCAGCCTTCCTGCAATGCATCCAGGAACACCGCTAAAAACAGCAAACACAAAGCTCCCCTAAACCAGCCTTGGCCGTCTAGGGGAGCTTTGCTATATTCTGCATATTTCCTACAGATTGCCTACCTCTATAAGCTTGCCGCCTTCGAGGACAAAATACCCGCAGGCAGAATCCACCGCATCATTGCGCGGCATACGGAAGTTGAACGCAAATGTGTATTTGCCATCAGCGAGTGGCTCATTTTGCAGAGCCGGTTCCTTATCGAGAACAAAGCTCTCGCCATTTATCATCTTGCCATTTTCAAGCAGGAACAGCGGCGTGATCTTATCCCCTGCATGGAGTTGCAGGACTTCACGATCCAACTGCTCACCTTCAATCAGTCTCTGCACACTCAGGATCTTCCAGGCAGCTTTTTCCTTGTTATAGGCAGCGCGCAGATAGCATTTCTTGTCATTCAGCAGGATGTAGGAATGGAACATATTATAGTCCGGCTGTTGTTCGTCAAGATCCAGCAGGATAGTATGTCCATTGAGTGCCGGCCACGTACAATCAAAATCATCCTGGAAAACGCCTTTTTCCCAATCCACCGTCAAGCTGTCACTGCTGCCCAGAAAAACGAATTGGCCGTTCTTATCGTTATAGCCGAGCCAAAACGCTGCGTCACTGATAGCATGGACATCCTCAGGTGGCAGCGTAACTACAGCCGTGTTATCCGGGCCGATAACCAGCGGGCTCTGGGCAATCCTTTCCGTATCGAAATGATACCATGGTTCCCCACCACCACTGCCGCTTAGCATATTCCGGTAGAAATCAATAAACACCGGACTGGCTCCAGGTTGCGGCGTATATTTTGCCAGCGACAATACGCTGCCATCTAAGCAATAGTAACCAGCCAGTCCCCAGCCATGCTGGCGGTAAGGACCAGCCACCCGGTAAACCACTACATCCTTGATGGCTTTTTGCAGCGCCGCAGCGCTTTCTATGCCATGCAGATGCTCTGCCAGATTCCCCAAATCAATCATGTTCGTCCAATTATCTTCCACATTGATGCCATATCGTTCCACCCCATTAGCTACCCGGTCATATGCGGTATAGACTTCACGCGGATTCGCATTGGCTGCTTCTTGTATTTCCTTCCCCATCGCTTCATAGGCATCATTGAGCGCTGGCAATTTCTGCATATCAAGCAAGGACAGCGTTGCACTATCTTCCGATTGATATTTTGCACAATAAGGCAGATAGGTCTCGCAGATGATCTTTCCCAAAGCGCGTCCATCCATCGACGGTTTCTTGGTCAAAGCACCAACCCAGCCGGCATAATCCGACCCCGTTCCCGGCATGACTTCCTCTGATGCCGTTATGTAACGGGTATACCCATACAAGGTATTCGCTGTCTCGATGTTAGCCATCAAGCACATGTCAAACAACACCAAATCGAAAAATGGTGCATCTTTATCCGCCTTGGCCACTGCTGCCATTGCCTGCTGCACATCATTCAGGCTAAGTGATTCTTCATATTTTTCATCGTAGCACAAGCCGTTCAGACTGCCGCCGCCATGATCCCAGAATATCAGCATCCGATGGTCAGCAGGATAATTGTCTTTGGCATAACGCAGAAAATCCTCAAAAGTCTTCTCTTCGGCCATGCTTGCCTGCTCCAACTCGGCCAGCTTGTGGAATCCCTTGCTGTCATAGACAAAACGCCCCAAGGCTTCGCTAGGAATCCCCTCGGTATGCCATGCATGCGCACCACCTGTCTGGATAAAGAAACGCACGTTATCCGGCAGCGGGACAGATTGCAGGCTGGCAAGGTTCTTCGAAGCCATTCCCTGTTCCGACTCCAGATCAGAACCGCACATATAGATATAGACAGCCCAGCTATCCTGCGCCAAGGTCTTTGACGTACAGCCAAACATCAACACTCCGGCAGCCAAGCAAAACACCAGCAGCAGCCTGCACAGCCAGCGCCTGAAATTCTGTCCTGTATCCATTTTCATCGCTCCTTCTCTTTACGCATCACCTATACAGCCCACAGGAATTCCCTCCGTTGAGCCTTTTATCTGTACTGCTATTTCTACTATTTCGACAAAATAAATTCCAGTCCTGTAAACAAGCAAAATAAAAAACGGAAGATCTGCCGCAAAGCAGCAGACCTTCCGTTTTCTTTATTGCATTTTCTGTTGCAGGATTTCTCTCGCCTTGGCAAGCTGCACATCGGTGGTATCGCCTTCTGCAAAGTCCACCGTAACGTCCGGCTCAATGCCGACGCCATCGATACAGCGCCCATTCGGCGTATAGTATCTGGCGATTGTGAGTTTTAATCCATCATCCTCAAAGAGTGGTACGACCACCTGCACCGACCCTTTGCCATACGATTTCGTCCCAACAAGAGTACCGGCACCGGTATCCTGTAAAGCTCCCGCCAGGATTTCCGATGCGCTCGCGCTGTTGCCGTCAATGAGTACCACCACCGGATACTTAGGTGACTCAAGCGAAGAATCATGCTCCTCTTTCGAGCCATCACGCTGGACGACGGAAACGATTGGCCCCTTCGGCACCAGCAGATTGGCAACCTCCACGCAACTCTTGACGAGACCGCCAGGATTCTGGCGCAGATCGATGATAAGCCCCTGCATGCCCTCCTGGCCAAGTTTTTCAAACTCTTCCTTGAATTCCTCGCCTGTGTTCTCGCCAAACGAGGCAATGCGGATGTATCCCATCTGGCTGCCCTCCAGCATCATGCCCTTTGCCGTGCGCAGCTTTATCGTATCGCGCTTTATCGTGTAGTCTCTGTCCTCAGTTCCCGCGCGGCGGATAGTCAAGGTCACATCCGTACCAATGTCGCCGCGAATATGCATCGAAACTTCTTCGGGCTGATATTCTGTGACCGGCGTGCCATCGACAGCTACGATTTCATCGTTGGCCTTGAGCCCTGCGGCTTCGCCTGGCGTTCCCTCAAGTACCGATACGATAGTGACCTTATTGTCCTTGAAGCCCATCGTCACACCGATGCCGCCGAATGTACCGGCTGTATGCTCCTTGAGCGTCTTGTACATATCCTCTTTCAGATAGATTGAATGCGGATCGCCCAATGATTTTACCATGCCATCAATGGCCCCATTCATCAGATCATGCGGATTAACATCGCGCACATAGCGCGCCTCAATCATACGCTTGACGCCAAGGAAACGAACGATATCTAGCGTTTTGGCCCCATCAAGCCCCAATACAGCCGCAAGCCCCATCAATGTCAGCAGGCTTGACACCAGGGCCGTGGCTGCAAGGCCAAGTATTATCTTTTTTTTGCTCACATACTGCATGTCTTTCTCCGTTATAAGTAGCTATACGGGCTGACCGGCTCACCACCACTGCGTACCTCAAAGTGGCAATGCGGCCCGGTGCTGTTACCCGTCGAGCCGCAATACGCGATGGTTTCGCCCTGGCTGACCGACTGCCCAACCGAAACGGCCAGCGATTGATTGTGTCCATAAAGTGTCGTGATACCGCCACCATGATTGATGATGACCGTATTGCCATACCCTGAAATCCAGCCGGCATACTCGACAGTACCGGCCTGTGCGGCGCAAATGGCATCGCCATAGTCGGCACCGATATCAATGCCGCTATGGTATTTCTGCGTCCCCGTAATCGGATGCACACGCCAGCCAAAATCCGAAGTAATCGTACCACCTACCGGCCAGATCATCGAACCATTGCCAGCCGCTGGCATATTCGCCATGCTGCTGCGCTGCAGCATCGCCGCGATCTGCTTCGATGCGGCCATGAGCTCATCATACTGACGGTCAACGGTGGCCTTGTCATTCTTCATCTTATCGATGATTTCCTTGCGGCGGCGCACCTTCTCCTCCATGACCTCGCGGGCCTGCCGCGCTTTTAGCTCCTGCTCAGCTCGCGCTTCTTTGTCCTTGGCCAGGCTCGCCTGCGTCGTCTCGATTTCATTTTTCTCAGACAGTACGCTCTGTACAAGGTCGTAATCCTGACGGATGACTTTTTTCAGCAAATCCATACGCGTCATGAAATCGGCAAAATCTTTCGCGCCGAACAGCACATCAAGATACGATACCTGTCCATTGATATAGATATCGCGCACCCGCTTGCCGAGATGTGCGCTCTTCTCCTCATAGTCCTTGCGGACCACCTTGAGCCGGGCTTCATTCTCATCCATGCGCGCGATGGTTTCTTCAAGGGCTACCTTGAGCTCCTTATGCGCGGAAATCGCCACCTCTGCCTCTTCATCGACCTGCCGCTTTTCCTCAGACAGCGACTCGATTTTCTGCTGCAGGGCCTCGCTTTCCTTGCGTTTCTCCTCAGCCTGGCGTTCGTAGCTGGCCTTGTCATCCTCACGCGAGGCCTGTACCGTCTCGGCGCCAAGTGTCGTGAGGAACCCCGCCGCAAGCGCAACCGCCAGAGCCTGTTCTGCTTTTCTCTTCATGCCTCTGCTTCCTTCCTCAGACCTTCAGGAACCGCTTGAGTGAAATCGCCGAGCCCAAAGCACCGATGGCCATGCCCGAGAGAATAATCGCCACCGTGACATAGTTCATAAACGGATACTGCGGCATCAATGGGAAAAAAGCCAGCGTATTGTAGATCTTGGCGGCCATCGCCGCATAGAAGCTGCGCAGGGCGATGGCCGCAAGCGTACCACCGACAAAGCCCATGACAACACCTTCGAGCACAAATGGCCAGCGGATGAACCAGTCCGTCGCTCCGACGTATTTCATGATGGCTACCTCTTTGCGCCGCGCAAATACCGTCAAGCGGATCGTATTCGAAATGATAAAAAGAGTCGCTGCCGCCAGCAGCACCATAAGCGCAAGGCCAAACACGCGGATCAGTCGCGTGATGTCAAAAAGATGTTTGACGACGTCCTGTCCATACTTGGCTGCTTCAACACCATCCATCTTCTCGATGGCCTTGGCTGCTGTCTCAACCATATCCGGCTGGGCTACCGTAAGCTCAAAGGACTCTGGCAGCGGATTCTGGTCGCCGAGCGCATCGAGCAAATACTTCTGGTCACCAAGACGCTCAGTCAGACGCTCCTTAGCTTCCTCACGGCTCACATACTTGACACTCTCGATGCCTTGCATATTCTCAAGGTCCTTCTGCAAATCCTTGCGTGCCGAAGTCTTTATGCTATCCTCCAGATACACGCTGATCTGCACCTCCGACTCCAGCGAGGAAGCCAACCGGTTCATATTGAGCACCAACGTCAAAAAGACGCCGAGCACAAACAGCGATACGGCTACCGTACCGACCGAGGCAAACGACATCCAGTTATTGCGCCGGAGCGAGTGAAATACCTCCGTAATGAAATATTCACTGGTCCTAAGCTTCATAACCATAGCCTCCTCTTAATTCATCGCGCACGATATGGCCATCTTCGATGGCAATGACGCGACGCTTCATCGTATCGACAATCGTGCGGTCATGCGTTGCCATGACGATTGTCGTGCCTGCCTTGTTGATGCGCTTGAAGATATCCATGATATCCCAGCTTGTATCGGGGTCAAGATTGCCCGTCGGCTCATCGGCAATGACGATGGCCGGATCGTTGACGATGGCGCGCGCAATTGCCACGCGCTGCTGCTCGCCGCCGGAAAGCTGCGCTGGGAAGCAGTTATACTTCTCCCTGAGGCCAACGACATCGAGAACGGCATTGACACTGCGCTGCATCAAGCGGCGCGGCGCTTCGATGACCTGCATCGCAAAGGCCACATTCTCGAACACCGTCTTATCGGGCAGCAGGCGGTAATCCTGAAAGATAACGCCAAGCCCGCGGCGCAGGTATGGCACCTCCTTATGGCTCATATTGACCACATCATGTCCATTGACCGTAAGGATGCCGCTCGTCGGCAGTTCCTCGCGGAACAGCATCTTGATGAACGTTGACTTGCCGGCACCGCTGGCACCGACGATAAAGACAAACTCGCCCTTTTCGATATCGACATTGACACCGTCGAGAGCCACCGCACCATTTTCATATATCTTGGAAACGTTGCTCATATGTATCATAGGATACTCATCCTCCGCATTCAAATTGCAAAACTATCTTTTATTGTACCATATCCATGGTAAAAATATAAGCCTTCCCCCTACAGGGAAGGCCTGTGTCTATTCACTTATGGGCCAGATTCAGCGCCAGCTCTGCATTGCTGGCGGCCTGATCGCGCAGCGCCGACAAAAGCTCAGCATTCTGCTGGCGGAACGTCTGCTTATCGTTCCACTTGCGGCGGATCTCCGCCATGAGCTCATCCGCTGTGACATCCCGCAAATTGCCGACCGGCTGCTCGCCAATGGACTGCAGGAAACGGTCGATTTTCGGATCGTAGGAAATGCCAAGCATCGGCACACCCATGACCCCGGCAAAAATCAAGGCATGCAGGCGGATGCCAAGCATCAGATCCATGTTGCCGACGAGCGATAGGAACTCGCTGGTCGTATACTCATCTTTGAGCACCGTACATGGCTCCTTGGTACGCGCAGCGATATCGCGCGCCGCCCTTACATCATCGGGGAACTGCATCGGCAGGAACACGACGCGGGCACCGAGCTCACGGACCACGCGGTCGGAAACCTCGGCCAGCACCTCTTTGTAATGCGTCCAGCCCTGCCACTCGCGCACCGAAATGCCGACAACCGGCTTGGCTCCATCTGCCTGATAGGCCTTGAAGATGGCACGGCCAGCCGCACGGTCCACCGGATGGATAGCCAGTACCGGATCGGCCGTACATTGAATTTCCGGCCGGCGAATGCCCAAGCGGTCAAGCTCCTTGAGCGAGCCCTCATCGCGTACCGTGATAAGATCCACGCGATTGCCCAGCCAGCACATCGCCCGCTCAGCCACACGGCCAAGAATCGGGCCAATGCCCTGGGCATAGAGCATAACCTTCGTGCCCAGCAAGCGGGCCAGCAGGATGATAGCCAGATAGTAGTAAAGACTGCGGCGGCTCGTGACATTCTGCAGCAGGCTGCCGCCGCCGCTTATCAGAAGATCCGCCTGGCGCAGTTCACGGATGATAGCGGGCAGTCCGAGCCAGGAAACCGCGTCGACACCATGACGCTTGCGCGTATCTTCAGGGTCAGCAGAAATCACCGTGATATGAAGTTTTGGGTCGAGATCTCCAAGGACCTCCAGCATTGCTGCCAGCATCGCTTCATCGCCGGCATTTTTCGAGCCGTAATATCCCGATACGACGATCCTGCTCATGAATCTGCCTTACTCCCCTTTGCTTTCGAAATAATGACCTGCCAAAGCTCCACAAGAACCATGGCAATGGCGCCAATCCCTGCGCCCAGCACAATGCCGCCGATGCCACGCATGAACGACATGTAGACCGGCGTGCGCATATGCGCAAACGTCTCTACCATCGACCCCTGGCCAATCGTGGCCACGAGCACCAAGGCGAAAAATACCATCGTCGGCCACTTGCGCCAGAACGCCATTGCGGCGAGCATGAAAGCCGGATGACCAATCATAAGCTCTTTAGTGCGCGGTCTGGCATAGAAGGCCTGCTCGAGGAATGCGCGGAACTTGAGCTCCGACTGCGAAACCGGCATGCCCGACGTATGGCCGCTGCGGGCCACGAAGACGATACCAGCTATGAGCACAAGTCCCATCAGGAAAAGTGTCTTGACGCGAACCGGCATATCGAGGATTTTCTTGAGCTGATTGACAACGCCTTCGGTATCATCCATCTTGCCATCGAAAATGTCAAAACGCTGCAGGAAAGCTGCGCCCACCAGGATAATCGGCAATATAAATGTCAGCTTGATGCCGCGGAAAATCTGGAATTCGAGCAAATACTCGGTATCCGCAAGCGAGCCCGAAAGATAAGCCGCACCGATATAAGCAAGTGCGCCAGTGACGAACAGCGCCAGAGCTGCCGTCACGATAAGGCGCGGCAGGGCGATTTTGGCCTTCTCCTTGAACGCACGCACGCGGTCAAGCTGGAAGATGACCGCCAGCGCCGGGAATACATTTGCGCTGGCCAGTGCTGCCAGGATGCGGATTTTCGAGCCATTGCCCATAAGCACCGGTACCGCAGCCGCCAAAGCGAACAATACAAACAAAAGATACTGCGTTTTAGGACGCGCGTTGAGCGCCGGAATCACCAGCGAAAGATAGAGCACGACAGCCGCCGCTACGCCCATCATGACGAGTGCACGCAGCCCCTTGGACGGCAGGAGCTCCGGAAACGTGCCCGCCGGGCCGATCGTATAGCCATGCGCCACGAGTTTATCATGCGTGTCCTGGAAATATTTCAGATTCGTCTCCAAAAGGCTCATATTCGGCGACGGCTTATCGTAGATGCGCATGAGGTCGATGCGGATATTGCGCTCCTCGTCCGTATTTGACCAACGCTCGACAGCCGTATCGATCTTGAGTTTCGGCTGCTCATCCTTCGGCACCGCGTAGAGACGGGCCACATGGTCATAGCCAACACCTTTGGCCACCTCGTTCATGCCATCCTGATGATAGAACTGCAGCTGTGTCGTCGCCTCGATAAGGCCCAGGGTCAGATTGCGTTCCTTCATCTCATCAATGGTCGTCTGCAGCGCCTTCGTTGCGCCGAGCACCTGGCTGCCCGAGAATACGACCTCCGAAATGCGGAAGCCATCCATGCGGCCAAATACAGCCTTGACATCATCAGGCGTGCAGGCCGCATAATTGCTTGGACGGGCCAGCACATAGAAGCCCGCATCGTTTACAGCCTGCATCTCATCCGTCGGCATGCCGATATCCATCTTGACGAAGGACTCATAATGCGCCTTTACGGCCATGACCTCTTCCGAACCGACCGTAAAGAGTCTGACGCGGTCTTTCCCGAGACGGCGCGGCACATCTTCCTTGAGTTCCTTCCACGTCTGCGCATGATGGCCGACGATATAGACCTCCGTACCGATGATTTTGCCCTCAGCGGCAAGCTTCTGCCAGAGCGGATCCGTCAAACGGCCACTATGGTAGTCGGCCAGCAGCTGGCTGCCAGCAATGGCCGTTGCCTTGCCATTGGCATTGAGTTTCTTGAACGTCGTATCATAGACAGCCAGCGAAGTGATGCCGGCCTCCTTGGCCTGCTGCAGCACCTCGTCCACCGGCTTGCCCTCGCGCTCTGCCAGCTCGATAAGCCCCTCATAATCGATAGCCATATCGACCTGACGATTCACCTGCTCGGCAGCATGGCGCTGAAAGCTTATCGCCAGCGCTGCAGCCAGACCGATGGCGATAAACAGCAGCAGCCAGCGGTTATACTTAAATACCTTCATTGCTTCACATTCACCTTATTCCTTATTATCCCGTGCCGCCGTGATGATGACCGCGCCATCGGTCTGCTCGACCTGGCGTATCTTCATGCCCAGCGGCAGCTTATCGGCAGCTGCCAGCTGGATGTTGCCGAACAGATCGCCCAGCTTTGCTGTACCGATAAGGGTATTTCTCATTTCCAGTCTCGTCATCAAGAAGAACAAGGCCCCGCTGTTCTCGGTAATCTGCCCTTCCATCTCGATATCTGCCACACGGCCGAATATTTTGGCATTGGCCGTGACCAAAACGCGGTCGCGGTTGATGTTGACCTGGATATTTTCTATTTTATCTACGCGGCGCTGCAGGACTTCCCGCAGGTTCTCCTCGTCGACTGTTCCCGTAAGCGTCAGTTCATCGGCCTTCTTTACCTGTATGCCCTGCTCATGGAAGAGTGCCGGCATATCAAGCTGCACATTGCGCCCCTTGAGCGTAAGTTCCCGCAGAAACACCTGGCCAACCTTCGCCTGATGCAGTACTGCATCGAACTGCTGGATGCGCCCGATAGCAAGCAGCGCCGCAGGCGTGGAATCCACCGTAACCACAACATCATCCGTCGCAGCCTTCTGCGCCAGTTTCGTCTTGATTGTCGACTGTGCCAGCCAGGGCAGCACCGTCGCGCTTGACACGATTAATATTATGAATAACAAGCCCAGAATAGTCAAGCCTTTTCGCAAATCAATCACCTCGCAAAGTAACAAGGAGCCAGGAACATTCGCGTACTCCTGACTCCTTAAAGATTAAAATTCGTGATTTGCCTTAGCATTCAAGAAGGCACGGATGAACGGATCGATTTCACCATCCATGACCGCCTGAACATTGCCCGTCTCATGGTTCGTGCGATGATCCTTGACCATCGTATATGGCTGGAATACATAGGAACGGATCTGGCTGCCCCATTCGATGTTCTGCTGATCGCCCTCGAGCTTGGCAAGCTCTGCCTCTTTCTTCTCCATCTCGAGTTCAAAGAGTTTGGCGCGCAGCATCTTGAGGCACTGCTCACGGTTCTGCAGCTGCGAGCGCTCATTCTGGCACTGGACGACGATACCCGTCGGCTCATGCGTCATGCGGACAGCCGAAGACGTCTTATTGATGTGCTGGCCACCGGCGCCCGAAGCACGGTATGTATCAACGCGGACATCGGACATATTGATATCGACCTCAACGGCATCGTCGATTTCCGGCATGATATCGCAGGCCGAGAACGACGTATGGCGGCGCGCATTGGCATCAAACGGCGAAATGCGCACGAGACGATGGACGCCCTTCTCCGACTTGAGGAAGCCATAGGCATTGTGCCCCTTGATAAAGAGCGTTGCCGACTTGACGCCAGCCTCATCGCCCGGCAGCAGGTCAGCCGTCTCGACCGTAAAGCCGTGACGCTCCGCCCAGCGGCCGTACATGCGCAAAAGCATCTGCGTCCAGTCCTGTGCCTCCGTTCCACCTGCACCAGCATGCAGCGTCAGGATGGCATTGTTGGCATCGTATGGACCTGAGAGCAGTACTTCAAGCTGCAGGGCCTCCAGCCCCTCGGCGACGGCGTCAAGTTCAGCCTTGACGTCCTCTTCCATGCTCGCGTCATCTTCTTCCATGCCCATCTCGAACAGCGTTTCTGCATCCTCAAACTTGTTGAGCAGTGCCTTGTATTTGTCGACGCTGATCTTGACATCGTTGAGCTCCTGGTTGATTTTCTGTGCCTGCTCGGCATCATCCCAGAAGGTCGGCTCGCCCATCTTGTATTCGAGCTCGGCGATTTTTTCCTCTTTTGCCGGAACCTCGAGGGACGTTTCCATCTGCGCGAGCTTTTCACGCAGCTCGCCCAGCTGTGGTTTCAAATCTTCTAGCATTGTTCCACCTTTACTTATGTAAAACCTAATGATCTATCTTACTCGTCCTTGCCGCAGCAATTCTTATACTTCTTGCCGCTGCCGCAAGGACATGGGTCGTTGCGGCCGACCTTTTTGCCATCATTCGTGACCGGTTTCTTCTTCGCCTCTGCCGCGCTGACTTCATCGCCATGGGAGGCCTGCGCATTTTTCAGATGGTCGGAAAGCTGCGAGCGCTGCTCCTTGATAGCCTGCTCGAGTTTCTGCTTCTGCGCGGGGCTCGGTTCCTCGCCAGTCTGCTGCTGCGCAGCAGCTGCTTGCTGTTCCGGCGTAATGATGCTGACATGGTACATCAGCGAAGCGATCTGATCCTGGATAGCACCTTCCATTTCCTCGAACATATCCAGCGCCTCGATCTTGTACTCGACGAGCGGATTGCGCTGGCCATAGGCACGCAGGTTGATGCCCTCGCGCAGCATGTCCATATGGTCGAGATGCTCCATCCACTTGCTGTCGACAACACGCAGCATGACGACCTTCTCGAGCTCGCGCATGTTCTCTTCGCCAAACAGCAGCTCACGCTGATGATAGCCTTCCTCAGCGAGTTTTTCAAGCTCTTCTTTGAGCTCATCGCGGCTGAGCTCTACGAGCTCTTCCTTCTTGAGACGACCGGCCGGCGCGTAGATCTTCTCAGCATCTTCGATAAGACCGTCCAGCTGCCATTCCTCCGGATAGAGCTGCTCATTGGCATACTGGTTCATCTCATCTTTGATGATGTGCTTGACCATGCCCATGATATTCTCGCGCAGGTTATCGCCCATGAGGATCTTGCGGCGCTCACCGTACATGACCTCACGCTGCTGGTTCATGACATCATCATACTCGAGGACATGCTTGCGGATATCGAAGTTGCGTGCCTCGACTTTCTTCTGTGCATGCTCGATGGAGTTCGTGATGAGCTTATGCTCGATCGGCTCATCCTCTTCCATACCCAGCTTGTCCATCATGCCCGCAATGCGGTCCGAAGCAAACAGGCGCAGCAGGTCATCTTCGAGCGACAGGAAGAAGCGGGATGCACCCGGATCGCCCTGACGGCCCGAACGGCCGCGCAGCTGATTATCGATGCGGCGGGACTCATGACGCTCCGTGCCGACGATGAACAGACCGCCAAGCTCTGGCACACCTTCGCCGAGCTTGATATCCGTACCACGGCCAGCCATGTTCGTCGCAATCGTGACAGCACCCTTCTGGCCGGCATCGGCGATGATTTCTGCCTCTTTCTCGTGGAACTTCGCATTGAGCACATTGTGCGGGATGCCATTTTTACGCAGCACAGCACTGAGTTCCTCCGACTGCGTGATGGACGTCGTACCGATAAGCACTGGCTGCCCTTTGGCATGCAGCTCCTTGACCACCTTGCCGACCGCTCTGTACTTAGCCTTCTTGGTCTTGTAGATGAGATCCGGATAATCAACGCGCTGTACCGGCTTATTCGTCGGCACGACAATGACCGGCAGATTGTAGATCTTGAGGAACTCATCTTCCTCCGTCTTCGCCGTACCAGTCATACCAGCCAGCTTGTCGTACATGCGGAAGTAGTTCTGGAACGTAATCGTGGCCAGCGTCTGTGACTCGCGCTGGATCTTGACGCCCTCTTTAGCCTCGATAGCCTGATGCAGGCCATCGGAATAGCGGCGGCCTTCCATCAGTCGGCCCGTGAATTCATCGACGATGATGACCTCATCGCCACGCACGACATAATCGCGGTCACGCTTCATAAGTGCCTTAGCACGCAGTGCCGCCGTAAAGCAATGCGAGAGCTCGATATTCTCCGGTGCGTAGAGGTTCGTGATGCCGAGCATCTTCTCGATTTTCGGCACCGTACTGTCGGCTGCAGCTACGGTCTTCTGTTTCTCATCGACCGTATAATCAGCACCTTCCTTGAGTCCTGCGACCGCCTTGGCCATGACTGCATACATATCCGTCGATTTTGCGCCCGGACCCGAAATGATCAGCGGCGTACGTGCCTCATCGATAAGGATCGAGTCCACCTCATCGACGATTGCATAATGCAGCTCACGCTGAACCATCTGGTCCTGCGAGATGACCATGTTATCGCGCAGATAGTCAAAACCGAACTCATTATTCGTACCAAACGTGACATCGCAGCCATAAGCGTATTTACGCTCCGGGAAATCCATATCATGGACAACAAGGCCGACCGTCAGTCCAAGGTAACGATAGAGCTTACCCATTTCCTCGCTATCACGGCGGGCCAGGTAGTCATTGACCGTAATCACATGAACACCCTTGCCCGTAAGCGCATTGAGGTAAACCGGCAACGTCGCCACGAGCGTCTTACCTTCACCAGTACGCATCTCAGCAATGCGTCCCTCATGCAGGCACATACCACCGATCATCTGGACATCGAAGTGACGCATGCCGAGCACACGGCGCGAACCCTCGCGGACTACAGCGAAAGCCTCCGGCAGGATATCATCGAGCGTCTCGCCATTTTCGAGACGCTCACGGAACTTATTCGTATAGCCCGTCAGCTTATCATCCGTCAGATTCTGCATCTGCGGTTCGAGGGCATTGATTTTCTCGACGACCTCGCGATAACGTGCTATCTCTTTATCGTTATTGTCACCCAAGAATCTTTTAAGAAATCCCAGCAAACAAAATCACTCCTATTACAATTATAACTTCTACAAGTAGTCTTACCTTACAATATTAACAAACTGCCTTAGATAAGTCAATTCGTGCAACTCTTTTCCTATTATATCTATAGCTTTATGCATCATAAAAGCCTTCCCTGCCGGGAAGGCTCTTTTTTCGCTATTTATTTGTCCTAGACGGTCAGTTGCCCGACTCGATCAGTCCATAGTTGCCATCGGTGCGCTTATAGACCACATTGACTTCCTCCGTCTCCGAATCACGGAACACGAAGAAGTTGTGATTCAGCAGGTTCATCTGCATGATGGCTTCCTGCGTATCCATCGGTTTGACGATAAAGCGTTTCGTCTTGACTACCTTGTACTCCTCGTCCGTCTCATCCTGTTTTTCGGGAACAGCCGGCACATTTAACGCCTCAGCCTTGAATCCGCCACCGCGGAAACGACGAGCCAGTTTCGTTTTCTGTTTGTGGATCTGACGCTCCAGCTTTTCTACGACCAGATCAATCGACGTGTACATGTCCATCGTGGCTTCCTCGCCGCGAAGCAGGATGCCACCTTGCACCGGTACCGTGACCTCAACGATGTGACGGCCCTTCGATACCGTGAGCAATACGGAAATCTCGCCGACATTGTCAAAGTACTTCGTCACTTTGCCGACGCGTTTCTCCACGTACTCACGCAGAGAAGGAGTGATCTCGATGTTCTTGCCTCTTACAGTGAATGTTGCCATACGACACATCCCCTTTCTTATGATGGACCATGGCAGATGCCACGGCTCTTTTCGTATAATCCTGCCTTCCGGTAGGTTTATACCCTTAGTATTCGCTAACAAGCAGCAAAACCCTTCTTTTCGGACAAAGAAAAAATCTGAAATTTCAATGAAAGTGATTCTGCCCATCAAAAAACCCGGCTCAAATGAGCCGGGGTGACATTTTACCTTTGTCTTACGCCGTCTTTACGACATTCGACGCCTGCGGGCCACGAGCCCCCTCGACGATGTCAAACTCTACAGCCTGACCTTCATTCAGCGTCTTGAACCCTTCGTCCTTGATTGCCGAAAAATGTACGAATACATCATCGCCATCCTCACGAGCAATGAAGCCATAACCTTTTTCCGCACTGAACCATTTTACTTTGCCAACCATTGAGATTCCTCCTAGTGAAAAAATACCGCACCACAACAATAGTGGTCAATCCTAATTATAATTGTTGGCAATCCCACTGTCAATATTTCTATTTTTTTCTGACAAATTATTTTTATCTTGCAAATCCGCGATTACAGGACTTTGGACAAAAACAGCTTCGTACGCTCCTGTTGCGGATGCTCAAACACCTCTTTAGGCGTCCCCTGCTCAAGGATCTTGCCCTGATCGACAAACAACAGCCGGTCACCGACTTCACGGGCAAAGCCCATCTCATGCGTGACGATGACCATCGTCATGCCCTCCTTCGCCAGACTGCGCATGACATCGAGTACCTCGCCGACCATCTCGGGGTCAAGTGCTGATGTCGGCTCGTCAAACAGCATAATCTTCGGCTTCATCGCCAGCGCCCGGGCAATCGCCACACGCTGCTGCTGGCCGCCCGAAAGCTGTGTCGGATAATTATCGGCCTTATCTGCCAGCCCCACGCGCGTAAGCAGCCGGACAGCCTCGCTTTTCGCTTCGTCCGCTGCCATATGGCGTACCTTCATCGGCGCCAGCATGATATTCTGCAGCACCGTCATATGCGGGAACAGATTGAACCGCTGGAACACCATGCCGACTTCCTCACGCACCTTATTGATATTGGCTTCGCCGTCCAGCACGATACCGTCGACACAGACCGTCCCCTTCGTCGGCTCCTCCAGATAGTTCATGCAGCGCAGCAGCGTGCTCTTGCCCGAGCCCGACGGCCCAATAATGACGACAACTTCTTTTTCCTTGATATCGAGGTCGATGCCCTTCAAAACATCCACCTTGCCATACGATTTATACAAATCCTTAATGTTTATCATCAGTCTTGAACCTCCACTCCAGATAAGCCACGAAACGCGAAATGGAAAGCGTCATGATCAGATAGATAATCGCAACGCAAGTCCAGATCTCCACCGACGCATACGTCTTGGCGATAATGAGCTGGCCGCGGCGCGTAAGCTCCTCAAAGCCGATAACCGAAACGAGCGAGGAATCCTTGAGCAGAGCGATAAATTCATTGCCAAGCTGCGGAATAACGCGCTTGAACGCCTGCGGAATGATGATGTAGCGCATCGTCTGTGCCCAGGTCATACCGAGCGAACGACCAGCCTCCATCTGTCCCTTGTCGATGGACTGGATGCCCGAGCGGAAAATCTCGGTGACATAAGCCCCCGAGTTCAGCCCGCAAGCACTGATGGCCGCGACATACGGATCGCTGCGCTGCCCCGTCAGCAGCGGCAAAGCAAAGTATACCAGGAAAATCTGCACCAGCAGCGGCGTACCGCGGAAAAAATCAACATAAACAGCCGCGATGATGCGGAAAATGCGGATATTCACGATGCGGGCAATGCCCATGAATAAACCGATGATGATACCGACGATAACCGACAATGCCGTTATCTTGACTGTGATAGCCGCCCCCATCAACAAAAGCGGCAATGAATCCTGCACCAGCTGGAAATTAAAGTCCATAAACCTTCACCTGTTTCCTTTGCCATTTAATTTAATATTTATACACCCATGAATCATTCTATAGCTTATTATATTTCAATGGTTACCAGCTGTCAACATTGAATCCTTCGCGAATTTTCAGCATAAAAAAGCACCAGCCGCATAGCGTGCTGGTGTTTTTTTATGCAATATCAGTGATTATTTTTTCTCGCCGAACCATTTAGCGAAAATCTTGTCATACTCACCGTTTTCCTTGATTTTCTTGAAAGCTGCATTGATTTTTTCCTGCAGCTCTTTGTTATCCTTGCCAACAGCAATGCCATAATCCTCAGCCGTCAGTTTCTCCTCCAGAGCCTTGACGCCCGTAGCACCGCTCTTTGTGATGTAGTAGTCATTGACCGGACGGTCATTTACTACAGCATCGACACCACCAGCCTTGAGCTCCATGAAGCAGTCAGCCGGCGTATTGAGCGTCTTGATCTCTACCCCGTCAATCTTGCCGACCTCAGCTGCACTCGTCGTGCCCATCTGGACAGCCACTTTCTTACCTTTGAGATCCTGGAAGGTCTTGATGCTCTGCTCATCGCTGCGGACTACCATCGTCAAGCCGGACTGATAATACGGCTCCGAGAACAGCACATTCTGTTTGCGCTCATCATTGATTGTCATACCCGAAATGATGACATCGATATTCTTGCCCTGCAAGGCCGGGATAAGACCATCGAAACCGAGATTCTGGATTTCGACCTCATAGCCCATCTCCTTGCCGATAGCACGGATCAGATCCATATCAAAGCCCTGGTATTCTTTCTGGCCCTCATCCTGGAACTCAAACGGCGCAAAGTCAATCGACGAACCGACCTTGAGCACCTTAGCCCCCGAGCCGCTGCCCGAAGAAGCATTCTGGCTGCCGCCGCAGCCAGCCAGAGCGAACACTGCAAAGGCACAAACTGCCAGAAGTGCCAATACTTTTCTCATTTTCATGAAAATCCCTACCTTCTCAAATAGTTTTGTCATTTACAGTGAAACAAAATGAAGCCCAAGCGTAAAGCTTGAGCTCCATTGCTCACGCACATTTATTATTATAGCACACGCTGAGCAAACTGCAAGAGATTAGTCTCTCTCAACTCTTTTTTTATTGAAGCAGTCACGGCAGTAAACCGGACGGTCATTTTTCGGCTCGAACGGAACTTCCGTCTCCTTGCCACACTCAGCGCAAGTTACCTTGAACATCTGACGCTGCTCACCGCCCTCACGCGTACGACGGCGCTTGTCACGGCAGTCACGGCAACGTGCCGGCTCGTTCTCGAAACCTTTCTCAGCGTAGAACTCCTGCTCACCAGCGGTGAACGTGAATTCCTTGCCACAATCTTTGCATACCAGTGTCTTGTCTTCGAAAGCCATAAGATAATCCCCTTACTAGAAAAAATAAATGTTACTTTTGGTCCCCCACTTCTCTTTATGTAAAAAACACGAAGAAAAGAACGTCCCAAAGGCTATTATACTAAATTACTGTCAAAAATGCAAGTTTTTTTGTTATTGTTTAATTTGTGCAAAAATTCTCCCATATTTGACAATAACCAGTTTCCAACTCATTCATATAGTTTTTGCGATCCATGAGCGGCGATTTGAGCAGATTCGCCCTAAGCCCCGAATGGTACGCCCCCACAAGCTCCGGTGCATTGCCAAGCTGCACAGCCCGGCGCACATAGTTGATATCATTTTCAACCACCAGTTCCTTGACCCCAGCATTCGTGAGGATCGACGCCCCAAAGCGTGCCCCGTGACTGCGCCCGCGAATGCTCACGACTGGCACGCCCATATAGAGTGCCTCACAGGTCGTAAGGCCACCATTATACGGCATCGTATCAAGCGCAATATCGATGTCGCGGTACTGCTCGAGGTAATCAGGACTGTACGGCCGCAGCTCCACACGTCCCAGGCTGATGCCCAGCCGTGTCAGGCGGTCTTTCACGATTGCCTGTCCCGATGGGATGCTGCAAATCTTGCCCTTGATGACCAGCCGCGAGTCTTTGACCTGATCGAGGATGCCCCGCCACAAAAGCAGCGTCTCATCGGTCACCTTGGCAAAATTGTTGAAACTGCCAAAGGTCATATAGCCATTGCGCATGCACGGAGCCTCCATACCAGCTGCTGGTATCTCGCGCACAAAGCCTGGCGCATAGCAGAGATGCGAGTGAGGCAGGCGCAGGATCTTTTCTGTAAACCCAGCGGCCGTAGCCTCCCCTGTCGGCAGACAGACCTCATCGGAAAGAAAATAATCAACAGCCGACAGGCCTGTCGTATTCATATAGCCAATGCCTGCCATCTGCACGGGTGCCGGACGATAAGCCATGATTGGCAGACAGCTCCCCTGCGTATGCCCCGACAGATCGACAAGGATGTCAATCTTGTCCTCAGCGATCAGCCGGGCCGCAGTCCGCGGACTGCGGCCGCGCAGCTCCCGCCAATGTACATGGCAGGCACGCAGTTTACGCGTTACCTCATCGGTGCGCCCGGTCGAATAGCAATAGATGGAAAACCGCTTATCATCGTAATACTTGAGCAGCGGCTCCAGAAAAGATGCTACGGCATGTTCGCGGAAATCCGGCGACAGATACCCGATGCGCAGCTTCTTGCCCGGCAATTTCTTCACATCATCGTGCGCATAAGCCGTGATGCCAAGCAGCGGTTCATATTGCTCAGCGGCCTGCCGGCTCTCCTGCAGCGACTGATTCCGATAATTGCGCATGAATAGGTACTTGCTGTACGAATCCGCCTTAGCCAGCGGCTCATCCATAAGCTCACTGCGCGCCAGAAGTTCCGCCGCCGCCTTGTCAGGTGCTGCTGCCAGATATTCCCCATCGGCAAGCCATCCACGCGCTTTGTCAAGGATATGCTGCAGCACACCATAATACGCATCATCGGGGTCAAGTGCCTGCCGCTTGCGCTCCGTCTCAGCGACGATTTCATGCAAGAGCGGCAATTCCTCATCGAGACGGAACTCGACAGCCGCCAGGCCTGCCTTTACGAGCCGCCCGCGCAAATGCTTGGGCTTCCTTGCCAGGATCTCCTCCACCAATGTCTGTGCCTCTTCGCGTTCTCCCGAATACAAGGCAGCTTCGGCCATGACAGCTGCGCCGTCCATGCTTTCCGCATCGAGATCCCAAAGCTCCCGCGCACAAGCGCGCATCCCCTTGGGATCGCCATCCGCCGCAAATTTATCTGCTAAACTCAGCCAATTCAGTACATCGTGGTTCATGAACAAGGACTCCTACTCCGTCTCGTAATCTCGCATATTTTCTTACATTCGACAAAAAACCTGAAACTCCTGCTAGACTACAGGAATTTCAGGTTTTCCCTCACACCTCTGGATGCAGCTCGCTTCCATATTCCTTTACGAATATCTTCTGATATTCCTTATATTCCACAGCCAGCGGTTTTTCCTTCGGGCAATGGATGCACCAGAAATCTTTTTCCTGATTGGGAACAACCACCTTGAGCCCGCGCCGCTGCATCTCCTTGCAGAGCGACGTATCGTAAAGATGAAAGCCCGTGAACAGATCTTCACGCCACGGGATATCATACTGTGTCGCGATGAACAGGCCATCGACAGCCTCGACCTCCTGGCATGCTCCCTCGGGCTCCCGGCAATGCGAATCGACAACGCTTTCGGGCTCGCAGGCATGCAGCACGCGGCCATACGTCCGCAGCCCATCCCACCAGACACCGCTCTTTGGCAGGCTGCGGCAGCCAATCACACCGACCGCACCTACTGTTTCATCGGCAAAAAGTTTTTGCAGATCACGCACCAGATGCTTATTGACTACCAGCGTATCCTGATGAAGATAAACTTTATACTTCGCATCTGACTGCTGCATACCAATATTGTAGCCCGCACACATCGAGGCTGCGCCTTGCACAGGGATAAATTCAGCCTTCATCCCAGCAGGCAGCTCCAAGTGCTCCAGATAAAGGCGGCACTCACTATACCAATCTTCACTATTGACGCAGGTGATAAAGGCTACTTTGCCAGCATCAAGTGCTTTGTTTATCGTCAAATCCATCAAATATCCCTCATCTTCCCGGCTGCGCCTGCAATTCCTGCTCCAGCTCCTCGATCCAGCGCAGTTCCTGCACCGAAGTCACATTTTCCCGCGCACTCTCCAGCATCGCCACGATTTCATCGAGTTCCCGCCCCGAATAGCGGACAAGATTCCGATAGAACCTTTCTGGATGGAACACTGCCTGTTTCACGAAATTTGCCGTATAATCGGCAAACAATCCCGTCTCTTCATAAAACGCCCAAAAAAAGCGGCATTGCCCCTCTAAATCCACACCATATTCGATGCGATGCAGATAATCCGACAGCTGTTTGCGCTGCTCCTTCGTATACATAGACTTTAACAGCGCCATCTCGGGCATCGAGCGGTCAGCCTTCACCAGCCAAAACTCCGTATCGATATCCGCATGGATATTCTCAAAGCCCGCCGCCACGAGCCTGTCCACGATATCACTTTCTGCCTCGCGCCGCTGCGGCCGCACGGTCACATTCTTGTAATACGAGGCATAGAGCAAACGCTCAAACTCTGACTTCGCATAAAGCCGCGCCACCACATGATAATAATGGCCATCCATCAACTCCTCAAGCACCGACCAATGACGGATATTGCGGAAACTCGTCAAAAATGAACCCGTCTGCTTCAAAAACGTCGAAAACCCCGCCGCAATGTCCTGCGGATTGCCCGCCTGCTCCAACGTCAGGTCCGAAATGATGTAATCGAGGCTCTCCGCTGCAAACGGCAGGCGTTCATTGAGATAATCCACGCAGGAAAACTTCACATCCAGCCCCTCATAGCCATCCATCGCATCAGATTCAGCCGCTACCGCCAGAATCTCCGCCTGCGGCATCATCTGCCTAAGCTCCGGCAAGTAATAGAGACTCTCCACCACCAGAATCCGCAGCGGCAAATCTCCCGCCTGCAAAAATCCCAAAAGTTCCGGCTTTATCTTCTCCGCCATCACAATCCCCCATCAATCCGTCCTAGCCTTTATTTCTGATAGATTTCCCGCCTGTTCCCAACCGTCAAGGCAAGAATTACAAGTTTTTCATCTTGAATATCACAAATCATACGGTAATCCCCTATCCGATACCGCCACAATCCACTTAAATTCGCGGTCAAGCCTTTGCCATGTACACGGGGATTTTCACAAGCTACCAAATTATTTTCAATCCAAGCCTTTAAGATTCGTTGGGTATATTTATCCAGCTTCTTGAACTCCTTATCAAAGCGTGCTGTAGTTGCTACTTGATAAGTCATACATCCAGTTCCTTCCACAATTCCCCGATGGGATGACTCTTGCATCCATCTGACACATACTCATCATAAGCCTCTTTTGCCACAGTTACGTCATATTCATCCTGTATTTTCTCAAACAGCGCTCGCTTAAAAGCTTCCCCTAAAGAAATTGCCTGTAATTTAGCATAACTTTCTGCCAACATACGTTCTTCATCAGTCAATCGAATAGAAAATGCCATGATCATCGCCCCTTTAGTACATTGTACTATGTAGAAAAAACAACGTCAACATTTTGCGTATTACAATTCACCACTGACAACTTCGCTTTTTACTGCCGCCAATGCCGTCTCAATGACTTTATCCATATCATAATACTTATACATTGCCAGCCTGCCACCGAGAATCAGATTATCTTCCTTCGCCGCCAGTTCTGCATACTTTGCATAAAGCTGCTGATTCCGCTCATCATTGACCGGATAATAGGCTTCCTCGCCGGGCTTCCATTCCTGCGGATATTCGCGCGTCACATAGGTCACCGACTGCGTGCCGAATTCAAAATGCTTGTGTTCGATGATGCGCGTATACGGTACCTCGGCCGCCGTATAGTTCATAACCGCCACGCCCTGGTAATTTTCCTGCGCCAGTCGCTCTGTCTCAAATTTCAAGCCACGATACTCCAGCCGCCCAAGCTTATAGGCAAAATACTCATCAAGAGCCCCAGTATAGACCACCTTGCGCGCTGCTCCCTCATACTCCGCCTGGGACGCATTATAATCGACACCTGTTTTTACCTCGATGCCTTCCAATAAGCCATCGATAATCTTATTATAGCCGCCAATAGGGATACCCTGATAGAGCGCATTGAAATAGTTGTTATCATACGTATAGCGCACGGGAAGCCGTTTGATGATAAACGCCGGCAGTTCCGTACACTTGCGCCCCCACTGCTTTTCCGTATAGCCCTTGATGAGCCTCTCATAGATATCACGGCCTACAAGCGAAATCGCCTGCTCCTCAAGATTCTGCGGCTCGCCTTTTATCTCTGCCCGCTGTGCGGCAATCTTCTCTGCCGCTTCCTGCGGAGTCACTACACCCCACATCGCATGAAACGTATTCATATTGAACGGCAGATTGTAAAGCTCCCCACGGAAATTGGCCACCGGCGAATTCACATACTGATTGAAGTCCGCAAACTGGTTCACATACTGCCAGACCTCTTTGTTATTCGTGTGGAAGATATGCGCGCCATACACATGAACATTGATGCCATCGCGCTCCTCACAACGGATATTGCCGCCCACAGCCTCACGCTTCTCTAGCACCAGGCACTTCTTGCCCCGCTTCGTCATCTCATGCGCAAATACTGCGCCAAACAGGCCCGAGCCTACAATCAAATAATCGTATTTTACCACAATCCTTTACTCCTCTGCTAAACTTTCTTACCATCCTCAAAGGCCTGCTGATACAAATCCTCCATTTCCCGCATGTACGCAGCGCCATCCATAAGCGGCGAAGCCTGCATCATACGGCGCAGATTCGCACGCAGCAAAGATAGCAATTCCAAATCCCCTGCAATCTTCACAGCAATATCAACATATCCTTCCGCATCCTCAGCCACCAGTTCCTGCAAGCCCAAGTTTGCTAGGAAACTATAGCCGAATCTTGCCCCATGGCGATTGCCCTTGAGCGTCACCACTGGTACGCCCATATACAGAGCCTCACAAGTCGTAAGACCGCCTGGATACGGACTGGTATCCAGTGCAATGTCCATATCGTTATATTGTTCGAGATAATCCTTCGATAATCCTCTAAACTCGATGCGCTCCATCGGCATCCCGAGCCGCTCAAAACGCTGCCGTGTATAGGAAATTCCCTCCTCAATCCCCAGAAGCGAGTGTTTGAGCAGCAAACGCGAATCTGGCACACGCTGCAGGATTTCCTTCCAAACCAATAGCATGCCATCATTGACCTTCGCAAAATTATTAAAGCAGCCAAACGTCACATAGCCCTTTGCCAGACACGGCGCCTGCCCCACCGATGGGAATGCTGAAAACGGCTGATAACAAAAATGGCTCTGCGGCAGACGCAGTAATTTTTCCGTAAAATAAGGCGAGTGTTCCTCCGGCGAACAGTAACGATCAGACAGAAATCCCTGCATTTCCTGCATCCCAGTGCTATTGAAATAACCAATCCCGGAAATTTGTACCAGCGCCGGCCGATACGCAAACACCGGCAAAGCATTCTCTGCCGAATGCCCCGCCAAGTCGATCAGAATATCGATTTCATCGGCGCGTATCTGTTGCGCCATTTCCACCCACGAACAGTCGGAAACATCCCGCCAGGTATCGCATCCCTGCTGCAAAACAGCCGTCACATTATCAGGCTGCCGCACCAGCGAATACCCACAAACACGAAAACGATTCCTGTCATATTGACAAAACAGCGGCCGCACGAACTGTGCCACCGCATGCTCCCGTAAATCAGCCGAAAGATACCCCACACGTATCTTCTCATGCTGCCAGTCCGGTGCTGGATATGGCTCTATCGCTAAATCCGCTAAGAGCCTCCGATACAGCGCATAAAGCGACTGCATATATTCCGCAGTAACGCCATCGATGGCATTGGCCGAAAAAAGCGCATTGCTGCACTCCACAAGCTTCTGCTCCTTATCCGGCTCCAGTTCCACAGATTTTTTGAAAGCCTCCACCGACAGCTCACTTTCCCCCAGCCGCCGTAGCACCGAACCCAACATGCTCCAAGCATCCGCCAAAAGCTTTGCCTCGCCCGAATCAGCAAACCGCTCGAATAATTCCTCGAGCACCCTGACCTCTGACACATACTTCTGCTGGTCGCGCAGGATATACGCCATCAAAAGCATCCCGCGCAGCGACTTCATGCCACTCCGCTGCCAAAACCTCCGCAGCACCTGCTCAGCCTCCACCAACTGCTTTTGCTTCCATAGGCTGAACGCATTCTGATAAGCCTCAATTATCCGCTGACGTCCATTTTCCATATCCCAACCACCTTAACTATACCGCCTCTACTTGACTAGACAACGCCTTAAAAAAATCTGCTCCCCAAAGCTGCAATTTTTCTTCTGTTTTGATAAAGCTTCTCACATCCTGCTTTGCCTGCTCATAGTCGATAGACTCAAACCTCTCCATCAGCATATTCCTCACATCCTGAATGGTCAAAGCTTCTTCCCTAGTCCAATGCCCAGTCTGCTCCAAGCGTTTTTGCAAATGAAACAGGTTAACCTTTGTCCTATTCGTAATATACCAGACAAAGTCATAGATGTCGCGCCCCTTTACCCTGTTCCACCAATTTCGGCAAAGCACTGCATGCAATTTCCCCGCAAATAAAGATGGTTCATCATACAAACGGACCATATAAGGAACAGGACGCAGACCGTATTTAATATCATACGCAGCTCCCACAGGCGGATTCGTATCGATCTCCATCTTTATTTTTATTACTTCATGCGGTGCAATTCCTGGAAAGCCACGTTCCTCTTTGTCCCATATCGTAAGCAATTGAATTATGGTCTCGCCTTTGATAAAAGCAGACTGCACATCAGTTTGATTAGCCTTGATTTTTGGGGACACCGACATTTCTAAGCCATGACTTGCCAACGCCTCCTCCACATAGGAAAAATATGCATCCAAGGAAAAATCCGCATTAGGTTCAGCTAGAGAAAAGTCCATATCTTCAGAAAAACGGTCTAACCCGTAAAAGATTCGCAGTGACGTCCCACCATAAAAAGCTGCCTTTTGAAAAAAATCACTGCGACTCAAGCCATATAACGCTATCTCTTGGACAATTTCCTTCAACGCATTCCTATAGTCATCAGCCGTCTTTGGCTCATAGAACTTCATATAGTCATTCAATAACGTATCCACAAGTTCACCGCCCCTTATTCAAGAATTCTCCTAACAAATTCAGGTTGCGTCGTCTATAACGTGGCACTAGCTGCTGCAGCTCTTGCCGATTCAACTGCGCAAATGCTTCTTCATCGATGCGTAAATCAGCAAACAGCAATTCCACCAACGCCTTTTGACTATATACCGGTGTCTGAACATACAGCATATCACATAGCGCCTTTTCTGGAGATGCAATGGCATAAAACATATTATTTTCCTGCTCGCACTTAACACCTAGCGGAAAAGCTGCCGCAGGGATATCACGATACGTAAAAAAACCCAAATCATTTTTATAGGTCTTAGAACGGTTCTTCCGAAAGGTAGCTGAAGTACAAGCGTAAACGCGTTCCGGAATCAAACCATATCTTGAAAGTGCTGTTTCAAACGAGATATACGACGGCCCATATATCACACCTGCGACTAGATACGAGGAAATATTTTTGGTTGTTACATATAATCCTCTTCGCAAACGAAAAAGATTCCCCTCCTGAACCATCCGCTTGATTTTCATATCAGGATTGGCATACCCAGAAAAAGAATCCAATAAATCATATGTCGTTCTAATCATATCATTTTCCTCCACTAACTATAATTATATGATAGTTAGTGGAGGAAATCAAGGCAAATAGCAATACTCTATAGCTATTTGCTCGAAACCCGATTGGCAAAATACTGTCCTACCTTATGGATAAACTTCAATGCATCTGCTTTCATTTCATCGGGAAACGCCGTCAAGACTGGCGCCGTCTCAAAACTCAGTACCCCTTGATAATCAATATTCTTCAAACCGCGGACAAAACCTTCCCAATCAGTCGAAGAGGCATTTTCCCGCGTCCGCGTGAACGTAAACGGAATCTGATGCAAATCCAGCCGTCCATCGTTGTCATGGATGTGCAGTACCTTCAGCCGCTGGCCAAGCCGCGTGAGGAAATGCTCGAAATCAAGCCCCACCAGGTTCGCATGCCCTGTATCAAAGCAAAATCCCAACACCTCTGCACCATACTGCTCATTGATGCGGTCAATCCGCTCGACAGCCTTATCTACATTACAGCACGGTCCTTCCACCATATGCCCATTCAGATTGTCGTATAGGTTCTCGATGCAGATTGTAATCCCCATCTCCTTGGCCATTGGTGCCAAATAGTGGATGAACCGCTCTGTCTCCGCCCACTCGGCCGCCTCAGCTCCCAGGAAATACGTGAGCTTGAACCCATGGATTACAATGTAGGGGCAGTCAAAGAACTTGCAAAGCTGCATGCTCTTGGGCGCCATTTCCTCCCATAAGTAATGATTGAGCGCATCCTCCCCCTGCGGCACATAGGCAGGATATGGCATATGCATCTGCCCGATCGTGATTCCCATCTTCTCCGCCGCCTGCTTATGCGGCTGAAAGAACGCCTCCAATTCCGCCATTGACTTGTCAAAGAAATGGCTGTTCTTCATCTTGTAGATATCCGTATTGCGCATATAGCCATTCAGGCTGAAATCTACATGCGAAAATCCCGCCTCCTTTAAGAGACGGAACCCAAGCTCAGGACATGCATCGTCTATTACTTCTTTCGTCTGTACACCAATTCCCTGCACCGCCATCATTTCACCTGCTCTTTCCATGCATCCGACTCCAGCCGCTCGAAATGAAACGATGGCATGAATTCATCATTGAACCGCTCAATTGGATTCTTTACGCCCATGTCGCGCAGCTGCTGCTCGATTTCTTCATAATATACATTACAGATAAATATCGCACAATCCTCCGGCAAGCTGCGTAAATCCTCCGGCGCATGCACCGAAAGTCCACAGAACTCTGTCCCCCAGACCTGCGGATTATTATCACAAGTATAAAGCGGCGGAAATTCCTCGCCATAGCATTTCATATAAGCCCGGCACATATTCCCTGCACCAAACAATACCCGACTGGAATAACGCCGCAAACATTCCTCCATCTGCACCTGCCAAGTCAGATACTCTGCCACCTTATGCGCAAAGGATAGCATCGCAGGGCGCAGCAGTCCTGACAAAGCTGTAAGCGTCGTCCGGAAGTCCAGTACCGCAGCCCCAGAGAAATCTACCGCCCGCAAACCACGGATAAGATTTAGCCAATCCATGCGCGAACCGCCGCCATGCGCCGACGAAAACGGCAGCAGCGAATCGTCATGGATACCATCGTTTTCCCGCAGGATAACCGCCTGCAAGCGTGCGCCTAAAGCAGTCACGAAATCATACATATTGATTCCTATGAGGTTACACACACCCGCATCAAGACAAAAGCCCAACACCTCTGCCCCTAACGCCGCATTGATTTCATCAACGAATGCCATTGCCTGCGCTGGCTCACCACAGAACCCACGCACCAAATGACCGTTTATATTCCTATAACTATTCATAACGAGCAAGCGGACTTTTGCCGATTGTGCCATTCGCCCCAGTCGCAGAAAGTATTCACGGTTCTTCGCAAAATTCTCTGCATAACTACCACCAGCCAGGCCACGCACCACTAGCATGTCAATACTATACTGAGCAGTCTTTTGGATACAAATCTCTGCCAGTCTTATCTCAAGTTCTTCCGAATCCGGAATCTTCTGCTCGGACTCAAAATGCGGAGCAAAAGCCAAGCCGAGTAACACTCCCTGTCGCTTGGCCTCCTCGACATACCGATCCGCCCACTCCTGCCAATGAGCCTCAGCCTCAGCCCGCCGTTTTTTCCCAGCAAAACCACCAGCAAACAGCCCAAAATCCAGCACCGTCTCAGAAAAGCCTCTCTGAGCAAGCTTTTCCAACCCGCCACGTGGTCGCCTATGCTCAACAATCCCCACAGGAGAACAAACTATTCTCATACTCACACCTGCCTAAAATTATTCTAAAAAACCGCTGATTTCTCATTTGAAATCAGCGGCTATATGGGATTCTATCCATTGCGATAAATCCTGATACGCTATTTTGCCCTCTGCAACCCCCAGAATGGCCTCTTCCATTTCGTCTTCAGTGCATTCCAGAAATCTATTATTTGCGAGAAGAAAAGTTTCCATAGCATGAACAGCTACTCGCTTATTGCCATCTATAAACGCATGGTTAGTTGCAATACCAAAGCATAGCCTAGCTGCTTTTAAACAAATACCTGGATATAAATCTTCACCACCAAAAGTTTTAAACGGCTCGTTGACTGCTGATTCCAATAAGGACATATCCCTAACTCCTTTACTCACGGGTATGTCCGTTTTTTCCAGGTCATCATGAAACTGTAATATATTCTCTAAAAGCGGCTGTATAAGGAGTTCAATACTCATTTATTTGCCAGCCTTCTATAAAGATTCTCATTCTTCTTCATAACTTGCTGCGACAGTTGCGTCCATAATTCTTTTACCTGCGCATTATTCTGAGACGTTAGTACAATCCGTGTCGACTGTGTGCCAAGACTAGCCTTGGTATGTGTCACTACCATTTTTTTATCCATCGTCAACACCTCCTTGACGACATTATAACATCACCACCTATCAGTTTCAATATTCGGTTATCAACGTACCATCGACATAAAAATGTATTATATCAGCCGTTCCGTAATCAACTTCTTGAGCTTTGTCGATGACGTACTCTGCGTATACGGGAAGAACACCATCGTGCTGCCACGTTCCTCCAGCCATGACTTCTTCTTCAGCCATATTGGATCATGTTCGTAATCACTGCCAGAGAATTGTACATCGAAGTGATAAAGCTTCCAAGCCATATTCGTATCCGGATGCTCGAAGGGGATTTCATGTGCCTCATCCACGTAGCGGCAAGCTCGCACCATTTCCAAACGCTCCTCAAAAGGAACAAAAGGCTCTACCTTCTTGCCCTCACGCACCTGACGATCAGACACCACGCCTACAATCAAATAATCGCACTGTTCCTTGGCCCGGCGCAAAAGATTCAAATGCCCGATATGGAACAAGTCAAACACCCCAGCTACATAGCCAACATGATATTTCTTTTTCTCTTCCGCTGCATCCGGCTTCACATTATCCGTTATAGGTGTTCGCGGAATTGCATACGCCTTGCCCGGATCAAAAATACTGTAATCGTCAATTTGCATGGACTCCAATTGCTCCATGACCGGCAAGAAATTCTTGATGCAAACAAGAACCTTGTACTCCCCTGGGTCCATATTCTCCAAGAGTACCGGCGATTGCACCTTTACCCCATGAATCTCCGTCCCCCAGGCAGCTTCATTATTGTCCACGATTGCATATACCGGATAACGGACACGGTAAAGATCCATATACTCTCTGGCATATCTGCCACTGCCAAATAGAATTATTTTCTTGCTATCGGCATCCTGGAAAATATCCAAAAACAATCTGCGATAGTCACGCCCCAAACAATTCATATAACTCCGATTTGCTGCTACCAAACCATTATCCCGCCGTACTAAGCGGTGGTAATCTGCCAGAGGTTCCTTCTGCAGCAACTCCCGCAGGAAAGCCCACTCCATCTCCAACCATCTTTGCTTCTCCTCCAGCAAACCATAGCGGGCATATAAATCATCTTTCGGAAGTATCTTCTCCAGCTCAGAATTCCCTGCATAGAATGTTGCAATCATACGGGTCAGTACCACATTCACGGGATAATTCTCTGCCGAAAACTCCTGATCAAAGAAAACAAATTGTCCATCTAGATAAAAGCTATTCAGCGGAACCATATCGAGAAAAGCCTCGTCAAAAAGCTCAGTTTCCCCCATATTTCCCTTCACATCCGTAAACTCTCCCCGATGTATCGGCGAAGATGCTAAAATAGCATCCCGAAAAGCATCCATGGCTTGCAAGAAAGCGTCTTTATCTCGTTGGAGCAAATCTTTCAAATAAACCTGTCCCGTAACCGAATCGATACATGGCATGATATAGCGGTCATCCGTATCCAAACGACCTTCTACCACGGGCACGCCCTGCTCCTGTAATTTCTTCATATGCTGCGCCAAGCGTCTCAGCCGTGCCATCCCTTCCGGCGGATACGCAGCTGCTTTACTGACCGTTCCATCCGCATGTATCACCGTCATCATAGCATTTTCTTTGCCCCGCTCCAATGACGACGTAACATATAGCGCATCTGCAAAATCTGCCTTAGGCGAACATTCAATCAAATAAGCATTCGCCATAGCATGAAACAATCCATTATCCGCTAACGTACGATACAAAGACTCTTCCTGCAAAAAAACAGACCGGGGATTATGGTAACTAGGGAAAAGTCTATTGGCCAAATCCTCTTTCGGCAATTGTCCATCAGCAAATAGAAATACCGGCTCCTCCAGATTCGGCAGAACCGAATAAAACTTTCGCCGCGACCAGCCGGCAGCTTCCAACATGACCTCGATCTCTCCCCGAGCATACATCCGCCCCCGTGGAGATTGTCCCTGTCGATAATCCTCTATCCCATCAAATATTCTATGCGTATAAAGGTCACGATCCCCGCAAAAATAGCGCATCCCCAGGCGATTATTCATTGCCAATAGCAGCACGCCATCCTCTGCCAGTAATTGGCGAAGCCCTACCAAAACTTCTACCGGATCAGTTGCTTGCTCTAAAGTGCTTATCGCTACCACATAGTCAAATTTACCTTCTATACTGCTTATCTGTTCAAGACCTGCAGTAACCACGTCCATCTGAAAGACATGCCGCAGCATATCCGCCATAGCACCGTCGTCACCTAGGCACAAAACTCTGCACCCATGTCGAAACGGATACCAGCGAAGCAGTGCCGTAGGCAGCTCCGCAATCATTTCCGCCCATTTTGCTTTAGTTGTCTCTTCTAAAAACATAGTTTTTCCTCAATTCACTTCATACATCTTGTCAATAAACACCATAAATCAAAGCTGTTTACGCAGCATTTGATCCAGCCGATATACGTGTTTAAATCCATATTTGACCAAGTTTTTATATAGTTCATACTGAAGCGATTCCGTCACAGCGATGACTACAGCCCCAGACGCAGCGTATTGTTGGAGGTCCTGGAGTTCCTGTACAGGAATCCCACCACACCTATCAGTGGATTCATCTTTTTGCGTTACAGCAAAACAAGTAACCGGAATACCTCTAACTCGCAATCGCTCATGAAGCCATTGCCCTACTTTCCCGGCTCCATATATTATCAATTGAGGATACTTGGTAATACCAGTAATCCACCCATCCACATACAGATCTTCATTTTGAAATTCACAAAGTTCAAAGCGCGGATCATGTAACTCTTTGGCACTTGACAAGAAAAAGGCATATAAATCTTCATGCATACGGCTAATTTTGTCCCATACATCAGGACGGAATACATCCTTTTTAATACGCCCAGCATGAAAATCAACGTCAAAAGAATTGGCCATCTTTAGCAGCAATGCATATTGATAAGGTGCTGCCACACGATAATAATGATTCAGATAATCTCCATATTTCGTAGCAACAAAATTCTGTTCAAGTACCGGAAAATGTTTCCATTTCTCTTCCAATATTTCTTCCAGCCACTCATATTCATCAAATACATTCATTATCCGACGCGGATTATGCATAGATGAATCCCCATTATCCCGGCGATAATACACAAACGCATCCGGTAACAAATATATGCGTTTAGCTTTTACCCATACTTGTATCGCGAAGGATATATCCTGGAAAGCTGCGCCTGGTGTTTCATGAAAGTAGATTTTCTGCTGCTCTAGAAAGGAACGACGATAAATCCCAGACCAAATAGTATCTGCTTTATTGATAATTTGAGGAACCATGACCGCATTAATCGAAACCTCCATAGGATAGTCTTGCAATGAATCTCTAAATTCCGTCCTATCCTCATAAAAGTTATAATAATTAGCCTTGACCACATCAGCCTGTTGCTCAATTGCCGCTTCGTACAATTTTTCAAAAGCTTCTCGAGCAATAAAATCATCACTTTCCAAAATACCGACATATTCTCCTGTCGCTTGGGACAGCGCCACGTTCATTGTATTACCATAGCCCGTATTCACTTTATGGAAAACCTTTATACGAATATCCTTATTGGCATATTCGTCAAGAATTTTTCCACTAGCATCTGTAGATCCATCATCAATTGCAATGATCTCAATATCATTCATAGTTTGATTTATTAAGCTATCCAAACAAGTAGATAAATACCGTTCAACATTATAAACTGGAACTAATACTGAAATTTTAGGCATTATGAATCCTCCATTACAAATACGCTTTAGATAATAGCGATGCAATATTTTTTTTATATGCTTTTAAACTCATAATCTTATCTTTAGGAACCTTCCATTTTTCTCGAAGCTCCTCTACAGCTTCTTCTACAGCCTCTTTACTATATATTGCAACAACAAGAATATCAAATTTCATTTCTTTAATTGCCGAAATTGGTTGTATATCTCGATGCTGATCCTGCAGATAATAACCAGCCATTTTCTTACTTACAGCATTAGCTTTATCAAAATTCTTATCAACGATAGCCACGATCTTTTCATACCAACCACGCTGCCATAACTCTTTATATAAGGCGTGTCCACATACTCCAGCACCATATATAACAATTTCTTTCCCATATAGGTGTTCAATTTCAGGAAAATACCATAAATTAACACGATCTAAATCTATACCATAAAGCCCCCGAAGGACTCTAACATTTAATAAAATAGCATATTGGTACAATTGTGGCATCAAAACATTAGCATAAGCAGATTCCTCAAACGCTTCCTTCAAATTGCAATACAATCTATACATATTTTCCGGCTCATTTACATTTGGCTTAGTTTCTGCTGAGCCAGAATGTATATCATAATGATAGAATATTTCTCTCATTATATATATACTTTTGCAAGCTAAACAGTATCGATATAAAATCATTGCATCTTCACCATAAAACACACGTGTATCTATCTTATTTACAACCGCTTTAAGTAGTTTAGCTCGAAAAAATTTAGTAACCAAATAACAACGTAACCCTTTTGTATTTCGCGAAAAATCATGTAACATTATCGGATAAAAATCTGTTGATAAATCGGTATATAAACCACTATTGTAATTATCAAAAATTATTTCATTATATCCATTTTCATGGTGTCCATAAACATCACTAGACACCAAGTCACACTTATATTGCTTCATTTTTTCATATAATCGAGTATACATATACGGTTCTATCCAGTCATCACTATCTACAAATCCTATATATTCCCCTGTCGCAAGTTCTATTCCTTTTTTTCTTATAGATGCAATACCTTGGTGCTCGCACTTGAATGCTTTTATTCTAACATCCTTTTTTTGGTACTCTGATATTACCCTATAACTATTGTCTAAAGAACCATCATCTAACAATAAGATTTCCAAATCCGTATACGTTTGTGCAAGAATGCTATCCAAACAGCGAGATAAATATTTTTCTACATTATAAACTGGTACGATTATAGAAATAACAGACATTATATTATCACCATCTCATCCCATTAAATCTAAAATAAATTTTGCGGCACGTTCACTTGCATGACCATCCTCATTTACACCATAACTATTTAGAAATTCTTCCAATTTTTTTAGGTAATCATTCTTTGAAAATGACCTTATATTATTTAATAATTCATTATTACTCTTAGCTACAGGAAATGGCAAATCATTATAATCAATTAGTAACTGTCGTTCATTTTTTAAATACTCATCTAAATCAGGCGCATACAAAAATATCGGTCTTTTTATAAAAGCTGCCTCAAACATAACACTGGAATAATCAGATATTAAAATATCCGCTGCTGCAACTAGCTCTTCCGCATCACTATACTCACTAACATTTATGACATTATTATCAATTTCATATTTAGAAACAAATTGTTTCACAGCAGGATGTAACCGTAATAAGAATACATAATTCTCATTATATTTTCCTTTTAACTCCTTACAAATCGCCCCAAAATCAATATCTATATATTGTTCATCAATTCCATAACTTGTTCCTTTTTTATGACGAAATGTAGGTGCATATAATATAATTTTATCTGTATCTTTTATATGGTAATACTTTCTTATTTTGATATAGTTATCATTGCAAAAAGCACCATCTGATCTTGGTGATCCAATATGCTTATACACACCATTAAAATTAAAACCTTTTCGACACGTATCTTCATCAAATTTAGAACCAACGAAAAAGAAATCCGTATTGTCAATTGTGTATTTTACAGCCGCAACCATATTTTCGTTTTTCACAAATAAACAATCGTCCAAATAAAACTTTTTCAAAGTTATACTTGACCAATGCTTTACCTGAATCCATAATTGCCCTCTTGGTTTTTGAACACATGAATACGGCAACGCATTATCCATAATTATAATCTTCGAATCTCTAAATTCATTACATAGCTCAACTGGATGCGAAATTTTTACCTGAACTACACCTGGAGGTGCATCCTTTCTACACTGTTCGACACCCCAAATAATGTCTATATTATGGCTTTTTTCTAACAATTTATTCGTAATATATTTCCCATGATCACCATAATCATTCATAAAAATAAAAACCGAGTGATTATTTTGGGGTATAGTAATCGAATTACTTTCGAAATACTCCAATGTATTTTTGTCCAATTCTTCACTAGAAAAAACATTCTCATAGTGTTTTTTATACAAAGCCGATTCTATTGCACTTCCATCTTTTATTGCTAATATTACGATCGTCCTGCTAGGATTATAATTATTCAATAGCCACTGAAAATTACGGATTATAATTTCTTTAGTTACAAACTCACTATCATCCTCCCATACATCCTTAAGCAAGCGTTCTTGCTTAAGGGGATCATTATCAATAACACAATCAAAATCTAATTGATTACCTTGGCGAATAAAAGTAAGCCTGCCACGCTTCCCAGCACCAAATAAAACAATTTTGTACTTCACCTCCATTTTTTTGACATCGAACCAAGTATGTATTTTATTATCGTACATCATATCACCCATTTTTCCCCATAGGTTTATTAATTAAATTATCTATGAATGATACTACAGAAAATAATTTATTTTCTGTTTCTTCGTCAATATAATGATGTGAAAAGAACAACATTTCCCCTATCGTCGAATTTAATGGAGCATGTGGTATATATAACTTATCAATAAATGTCAAATAAAAGCTTTCAATTCCATTAAAGCATTCTTGTAACCATTTTAATTGGTGATTATCCTTATGATTTGAATCAAAAACAGGCTCTCCATTACCATCAAAACAAATCACCGATGCCTCTGGTGAAGTTAAAACATTTTCCAAAATGAAAACTTCACTTACATTAAAAGAGTAGGCATCTGTATCCAATTTATTCATCATATATTTTACATTTATATTTCCCAAACTTGTTCCGATATTTATCCCCATGTAATATCCATTAAGGTCTTTGTTTAAACCTCTGTTTAGATAATACTGTGATGTTCCAGAAGATATCAAATCAACAAATACACCTCTAGATAAATCTATATTATTTTTACTTAAATATATTTTATAGTTTTCTCTATATTTTTGTGACAAACAAATTGCATGTTCAGTATTAGATACTTCTTCTAAATATATTTCATTTAATACATTAGTGCCAATTTTTTTCCTTATATCATATATATCAGTAACATCATTTATACTGGAATTAACAGCTGCTTTTCGTGATGTATAAAAATACACAGCATCAGGTAATTCTCCAAAATATTTAGCTAAATTATATTTTTTATATAATTTATAAAAAATATACCCATCCCGAGAAGCAAATAAAATTTGCTTATACTTAGATTTTGCAGCTTGCACCACAATCCATACCATAAAAACTGTCACAAGGGGGGCAATGAAGCATCTACAGTAATCATAGAGTGTCATTGATTCTATTTTTTTTCCTATACATCTAGTAAATGGATCATTAAATAATATAGATATGTATGCCCCTAAAAGGGAACGCTCATTAATACCTGCTGCGGCAAAAGCCATATATGAGTTCATTTTGTACAACATACTTCTGCTGCTAGGAATAATAAATGAGTCTATCCCATATATCTGTGCTGCCAAACCATCAGCGACCTTATTATCACCTATATGTAAAAACCGTTTCCCATGTACTTTGCTTTTTAATACACCAAACAATCCATTAGTTTTAGGCACGCCTTCAAAGCCAGATATCAATATTCCATCATAGCCTTTAATTCCATTGTTATGGAGCAGTTCCCCTAGAATCGATTCTGGTAAATACATGTCAGAAACTAAGTATATTTTCTTATTTAAAGCTTTCGCTTTTCGATAGGTATCTACCATTCTACTGCGAGAAATAATAACATCTCTTTCTACAGCAATTTCGATCTCTTTTATTATTTCACACTCTCGATCGCTTAAATTTTCCTGTCGCTTTAATGCAATATATATTCCATCCAGCGTATGGTTATTTTTTTCTATTGCCAGACGTTCTGCAATCATACGCTTAACTTTAAATTCCGGAATTATAATCCCTTCATCTTTTATTCGATATTCCACAATATCGAATACGTCTTCAGGAGTTAAGGTTCTTCTCATCAATAATGTATCAAAAATATCAAATGTAATTACATCATGAGATTCTATTTCACTTTTCAAAAAATCAGCATCGATTTTTTCACTGGAATTACACTCCCATACTTTGCTATCAAGCGTTTCTGTAAGATTATTTCCGAATCGATCCATCACCGTGATTGAATTTGCTTTGCATATATCTGATATCCTATCATATATTATCTTTTCATTATTTAGAGCTGATAAAATAATGACCAAATCAATATTATTATCAACAGCGTCTTCCAGTGAAAGAATAGGATACCCCTCGAATACACCTTCGCTCTTTTTCCCATCTAATATACAGTATATTGATATGTCATTTTTTTCATCAATAAATTTCTTTGCATTTAAGCCTGTTCCATACAAAGCAATTTTTTTATATTTTTGATACGTAGTACATTTCTGCATAATTTATCACATGGTATATATATTATATATACCCATCTCCTTCCATAAAATACTAATATTTGTATTTCATATTCATTACTCAAACTTCGCAGTTGCAAAACTGCTTATTAATTATTAACTCAGATTTTCAAAAATAAAATAGCATAAGCCGTCTCCGTTTTGTATAATGAAAGTGACCAAACTATCACAACATAAACGGAGGGCTTATGCCATGAATATGGTAGCACATAATCATCAGTCTCGTGAACTCCTTTCCTCGAAAATTTCTCATTTTCTTGAAGAATTCCATGTAGGACAGATCCTCAAATCCTGCAATGCGTACAAAGTATGCGGGTTTTCGGTCAAATCTGTATTCCAAGTAGCCTTTGAAAATGCTTTCAGCAATAAATCATTCTTCTAGAAACAGCGGGAGTATTCAAACTCCATTCCTTTTGCTAAAGACACCTTTTATCGCTTTATGAATTCCAGCAGCATCAACTGGCGCAGATTTACCCTTCAGCTCGCTTCAACTGTTATTGGGAAAATCGAACCGCTTACCCAGGAGAACCTCCGTAATGTACTGATTGTTGATGATTCCCTCTTTAGCCGGGCACGCTCGAAAAAGGTAGAACTGCTAGCTAAAGTTTTTGACCATGTAGCGCATAAGTACACCAAAGGATTCCGCATGTTGACTCTTGGCTGGAGCGATGGAAATTCCTTCCTGCCATTGAGTCAGTGCCTGTTATCTTCTGCAGAACATGAAAACCGACTGCAGGAAGCATCTTCAGATATTGATGCGAGAAGCAATGGCGGCAAGTTGCGTAAGCTGGCTCAGACCAAGGCTACCAGCGTGATGCTAACCTTGCTGAAAGATGCGAAAGCTGCTGATATTCCAGCAAAGTATGTCCTTTTTGACACTTGGTTCTGTTCACCGTCTTCTTTGCTATAAGTCAAGGATATTGGCTACGATGTCATTGGCATGATCAAGAAAAGTGACAAAATTCATTTTCGCTACAATGGACGGATGCAAAATGCACCTGCCATTTTCCGCGCAGCCAAGAAGTGCCGTAGCCGATCCTCGTATCTTCTTTCCGTGGAAGCGGAGGCTATTAAAGGAGCCCAGGCTATTCCCGTAAAACTGGTCTTGGTTAGAAACAGGAACAACCAACAGGATTATCTGATTTTGGTTTCTACGGATGTCAGTCTGTCCGAAGAAGAAATCATCCAAACCTATGGCAAGCGCTGGAATATAGAAGTCTTTTTCAAAATGTGCAAATCGTACCTGAAACTTGGCAAAGAGAGCAGAACTATGTCTTATGATGCAATGACCGCCCATGTGTCTGTTGTATTGGCTAGATATATGCTGTTATCTCTGGAACAACGCAGAAAAGTCGATAAGCGGAGTATTGGCGAATTATTCTATATTTCGTGCGATGAATTGCAGGATTTGCAGTACATGGATGCGCTGGTTATGGTTTTGAAAAAACTTGTATCCATGATAACGGAAAAATAGCTTTTCCTTGAAAATGAACTTAATACCATGCTGGATTCCTTCTTGGAAAATCTGCCCAATGTATGGCACAACTGCCTAAACCGATGTGCATGAGGTTGCTGTTTTAGCACTTCAGCCCCTATATTACGCTTAATATAGGGCTTGTTTCAGATGTGCAAAGTTTGAGTTATTTACTGTAATAATTGTCAAAAATCCAATCCTCTATTTTTATATAAACATAATAGTCTTTAAATTCTCTAAGACCATAGAATTCTAACTTTTTTTGCATTTCTTTCATATATTTAGTTGATGCTATAATAAACTTGTATCCATTTACTATTCCCCATGGCAAATCTGGATACATTACTTTTATACCATTAAACTTTTCAACAGCTGTATTTTCATCAAAAAAAGCTACTATTTGTCTATCAAATTTTGTTAAAACAGCATATGCTCTTTCACCTACAACGCCAGTTCCCCATATTATATATTTTTCTCCACAGGGTAGCAAAGAATTAATTTTTTTTATTTTTTTCACATCTCCATACTTTATAAAACGGGATAATATATATGGTTTTACATAATTATAAAAATATGATTGAAAATCATTCGATTTTTCAGAAAAGATTTCCAATTTAGCTCGAGACAAATCAGGGAAAAATTTTATTATATATTTTTCCCATAAAGTGTAATTATAACTTTTTGACCAGCCATGAGTGCCGAACGGTAAATTGTTTGAAGATATCTTCCTATGACAGTGCGAAACATCATTCTCAATTGAAAATTCTAAAGCGACATTCACACTAGGTACTGTAAAGTTTAAATTCTCATGTTTTCCACAATATCCGAAAAATTTATCTTCATAATTCTCAAATTCATCTTTCATACCAGATATATCAAATATGTACTCTTTGTTTTTTGTCATTCGAATACAACTTTGTACTTTACGTAAGGATAAGCCCCCATTTCCTACACGTCCACATTTTTTCCAAAGCAATCTTGGAGTAGGCGCACCAATATAGTCGTATCCAAGATTGCAAAAATGTTTTAATTTATCACTAAACACAAAAGCGTCTAACTGATATATAAGAATGTAGGTATAATTATCGAATCTATCGTAAAACTTATAATCCAACATAAGTTTGCTATATGATTTTATACTTTCAAAAAACTCATCTGGAAAATATTCCTTGTAAACACCTTTAACATCAATTATATCACAAAGTTTTTGTGGCATAATAAAATAAATAGGATAATCATGTAACATATCCAATGCTTGCTTAAGAGATATTTTTTCCGTTTCTGTTAATTGCTTTTTATATATAGGTATTACAACAGCAACCTGTTTCATCAATAATTTATCTCCTTAGAAAATACATATTTCCAATTATTATTATTGTTTATCGTCCCCACTTAACAATAGATCTTCTATAATACTCCATACTTAATGCTTCAATTATATCTGTAAACAATAAATAATCCTCCCCCCTTCTAAGGCCAAATCGTCTTAGAACGCTTTCAATCTCATTAATATAATTTTTTATAGTAACTGTAACTATATAGATATATTTCCCTCTAGTAATTATTTCTATATTTGGAAAAACAACTTCGATATTTCCTATTTCTTTTACATTATAATCACGGCTAAAAAAACAATCAACCTTTCTATTTAACATATTAAATAAGCGAAGTGCATCCCCCCCTATTTTCCCCGCTCCCCATAACACATATCGTCCTTTTATGGGAAGCAACTTATCGAAATAAGCACTATAACTTTTTATTTGGCCACTACGCTGAAGTCGCTCAATAAGATATTGCCCTAAAGAAATATGATGCTCATCTTCATAAGAGAACCCTTTTACTCCTTCAATCTCTTTAGTAATTTCATCCATGTTAGAAATATATTTCCCGATATATGGTTTCCATATTTTCCAAAATGCATATTTAGACCAACCATGACATCCAAACGGTAATGTATTTTCTGACAATTTTCTATAACACTTCATAACCTCTCCTTCAATACAAAACAAAAGTGCAGTAACCTTGTCCGAAACCAGAAAACTAATTTCCTCATCATATCCACAATATGCAAAAAATTGATCTTCCCCCTCCTCAAATCTATTTTTCATTCCTGTACGCATATATATTTCTTCTTTTTGTGCAGTTATTCTTATACATGAACTGATTTTTCGCAATGATAATCCACCATTCCCCACTCGAGTTTTTAAGCCTCTCCACTTACCCCAAAAAGGTATAGGTGCACCTATATAATCATATCCAAGCGAACAAAAATGTTCTAATTTATCTTCAAAAACGAATGCATCCAGTTGGTAAACTAACATATAATCATAGTGCCTAAAACGTTCATAAAACTCTTTTGTTAAAAGTAATTTGCTATATGAAACAACATTTTCAAAGCATTCATTCGGCCAAAATTCAACCTGATAGTTTTTAACTTGAAAAAAATATTTCATCTTTATAGGTGCCACAAAGACTAAATCATAATTATTTAATACTTTTTTCACCTGATTGAGAGATGCACGCTCCGATGGTTTTAAAGTCTCTTGATAAACAGGCACAACAATTACTATTTTGTACATTTTATATCACCTTTAACTTGACACTATTTTATCAATTTCATCCCAAAAATATACACGTTTACATTTATCCTTTATAATTTGTTTTAAAACAACATCATGTGATTTCATTGTAATAATTACAGCATCCACTGAAGGCCAATTATCATGTGGCAAAAGAATCTTAATGAAGCGACTCTCTTTCTTTATTGCATCTATTCCATACTTAACTTTTATGTTTAGGAATTCACTAAATGCCAAAAAAGCCTTTCCAACTGCTCCCATTCCATAAACTGCGATATTGTGTATCCCCATATCATCGAACCATTGGTTAATCCTTGCAATATATCTATTACTATATATCTTCCCACTATATGTCAGCTCGTTGATTGCACCAAAATATTTTTTATATTCCAAATCACCACCTCCTAAAAAACATTTTGTACATCCCATTTTAATAATTTGTTCCAAAAAAAGTACATATTGTAAACTTCCGATTGAAAATTTTTTTAATCTGGAATCGTAGGAAAAATTTTCTAAATATATCGTATCATTCACTCTGCAAAATAAAATAATACCAAGAACTCCAAAAGAAGAATTAAGCAACATTACATCTGTTATATGATAAGTGTCAATATATTCCCTTGGTGATAAATTATACTCACAATTATGTGTGATTTTTTTCCACATAAAATATTGGTTAATTATTTTATTATCAATCATCATACTAGAAACTATCTCAACACCAATCTCTCCAACAGCCTGTTCTAGTAGGCGTAGTTCCCTCTTCAAGTTGTAACGATGTTTCTTGCTCAAACGATTCATCAATATTTCTTTAGTCGCCGGTAAAGGAATATATATATTATTACTTTTATAAAGCCATCCATTGTAATTATTACCAGCACGAATTACCTCTATATAGAGCACTTCTGACCACATTAAAAAAACATCTTTTATACATTTATCAAATATTGTTTGTGGAAAAGTTTTCCCCCATACGTTTATTTTTGCATAATCACCTAATTTATATACTGAAATTATATATTTTTCTCTTCCATATTCGTAGCTTAATTCTTCTACATCATCATAAATCAAATCAAATCTATTATGAATCAAGTCATCCGATGAAAACACATACAACATGATAAGCCTCTCCATAGATAGTTTTTCAGGATATATCGAATAGTGCTTGCAATGATACTATATTTTTATATCCCAACTTGTTTAATTTCGCCTCTATTTCATCATAATAAGTGATTGCTGTAACAATGACAACATCTACTTCTATATCTCCATTTTCTGGAATCAAGGCCCTAGTCCCTTCCAGCCTGTTAGACAGTGCCCTTACATCTAATATATCAATCACGTTTATTTTAGTTTTATCGATTTCTCTATAAAACAATTTTCCTAATTCAGAAAATCCATAAATGGAGATATTCTTCCAATCTTTTTCTACCAACAATTTAGTTATTTCATTACCATCTTGATAATTTTTTATCCAACGTAAAAGCAATCTATAAAATGCCTGATATTTTTGAAGCGTTTTTTCTCTTTCTATTAATTCGTCTATTTCTGATTCTTTTTGAATGTCTATTTTTTTAAACGTTTCCCAATATGACTCCTTATCGCCCCCTTGACAAGCACGATACTTTCCCAAAGCACAAGCGATATCGACATATGGCAAACTAACCATTTGATCTTTATGACAAGAAATAAACGTTCTTTTCTTATCCATTACATCAGTAATATCCACATAATGTGATACATCATGAAATGGAACGTGTACCTCATATTGATACACATCTGCCATGACGTTCAAATCTTTTAAATAATTAACAGCAAAATAGCATACTGCAGCATGATCTGGATGATTATCATCCTCCCAAGGAATAAAAATTTTAGTATAAGAAGAAAAATCTATATTTTGAAAGATATTCTTGCCGTGTCTCGTCAACATCCCATCTTCATAACCTAACCAAAAAAAAGAATTCACCTCTGCTAATTTCATCTCTTCTTCAAATTGTTTCCTTCGAATCTCCGCTTCTTTTTCAGAAGACACACTTATATTTCCCTGTCTACCATCGGTAACTACAAACACATCACATTGAGAAGCATATTTTGCCATCACGCCACCTACTCCTATGCATTCGTCGTCGGGATGTGGCGCAATAATTGCTATCTTATCATCCTTTTCAAAACATATAGGTAATACTGTCATAACACTCTTCCCCAACACAGTTACAAATTATCATTATTAAATATACCATAAACATCATAAAATATTTGGCGCCATGCATTATACACATCAAATTCCAAAAATTCTTCCACACTTTTCTAGCTTCTCCCCCCATCTTTTCCCGGTATTCAACATCATCTAATAGTTTTATTATTGCATTAGCTGCTGCAACAGTATCACCTTGTGAAACTGCCATATAGCCTCTACCAGATCTTGTAAGTTCCAGCCAAGGAATCTCATACATAACCATAGGCAATCCCCATTGTTTACTTTCTATAATTACCTGCGAAAAACTTTCATATGATGATGTAAATAAAAAATATCTGTAACTTTATAAAAATCATCTACTATTTTATGATATCCACATATTTCTATGTTACTCTCTAAATTATATCGCCTAATATTATCCACAAGGAGATTATACTCATACTCACGATCCTTACTTCCTACTAGCTTCAGTTTTGCTTTTGGATATACCTTTATTACATCACGCATAATAGGTATAATGACCTTTCCCCGCGTGGTTAGACACCCAAAACGAAAGGATTCTCTCGATTTTATAAAAATGCTTGATTTTTCGCTGCATTCAAGCCATTTAGGCTCCTGGTGGCTATAAAAGATTTATAATTTGCAATCCTATTACACTACTAAAGCTTGCTTGCATCTTGCTACGTAATAACGTTCTGGTGTCGTATAGCCGATGCTGGAATGCAGCCGTTTCCGGTTGTAAAAAATCCAAATGTACTCGAAGATTGCAGACTTTGCTCCTGCTCGTATACGAAAATGCTGATCATTCAGCCACTCCTGATTCATCGTACCCAAAAAGCTTTCCATCGGGGCGTTGTCCCAGCAGTTGCCTATACGGCTCATGCTGCAGATAAGATGATTCCGCTCTATCATAAACCATTCAATAAGTAAATAATTTCTTTTTCTTCACGTAACATCCGAAAAAATCATCCATAAATTACTGTAAATCAGCTCCAATTTACATTTAAGTAGTATAGGCTTATTGCGTTAAAGAATCACCATCAAGATAAATAAAACTGCTCTCATGCAATCGTGCATGCAATCGTGCCAAAGCCTGCATAGGTCCCTTCCTTTCGCCAAACCACGATCCTCCATTTCTATGGATGATAAACGTCTTATCATTCACGTATTCATAGCCACAACATACCCCTTCATCTATAAACAGCTCACCTGGATACACCGTCATCCCTTGAAGGTACTGCAAATCACCATTCCGAATCAACCCATGTCGTTCCAGAATTTCTGTTTCGTAATCCATGCAGACCTTCATCTCTGTTCGCTTTTTCATCATGAACGACTCCGTATCGTATGCATCCATCCATTCTTTAATTACGCTATTGTGAGCCTGTCCTCCGAATCCGAGGCCAGAACCAATTTGATTACGTACAAAGGCACAAAATCCCTTCTGATAGCACAACTCATCCAAGGGACGCAACACCTCTACATCTGCATCAAAGTAAATCCCACCATACTGATAAACAACATCCTTCCGCGCATAATCGGATACAAATGCCCAACAGCCTTGCTCAGCTGCTTGCTTCATGTAATGATGTTTGCTGATATCATAATTAGTTTCATCCCATCTTCTGATTTCCCAACCAGGACAGTTCTTGTTCCAACTGTCTATGCAGTTTTGATATAATTCAGGCAAGGGCCTTCCCCCAAACCAACAGTAATGTATGATATGGGGAATAATTTGCTTTTCTTCCAATCGAAATGTACTAGGGATTTTATGTCCTTCGTAAGAGTATCCCGCCATAATACTGTAGGCGGTGTAGCATACAGCATCTTTCAGCTCAGCTATATTACTCAACTGAAGCAGAATCTCCATTGTTGCATTGACTCCAGTCGTCAATATCCATTCAGCATTACGACCGCCGCATCGAATCGCTTCCTGCGGTGACATAATTTCCAAGCTCCTGCCATGATAAAGTATTCTCCTCCCCCAGTGAGCGGTATTATTGTCCACAACGCCAATAATATCGTTGTCAAGATTAATCATCTCACAAAACTTCTGATAAACCATGCCCGATCCCCAAAATACAATAGGCACTCGTCTATCAGACAATTCGTGACTACTTGTCAATCCCAAGTACATTCTTTTCCTCTCCCCGCCTCAATGTAATTTTTTCGAATTCGTTAGCATTATATCAGTCACAAATATATCCCACATACTACCAGTATTGAGATAACCTGATTCTGTAATTACGTACAGAAGATACATCATCCATCATGGTTTTATCAACATATCAGCTGACTATTCATGACTCGAATGCTATTCTCAATTTTTTCCTCAGCTTCACTGACATTTTTTAGCTAAGCATAATATTATAAGACTTTATAATAGTTAGCTATGTAGAACATATTGGTATGTTCACAGCCACTGTAACATTCAACAGTTTCATAAACTCTCTACGTTGCCTTAATAGGGAGTCTGAAAGTTAGTTCTATTTAATAACAGCTATACTGCAATGATCACCAATAGGAAACTTACGTAATAATCCTCCTGTTTCTTGTTCGTAATCTTTTACCGCTTTGTTTACGCTCGGCAACTCTGGATGAAAAAAATCATGCAACAAAATCACACCGCCACTTGACATTTTAGGATAGAAGAATCGCAATCCCTCTAACATAGGCTGATACAAATCCATGTCAAGATTCACAAAGCAAAAAATATCATCAACGTCTGCTGCGCTTTCAGGGAAGTATCCAACACAAAACTCACAAAGATTTATATTTTCCATTCGCTTTTTCACAGTATTTATATTCGTACATAAGAAGCCATCTCTTTTATTAAACTCACCTCTTAGAAAAGACTCATTTCCAATTGCACGCTCTACATCCAAGTCTTTTTCTGAGAAGCCTTCAAACGTATCAAATAAATAACATCTCCTATCGTAAAAATACTTGTTTATATAATATGCAAATTCTCCTCTGTTGACTCCAGCTTCAGCTACGCTTCCATTTATCTTTTCCTCATAAACATATTTCGAAAAAGATTTTACCCAATTTACTCTTATATCAGATTCATCATAACGATTATGATTTGAAAAAACTTTTGTTTTAAGTTCCTCATCCTCAAGCAGAAAAATACATTTTTCTCTTGGCACATGCAATTCACATAGCTGTTTCCTTATCTCCTCCCTAGCTGTTTCTGAAGCTACTGATACAACGATTTTATCATATTCTAATTTTTGTATCTCTTCTGGTCGTTTCACCAACCCGTTTTCTAAATTATCATTTTTATTGTCTATCCAACCAATTATTATATGTGATGTATGTTCCTTAATATATTTTTCAAAAATCTTTCCATTGCGACCGGCCCCAAATATCAAAATCTTAGCCATACTCTTTCTCCCCTCTATTCACATATTTTTTGTGATATTAAATCAGCTATATTTCTGTTCACTACTTCATTCAAATGTGAAGGAACAGCCCCATATTCATAGCCATCATCGGTAAAATAGTTTTTCAGTCTTGATGTATCTACAGACTTGCATTTTTCACAGTTACATTCGAAGAAATCATAATAGTACTTTAATTTTTTATTGATTTTTACAATCTCATTCTTGTCCTCAAAATCAACACATCCTGTTAAATCTCCATGTCTTTCACTAAGATAGCTTTTTACAAGAATAATATGCTCACTTGGTATATAGCATCTTAGCCTATTTATAAAATTTAAACATTCTTTTTTCCACAACACATCACATTCTTCACTAAATCTTGATATAACTCTACCTGTCACAGATACGACCGCATCATCAAAGGCATCTGTCTTGGTCAAATAACCACCATCAACTTCCAATATATCAAAACGCTCTTCCGTAAAATCCAGAATTAAATATTCTTCTTTTTCTTCTTTTATTATATCCCAAAACGACGATGCAATATCCCTTCTCACCATAATTTGTCTATACTTATTTTTATGTGAGATATCTAATCCATCAACAGGATGCATAACACTAATAATACTAGAAAAATTGAACCGTAAATAAGGGTCATTCAGCTGATCCATATCGCGCAAAATGACATTAAGATTATATCCTCCAAAAGTAATGTAAGAAATCTCTCTATTATGAGGAAATAATTCTCTCAAAAAAGTTCTGTAATTATTACGCAGCTCCAAGAAATCATCTTTTCCTCTAAGCGGATACAATCCGGCCAAACTTTCAGATGATTTTATATGTAACATCCTTCGTAATGTATCTCTGTATTTAGAAAACAGTCCTCTCTTTTTGAAACCATCTATCAAACATCTATAAGCCTGAATGCCTTCTGCATTAAAATCAACCGCATTCCCCCTAGGCTTAGCGGAAAGAGAATTTTCCCTGAACTTTCTATAATAATAAAGAGGCTTTCTCACACATACAACCTTATTGGCAAGAGCCACAAGCAATGCATACACTCCACGTGCTTGGCTGTGACAATCTGGGAATTCTATCTGATTGTCTATCCATAATGTTTTTTTATATAGACATCGCCAAATAGCAGTATACCCTCTCTTTATCCGTTCTTCTTTATTGTACTCCTTTCCAACAGCTCCCCAGCAAACTTTTACAGTTTTCTTCCCCGTATTATTATTAACTCGATATACATCACATTCCACTATATCAGCATCTTCAGTTATAATCTTCTCATATAGCAGTTTCAAATAATCCCTATCCAGCCAATCATCTGCATCTACAAAAGCAATATATCTGCCCTCAGCTTTCCTTATGCCATAGTTTCTTGTGAGTGATGGGCCTTCATTTTCTTTTGAATATAACTTGAATCTCTTATCCCTAATAGCCCATTCATTGCACACCTGCTCAGATTTGTCTGTCGAACCATCATTTATCATCAACACTTCAAAATCACGATATGATTGACCAGCTACAGTTTCCAGACATTGATTCAGATATTTCTCTACATTGTATACTGGAATGATTACACTTATCTCCATACTCCAACGCCCCTCACTTACCTAGTCACAGCAAAAATTCTAAAATTGTATCTCCCCAACGGCCTGACTAATTATCGCTATCCCGTTTATCTTTTCTGTTACTTTTCCAACATTATATAAGCTCGCATTATTTCACTAATTTCATCTCGAGTATAATACTTTTCTAAATCTTTTTTTGTATCAGTACATCCTGACTGAAAATATTATTGCTGAAATAGCTTGCATCACAATCATACACATCACAACTCAACGCATCTACATTATAATATTTTGCCAGTATCAATCTATGAAAACAATCCATCAAACAGTAATCCCTGGCAATCTTCACATTATAATCTTGAAAGAATCCTTTATTCTCGAATTGGTAGATCCTATCTTTAAACCTATTCCACCTTTGTTCGGCAGACTTAAAGGTCGTGAAATGCATATAAGTTTTCTTATATATCGCTCCATTATATTTATTATGTCCTAGATAATCGCACAACGAAAAATAATAAACTGCTGGCAAGCAACCACTATGCAGATTCTTAATCAGTTTACTCACTTTCACTGGTATATTTCTTTGAACCGGCTCTCCAACTTCTATATCAAACAGGTGATGATATATACTGATGACTCTCGTAAATCCCAGTGCTCTAGCATATTTTTCCATTTCAAGAGCCGCATCATCATGAGCTGCTATAAACACCAGACTACTTCTATCAACTTCATCTATCGACATAACCTGACAGGCATTCAGTGTCTCTCCATTTACAAGACTTCAATTCTCCTTACCTCCCGGAGCCTGTCAGTCCTCCCAGATATACAAGTAGTACCATCGCATGCTCGCCACGACGCTCTATTGCCCCCGACGTAACCTGAACAGCCTCTCTTTATCGGTTGTACTTTGCTGTCTGCGACCTTGAGAGCGGTATCAACTTCCGCTGCATATAACTCGGGGCTGAATAGCTTCACGCTTTCGCATTGCGACTCTCCTGTTCCTTTGCCTACGCTTAAACCTAACCTCGCACCTTCGGCTCCAAGGCTAAACATTAACTGCTCGTTAGGCTTTGCCGAACGTGGACTTTCACCACTCTATATTACTTGCACCGGGCTGGCTTACCCTCATGAATGTATTTTACCATTAATTCTTGGTGTACATCAAAGAGGGTATAAGTCAATGCCGAATTCCTTATTGAAAAATCCACCTAAATTTTGACTTATTTGGGGTGTGCGAAGTATGAATTATTTACTATACTCATGGATAAAATTTGAAGTTTCCATCAACAACTCTTCTGATTTATCCAAAAAATCCACCAGCATCACATTCTCATCACCAGAAATTCTATGAATATAGTCCAGTTTATCCAAAAGTGGTTTCGCACTATCTATACTATCCAACCTGCTATGCAACACAAAGCGACATTGAATACTTATGCTTCTATCCGCACTGGCAGTTTGATCTTTTCGTCTCACTAATGTCGCATACCTATTGATGTCTGCATAATATTTTCCCATAGTCGACACAACATTATTGCAGAAATTTTCTCTGATTTGAAGCAATACATTCTCACGATCTGCATTTCTTTGACAACTAATTTCAGTTTTATGGTTCATGTATTTATTTCGATCCTTATCATTGTTTTCTTTTTGTATCCTTTCTGTCATTCCAGTAGAAATTAAAACGGCCCAAATAGTACCAATCCCTCCAAAGATACCACCGATATAGCTCCCCCAGAATGAAGCCCAAGCCTCATTACTTATATTTGATGGTAGCTTCGATGGAAAAAATACAAACTGCAATAATACAGGAAATATAATAACTAAAAAACAAATCAAAACACCAAGATAAAATTTATCATTAGTGATAACATACTTCTTCAACCATTGTCCTCCTCGTTACCTTAATATTTAAGTTAAATAACTCATTACGCCAGTCACTTTAACCGCTCAGACAAGAAGTACAAGCAGTTAGTAGCACCTATCTTTTTATTCCACATTCAAAAATGGAATTTGAGAGATTATCTACAAATTTTATTATTTCTAATTCAGTCATCTTTCTCCAACGGATTGTCAACCCCAATGCAACACTTTTGAAAATGGACCTCATATGGTATTTTTAAGATGAAATTACAATCTAAGAGCAGCAACACATAACTCAAAATAAAAAAACGCATAGCCCTCTGGTATAATGGTGTTTGCGACAACCCATTTCCATGAGGAACTATGCGTCATTACAAACATCTTACACTATATGAGAGAGAAAATCTACTATTTCTTAAGGCCAATGGCTATTCCATAACTGCTATAGCCAAAAGTATGGGGCGCAATAAGGGAACTATATCCCGTGAGCTTCGTCGGAAATCTGTTGCCAATCAGTATATGCCAGTAGTGGCACAACACCAGTATCAGGCACGCCATGCATATTGCAAGCCACATAACAGGCTGAAACACGCCCGGCTTTTGAAGCACGTGAAGCACAGGCTGCTTGAATGTCAGTGGTCTCCAGAAGAAATTGCCGGACGGCTGAGAGCCGAATATGGCAGGTGCGTAATAAGCACCACAACCATCTGTCGTGCGATATACAGTGGATGGCTGAACGCTCCCAAAGCCTCCACGGCAAGCATCATAAAAAAGTTGAGACACCGTGGCAAGCGCATGAAGAAGCGCTCCATTGAGGAGGAGCGTGGTAAAATCCAGATCAGCCACGATATTACAGAACGCCCAGCAGGAGCCGAAAACCGCTCAAAAATAGGCCACCGGGAAGCGGATACCGTTGTGGACAAGCAAGGAAAAGCCTGCCTTGTAACCCTTGTCGACCGAAAAAGTCGCTACCTTATGTGCGGCAAGGCTGACAAGAAAAATGCTCAGGCAGTCAGCAGGGCAATGGTTGACCTGCTTCTTGATGCCAAAGCCCTGTCGGTAACGCCTGACAAGAGCAAAGAATTTGCCCGCTATGCAGATACGACCGAATACCTAAAGATGGCCTGCCATTGTCTTAACTACAGAACACCATATGAGGTCCATTTTGAGGAAGTGTTGCACTTAGCTTGACAATCCGTCACCTAATAATAAATATAACTTAAATACTTATTTTTTTCCTCAAGAGCATTTTGTTCTGACTGAGTAAACTTCAATAAATGTATATTCGCAATCAGAGGAATAGCCGCTGGATTATGTATTTCTTTATATGGAACCGTTTCTGGATATATCTCACATTTTACATTCGATAACCGATGATATAACGCTAATGAAATACGATGCGCACCATCAACTATTAACCCATTCCCCAATATTTTAACTGGTTTATTTTCATCATAACCTTTCTTTTCCCAATTAATAATAAGTTTCAAAAATTCTCTTAGCCTTTTTTCCACCACATCATCAGCTGAATCTAGTAATTTGATTGACTTTTTATATATTTCGTACCCATAATCATTTTTTCCATAATATTGTTCGATTGCTAAATATCTTGCAGGTAACACTATACTATCTTTGCTCGCACGCCATATTGTTGTCAAACTAACATCGCTTATATAAGGCTTTCCCAACATAACTTCATACAAAAATGGGTATATCCATATATACTCTCTATAGCCTTTTTTTTGCAAAGCAATTTCTATTTGGGGAACTATTGCCTCATGCACTGCAATCAATACCAAAGGGTTTGAATACTTTTTTAATCCGTCCAGGCTTATAACTGGAAAACCTTCTACACTTGTCACTGTATTTGACGAAGTCACGTATGCTTTAATTCTTTCGCCTAACCCTTGCCTTCTCAACGTTTTAAAAAAACGTTGTGCAACATATCCCGCCCCATAAATCACACACTCTCTAGAAGCTATTATTCTTTTTAAATCATCAGCATCCTTAATATTTAACATTGATAAATAATTCCTCAATCTTTACGACCTGCTAATATTCATACCGCATATAAAACAGTATCATTACCAGAAAATGAATACGTACGTAAATACATTTTATAATCAGGGTGAATTCTTAGTAAAAAAATTGGAATATCCCATATATCATTTCGCTTATGATATACGCTTATAGCAAGCTTTGGCCTGCTTTTTTTTATCGTATTCACTGCCCCCTGCAAAGCTCGCAGCTCTGAACCCTCTATATCCATTTTTATAAAAGTAGCTCTTTTATTACTTATCACAGAATCAATACTTTTTACGTGTATTTCTTCCCCACTGACAACATCAGTTTGTATTGTCCTGTCCCCTGCAATATCTTGTCCTTTCTTTAAACGAAGAATTGTATCTTCATTCCACAAACCGCATTCATAATACTTGATCTTATCAGGAGTAGTTATCTTAGCTAAATTATTTTTACATTTATGCATTAAATCCGAATTTGGTTCAAATAAATATATCTTTCGATAATCTCCGCCACACCATCTTATAAATTGCTCTGAAGTCTCACCCTGGAACCCCCCACAATCAACAAATATTTCTTCAGGACAATGTTGTAACACATCCAAATCAAAATACTGACATTCCTCTGCCATTTTCCCCATAATAAGTAAGTTTTGTTTAGATATTCCTTCATTCATAAATTGAGCAACAACTGATTGATAATTAAATAAAATAGAAATAACAATATAATATTCATGTAGTTTGGGACGCATATCATCAAAACTAAACACTTTCAATCCATTTATCGTTTGACCACTTTTTTTATTATCTATAAAGCAATCTACTTTAATATCCGGGAAGAAATTTACAATAGATTTTCCCCATGTACCTGCTCCAAATAAAGCAACCTTTTTTTTTGTCATAGCTACTTTCTCGAGTAGCACCTTTCCCAATACACTATTTCGTACAATTTCTTTCATGTACTTTTTTTCATCAGTTAAACTATATAACGAACGACTTAAATATATCTGTCTTGATATATCGTCCTGAAGCTGATTATATACATTTTTTAGAGATACAGTATTTTCTTCTTCACCATAAAAGCTATCCATTTTTTCCTCCACTATCTATCACACATGATATCCACAGTCTTCTTTAATCCATTTTTCATATCGCAATCAGCTTGCCATCCAATTCTTTGTATTTTGCTTGTATCCATAACAGCAATTTGAGCCTTAGAGAATCCTTTTTTCTCCACCGCATTAGGTAATTCAAAAATAATATTTTTATTGGATATTTCAGCCAATATTTCTGCAATTTCTCTCAACTGAAATACTCCATAAGTATCTGCAATATTGTATGCTTCTCCGTCATTACCACTAACTAATAAAAGCAACAATGCTCTCACAGCATCCATAACATAGATATAAGAAAAGCGTTGCGTACCATCACTTTTTAATACTATATCCTCACCGTTAATAGTATTTATGATAAATTGGGACAGAGCCTTACTATCATCCAAGCGCATAGTAGGCCCATAAACGCGTGACAATCTGGGTATAACAATATCCATTCCATATTGCTCACGATAAGCTTGACATAGAGCCTCTCCTGCTCTTTTCCCCTCTGGATAAGCTGCACGCAAAGTATTACAATCTAAATATCCACAGTATTTTTCATCAAATATATCTGTTTCGTATAACGCATTACCGTATATTTCTACAGAAGACAAAAACAATACTCTTGCTACATTTTTTTCACGACCAAATTCCAATATGTTTTTTGTCCCCTCAATATTGGTCATTAAAGCCCCAATAGGATCTTGAGCATAAAGGCGCGGATGGGTATTGCTTGCAGCATGAATTATATAATCAATATCTACCTCTATATTGAATGATTCATTGATATCAAACTGTACAAAATAAAAAAATTGCGAATTCCAATAATCTGCAAATCGTTCTCGTGCCTTATCCTCGCTTCGACTCAAAGCATAAACTTTAATATCTTCATTATACAACTTATTTCTAAGCATAATCGCATCTATTAGCACAGTTCCCAGTAAGCCACTTGCCCCTGTAATCAGGATGCTTTTCCCGGTTATTTTATTCCAGTCTATACCGTAATTTGTTATTTTTTCTATTTCCATTTCATATAATTCATTATGGAAAAACATTTTATATTATCTCCATTTCTATTTCATCCACTCACTTCTTTTTACAGTAAGAAGCGCTTTAAATAATTCAAAATCTTCTACAGTTGTTATTTTTATATTTTTGTTTGATCCCTTGGCAAAATATAATTTTTCGCCTAAATCCGCCATCATAGTATTAGTATATGCAGAACCATAGATACCAATTTTCTCTTTAAATGCTTTTTGGTAACAATCATATAACTTACAGAATTTATATGCCTGTGGAGTAACCACTCTTCTCAATGTCTCTCTTGGAATATATTTAGTTGTTGATATCTCGTCATCTTTTATAAAAATTTGTTCATTGTATGGTAATGATGACACCGCATTACCATACTTATGGCACACGACCAAAACATCAGAAATTACTTCCTCATCTATCATTGGACGAATACCATCATGAATAATCACAACATCCTCATTTTCCAATTTATCCTTTAAGTTGACTATTCCGTTACGGATAGATTCCTGTCCAGTCTCTCCGCCAGATACGACCCATTTCAGTTTTGTTATATTATATTGTTTTGCATAAGCTCTTAATATATCATGCCAACCTTCCAAACATACTACTTCGATAGCATCAATCTCTGGATGTTTTTGAAAGCTTTCTAAAGTATATATTATTATTGGTTTATCGTTAATATTTATAAACTGCTTTGGAATATCTTGCCCTGTTCGAGTTCCCTTTCCACCAGCAATAATTAGCGCTATATTTTTCATAAATACCTCGCATTTATCAAGTCATTATACTACTCTCAATAAAATCCGCAATTCTCTCTGAAGCCTTTCCATCATTTATCATACCTAGATCTAAGCACATTTTATCGATTTCATATTGATATTTTTGTTTTTCGAAACAATCAATAATATCATTCATCTCTCCATTATTAGTTGCAATGGCAAACGGAGGTTTAGCATCAACATTAGGAGCAATTTCACGATTTGTTGTTATTGTTTTATCCTCAGATATAACAAAATTCATTCCACCACGTTGATTAATATATTCGTCTAAATCATCCATATACAAAAAAACAGGTAATTTCATCGCCCCCGCTTCAAAAGCAATACTTGAAAAATCTGTAATAACTACATCGCTAGCTGCCAACAGCTCATACATATCATCATATTGGCTAACATCGATAATTTTTTCACTGTCTGCCCCATCCATATTCTTTTGCTGCAACGCTAATTGCGGATGAAGTCTCTGAAACATAATCCATTCTCCGCCAAATTTTTCTTGCAATTTCCTTATTACATTCTCCTTATTTAAGGAAGCATCTTCAAGCAAAACCTGTCTTCTCGTTTTTTGTCCTATTTCTCGATATGTTGGGGCATAGAGAACAATATGCATAGTCTGTGGTAATTTAAACAGATCTCTTATGTATATCCTAGATCTCTGCCTGTCATTAACTAATATATCTTCCCTAGCTTGACCATATTTTAGAAATTCTCCTTCATATACCATACCTTTTACAAATGCCTCTGTTGTCCAATCCGAACTGGATATCATATAATCAATCATATCTGAATCATGCTTACTGACAAGATATGCTATTTTAGAAAAAGCTCTTCCACGCCACATGCCAATAGCTTTAAAACCTACATTTCCATGCCATGTATTAATATAAACCTGATCTGCACGTTTACGGACTTCCAACGGCTTACGATAGTTATCGATCCACAATTTTGATGTTGAAAGATAAAACGCTCTATTCAACAACGTATTTTTCTTCTTTTTTATATAAGAGGGGAATTTTTTCCTTTCATCATTAACCAACCAAACATATTCATAACCACATTCTCTACGCTGTAACTCCTCGATTATATATTTTGGATTACAGCAAAACCCGCCTTTACCTTCAAATGTAACAATACATATTCTATTCTCACGAATTGAATATACTCTAAATATATAAAACAAGATACTTTCTACGACACTTTTTATTTTTCGGTATTTAATATAGATATTTTCTGATATCACATCTTACTCCATTCTAGTGCAGTATCTTAGTTCATTAACTGCTATTAATTCTTCTATTATCCCCAAATATTCGAAGTATTCATTACCTATTTTTAAGTAAACTCCCGACTTTATATTTGTAGCAATTATATAATATATATTTTTATTAGCGTCTAAAGCATGATAAATAGGACTGTTATTGAACCATCTTTTACATTCTTCTAAGTTAGCAATTATTCCGCTATTATTTACCAATTTTATAATGCACTCTCTTGCATTTCTACTATCATCATATATTAACTAATTTGCTACTAAAATTATTAACACACCATACCAAATATTTGCATTCATCCATAATATATACTCCCATCACTTTGTAGTACATATCCTCTTCTCATGATAAAACATCCCGTGCGCAACATGCTCCTCTAGCCACACTGAGATGTTAACAAATCATGCGTGAATCATGTTCCGTTACCATTCGGACAATCTTCGAAAACGATGCCCCGCGCTGGAGGCCGATTGGCTTCGTTGCAATACTTGCATGCCATGTCTGCAGATAGAACTGCCCTGGCCGTTTCCGGCATTCAAGCTGTTTGCGGCTGTTGTCTACCCATACTGCCGCTGTAGAAAGCTCATAAGCACGATTCTTGAGTGTGTTCTTTACCTTGCGAATGCCGGCTGGAAACTCCTTGCTCATATCATCGACGAGCCAGACAAGGTCTAAATCCTGCCGGCGGCGCAACAGTTCCAAGGCAATGTATTTGGGATTGCAGGAAAAGCCGGTCGTTCCTTCAATGGTGGTAAAAACTATCTTCTTGGGATTGATTGGATACTTGCGGCAATAGTAAAATTCCCGCGCCTGCTTCCTTCCCTGGCGCAATCGGCGGCGTATATATCTGTCCTCTTTCGATAGCTTCAAAATCCTTCGTCCTCTCTTCCTACAATATAATAAACATATTCGACTTACAGCCCGTTTCTCCTTCTTTTACAAAGGCTGAATACAAAAAGACCGCCTATATGACGGTCAAATATAATCCTTATCCTGTTTTTTTCTATTTCTGTATGGTGTTGTTCTAAATGTTGACAATACTTCGTATTAGAAGTATCATTATATAATCTACTTACTTATAAGCTAGTAGATTATGATATACTTTCATTACACTAGGAGGTTGCTATGTTCTACTGCAGAGATGAAGAATTACGCAAACTTAGCAAACGTTATGAGGAAAATGATTTTGAGTGCGTCATCATCTACGGGCGCAGGCGTGTTGGTAAAACCGCCTTAATCAACGAATTTTGTAGGGATAAGCCTACCATCTACTTTTCAGCCTTGAAAGCTACTACAGACAAAAACTTAACTGCACTTTCAAAAGCTATCCACTTATTAAAGGAACCTGATGCCACCGTATTTCCAGAATACAAAAACTACAGCGATGCATTAGCAGAAATAAGCAGGCTAGCACAAGAACAGCGCATAATTTTTGTTATTGACGAATATCCCTATCTGGCTAAAGCTGAAGATTCAATCTCTTCTCTTTTGCAGCACACCATCGATCATATATGGAAAAATACTAAGTTGTACCTCATATTGTGCGGTTCTTCTATGAGCTTTATGGAAAAGCAAGTTTTAGGTGATGAAAGCCCTCTCTACGGACGCCGAACAGCGCAGTTCAAATTGGAGCCGTTGACGTATCGAGAAACAGCACTATTTTCCCCCAATCTATCTGCAGAACAAAATGCCCTTATCTATGGCATCACAGGAGGGGTTCCACATTATATACGAAAACTCAATGTAAAAAGTGATGTAAACGAGGCACTTCTTGAAAATTTATTCGATCGTTCCAGTTATCTCTACGAAGAACCAGAAAATCTCTTGAAACAGGAACTTAGAGAGCCCTCTCAATACAGCGATATTCTCTCAGCGATTGCAGAGGGTGCATCCAAACTGTCTGAGATTTCTGCGAAGTGTAAATTAGAAACAGGCTCCTGTTCAAAATACCTAAAAACGCTTCAGGAACTTGGTATCGTCAAACGCGAACGTCCGTTGGTCAATGGCAATTCCAAACAAACTATCTACTCTATTGACGATAACTTCTTTCGTTTTTGGTATCGCTTTGTCCCCAATAACACAGCACTTATTGCATCCGGACGCATTGTACGCGTATACGAAAAAATAATACAACCATATCTCTCTGATTTTATGGGGTTCATCTTTGAACGTATGTGTCATGATTATTTGCTGTACTACGCCCAAGGGCTTCCCTTCGAAATTCTATCTCTAGGTAAATGGTGGGGCAATAATCCTGTCGAGCGTAAAGAAATAGAAATCGATATTGTAGGCGAAACCATCGATATAAAAACAGGCGAAAAAGCCTACGTCGTTTGTTCTTGCAAATACAGGAACAAACAGATTGGTCGAGATGAACTTGAACTTCTGCGACAATATGCTTCAGTTTTTTCTAAGGGCAAGAAATGCCACTATATAATCTTTTCCAAAGATGGTTTTACACAAGGATTATACCAAAGTGCCGAAGCTGGTGAAGTAATTCTATACAGCCTGGATGATATCTACAGTTCAATATGATACGCAAGCTGATGGCAACACAACATCTAAGCACCCAAGAACCATGGACCTCCTTAACATTCCTACCGAACTGCGCGAAAAGCTCCTCTCAAAACTCTAATAAGATTGGGATCAGCAAAAACTCATCGAGAATCAGCATTTTGATTTTCTGATACTTTTTCATAAGATCCAGTTGAGCTGTTTTGGCTTCAGCTTCTGCATATTCTGCGTAGAAATCCGGCAGGCGCAAATAGAGAACCTTATAGCCCCTCGACATGCATTGATTCCAGGCGCATTGGCTAGGAACGTCTTGCCGCTGCCAATCGGTCCCAGAAACATAACATTCCGCTTTTTGTCAATGCAAGCATTGGTACGGAGCATCTGGATGAGGTCTCGATTTAAGCGACGATCCGGCCAGTATAGAATATCTTCCATGTCAGCTGTGTTGCTGGGAAATTTCGCACTAGTGATGAGCTTTTTCAGCTTGGTATTCAGGCGAACGTCGGATTCGCGGTCAACAATGAGTGAAAAGCGATGAAGAATCTCTTTTTCCTTGGACATGAAAAACCACACTCCTACTACCTATGTATAAACAGCTTATGTATACTTTCTATTATATGGAATTTATGTTCTTTAAGTGATATAATATTCATTACCGAACATGATGTTTTAAAAGGCAGTAAACCAATCTACCATATTCACCGAACTATTCACGAAATGGAAAATTCTATATTCCATGACGGTGCAGATATCATCTATGTGAATGCCGCATGTCAATCTACCGATGATCCACTTGGCCGATTGATGCATGACTTTCACTGTACCGATGCCGATGATATGTACTATCCCGAACTAGCGGAACGAGTCCGTTTTTACAAAACTAACGATAAAGGGGTGACTAAGATGTGCGAAATCATGAATGAAGTATTAAATGAGGGCCGTGCAGAGGGCCTCACTGAAGGATTACTGACAGCAATCCGCAATCTGATGGCAGCACAACATCTAAGCGCCCAAGACGCCATGAACATCCTTAACATTCCTACCGAACTGCGCAAAAAGCTCCTCTCAAAACTCTAATAAATTGTAAGTGCTAAACCATCCGGTGTTTCTAGTAAACAAAGATGAGCCTGGCCATGTATACCATGGTCAGGCTCGTTTTCGCTATTTATTGATAGCACCGGATGTTTTAGCACTTACTTCGATTTTTGACGTGGAAATTTTACAATCCCAGCAGATACATCCATGCGGCCTCATTTATAGGGCAGATTTTTTCGCAGGTATCGATAACCACCCCTAGTTGGATGTATTATTTGTATTTTTGCAAGATCGAGAAGTTTTTGGTAGGTCGGCTGGAGGCGATGCCTTTTGGGATTTCGATAGGATAAATATAAGTACTGCAAAATATTATATTTGAAAGTATAATATTTTGCAGTATAATATTTATAGTAATATTATTAGGAGGGAATTGCCATGCGTTTTATTGATCGAATTAACGAAATGGCCACTTTAGAAAAGGAATATAAGCGTGACAATGCTTCAATGGTTGTCATTTTCGGGCGCCGTCGTGTTGGCAAGACAGAGCTAATTCGTCACTTCATCAAAAATAAGCCATCACTTTATTTTCTAGCTACAGAAGAAGCTGAAACCATGAATCGTATGGCTTTTCAAGAACAAGTAGCAGACTTTCTGAACAGTGACTTGCTTCGTGGAAGCTCCATTGACCGCTGGGAACTGCTTTTTCAGCAACTGGTATCGGCAACCACCGACCAACGTCTTGTCATCGTTATAGATGAATTCCAGTATATCGGCAAAAGCAATCCTGCCTTCCTCTCCGTTTTTCAGCGCATCTGGGATACCATTCTCTGCAAAGCCAATGTAATGGTCATTCTTTGCGGCTCATTAGTATCTATGATGATGTCCCAGACTCTCAACTACGACTCTCCCCTTTATGGCCGCCGTACTGCACAAATAAAACTTCGTCCCATAAAGTTCAATCACTATCATGAGTTTTTTGATGATGCCCCTTCCGAAAAGGAACTAATTCAACGCTACAGTATCACCGGGGGCGTACCGAAGTATGTAGAGATGTTCCAGCAATCACAAGATTTGCGCAAGGCAATCCGTGACAGCCTACTGAATCCATCCAGCTACCTTTTTGACGAGCCAAATTTCCTGCTCCAAAAGGAAGTTACCGACATTGGCAGCTACTTCTCCATTTTGCGTATCATAGCTGCCGGTAACCACAAACCATCCAAAATATCCACCCTGATACAGCAAAAACAAACCAACCTGCCCCGTTACTTCAATGTGCTGATTGAGCTTGACCTACTGGAACGTGAAGTGCCCGTAACAGAAATGAATCCTGGCAAAAGCAAGAAAGGTCTCTATCAGATAAAGGATAACTTCATCAGATTCTGGTTCCAGTTTGTCTACCCCAACCGCAGCTACATAGAAATGGGGCATACAGATGTGGTTATGAACCGCTTGGAAAAGAACTTCATCGACAGCCAAGTCAGCTTCGTCTATGAAGATATTTGCAGAGAAAAACTATGGGAACTATCAGCCACAGGTAAGCTCCCCGGCCTGCTGGAAAAAGTTGGCCGCTGGTGGGATAGTTCCCATGAGATAGATGTGGTAGGCCTCTCCGAAGCAGATAATCTTCTCGTGCTGGGCGAATGCAAATACTGGACTGGCCCTATAGGCCTGAATATCCTTTCCCAGCTGGAACAGAAAGCCGCTTTTGTAGACTGGCACAGGGAGAAGCGAAAAATCATCTATATACTGTTCAGTATCAACGGTTTTAGTGATGAGCTAAAAAACGTTGCAGCTACACGGGAAGACTTGATTCTTTTATAATAGCATAACCAGTCTCGTGGCCTCCATGACCAACGGCGAAGTAAATTTCGTTGCAAAAAATGATCGTGGTCTCATCTATTATCAAGTTTCTGAATCGACACTTCAACCAGAAACCATGGAACGAGAACTAAAACCGCTGCAACGAATCAAGGACAACTATCCGAAATACTTGCTTACCCTTGACGAAGTCGGAGCCACAGCAGATTATGATGGCATACGTAAGGAAAATGTATTGAAATGGTTATTGGATAAATAAAAACAGTTGACTTTTTACAATATGATATAGGTACTCAAAAACCCCTTGGCAAAATTTACCAAGGGGGTTTTTGAGTACCTATATCGAGAATTTATTTCTGATAGATTTCCCGTCTATATCCAACTGTCAAAGCTAGAATCACAAGTTTTTCATCCTGAATATCACAAATTATACGGTAATCCCCTATCCTATAGCGCCATAAACCACTTAAATCTGCGGACAGTTCTTTACCATGCGCACGAGGATTTTCACAGGCTACCAAATTATTTTCAATCCATGCCTTTAGGATGCGTTGCGTATATTTATCCAGCTTCTTAAATTCCTTATCAAAGCGAGCGGTCGTTGCTACCTGATAAGTCATACATCCAATTCCTTCCACAAATCTCCGATAGGACGACTCTTACAGCCATCTGACACATATTCATCATAGGCTTCCTTGGCTACTGTTACATCATACTCATCCTGGATCTTCTCAAACAACGCTCGCTTGAATGCCTCTCCCAAAGAAACTGCCTGTAATTTTGCATAGCTTTCCGCCAGCATACGTTCCTCATCTGTCAGTCTAATTGAAAACGCCATAATACTCGCCCCCTTTAGTACATTGTACTATGTAAAAAGAAGAACGTCAATATTTATTCCGCGCCTGTTTCCTTCCCTATCAAATGAAGGGCGTCATATAAATTGGTAATAAACGTACATCCTGCTCCTTTTGAAAATCCTTATTATAGAGAATATATTTCTCAGCAATCTGAGCAGAATACTTCTGACAAAAAGCATCCAAAGAGGCGTGACGTTTGTAGTTGGAAGATTTTACTTCTATCGGTACCACTTTGTTGCCTTTAGCTATGAGGAAATCTATTTCATACTTATTTCCTTTGTCTTTACTAGAGAAGGTATGGTAGTACAATTCATATCCCTTAGCAGCCAGCATCTGAGCGGTAAGATTTTCAAACAGATACCCAAGATTGGCCGAAATTTTGTCACTCAAAATTTTCTTGTAGATATCATTTTCAGTGAAAGCCTTGTTCTTGAACATCAATGTGGTAAAAAGTCCGGTGTCGGATAGGAAGAGCTTGAATTTAGTCAAATCTTTGTACGAGGCCATATCAGCCGACGGTTGACTAGTATGATAAGCTGCCAAGACAGTTCTTGAATCAAGAAGTTCCGCTATAAGATTAAGCGAACTTCCTGGCCGCAGAGTGGGAATGACGTTGGATACAGTATAACGGGAAACGTTCCTGTTCAATTGGGCAGGAATGGCATCAAAAAGATGCGACAAGCGACCTGTGGGATCAATCTTGTAAAAATCATCCTCATAGAGCTTTAGTATTTCTCGTTTGACCTGATCTACGGCTTCAAAATTATTTTCCTGCAAATAACTTTCTACTGCCTGTGGCATGCCACCGATAAGCATATATAGTCGCAAGTTACGCATGATTTTTCTATGTACTCCGTCACCTGCCGGTTTTTGCTTGCTAAACAGCAGCTCCATCATGGGAACAGTTACATCATCCTCTATAGCCCATAGAAATTCTTCAAAATCCATGGGATACATATATATACGCTGCTCCTCACTGGGTATCAATATATCTTTGACATTCTTTTTTATAGAAATTAATGATCCTGTTTCTATGTAATCATAGCGATGATCTTTGACAAGGCTTTTGATTGCCTGTCGTGCCAAGGGGAAAAGTTGTACCTCATCAAAGATAATGACAGAATTCCTTTCCTCAAGTCGTACATTTGTCAACAGCTGCAACTGCAAAAAGAAAAAATTCAAATCGGATATATCATAGAACAAGCTGCATATGTCTTGAGAACAGGTAGAGAAATCAATCAATATGTAACTTTTGTATGCTTTCCTAGCAAATTCTTCGACCGCAGTGGACTTACCCACACGGCGCTGACCTTCCACCAACAAGGCAGTCCTACCTGCCCGCGTTTCCTTCCACTGCTGAAGCTCATTATATATCTTACGCTTAAACATATCAGTATCCGCCTTTTTCAAAATATGTGTTTTCATTATAGCCCATTATTGCAAAATAAGCAAATCTTTAATATGTATAATACGCAAAATAATTAAATCTTAAGCATATAATCCACTATATGCCAAAAACAGCCAGTAAGCAGATATAGGTACACAAAAGCTCCCTTGGCAAAATTTACCAAGGGAGCTTTTGTGTGCCTTATACTATAAACCAAATTTAAACATACGCCTCCGGCTCATTGATGAAGATATCGGTTATACCTTGAGCTTCCAGCTTTGACAAATCAAGTTTCGTTCCTGTCGGCTTTTCGGGATACAGGTGGCCGGTGAACCAGGCACGGACGGTTTGACCGGTCAGTTCTTCGCGCGTTCGATCCATGGCCCGCCAGAAGGGATGGATGGCGGCACCAGGGAAGTTTTTCTGCTTGAACAGGCAATCGGATGCATTGACATCCAGTACGCCCAGTTTCGCGGTTGGCGAGAGTTTATGTACTTCTTCCAAGCTCTTGGTGTAGAAACTCGAATAGACGATGTTCTCTTCTATCCCACGCTCCTGGATGAACGCAACGATTTTCTGCTCAATCCCTGGATAGTGGTAGACATTGTTCTTGATTTCAATATTGACGAGCAGTCCGGCCTTGATATACGGCAGAAGCAGGTCAAAGACTTCCTCTGCCGTCGGAATATGCTCGGCCTTCGGCGTTCCTGTGGCGATATGCAGGCAGGCTAATTCCTGTAAGGTAAAATCACGGATATTGCCAATGCCATCAGTAGTGCGGTCGACGCGTTCATCGTGGCATATGACCATTTGCTGATCTTTTGTCAGCTGAATGTCCAGCTCTATTCCCGTCAGTCCGTGTTTATGGAGTTTGGCGGCCCTTTCAAAGGCTGTCAGCGTGTTCTCCGGATAGCGCTGGCTACAGCCGCGGTGTGCCCAAAATTTCATACGATAACTGTTCCTTCCTCGATTCTGGTCTGCTTGCGCCAGGCCAGGAATTTCTCCATGATATCGGCAAAGGCAATGGATTCTGTCCGCGTGAGCTTGAAGCCGCCACGCGGGTTGCCGTTGATGGCCGAGACAAAGTCACTAAGCTCATAGCGCAGGCCATCGCCAAGATATTTGGTGTAAACTTTTTCATTCTGCGTGAAGTCTTCATAGCAGATTTCAAATTCCGTCGTCTTCCACCACGGCGCGGGCACAAAGATATAGCCACGCGTCCCCGATATCAAAAGATGACCGTCAGACTTTACCTTGAGGCCGGTTTTAGCCGTCGCCATGCTATGCGGGTAGCGGAAATAAGCCTTGGTATAGAGGTCAACGCCATTTGCTGCCTTAAAGCACTCGAAACGGATATCCTGATAGTCCTTACCGAGCAGCTTGATGATGGGCAGCAGATTGTAGCTGCCATACTCGGTGAAGCTGCCGCCATGTTCGGCATTGGTGAGCTCGCGCATCGAATCTTTGGGGAATATGCGCGTAAAGCAGGATTCTACATCGCGAATCTCGCCAATCACACCACTCTGTACCATTGACAGCAGGCGGATGAACCCAGGCGTATAGGCCGTCTTTATGGCCTCCATAAGCACCAGCCCGCGCTCCTCGGCCAGCGCAAACAGTTCTTCAGCCTCGGCCTTCTTCAGGGTCATCGGCTTTTCACAAAGCACATGCTTGCCATGCTCCAACGCATGTTTCGCATAGGTGTAGTGGAACTCATGCGGCACGCAGATGTCTACCGCATCGACATGCTCATAGAATTCCTCTTCATCAGCCGTGTAGAACTCGCAGCCCATTTCCTCAGCAAAACGCTGGGCACTTTCGATATGCGGGTTGAATACTCCCGTGAGCTCCATGCCACTGACGTATTTGGCCTCGGGCACAAAGCGCCGCGCGATACGGCCACTGCCGATTAGACCCATGCGGATGATTTTATGATTATGCGTGCGTTTCATCGTGCTCGAAATACCCTTGGTACGCTCGAGGTAACGGACTTCGCAGAAATCCCTCAGATAGTCGAATTTCCCTGTCCAATCCGAGCCTAGCACAAAGATATCGGCACCATATTTCTGGATATCTTCGACTTTCTGCCCGATATGATCCTCCACGATGACCTCATCGGCAAAGCCGCTTTTCTTGACATTTTCAATGCGCGTCATCAAAGAATCGACTACATTGAGCTTCCCCCTTGCCTCGTCGAAACTTTCCGTGGTAACACCAACAATCAGATAATCACCTAATGCCTTGGCCCGTTTGAGCAGCCGGTAGTGACCTTCGTGAAAGAGGTCGAAGGTACCATATGTTATGACTTTTTTCATTACCTCTCGCCTCCTTTTTTCGCATCGAGTTGTTCCGAGATATATTGGTGGATAGCAATTCCTGCCGTACCATCGATATGCGCGGCAATCTCACTGTATGCTTCCAGCTGAGCACTGCGCGAAAAGCCCTGCCCCGCAAAACCTCTTTGCAGGAAATCCTCCAGTGTATTATACGCATCCTCAAGACAGCCATACCGCAACCATTCCGAAATGCGGCCGAACCCTTTTCGCAATTTCTGCCGGCTCGCTGGTTCCAGTGCCAGCGGATATTCGGTGAATTGATTGGTCCGCCCATCAAAACGATAGACACGGCGCTCGGGGATATAATAGATTTTTTCCTTATCCAGGAAACCTGCACAGCCCCAAACCGGCAGATAGCCATTATCCGTCCGGCAAGTTGCCTTGAACGGTACTTGCCACTCCAAAAATTCACCGGTGGCCTTGTTAAGCTTCAAGAAGCGATTGCCCCAGTATGGTGCCAGATAAACAGTATCGCCTGCTACCGTCAGACTGCTCCAGGGGTTCATTTCACATCCAAATCTTAATGGCACATGCTCACAGTGGAAATCCTCTGGCACATCCGCATAGACCTTTATCGTTCCCATACGCGGATTCCAGCAACGGATGGTATAGCCCTTGCGCGGCAGGCACCAGATTTCTTCGCCATCTGGCATCAATACCAAACAGCCATTTTCATCCTGCTCGTCTAAATTGAGCAATTCCACCTGCAAGGTCACCGCATCAATCAGCAGGATGCGGCCATCAGCCGGTGATGCAATAGCGAGCATATCCTGCCAGACACAGCTGCCGCCTACGGTCCAGTTGCCATCTACCTCCTGAGCGATGACGTCTGCATAGCCATCGATATAGTCCAGCTGGCCATTCGTTATATCGTAACGGACAATCGCTGGATAGCGGATTGGGATTAGGAAGATATACGAACCGATCTGCCATGCTCCGGCAAAACGTGCTGCAGTACTGCAACGATCCTGCAGCGGAATCCGCCGCACGACGCGATGGTCAGCCACCAGCAGTATTTCCTGGCCATTGGCCGGACAAATCACCACATAGTCCTCTGTCTCAAAGACGCGTCCATAATAAGCGCCGCTTGTATATGCCGACAAGTTACAGTAAAACTCATACTGACCATCCATCTTTGGTGACCACAACAAGTCATTGTTTCCGGTCACAATCCATTTCAAGTTATCGGTCAGAATAAGATTGCCACGCCAATCTTCAGGTTCCGGCAGCCGGTCGATGAGATTGTTGAAAATAAACATTGGCTTTCCTGCCACACCAAACAGTGACGTTACGCTGGTGCCCGAGTCACCGATATAGACATCCGACCAAGCGATTGCCGTATCGATATCCGGCGTATCATCGTAGATGCCAATCTGATGCTCCAGGTAGTATTGTTTGAGCTGATGGAAAAATGGCAAAAAGTCCTTACGCATCGAGCGGAATGTCGTCTCCAATAGCGGATGCGGCCGCCATAGCAGACAGGCCTCCGGATGTTTTTCAAAGGTACGGAATACGTACTCCATCTTTTTCAGGAAGGCCCACGGATTGTTAATCATCCCCGCCAAACTGGTATTATAGAAATACACGGTCTTTCCCGCCAGCCGGCTCTTCCACGCTGCTGGCGGCTCTGGCCGCTCTTTGCAAATCCGGACAATCCGGTCAAACTTTGGGGAACCAAGCGGCAGGATTTTGTCCCGATCGACCTGCGGATCATAGAATTCCTTCAGTGATTCCGCCTGCACGATAATATAGTCCACATTCTGATAGGCAAAGCAGAATCGCTGCCCATCCCCCATACCGCCTGCAGTCGCAAAGTAGGGAATATAGACCAGGATATCCGTATATTTCTTCAATTCTTCCGAATAGTACTGCGGCGCCACACTTGTCGCCATATTGCCGTTATCGTAGGGATTATGGATATAGATAACTTCTGGATGCATTTCCGCCAGCGTTACATGCTGATAGTCGAGAATTGGCACATAATCTGGGAACAAAGCTCCCTCGTAATGCATCGTGCCAAAGGTATAGTCCGTCTTCCGTTCAAAGTAGGGAATCGGCATCACATAAGCTTCACAGGATTCATCCGCCTCAGCTGCCAGCCAGACACTTTCCAGACTGTCCCACATAGAAGCCTTATACGGCATGAATAAAATAATCCGGCGGCATTTTTCCTTCTGCATCGCCTTGATGGCAACATCCAGAATATCCTGGCAGAGTGCACTGGATTCTTTGCGCTCTACTGTCGCCATCTGTTGCCAGTCTCTCCCTAAAACTTGAAGCAGCCCATCAAAAATCTGATGATAAAAACCATACCGTTCCGCATCCAGCTGCAACCGGCAACAGTCATCAGTACTTGACAGGATGTCCATGAGCTCCGTGCCTGGGTCCTTTCCTGCCCGTCGCAGACTCCCCATGGCAATTGCCGCTGTCTTCAATTGTTGTACCAGCTGACGTTTCTGGCTCCATCCCAACATCCTTCTTCACCTCTTGTATACTATGTTCATCTATATTACATTCGACAATTGCTCAACTATTCCCTTTTATTTCTCCTCAATAACAATACAGCACCGTCTCACAGGACGTGGGGATTTTATACCCCAGCCCATATTCATTGAGCAGGGCTTTGTCCTGCTCCGAGAGCCAATAGTCCGTGACGTCGATGGGATAGTGACGGAATTCAAAGCGATAGCTTGGGCAAAGTGCGGAGACGTATTCGCGCAAATCCCATAAATCATAGGGACGGTGATAGGCACTGATAGCCATCTTTGGCTTCCATTTCAGGATGGAGGCCGCCGCGCCCTCTATGACATCCCGCTCGGCCCCTTCGACGTCGAGCTTGATATAATCCACACGCGGAAGGTTTGCCCGCTCGACATACGCATCGACGGAAATAAAGTGTGCCGTCTCGGCACCATGATCCAGCTTGCAGCTGGCGGTGCCGCCGCGATTATAATGCGCATCGGCTTCCACATTAGATAGCCCCATGTTTTCGGCCACAAAACCGTATTGCTCGGCTTTAGTCTTACAAACCTCATAATTTTTCTTATCCATCTCAAAGGCATAGACTTTTGCCCCGAGCGAGGAAAACAACTTTGCCGTACCGCCATCATAGGCACCACCATCAATTGCGATATCATTTTCCTGCGGGAGAAAGCCTTCAAGCATGTACTGTGGTTCTGGTGCAAAGTGATAGTCCCGGATCTGCCAGGATACATTACCAGCCACGGCCGCCAGATACGCTTTTTTCGATTCCTCCTGCCCAAAGCAGGCATAGGTCTCATAAAGGCGCGGCAGATTATCAATCATAAAATCCCGTCTATTGATAGCGTCCTGCAAATGTCCCAGGCTGATAGAATCTACGCCCAAGGGAGCCAATACCTTATCAATCACAGGCAGCCACATCTGCGGATGCAGCAGCATGATTTTCACTTCGCGCGGATCTGACAGGAATTCTTTAAGCCCCACGACACGGCAAGCAGGATAATTAATTTCGCCAACGTTTTTGTCCCAAGTGCAGATTGTCGTTACGTTCATGCCCCATTCCCGCACTGCGTCGATATTACCGGACGCGAATGGTTCCATAGGATAAAAATACGCACAGGGAATCTGCTGTTCCTTGATTGCCTCCATCGAATCCTCATAGTTGCGATGATACAGTTTCTTGACCATAGTTAGGAAATCTTTCATTTTCCCCCTCCTGATTCTCTCAATCTTATCTTTTATCCTGTAACAGCCGCTCGATTGTCCGTATGACCATCTGCGGCGTGATTTTCTTCGCACATTCCAATTCGCGCTCTGTTCCTTTATGATATGGACATTTTACCTCACGCCAATCCACACGCAAATCGTTATAACAACCATGACAGACCTGCCTGTTTTGCACACGGTAGGGCGTATCGAACTCCGAATGAGGAAGCGTTATGCCGCTAACCATCACCACTGGGCAGCCAGTCGCATTAGCAAGCCACGACAGTCCGCTTGAAAGACCGATAAAGAACTCTGCATAGGCCAGCATATTAATGCGATCCATCAGCGTATAAGCCCCGGACATATCCTCGGCACCCGCTGGCATCTCGATGGTCATGCCATCCGTATATGTCACCCGCTCACGGTCGATGCAGATGACCCGATAGCCCCGCTGTTTCAGATAGGTTACGACCTGCTCCCATCCCTGCGGATACAGCCAGCATTTGCGTGCCCCCGAAGCCTGCACAGCAATGCAGACATACGGCTCCTGTATAGCCCGCGTCTTTGTCGGCTGATAGATGACCTCCGCTGCCGCCTTATGGAGTCCTAAAAGTTCCCGGCCAATATAGGAAACTGACAGCGACCTGCTATCGTCCGGCAATAAAAACGGCGGTGTCTGGAAGGCCCCGATATGGTAGGCCGCATAAGCATCTTCAGGGAATTCTTTTGTCATAGTAAGTTCCGGATAATAGTTGGCCACAATTTCCCGAAAAGCAGGTTTATCCAGCAATACACCACGACACTTCCATTTCCGTACAAATGCCCGGATATATGGCAATAACATGATAATATCACCAAGCACATTTCCTTCCAGAACAAAACATACCGTCTGCCCGGTTACATCATAGATATGGGAAAAGACCATGGTTCCAGCCTGAGCGATTTCGATATGCCAACGGATAAAATACTGCTCCATCGAAATCAGCACTTGCTCAGAAACATCATCGTCAAAAAATACCTGTCCGCTATCGTCATCGGTGACCTTTACATGCCAATCTCCTGCCGGGACCTCGATCCGTACCCCGGCATTAAAATCAATTTTCAGCCCATCTATACCAGTATCGCCTTTTATCCCCCCAGCCAGTTCATCATAACGGACAAAGCATCCGCTATCCTCTGCCGTAAAATCCTTTATCCCTGAATAAAAATAAAGCACAGGCCACAAATGCATACTACAAACGCCCTCCAACTATTAGCCGTACATACGGTTCTCTACCATTGGCTATGCATTTCCACCAATGGTTCTGGCATAGCACCAATAATAACATCCTTCAAAACAGCCTGCCATATTCCCTGCCATGAAATCCGCCCCCCCTGCATATACTGCTGCAAAAAATCCAGCCGCTGCATATGCTGTAAGCGGAACAACGGTGCCGATAAACCACCTGACAACAGGACACGATTCTCCGCCAGATAGCTGCGATAACTATTGCCATCGCCAATGGCAAAACCATCCGGCATATGTAAATCGACAATGCGCTCTTCCGCACCTGCCTGCTGCAAGGCCGGATATTTCCGGCTATTGGTCAGGACAAAATCCAGATTGGCGTGACATACCAGACTTGTAACCATCGTCTGTATCTTATGTCTTAGCAGCAAATCTCCCGGAAACACCCATTGGATAAACTCGCCATCCGCCGATTCCCGCAAATCCTGCCAAAGGATTTCCCCCTGTTCCTGCAAATAAATAATATCCTTTGCTGTCTTATCCGCCTGCTGTTGCAAAAATCCCAGCAGCCAGCTATCTTCGTCCCCATCGGCCAATGAAAAAACCAACAAATTTACGTAGGGATAATCGTCCTGTAAAACAGTAGCGAACGAAACTTGAAATGCCTCACGATTTCCCAAATACGGCAAAATAATGGACACCTTACGCCGCCCAGCAAGAACTTTCTCCTCACGATAGTCATTTGCCAATTGCTCGGCAGCCAATAAGACATTCCGCAAAAGGAAACCACCTTGTTCCGTGCTCTCCGTATACCTAAGGGAAACGTTCTGACAGGCTGGATGTATCGTCCCGCCTCGGCTATTTTGCAACGTAGGCCGGATCGTTTTCCCTCCAGATAGCAGTTTATGAAATGTCTGCCGCCAATGATTGGCCAGGTTCGTCTGCCGCGAGTATTTGGCCACATTGGCCAGCCACCCCACAGCGGCTTTCGACGCCGCCTGTTCGCTGCTGCGCCAGGAGTAATGTGCCAGATGGACGCCATTTAGCGGCAAAGGTTTCAGCCGCTGCCAGCCATCTGCCCCAGGAAGCAAGGCATGATGGTTCCCCTGGCTCAGACGGAAACCTGTCTTTTCCCAAGCCTCACGCCCCAAGAGAAGTTTCCCGAGTTCTTCTGGCTGGCTTTCCCGCTGGCTTTCCATTGCCAGGATAAACTGCTGGCCATGATATTCTTCTGTCGTCTGATAAGTAACCCATGGCAGCTGATAAATATCAGACGGCGTACAAACGGAAAGCAGCGCCTCGCGGCACCAGGCCATATCCTGCCCCCCATCAGGCAGCAGGAATTCGTCGGCATCAAGCGGCAGAACAAAGTCTCCCCCCGCCGCAAAAGCCTGCTCCATCAGGTCTGTCATGACCTCAGCCTGTGCCTGCTCCGATTCGGAAAACTGCTGCACAGTGAGCGGCAAGCCCTCTGCTGCTAATTGCTGCAAGATCTCATAGGTACCATCGGTACTGGCATGGTCTACTATATAAAGTTTATCCGCAAAACTTGCGGCATGGCGCACAAAGCTTTCGATGATATCCGCTTCGTTGCGTACCATCGAGATTACCGCTATCTGCATCATGATCATCCTTCCCTCAGTTTATAGATTACGGATCAGTGCTGGTGAACGGAAAAGATGACCGCTGTATTTCTCCGGCAGAAGCAGCCAACCATCCATAAAATCCTGCCCCTCCTGCCAACCTGCCGCTAAAAGTTCCTGCTTTATTTTCTCATACTGTCCCGAAAACAAGATGTAGAGCCTGCGTCCCGCAGGACTTACGCGCTCATATTGGCACAGGCGTCCCGCCCAATCCATATCACTGCGCATCGTAAGGTAACGATCCTTCCCACCCAAATTGAAAAGTTCCTGAATCGCTTTCTGTGAGGCTTCATTGGCGCAAAATATCCGCTGCCGTTGACTGGCAACGCTGAATACCTGCCGCGCCAGCTCCAGATCGATATCATGTTGCCGCTCCATCTGCGCAAAACAGCGATAGAGGAAGTCTTCGTCGCACCATGGCGTCTGGGAAAACACCGTATAGAATAGCCGATCATAGACGTCGTCTTCCCGTAAACCAAGACTTCCCGCATCATAATGATAAACTGCTGGTACCAACTGCTGGATTTTACGAAACTGCAAAGCTGGCACAAACGCATTATAGGCAATATTCAAATGTTTATAGCCGTTAGCAAAATATGCATTGAGGATATCCTGATCGTAAAACACAAATCCTTCGAGCTGTTTTAACCGCTTGATGCCTGCCCGCAGGATATCGCCCTGCGCCAAAAACTTCTCACGGTCTACAAGCAATACCCCGGAGTTAAAATAATCACGGCCATCCAGCCAGCCTGCTGCCACCATCGGATTATCTGCCGGATCTCCTGCCTCATCATACTCTGCTACCGCAGCCAGCGGATATTCCTCCAGGCTCTCCTGCCACAAACCAGCGATATCCATATGAATTACGGTATCGGCATCAAAATAAATAAACCGCGACACTGCTGGCGGCAATAACCGTGCCGCCAGCAAGCGGTAAAAGGCCGCATAAGTATAACGCGATACCCCAGCCTGAGGTAATTCCTGCCGCAAATAGTCAAGCTCCGCCGCTGCCAGCACTTCCACATTGTAAAACGAAAGCTGCTGGCCAAAGTGCATGACCGCCTGACGAAACCGCTGCTTTTCTTTTTCCTGCAGCGTCCCATCGTGCAATATATGGATATGCAAATCCTTCGCCGCATGCTGCTGGCAAAGCGACCATAGCGACGTTCCCAGGAACTTGCTGTAGGTCCCCTTTTCATCCGCTATCGCATAGCAAACATCAATCATTGTTCCTATACTCCTTATATCTCGCCTTTTATCAAGAAAATATCCCACAGGCGATTGGGGCCAACATCCTTAAAAGCTACGAGTGAATCAACAGGCCAAATCGCCTCTCTTCCCTCCATATACTCTTGAATCAGGATGTACTTTGTATATCCTGCCTCACGCAGATAGTCCACCATAGTCTGCAAAAGCCCCTGTTTATTCCACCAATAGGGATTGAATTCCATGTACAACGGAATAGCCCGCTTCTTCAGGATGTTCATTGCACCGCCCACGACAAAGGGCTCAAAACCTTCCGTATCAATCCATATATACTTGATTTTAGCATCATCGAGGCCGCTTTCCTCAAAGTATTCATCCAACGAAATCAACGGCACCTCTGTGGCCGTGCCACCGCTATTTCGAACCAAGCTCGTTCCACCTGGGTTGTTTTCATCATAGTAGAGTTCCTTATTTTCCCGTCGATCGGATAAACCATAGGCCTCAACATAGGCCTCACCTACCAAACCATTCAGCAGCATATTAATCTGCAGCAGCTTATTGTTGCGCTCGTCCGGCTCAAATGCGATTATCTCAACGTTCGTATCAATCTTTTTGCGGAAATATATACTCGTCGTGCCAATATTGGCTCCTAAATCGAGGAAATAGCCTGGCGTATCATCGCGAAGTGCATAATATTCATGGGCCAGTTTATAAAACAAATGCATTTCATCCGCCGACCAAACCTGCCCATCACGCATCATTGTCGGCATGATTACCTTATCATCCACCGAAGCTATAAAAGTAAGCTCTTCGGCCTTACAACTGCAATAATCCTTAGCACTGCATTCATGATACCAAAAAAGCAACCGCCTCATGCCACCAGGATTATCCTTGAGCAAGAATACCGCTAAATCAAACTTCTCATACCAACTAATCATCTCATAAATGAATACCACTCTATCACTGTGGAAACCAACATTATCCAACAGCTTTACGATATTGCTGTCTATGACTCTGCTAGCAATCAACAACAAATCGATATCATCACTAAGTTGAATATTATTCTCACCAGAAGGTATTCGTTGCACCAGTTCTACGCGTTCTGCCTGAATATTTTCTTCAAACCACTTTTCCCCGTTGCCGTCCATATCCCATAAGATTATGCGTGCCTTCACTGTCATCAACTCCTTAATTACAATCCTGCCCGGCGCTCGGCCTCATGGCCTAACAACAGCATTTCCCGCAAGGCGGTACCGTCGCGATGCTTTTGCTGTGCAGCCAACCGCTTTACCAGCCGGTCGCCCCACCAGAGCTGAAGTGACGTAAAGTTCCCGGCCGCAATGGTGCGCCTTATGGCCTCCTCAATAGTCTGCTGGAATAAGTCACTGATAATACCCGCCCGACCGCGACTTCCTTCTGCCATATGCCACAGCTGGAATAAATCATACGTCTGTTGCTGCCAGGTTTTATGCCCTTCATCATACTGCTGCAAATAGTCAAGCATCAAATCAAGTGCGCCACGGAAGTCCTTCCGCTGCCAGCAGCCATAGACACGCGGCAGATTAGCCTGCTGGTGCACCTGCCATTTCCGCACGATATCCCTGCGGCCAAAGTCATTGCTGACAAGCCCTTTTAAAGGATAGCCCTCACGCGCGAGGATACGTTCCCAAAAAACTGCATCCATTTTATTCCAGCCATGCGCGCCGAATGGCCGCCAACCAGCCAGCATGCGCGGATAGGCATGCTGGACATTTTCCTGCACCGCAAATTCCAAGGCCGTTTTCACATCCGGCACCGTAAAATCCAACTGCGGATTTTTCCCGCAATAACCCCAAAACGCATCTTCACAATCGAGAAGTTCCCCGCTCCAAGGGTGATCTTCGGCCTGCAGCCTTTGCCATACGGGAACCATTGCCCGGCAAGCCGCTACGCGCCGCAAGGAAAACCCACCATTGCCTACCCTCGCACCGATTGCATGCCATAGCGGTGTCAGCCGCCGCACTGGTGCACCAATATAGTCATAGCCCATTTGACAGAACTCTGCCAAACGGTCAGCAAATACGAACGCATCGAGCTGATAGATCAGCACATATTCATAAGCGGCAAAGCGGTCATAAAACTCTGCCGAAAGCATCAAGGCGCTATAGCCGGTAACGCTCTGGAAATAAATATCTGCAAAGGCTTCTTTACCGATTCCTGTTTCTAATTCTCCATAAGCCAGCTGCAGGGATTCCGGATGGATAAAGTACAGTGGATAATGCCCCAGTACCTTGCGCAACTGCCGCATAGCCACAATGTCTGTAAGCGTAAGTTCCGCTTTATAAACCGGAATCACTACTGCTACTAACTTCTTATGACTCATAACACCTGCTCCTGATTGATACATAACAAACTATTCTCTCCCCGCTGGCACCGCTCACGCAAGATTTCAAAACCTTGGCGCATAGCTCTTACTTCGACCTGACAAATACAATGTGCCTCATACAAAGAGCAGCAGCCATGCTCTGAACGCTTTGGCCTGCATTCTGGCAAAGCATTTGCTGGCTGGACGAATACGGCCGGTACCTGCCAAGGATAAAAAACTGCTGACACATCATCAGGACCAATCGGAAATTCCGCTGGATAGCAACACGGCATCAGCACGGGCTTATCCAACGCAGCAGCCATATGCATATTCCCCGTATCGTTACCAATATAAGCCTCACAGTAATCCATCACCGCAGCGCTCTCACAATAGGTAAGGCAACTCACAAAATTTCTAAGTTTTGTCTCGTCGCCTCCTAAAGCACGATACGCTGTCAGGAAACGTGACACTTCCTGCTCATCCGCTGCACCACCGCCCAACAATACAAAACGCATTGCCGGATAATCATGCAGCAACCACACCACAAGTTCGGCATATTTTTCTGGCGGCCAGTGATTAAATGCTCCCTGTCCGCCCATGATTACAGCATAAAGAGGTGTTGCCGCCTGTATCCAGTCAGCCAATACAGCTTTTGCCTTCTCCAAGTCCGCCGGTTGGCACCAAGTTTCCAGGCTTCTATCGGTTACCCTTGCCCCCCACGCTCCATCCAATACACCTAAATACCGTTCACAGGCATGACTATTTTCTTTTTGATAGGATATGGGCCGATTGATGAACGGCTCCACCACATCATACGGTATATCACCGTGCCAAAATGTTGACTTTTGTACACGACTGATATCATAGGCCACGCGCACCTTGGCTCCACTCAGATACGCAAGCTGCACCGCACTGCCATAATGAGGAAACACAAAGGCCAAATCAAAATGATAGGGCAGAAGTTTTGCACAAAATCCCTGATTCCATTCATAAAGCGATAGTAAATCATTCCAATCGCATTGACGCAAATTTGGTATGACCTCATCTACATACGGACAGGCCTCAGCCAAGACCAAAGCCCGCGGGAAAAGCACCAGCACGATATGTGCCGATGGATAATGCTGGCGGATAGCCCGCAGACATGGCGACAAATTGATGAAATCCCCCACGCCCGCATCATGGATGATCAGGATATTCCGCGGCGATTCTGGCATTGCCGTACGATACCCATGCCGCACAAAATACGGCTCCATATACTGGATAAAATCATGCGTATTAAATTCCTTCGTTTGCTTTATCTGTTCTTCATAAACCGCGATTCCCTGCTGTATATCCTCAATCGCCCGCATATCTATCACCATCCCTGTATTCAAACGGTCTCTACATTGCGCTGCTCACAATACGAATGCTGCTCATCATAATAATAGAGTTTCCCCAGCGGTTTTAAGCGTCGGGCGAGTTTTAAAAGTACCCGCTTGCTGTCCGGAATCGTCCGCACATTGCCCAGTACCAGGATAATATCCTGCCTTGCGGGAATCGCAGCACTGATATTTTCCCATTGGGACACATAGCGGATAGGAAAATCCTGCACGGCGTTCGCCTTATCCGCAACATTTAGTACCACTCCAGAAAGGTGCAGCTGCGGATATTTGCGCTTCAAATTGCATAAATCGAGCCCCACACTGCAGCGTACCAGCAGAACATGCTTGGCCGCATCCTCTGGCTGCAGCACTTCCGTAATCCCATGGAATACTTTATGATCTGGCGATACCTGCCATTTCTGCATGAATTTTTCTTCGTTCGCCTGTAAAATTTTGGCAAAACGTTCCTGTCTGGCCTTGGCTTGCTCAGGATTGAGTGCCTGCTTGAATGAGGCGCTGCCGAAATGATGGATAAACGTATCGGCACACAAAAGCAGCCGGTAGCCAGCCTGACGGATCGTATAGGAATAGTCATCATCTTCGTAATTCCCAGGCGAATAGCGTTCGTCCATACCACCAATCTTGTCGTAGACCTCGCGTTTCAGCAGGAAGCAAAAACCAACCAATGTTGGCCAGCTGTACCACTTCTGCGCATCGCTGTGGTTGTAGCCTGCCGCGAACTGCTGCAGCTCCTCTACGGTCTGGTAATCCACCGCAATCGACTGGCCATTGCTGCAGTTATTGGTTACACAGCTGACGGCCCCGATATCTTTCCCGCTGTAAAGTGCCTGCTGCAGATTATCCAGCCAGTGTGGCGTCACAATCGTATCGCTATTCAGCAGCAATAAATCATTTCCTGGCGCGGCGGCCTTCATGCCTTGATTGCAGCCAGCCGGAAAACCAACATTTTCCGTATTGGCGATGAGTTTTATATCGCGCTGCTCCTTGAGCCATTCCAACGAACCATCCGTAGAAGCATTATCTACCACGATAATCTCATAGCTATTTTTTCTCGTATAAGCGCGAATACTTTCGATACAAAACTGCGTATACGAAAGCGTATTATAGCTAAGTATTATAATGCTCGTTTTTCTCATAACATTATTCTCCAACCAGCAGGCACCTCTGTACCTGCTGCCAAACTTGTTCTGCGGTTATCGCCTTGGAACATTCCATTTCCCGTTCCGTGCCCTGATAATACGGGCAGAAATGATTCTTATCATCAACGCGCAAGTCATTATGGCAGCCATGACAGACCTGATAGTTGATGACCCGATACGGCGTAAAAAATTCATTTGACGGCAGAGTAAAGCCGCTGATCATCACCACCGGCGTCCCTGCCGCATAGGCCAGCCAGGAAAGCCCGCTCGACACGCCAATGAAGCAGGCCGCCCCATTGAGCAGTGCCAGGCGTTCATCCAGCGGCCGCCGTCCCGTATAATCTTCGGCCCCTTCAGGAATCCCCACATGATAACTCCCCTGTCGCAGTTCCCGATCGCCATCGATGCAAAGCACGCGATAGCCTGCCTGTTTCAGCCGCTTGATGATGATTTCCCAGCCCTGCGGATAATGCCAGCACTTATTGACCCCTGAAGCCTGGGTAGCAATACATACATAAGGCTCTTCTATTAAGGGATTCCGCCCCGCAGCCGTAAGCTGCAACTTCCTTGGCACAACCGGCAGATGCAACAGAACACCGCCAAGCTGCGTGAGCGGCACCGAGCGTGCATCCGTTGGCGATAAGATTGGCGCATCTTGGAAAATTCCAAGCACAAAGGCCGCATAAGCATCCTCTGGCAGCTCCTCCACCATAGGAAATTGCGGCCAGCAGGCGTCAAACAGCGGCGCGAAATTTACCTGCCGCTCACAGACAATCCGGCAGTGATACTTCTCCTGCAAAGCCAAGACATAAGGCATAACCGCTAACATATCGCCCAAAGCATTGCCAAGATAAAGATACACGGTTTGCTCCGTTACATCCATGCAATGCGCAAATACCATGCTGCCACTTTGATAGACCTCTACCTGCCAGGGGATATAGTATTTTTCCATAGAAGCAAGCAACTGATTGCTGACCGCCCCCGCAAAATATACCTGACCGCTTTCGCTGTCGCTTACACGGACAACAAAATCCCCTGCTGGCACCTCAAGACGCAGCCCAAAATTAAAATCAATCCTAAGGCCTGGGATGCCAGTCTCCCCCTTGACTTCGCCAGCCTTTTCCATCAATCTGACCAGCAGTGCTTGATGGTACTCATTCATTTCGTTCTGCGCAGCGCTAAAAAATACGATTGGTTTCATTCTCCATCATCCTCAAGCCTGTCTTGCTGCATAACACAATAATCCAGCAGCAGCATCACAAAATCTTGTTGTTCATGGAAATATTCCCGACAGTATGGGGCAATTTCCTGATTGATTTGTTCCAAGGAATAGCACTTAGAGACAGGCAGCATATGCCGCTTTAGGAATATGCCGAAAAAATAAGCTTTTATCCGCTGCTTGAGCTCCGGATTCTGCTGGAAAAACTCCATCCCTGCCATCCATTGCTCGCAGGCCAATAATGTCTTTATCCCCGACAGCCAGTACTGCTTTATCTTAGACAAATCCTGTCCGCGTGACAACGACTGCTCCCGCACATGATAGTGATAGTCCGTGGCGGAAATGAACACATAGCGTTTGGCATAATAAAGGCATAAAAAATTAAACAAGCAGTCTTCAAAGTTTGGCATATCATCAAAGTGCAGTTGGTATTTTTCGATAAGATCCCGCCGATAAAGCTTGCCCCATGACACAACATTGGTTCGATTTTCCAGCATTGCCTCAATACGCAACAAAACATTTTCTGGCATAATCCATACCGAATCTGTCAACCGTACTAAATCATACAAGAAGTATGAACCATCCTTCTGCAAGCGATACACCTGACTACCACCTGAAACCACATCTGCATTGTGAAGTATTGCTTGCGCGTATAGTGTCTTCAGATATTCTGGCTCAACGACGTCATCGCCATCCACAAACGTCAAGAAGCGTCCTGTGGCGGTCTCCATTCCCCGATTGCGTGCTATACCGGCCCCGGAATTCTCTTGCAGCTGCACAAGCCTTATACGGCTGTCAGTCGTCGCCATAGCCGCGCAGATTTCCCCGCTGCGATCTGTCGACGCATCATCGACAACGATAAGTTCAAAATTCTGCAACGTCTGTGCCAGCAGGCTTTGCAGGCAATCCCGGATATATTTTTCGCCATTGTAAACAGGAACTATAACCGATACCATTGGAGCTCTCATACTATTCCTCACGTATTCTTTACCAGCAATTCAAAAGCCGCCACGACCTCATCGGGTGAAATCGTCGTAATGCAATGCGCCTCTTTGCCGCAGCAGCCACCATAGATGATTTCATCCTTGCACGCACCGATCGCCTTATCCGGTCGCAGGGCAATATAGGGCACCTGCCACGGGGCAAAACGATGAAAACCACTGAATACCCCCGGCAGGAAATCGTCCTTGTCCAAAGGGTCGCGAAAAAAAGCCAGCACTGGCTTCTGCAGGGCCGCCGCAATATGCAATGTGCCTGTATCGTTGCCGATATACATAGCACATAGGTCTATTGCCGCACCAGTCTCCCGCAACCTTGTCTTGCCCGCCAGATTCACGGCTGCGCCTTTTGGCAAAGCCTCTTGAAGCTGCTCCGCTACCTGCTGTTCCGACGGGCCCCCCAGCAATACGAAGCACAATTCCGGATAACGCGCTTTGAGTGTATTCAGCGCTTTAGCCAACAAAGTCGGCGGATATTTGCGATTTGGCGTTCCCGCGCCAAGACCTAGCGCAACATAAATTACTTCTGCTTTCTGCTGCCCAGCCAGCAAATCTTTAACCCGCTGACAATCTGCCGCACTATACCAAAACTCCATGCTGGTATCGGCCGGCTTATGCCCAAGCGCCTCCAGCACATAAAAAATGCGCTCGGCCTCATGCATACATTCTGGCGGACTTACCAACGGCTTAGTAAGCAGTTCCTCTGCAAAATCAGGCTTTGCCTCGAAATTACCATAGACATTGAACACTGTATTGCTGAAATCCACGCGTTCTTTGGCGCCACTTAAGTATTCCACCAGACGGATTTCATTGCGCAGCTGCGCCCAGCCCCAAAGCTTTGAGATACATAAATCGAACTGCTTTGGCCAAAGATGTTTCTCTGCAAGTGCCACTAGCTCCTGCCAAGCTTTCCGCTGATTCTCTTGAAAGCGGCGCTCATCATACAAAATACGTTCATTGATATACGGACAGAATTCCCAAAGCTCCGCCACACCAGGCCGCACCAGCACAGCAATATACGCCTGGGGATAAGCGCGCCGCAGCTCCCGCATAAAGCCTGTCGTTAGCACCGTATCGCCTACCGCATCGAATAACAACACCAATATTGACTTCACTGCCCTAGCCTGCTGTTTGCGCAGACCTGCCTGCTCAAAAGCCGGCTCCATCAGCGCTTTGAGCTTCGCGACGGGAAGCTGATGCACATCCATGGCCAGTTGCACTAGCTGTTCCCCAGCTAAAGACAAAGCATGTTCTCTCATTGCAGCAACTCCTTCTTATGCTCCTGCCGGCAACGGTCGATAACTTTTTTCACCATCGTCGGTGCGATCTGACGCTGGCACTCCAGATAATGCGGACTCTTCTGCTCATGATACGGGCAAATTTTCCGCAAGAAATGAACACGGACATCATTGAAACAGCCATTGCATACGCGGGGATTCATGACCCGATAAACCTCCGGGAATTCATACCAAACTGCCGAAAATCCCGCCAGCATGATAACAGGACACCCCGCCATCCAGGCCAGCCACGAAAGGCCACTGCCAAGGCCGATGAAAAAATCGGCATATGCCAGCATATCAGCCCGCTCAGCCAGTGGAATATTGCCTGTAAAGTCCTCGGCGCCCGCTGGCATCTTTACAGTGATGCCTTGGTCACTTACGACCCTGTCGCGATCAATGCACAGCACCCGATAGCCGAGTTGTTTCAGATACGCCACGATTTCGTCCCAGCCATTTGGCCACTGCCAGGTCTTAGCTACGCCCGAAGCCTGCACACCAATGCACACATAAGGTTCTGCGATTGTCCGCAGTTTACGCGGTTTCCAGGGAATACGCGGTGCGATACAATCCTGTCCGAGAATATACTGTGCCGATGCCCGCATCGGAATCCGCCGTCCATCCGTCGGGATAAAATGCGGATCGTCAAAACCGATTACCAGCCAGAAAACCGCATAAGTATCATCGGGAATTTTCTCGCATTGCTCAATCTCCGGATAGGCACACTGGATAAACTCCCGCCATTTTTCACGGACATCAATCGAGATTTTCGCTTGATGCTGCTTGGCAAACATAACAGCCGCAGGCAGGAAGGCGATCGTGTCGCCCATCGCCGTACTGACAACACCAATATGGATACGCTGGCCGGTCGGATCAAAGCAATGCTCAAAAACCTTCTTTCCCGCGTTAAAGACCTCGATAAACCACGGGATATAATATTTTTCCTCCGACACCAGGATGACTTCGGCTGTATCTTCATCAAAATATACCGTGCCAGTCTCGGCATCTGCTATCCGCACATGATAATCCCCTGCGGGGACCTGCAAGCGAAGCCCATTGCGGAAATCCAGCTTCAGCCCGTCAATGCCCGTATCGCCAGCTACAGCTCCCATATGAACATGCATTTCATTAAAAAATATACGATTGTTTTCTTCCATCAATTCCTGCTGCTTTTCCGAATATTTGCGGCAAGGGAAATACTGGATGGGATACGGAAACATCTCCATTATTCTTGCTCCTTCCTGTTTTTATTCATACACCAGTCCAGCAGCAACGTCACATATTGATAGTTCTCACCAAATTCTTTTTCCATAACCGGCCGTATCTGCTCATTGATTGCCTCCAAGGAATGCTGTTTGGTCAAATCATAAAAATGCGACAATAACGATAACTGCATGATAAATACGAATAATATCTGTTTACTTCCCTTATCTGCCGCTAAATCAGGAATGGACTCCATATAGTCAGACAGGAAACGGATAGCTTTTACCACGGAATCCACATATTGTGGAGCTTTCGCCAGCAAATCCCCACGCGTGATGGATTCCGGGGTCTCAATGATTTCATACAGTGTATCCGGCAACAAAGCAAACCGTTTCGCTGCCAATAGCGCTTCGATAGAAAACAAAACATCCTCAAGGAATACGATGGGATGAAACCGGATATTGCTATGTAAAATCAACTCACGTGAAAACAACTTCTGGTAACAGGCTGTCTTATACTTGCCTTGCCAGACATATTCGGCACGCTGGGCCAATGGGATCTCCAGTCCTAAAGGCTCCGTGGTTTCTCCGCTGCCCTCCGCTACGATATCGGCATTTTCCCGCAGTGCCATCTGATACATCCGCTTCAAATAGTCGGGGTGCAGCACATCATCAGCATCAACAAAAGCGATAAACCGGCCACACGCTGCTTCAATACCAGCATTGCGCGTAGCACTAGCGCCCATGTTTTCCGCATTTTGCCACAAATGCACCCGCTTATGCTGCCCATACAAGGACTGGCACAATTCATAGCTGCCATCGGTAGAGCAATCGTCAATGAGCAAGATTTCCAAATTCTGTATAGTCTGTGCCAGTATACTGTCAATAGCCCGCTGCAAATATTGGACCTTGTTATAAATCGGCACAATTACAGATATGTTAACCATATTAGCTTCCCTTCATCATAAGATCTGCAGCAGCGTTTGCTGATAATGCTGCCAGAGCGGTGCTGCAGTATCTATCCCCTCGGCAATAGCCCTTGACAGCAAACGCTCCCCATTTTGGCAATAGTGACTGACAGCCTCCTGCCAAGACTCCACCGGCCAATCATTTTTTGCCTGCTGCAGCAGTTCATACCACTCCAGCTGATGCAAAACGAGCTTTTCTAACGGCAAGTCTTTTCCTTGTGGCCACACATAACACTCAGTTATCATGCCAACCAATTGCCCAGCACCAGCTGCCAATAAGATTTTCCAAGCCATGAAGGGCATGAAATATCCCTCCGGCTGTAAAAACGCCTGACGCAGCCAGCCACACGCATCCAGCAACTGCCGGCCCATCAAGGTACCAGTCAAGCCACCAGCTGGATATTTGCCGATTTCGAGCAGCCACTGCCAAAAATCCTCGCAATGCATAACCTGCGTATTGTCTTGCGGATGAATCGTGATATACGGAAGCTCATTGCAATAATCCTCTGGCCCATCTGATACCAGCAAGCTGATGGGGATATTCTGCTCCGCAATACCTGCCACCATGCGCGTGATGAAATTATCCGTCATTTCTGTCCCCGGCAACTGCCAATGGATAAAATCGCCCTTGGCAATTGCGGAAAGCTGTGTAAATACATCCCCGTGTTGCGAATCCGTGATGATTTGCCACGCGGCCTGCCGCGGCAGGTTAGTTTCGCAAAGCTCCCTGAGTTTCCTCAGTACCTCGTTGTCCGCTGCTTTTATGCAAGGAATAAGGATTTGCTGCCACGGATACTCCTGTTTTGCTGCTAGTTGCAGACACATAGCAAATTCTGCCCAATTCCCTTGATACGGTACGACCGTCGTGACTAATATTTTTTTTGCCAATATCTGCTGTTCCTTCATCCGTTCAGCCAGCAAGACACTTGCCTGCATCAGGTTGACCATCGGATCCGGTGTAGTTTGCTGACTGTAGTGAAGCGTCTGGGGCTGCACCAGTGGCCGCAAATCCATCAAGCTGGCCTGCTGAAGGAATTCCAACGGATTGATTTCCTCCCCTTGCAAAAGCCGCTGATGAAAAAGACGATAACCGCCACCACCTATGGCTGCCAACGAATACTTCGACACCAGCATCGGCCAGGCAACAGCAATCTTCGTTTGGAATTGCTCCGAGCTCCGCCAATAAAAATGAGCGATTTCCAGCGTTTGGCAATCCAGCATCTCCATCCCCAACCGCTGCCCATCACGAACATAATACAGATAATGATTTCCCTGCACCAATTGAAGCTTATTCTCGATGACCGCTCTAGCACCAATGATGCACTTATTCCCCCCATCTCTGAAAACACTCCCTAAAACCGGACGCTTCAACATGAACTCCTCACGCTTTACATCCGGCTGGTAGGGAATATACCGCCGCCAAGGAAGCTCATAAATGCAATCGGCATCCAGCTCCTCCAGATATTCCCGCACACTTCTTCCAGCCTTAGTACCAACAAGGAATTCATCCGCATCCAAGGGAATGACAATATCTGCGCCATGCTCATTTATCGCTTCATAAAGGAGTTCCGTCGTCATCTCTGCTTGGGCATATTCTACCCGCTGCGAGGTATGCACGGTAAGCGGCAAACCTTCCTGTTGCAGGGAACGCAGGATTTCAGACGTCTTATCTGAGCTCTGATGGTCAATAAGCAATAGTTCATCGGCAAAACTAAGCGTGTGCCGTACAAAGCTCTCGATAATGTCCATCTCATTCTTGACCATGCCAATAGCTACGATATGATGTTTTTTGCTGGCAGCTGGCGCCGGTTTTGCGTACTCTGCCTTAGTCTCCCACTCCTGCCAGCGGATTTCCTCAATCTGCTGACAAAGCTGCTCAGCAGCCACTGTTTTGGACTGAGCGATAAGCGGCCGCAGACTTTCAAGCAGCCAGAGAAGATTTTTCTCCCCTTCACCAGCCTGCAAACTGCGAAGTATTGCTTCATCGAGCACCTGCTCCAACCGCTCCCAAACCAATACCATCGTTGGCTCCGTGAGCCGCTGTTGCCGGCAGCTGCGCCAGAAATATTGCAATTCTTCGCCATAGCCGATCCATGCCTTGTCCCCCGCTGGATAGCAATCCAGCCAGGTCATAAGCAATAGCATCATTTCCGTATGTTTTCCGTGGCGCAAAGCCCCCCAAAGCCTTGCCATATCCATATACTGGCGTTTCTGCCAATAAGCCTCTAAATCTGTCCGCCGGCGGCTCTTACCATCTATACAGGCATGTCCCGTAAGTTCATAGCCGCAAGCTTCAATCTTCCGCTGCCAGAACGCCACATGGCTTTCATTCCAGCCATGACAGCCAAAAGGCTGCAAAGTTCCCGCCTCGATTCGCCGATAACAGCGCTGTACCTCTTCCTGCACAGCAAACTGCAAGGCAATCGCAATCGGCGCACACCGAAAATCAAAATCTGACTGAACCCCGCACCAGCCCCAAAACAAGTCCTCGACCTGCAAAAAAACATCCTGGAAAATCTGCTGCCGCTCTGCTGGCAGCTGTTCCCAGCGACTTAGTGCCTGTCTTGCCGCTGCGATTCTTCTCAGGGACAGACCGCCATTACCCACACGTGCGCCAATGGCATGCCAAATGGGATTCGACGGCGCAATCGGCGCACCAATATAGTCATAGCCCAAATCACAGAACTCCTGCAGCCGGTCCGAAAAGACAAACGCATCGAGCTGATAAATCAGCAGATAATCATAAGCCGCAAACCGCGCATAATACTTTTCCGTGAGCAGCAATTGACTATAGCTGGTAATGCTCGTGAAATAATGATCGGGGAAGCGCTCCACGACAATGCCGTCTTCTAAACCTTCATAATCAAATTCCAGTGATTCTGGCGCCACAAAAACGCACGGGTAATGTCCCAAGATTCGCTTTAGCTGCTGCAACGATACCTTTTCAGTTATGCTTAAAGTCTCCCGATAAATGGGGATTGTAATCACTACGCTCATGTTCTGCCTCTTCCCTGACTCTCCATAAATTGCCGATAAAGATACTGCACGAGCCATGCTTTATCACCAAAATCAGCAGCCAACGCGTTTCTTACACAGTCGGCTACCGTTTGGCGATGCTCGGGCGGCGTCGGATAAAAGCCCCAATGCTGCGGCATCTCCAGCATATAACCTGAGAGCTTTTCCATCACCTTATCTGCTGCCTCTGGATACTGCTGGAAATACGGTATCGCCTGCAGGCTGCGCCATAAAATTGCCGATAGCTTGAATGTATCCTGCACATGACGCGTCAAATGGTCTAGATACTTATCTTGCCGCAAAATCGAATCATCCGATAGACGATATACATAATAGAGCTTTGTCGTGACCATGTATTTCCGGGCATGGAATAAGCACAGGAAATTGAACAAAGTATCCTCATTAGCCGACAGCAGTTCAAATCTTAGCTGGTTCTCCTTCAGGAACTGCCGCCTATACATGCGGTTCCATACAGCCCCTATCCAAGCCGAACTAGCATAAACCAACTGCACACGTTCGCCGATATCCGGCGAGAGTTCCGCTAAGTCCTGCATGCTGCCTGCCTCATCTGGTGCCGGCAGCAATTCTTCCTGTGCTGCCTTTTTATAGTAGCGTCCCATTGACCAGATGACATCTGGCTGATGCGCCAGCGCAATCCCCATCATATGCTGCAGGCCATCGGCCAGCAAAAAATCATCGCTGTCAACAAATGTGACATACTCCCCCTGCGCCAGCTCTAAGCCACGATTGCGCGCAGCACTGACACCTTGATTCTGTGCCTGCATCACAACCTTGATGCGTCTGTCCCCACAAAACGCCGCCTTGCAAAAGGCCGGTGTCCCATCCGTCGAAGCATCGTCTACCAATATGAGTTCCCAATCAGCAAAAGTCTGCTGCCGGATGCTGTTTACACATTCCATGATATATCGTCGCCGATTATACATCGGCACAATTATCGATAATAGCGGTTTCTGTTGCATATGACTCCACTCTTTTTCCTTGACTAACTTTTATTCCATGCCATTGCGGAAATTCTTCGTGTTGGCCGCTTTTTGCAAAATATCCTGCCTGCCTGCCGGGGTAAGCATATGACGGACAAGACGCTGCAAAGCCAGCTGCCCGCGGTCAGGCGTATCGCGGCTTACTACCCAGCCACAATCAGCCCGTTGTACCCGAAGTGCCTGCGCCCCCCAATTCATCGTAACTACCGGATAGCCGGATAGAATTGCCTCACTAGCCGTATAGCAATAGGTCTCCGGAAAAGCACTTGGGATAAGCACAGCCGCCGTCTGCTGCCTGGCTAACAGCTCAGACACTTTCTTACAATCGTATTGGCCAGTAAAGATAATGCCCTCGCGATCCCCATCAATATCCTGCATGTCTTCGCCCATTACCACCAGTCTCATAGGCAGTTTGCGCCGTTTGCGCCAGCTGTTTAGCTGCAGGATATAACGCGCACCTTTTTGTGCACATAAATTTCCCAAAAAAGTCAACGTAAGCTCCGGTGCATACGCAAATTGCGGCTGAAATGTCTGCTCGATATTGCGCTGCAATTTATGCGGACGGCTCGTAATCTTCACTTCGGGATAGAATTGATTCACCACTTGGGCTGCATAGGCAGAGGGCGCAATCACTTCAGCTGCCCCTGCCAGGAACTCCCGGAAATTCTGCCGGAAAAGCTCCAAATCAAGATTTGGTACCGATAGTTCTTGGAAAATCCCCTGACAATACGGCTGGTTGCGATAATTAGGACAATAGGCAGCCTGACAATCCAGCGACCAATTGGGACAAACACACAAATAGTCATGCACATAGAACGTATAGGGAACGCCGAGCTTCCTTATAATCGCCATAATCTCAAACAATCTAAAACCGAGCAAATGATTGACCGTTATCTGCGTGATATGGTTTTGTTGCACCAAGTCCTGCCATTCGGCAAGGCTTCGCGGTGCCTGACTTGGACGCAAAACCATTTTTTTTGCCACGGATACCTGCCTCAGGTATTCCTGCAAAAACACCTCCGTTCCACCGCCCAGCTCATGCGAGATAATGAGTTCCGTCGTTTCCCGAGCTGGTGTAAGTCCCATAGCTACCCGCACCTGCTGGCAAAAAAGTTCTGGTTCCTGCTTGATTTTCTGCCGATAGGCAGCATAGCGACCGACTTCCTGCTCGTAATTTGCCAACAGTTCACGGATTTTGGCTATGATATTCGGAATGTTTTCCTCCGTATCCGCAAATTTCAAATCCTCAGCAATAGGAATATCCACCGCATTGGCTGCTGCACCGCGTCTGCCGGTAATCAGGCAGCACCCCGACAGGACGGCCTCGCGCGGTATCCTGTCCTTGCCCGGATGATTGCCAAAATCCACATAGACTTTCGCCGTATGCAGGAATTCTTCCACCTGCTCCGGCGTCATATTCTGCACGGGACGCCAGGAAATATCTGGCGCATATTCCATGAGTTTGCGCGTAAAATCCAGGCCCTTCCGGGGATTGAAGGCAACAACATCCTGCCGGTTTTCTTTCGTTACCGTTTCATTGCGCAGCAAAAAGGCCTCGTCGAGATAATCCCCAACAGGCAGTATCTTTTCCGCTGGTACACCATTTAGCCGCAAGAACCGCTGCGCGTACTCAGACTGCACCCAATGGGTAAGGCCGGCATCATTCAACGCCCAGACATTTGGCAACGGCTCCGTATCAAACGCCTTAGCCTGTTCTTCATAATACTGCAGGAACTCATTGGTCAGCTTCCACCAATTATCGACGCTGAGCCACCACAAAACCCGCTGGATTTTCAGCGATTGCGGCACAAAGCCGCACAAGGTCTCAGGGATAATCAGAACATTATCCGGACAGTCATCGATAGCATCGGTATATGGCAAATTATATTTTTTATAACCAGGATGAACCTTCTTCTCTGCCGTAAGCGGCCAATAATACATAGCAGCATCCACACCATCAGCCAACAGACACGCTCCAAGCTGATGCAGCAGCGTCGGCCCGCCCGAATAGGCATGTGCAGGACACATGATATAAACTTTACTGTTTTCCGTCAGATTCATACTTCTACCGCAGCCTCCCTGCTCATTTCTGCAGCAGGAAATCAAGCAACAAAAAGTCCGTCTGTGGCAATTTGGCGGCAAGCGCCAAGGCCTTGTCCGTCTTGCCCATGCGTTTTGCCAGTACGGCCAGATTGCGGATGACATTTATATCCTTGTCATCGATGGAAAGCGCCGTCTCCAAAAGCTTAGCCGCTGCTACGTATTCGCCAGCTGTGAAATGTCCGCCGGCAAAAGCCTGCAATAAACGTACTTTATCGCTGAGCGAGGCATCTTTGCTCATTACGGCCTGGATTTCGGCCTCGACGGATTCCGCCGAAGCTGTCTGCGATGCCGCCGATGCTGAAGCCGGCACTTTCACTGCCGAAGCTTCTGGTACAGCAGCAGAAACAGCCGGCTCTACCGGTGCTGCTGGAACCGTGAACGAAGCTGCCTTGGCGGCAGGTGCTGCAGCTGGTGTTGCGGCCGGTGCCAATCCCAGGAAGGCCGCCACATGCGGGAACTCAGCCTTCAGATGATCTGCCTCATTGCGGCCATAGTAATCAAGGATATCCTCCATATCCTCGCGCTGCTCCTGCGTGAGCTGGCCCTCACCATGCTCAAGGACGAAATCGAAAATCGCCAGACTATCATCGGTGCGATCCTCCAAGATGCAGATACGTGCAAGCAGAATACGTGCTGCCAAATGACCTGGTGCAAAGTTCAATACATTTTCCACCATGCTTGCCGAACGCTCATAATCACCAATCATGAAGTAGCTGTATGCACCTGCATAGAGCATCTCCGGATCATAGTCGCCAGCCTGCACGAGCTCAGCCAGCTTGTTGATAACATCGCTGTATTTCTCCTCAGCAAACAACGCGCCCAGTTCCTCACGCAATTTCTGTACCATAGCCGACTGCATCTCCTGTCCCTTTTTCTTTTTGTTTTTATTCATCTTACGGTTTGCTTTACCCATCGTAGTTTCTCCTTTCATATTCCCCTGCCTTCCCCTATGGGGAAGGTGCCCCTTTAGGGGCGGATGAGGTTCATTTCGTAATCACATTATAAATAAATTTACCTCATCCGAGCACTTCGCGCCCACCTTCCCCAGAGGGGAAGGCTTATTTACTTATTCGGCGTAACGCCAGCTGCCTCCTGCTTTTGCTTCCACTTCGCCCAGATGGTACGGTACATATCCTCGACGGCCTGCACATAGGCAGGGCCATCCATCAAGGGCGAATGCTGCATCATTACAGGGATTTGCTGATGCAGGATATGCAAGAGTTCTTTGTCCTTGGCCAGCGCCACGGCCTTGGCGATATACTCCTCACGCGTCGCACAAGCCAGCTCCCCCAGCCCGATATTCTGCAAGATGCTATAACTAAACCGCTCACCATGACGGCGGCCATAACGCGCAATAACCGGCACGCCCATATAGAGCGCCTCACAGGTCGTACCGCCCCCCGTATAGGGATACGTATCGAGCAGGATATCCACATCGAGATAGCGCGCAAGATAATCGCCGGTCGCATCCTCGAGGATATATTCCTCCGGTTTAAACCCTATCCGGTTAAGCTGACGGCCGATTATTTTTAACGCATTCGTTTTATGGCTCGAATTCTTGATAAGGATACGGCTGCCTGACACCTGCCGGATAATCTGTAACCAATCCTCCAGTATCGCCTCATTGATTTTGAGAAAATTATTGAAGCTGCCAAAGATAATCGGCTCATGCAGCTTGTATTCTTTTTTCACATTGAGCACCCGCGCCGACGGCGTATAGCAGAAATGCGAATGTGGCAGCCGCCAGATTTCCTCACGGAAATCCGCATCATGCAACCCCTCTGGATCGCAATGCGGATCGCCGAGGAAATAGTCCACAGCCGACGAACCCGAGGTGCTCATATAGCCAATACCTGCCACCTGTACAGGTGCTGGACGATAGCTCATAACCGCCATCGTTCGTCCGCCCGAAGCATGCACATCAAAGTCAAACAGGATATCGATTTCATCTTCATAGATAGCCTGCGCTACCTGACTGTATTCTGCATTACGTGGATAACGCCGCATCACGGTAATATTCTGCTCGATATCATCACTCAAAAGATCCCGGCCCTCATGCAACTGGTAACAATAAACAGCAAACGCTTCGCGATTATAAGCCAGCAGTAACTGTATCGTAAAGTAACTGACTACATTATCGGTAAACTCACCAGCTATATAACCGATACGCAATTTATCATGACAATGGCGTTCCAGACTATGCGCATACTGCTTCACCGCCTGCGTAAACTGATCATAAGCAAAATGCAGATCACGCATTTCCCGATCTGTTACTTCGGAATAATAATGCAGCATGAAAAGATAATCGCTGAATTCCAGCTGCTGGATACGAAACGGCTGTCCCTCGCTATGCTGCAGTGCTGCCCACGAATACGCACGGCATTTCTGCTTATCGAAGAGCTTGTAGTAGCACTGGCTATAATATTGCAGGACACGCCATTCCTCGTCGGGGGCATAGCCTTCTTCCTGTACCAGGCGGTTCAACCGGTCAAGCGCCTGCTGGGGAGCCTCCTGTTCCAATAATTCCAGCACTGCACCATAACGACTGTCCAATTCTCCTAAGTCCATGTCCTTCCCACCTTTTCCAGCATCTGCCGGTACATTGCCTCGAGCTCAGTCATATAGCGGCTCGTATCCATCAGCGGCGACTGCAGGAGAATATTCCGCAGGTTTTGATGCAGCACCTGCAAAAGCTCCTTATCCTGCGCCAGTGATACCGCCCGCACAATGTATTCCTCCGGTGTCTTGACCGCCAACTCACCAAGCCCTGCATTTTGCAGCAGCGTAAGGCCAAAGCGCGTGTCCCGCCGCTTACCATAGAGCGATATCACAGGAACGCCCATATAGAGCGCATCACAGGTGGTGCCACCACCCGGATATGGATACGTATCAAGCGCAATGTCGACCCCCAGATACCGCTGCATATAATCCATCGTTGCCGGTTCCAGCGTAATCCTGTCAACATCCAAACCCAGTTCGCGCAACCGTTTTTGCACCATAAGCTGCGCCGCCGGCTCGCCGAAAAGTTCACTCTTCAAAAGCAGCCGGCTGTCCGGAACCTGCACCATGATTTCCCGCCATAAAAGCAGCATCTCATCGGTAATCTTCAGATAGCGGTTAAAAACACCAAACGTGATATAACCATTCGTCTGGCAGGGTGCCCCCTGCGAAGCTGGCAAATCACTGCGTCCCGTATAGCAGAACTGGCTCGTAAGCTTCACCGGCTGTTCGTGATAATCTTGCCACTCCTTCTGAGAGTTTTCGGAATCCGTCCAGCCATCCGTCAGAAAATAATCCACGGCGGAAAGCCCTGTCTGGTGCGTATAGCCAAGCCCCGATATCTGTACTGGTGCTGGCCGCCAGGCAAGGATTGGCAGCCCCGAATTAGCACAATGGCCGCCCAAATCGACCAAGATATCGATTTTATCCTGCCGGATACGCGCAGCCGCCTCCGCATAAGAAAGTGACGAAATATCAACGAAATGCTCCACAGCCTTCCTGACCAATTCCGTGTAATTATCCTGTACCGGACTGAGACTGTAAGCATAAAGCTCAAACTGGTCTGCGTCATGGGCACCAAGCAACTGATAATAAAAATAGAACATCACATGCTGCCGGAAGTCGGGTGACAGATAGCCAACACGGATTTTCCGCCCCTGTGGCCGCCTGGCAAGCGGTTCAGCATGCACCGCTGCAAATAAGTTATCATAATCACGATGTGCTTTACCGTATTCTTCTTCGCCTAGTGTCAGGTTATGCTGTGCCAGCAGCCAGGAACTGTACATATGGCAGCGATCTTTGAAATCCACCGCCAGCTCGGCTGCTTGCCGATAAAGCGCCACCGCCTCCTGTGCCCTGCCAATCTGAAGTGCACAATTGGCCCAAATGGCTAAAAGACTTGTCATAAACTCCGGCAAAACCTGTCCCGGCTGCTGCGCCAGTTCCTCAGCCGCCCTTTTGGCAGCATCATAACCTGCCAAATAATGCTTCTGCCGCATTTCCACAGCCGCAAGCGTACGCCAAAGCTCGACGTTATGCGCTGCATCATACTGCGCTGCCTGCCGCAGCCACCAGCAAGCTCTGGCATCATCATGCAGGGCTTCATAAGCCATGGCCCCAGCCGTCCAAGCTTTGGCAGCGTCTTCCGGGAATCGGGCCGTCATCCGGCCAGCGATTTCCACTACCTTGGCTAAATCCTGCTGCGCCTGCGCCAAAACCAGTTCTTTTTCTTCTTTACACTGGCATCCCCAGCGTTCTTCCTGGGAAAAATCACGTTCGAGCCAATCCAAATGGATGCGCGTAAAGGCCTGCTCAACCTCGCCCATATAGTTTGCCGCCTGCATGACTGGCGACGCCAAAAGCTGCTGCCGTAGCGACTGATGATAGCTGCGCAGCCGCTCTTTATCCTGAGCTAGTGCCACGGCCTTTTCGATATATTCCTCCGGCGAAAATGCACAAAGCTCAGAAAGACCTGCATTCATAAGCAGACTGTAGCCAAAGCGTGCATTATGGCGCTCACCAACCAGCGTGATGACTGGCACGCCCATATATAGCGCATCACAGGTCGTACCGCCCCCCGGATATGGATACGTATCGAGCGCAATATCCATCTCGTTATATGCCTGCAAATATTTAGCCTCCTGCTCACCGATGAGCAGTCGTTCCTGCGGGATACCTGCTGCTTCGATACGGGCCAGAGCCAATTTCCGGCCATACGGATTATTGAATATAGCCGCCTTCAGAAACAAACGGCTCCCAGGGACGGCTGCAAGAATCTTTGCCCAAAGCCCGAGCATATCATCTGTCACCTTCGAAAAATTATTGAAACTGCCAAAGGTCACATAGCCGTTCTTCTGGAACGGAGCCGGTGCCGGCTGCTGCGGATTATCATGCCACATAAAACAAAAATGGCTGTGGGGCAGGCGAATAAGCTTTTCCACAAAATACGCATCATTTTCTGGCGGATCGGTATAATGATCTGCCAGGAAATAATCGATAGCGGGCAAACCGATCGTATCGAAATAGCCAATACCTGACACCTGTACCGGCACAGGCTTATAAGCCATCGTCTGCAAAAATCCCCATGCTGTATGCCCTGTAAGATCGACCAAAATATCAAGCTTATCCTTATAGACAAGTTCGGCGACTTTTTCATCCGGCAGCCCTCTTACATTCTGCCAATGGTCGACCATGGCCGCAAATTCCCGGCTGGCATTATCTTCTTCGCAATCGGTATAGCAGAAAACCTCGAACCGCCGTTTATCATAGTCGTGCAGGAATGCATAGCTGAAAAACGCCACGACATGGAAATGCAGATCCGGCGAAATATAGCCAATCCGTATTTTCGGGCTATTGCTGCGCCGCTTGTCATGACGATACGACGGAATAGACGCGAGCAGCTGGCCATATTTTTCAGCGGCCTGCCGCATGAATGACTGGGGCTTGTCGAGATAATGCAGGTTGAACAGATAATTGCTGTATTCCGCAGCCTGCCCGTGCTCTAAGTCCTTATACTTCGCCGATTCCAAATAATGCTGGGCAGCCTTCTCCCCTCGCGCCGTCTGCCGGTACAAGGTTGCCAGGATGCTATGCACAGCACCACGGTACCAGCCCACAAGCGTCTGATCTGCAAGCGCTGTCGTGAATTGCTTCTCTGCCGTCTCCCAGTCTCCATTTAAGAAAGCCACACGCCCCAGATAGAAGCGGCTGATGCCATCAAGCGGGAATCGCTGCTGATATTCCACTCCCGCAACCTCAGCCCTTGCAGCATCATTGCCATCAATATAGGCCGCCAGTATCGCCTGGAACATCGTGCGGTCGGTTACCCCTGCCTGCCGCAAAGCATCCGCAGCCTCGATGGCCTTATCCCACTGCCGCTTATCCATCAGCTGGGTCAGCAGCTGATACAGCTGTTTTTTCTCCCGGTATGTCATCATAAATCTTTATCCCTCATATCTTTCAGCATCTGCTGTGCCGCCCGCTCGATATCCTCACAACCAGCCGGCAGCAATGCCGTCATATGTGACGGTTTACTATCGCCTGCCGCCAGCCCCAACCGATAAAGGAAAGCCAGCTGTTTGCTGGCAAGCTGAGCGGCACCATCGGGACGGCCAGCTGCCAGACAGTCAAGTACCGGCCGTTCACTGCTGCCTGCCTGCTTTGCGTAATAGATATAGACCAGTCCGCCATTTTGCCGTGCCAATTGCTGTGCCAAAAAAGCCGCATCAGCCTGCTTATCGTAAATGGCATTAAGCACCGCGATGCAATCTGCCGCCTCAATGCCCTGCTGCTGCAAGAAATGCCAAAAGGCCGCCAACAAGCCACCATGATAGCGATTCTGCTGCAAGCCCTGCCAATAGCACTCCTGTGCCCTGGCTGCATCGCCCTGCCATTGCGCCAGCAGTCCGAGCCGCCAATAGACTGACGGCAACAGCCGTGCCGCATTGTTCATGACACCGGCCACCGTATCTTTGGGATAATCCTTTGTCAACGCCAAACCTGCCTGCAGATCCTGCTCAGCCTGCAGATACTCGCGCCGGTCGAAATTCCACAGACCGCGCATCAGCGGAAATTCCGCCAGCTGCGGGCAGTCGCGGATAGCAGCTGCAAGGCAAGCCTCCGTTTCTTCCGCCGGATGCTTGTCATCGATACAACAACTGGCCCATGTCTCATAGGCTCGCCCCCGCAGGTCTAACGCCAGTTCTTCATGGGCAAGAAGACGTTTCGCATAGGCAATGGCCTTCGCATGATCGCCCAATCCATACCAAATATCCATGAAGTAGCGGTCATCCAATAGCTCCGTCCGGCCATGATTCGCCGCAATACGCTCCTCCATGATTTTCAGATTGCGACGAAGCTTTGCCTGTACTATATGCGTCGAATAGCCCGTATGATAGATTTCTATCTCATTGGCAAGTTCCAAAGGACGCCCTTTTGTCAAGGTCAGCACCTCATGGATTTTCCCACTGTAACGGAGATTCCGGCGGTTGCGGAACATCCGCAGCTGCACGAGCGTCGTCATGATGCGGTTATTATCATCTGTATCAATATTTATCAAGCGGCAGAGCACGCCCTCGATCTTCAAGTGAGGCTCCAAGCGCATCAATAACGGCCGCACCTTGGCCTGTGAAGCCGGTGTGAAATATTCATCGGCATCCAGGAACAATATCCAGTTGCCTGTCGCCTGTTCCAAGGCATAATTCTTGGCTGCGGCAAAATCGTTGCCCCAGGCAAAGGAATAGACCTTAGCCCCCGCTGCCCTTGCCATAGACACAGTTTCATCCGTGCTGCCCGTGTCGACAACAATCATTTCATCCGCTATGGCCTGCATCGATTCTAGCCAGCGGCCAATGTTTTCCGCCTCATTCTTGACAATCACGCAGGCCGAAATCCGCATCTTCATAGTCTCTCCCTCCGCGTTGACCATGCTTGATAAGCTGGCAAATCCGGCTGGCTGGCGCCAGCTTCAGCGGCCCGTGTCAGGCACTCCTGTGCCGCTGCCCATTCCTGCAAATGATAGAGACAGACCCCCGTCTGGTACCAGAACGCTGCCGCGTCCCCTATTTCATCAGCAGGAATTTCCGCAAGCAGCCCGTAAGCTACCTGCCATTGCTGCTGGTCAGCTAAGATTTGGGCCGTCTGCCGCACCTGTTCCCAGGAAAAGTCCAGGGCAATGCTTGCGTATTCCTGATAAGCCGCCGCATCGGCAAAGCCCTGCAGCGCGTTGAGCCCTGCCTGGTATTCAGGCCAGTCCGCAGGTTGCAGATGATCGAACCAGCCATAAATACGACCAATGATCCGCTCCCAGGCTGCCGGCAGCAGCGCTGCCCACTCATGGCAGTCGAGCGGCTGCAGCCGCCGTTTATCCGCTGGCATCATCACCAGCGCAGCAAACAGCTCCTGCACATAAATACTGGCCTGTAAGCTGGCTTGCTCGCCAGCCTCGGCATGCTGGCCTTTCGCGAATAATTCCCATAACTGCCGCTGGTTTTGCGGCAGATACGCGAGCAACAGCGAAATAATCCTGCCATGACCAAAACGCACAGCCCACGCAGCAATATACTTGTATCCCTGTTCCTTATCTGCAAAGAAGGCTATCACCTGTGCGAGAAAATCTGTTGGCTGTTCGCCGCCTAACTCATAATACTCCTGCAAGATTTCTTCATGATACGGATTGGAAGCTAATGCCTGCAGCCAGTCCAACCGTGCTCTGGCTGCATCTCCCAGCCTTGCCCGGCAAACGGCCCTGGCCGCATAGACCTCAGCCATCATGCCCTGCACCGCATTGCTGCCTGCGGCCAAATCCTGGGCAGATGCCTGTTGCAAAAACTGCGTGAGTAGTCCCTGTGCCTGTTCATACTTACCCGATTCGGCTTCGATAATTCCCTGCCAGCCAAGAAGCTCCCGATCGTCACAGCCATTCTGTCTGGCCTCCGCCAGGATTTCCAGCTGCTTGGCCGCAGGCTTTTGCAATTTACGGGCACAGTGCAGCCAGAGACGATAAAGTTCTCCCTCGCCAGCCACCGTCGTAATGCCCGACTGCAAGGCCTTCTGCGCATAAGCCGCCGCGAGTTCATACTCATGCAGTCCATATAGGCAGTCAGCCAAATACCGGAAATGCAGGGGATGCTCCCCCTGCTCCTGCATCGCCTTCATGATAAGCTGCAGATTGCGCGTAAGTTTCTGCTGAATGCGGCCAGCCGAATAGCCCGTATGCCGCACCGCAAGCTCGACCGCATAGCTTTGCCGGATTTCACCGCGGAAGCTGTAAAGTGCCTCATGAACAGCTCCCCGATAGCGATATGCTCTGCGGTTGCGCCAGATGCGCAGCGCCCGGAAGCGCTGGATTTCCCGCCCCCAGGCATCCATATCCACATTGACGATAGGCACCTGCACGCCTTCAATATCCGGCTGCTGCCGCATCATATGGGCCAGAAAGCCCCGCAGACGTTGTGGTTCATAAAACGTCTCATCGGCATCAAGGAATACAATCCAGTCCGCATCCACAGGCACCTGTTCCAACGCAAAATTGCGCGCAGCCGCAAAATCATCCTGCCAGTCAAAGGAAAGCACCCTTGCTCCAGACTGCTGCGCCATCATAGCAGTTCCATCCTCAGAACCTGTATCTACCACAAGGATTTCGTCGCTATAGACAGATGCTTTGGCAAGCCAACTCTCAATTTCCCCAGCTTCATTCCTGGCAATCAAACAGGAAATAATCTTTAACCTACGCGCCTGCGCATCAAGTGTCTGCCACTCTTTTTGCTTCTCCCGCGCCACTTGGACCATAACTGGCGAAAATTCCTTGGGTTCAAGACTAAGCGGGGGAAATTCTCTATCTTTCTGCAGTGCCTTTTTCATAGACGCTAGTGCTTGTGCATATTCATAGCTGGCCGCCTGGCAGATTGCCAGCTCGGCCCAAAACTCCGGCAGCTCGGGAAAGTCTTTGACCGCCGCTGCCGCGAGTTTATACCGCTCAGATTCGCGTCCCTGTTCTGCCAGATAGGAAAGCAGCATCCGATAGGAACGGCTGGCAAACGCCACTGACCGGCGTCCCTGCGCAATATCGAGCCGTGCATAGTTCTCCATACCTGCCATATCATCAATTCCACGGCACGCCTCGGCCAAATACATGTAAAGCCTGCCGGGCTGGGTTGCAGTCTTTAGTTCCTCCTGCAAAATACGCAGATTTCGCTCTGCTTTCGCCTTATTGACCGAAGCCTCATAGCCCGTATGATAGAGCTTCACTAGCTCCGGATCCAGTACGCCAATGTCTTTAAGCGGCTGGCCATCCTCGCAAAGCTCCTCATGGATGCGCCCTGCATAGCGGAGATCCTGCCGGCGCTTGAACGCCCGCAGGACAAATATTTCGCCCAGGATATCCGTTTCATCCGTATCGATATCATAACGCTTCATAAGCAAGGCATCATGTCCGCAATTTTGTTCTATAAGCTGCCGCAGCCTGGTACAGGATTCTTTTGCTACATATTCATCAGCATCAAGGAACAGGATATAGTCACCAGTTGCCTGTTCGATGGCAAAATTGCGTGGCCCTGAAAAGTCATCCTGCCAGGTATATGGATAGACCTTAGCCCCATATCCCCTGGCAATCTCACATGTTTTATCCGTAGAGCCCGTATCCACAAGGATGATTTCATCGGCTGTCGGCGCTGCCGACGCCAATGAACGTGCCAGATTCTTCTCTTCATTTTTCGTGATATAACAAACAGAAATTTTCACGGCCGGCTCCTCCCCGCCAATACATCTGAAAAAAGACATACATAAATATATATTCGTCAATGCATACAAAAAACCCTCTCCCGAAGGAGAGGGTTTCGTCTACCTGAGTAGTAAAATCCGTTAGCGGAATCTCGCTTACTGAAGCAGGCTGAGAACCGAGCTGCTGCTCTGGTTTGCCTGTGCCAGCATGGACTGAGCGGCCTGCATGA
>SVBZ01000021.1 GCA_015058575.1 Pseudoselenomonas ruminantium
ACCATGGTATTATTTACGCCCTATTATTGGGAAAGAGGTGTATTGGGATTGGATGCTATGAATATCAAAACAATGCGTGCAGAAATGGAGTCGTTATTTCAAGAATGGGAAGCAGCACATAAGCGAAAGGGGTATGAGCGATTCATCCGTGATGGCATTGTATCGCCGGAGGATTGGTATGGGCAATCTACACCAAAGATTTGCTACTTATTGAAAGAAGCCCGTCACGATGATGAAGGTTATAATTTAGTAGAGGATTTGCAAGCTAGTGGCCCATGGCAAATGTGGAAGAAGGTGGCTGTTTGGACGGAGGCAATCTTTCAGGCATTTGGTGACGGCAAGGAGTATGACCAAGAGAGAATACAGACCAATATCCGACAGAATATAAACCGCATAGCCGTTATTAATGTCAAAAAGAGTAATGGTCAATCGAAGTCCGATTACCAGGAACTGAAAAAATGTGCAATTGAGGACAGTAGTTTTTTACGGCGTGAACTGGATATTATAAATCCTGATATCATTGTATGTGGTTATACCAGCCATTGCCTAAGAGTTATACTAGGTGATGACTGGAAGAATAATAAAACGGATATGACTTTGTTTGGGGAGTGGAATGGAAAAATGGTGATAGATTATTATCATCCAGCTTCCAAATATCCGCATAGGGTAAATTATTATGCGCTTATGTCTATTTGCCGATTGGTCATAGAGAAATATAAAATTTTAGGGGATTATCATAAATAGTATATAGAAATATGCTGTTGATAAGATTTTAGAGGTGAGCGAAATGAAACGATATAAAAGCATTTATGTAGCGCTGCTCCTTATGATTGTGCTGTGTATTTCTGGATGTGGGCAGTACAAGGCAACATCAGATATGCGGTTGAATGATATAGAAATAGGTATGACAAAAAGTGAGTTAGAAAGTCTTGACCTTGACCTTGTTGAATCGAACAAAGATGGTAAAGATGAAGATAAAAAAAATATTGGAATATGCTTACAGGAATTACTGTAATAATAAAAAATGGAAAGGTTGATACAATAACCGCCTCAAAAATTACAGGGGGAACAGATGAGAATGAATTGGCAAAATTCAAAACTAAACTGGGAATTGGTTTTTCTGATTCAAAGCAAGCGCTTATAAATGCCTATGGAGAACCTGATGTAAAATACACGGTTAAGAAAAAAATAGCATATAGATACCGCATTAAAAAGAAGGATGGCGAATATGGATATATAGAATTTGAAATGGATAAGAAAACAGAGCGAATAAAGAGAATAGAACTGAGACCTGATGATATGATAGGTAAAAGCATAGCCTATAGAAACAAACTGAAAAACAATAATCAAGATAGCAATACCAACACTTCTTCAATGAATAATGAAACAACTATTAATAAATCATCTGATTCATTAAGCCTTGGCGGGGTATCCTTAATCAATACGGATAGTGAAATCACTTCTATATTGGGGATACCTCTTGAGAGTAAGACAAATAGTGACGGTGTAACTGTACGAAAATATAAAGATGTAGAAGTACATATAGCTAATGGTCAAATACAAATGATTGTTTCTAATTCTCCCAGCGCACAAACATCTAGGGGGATTCATGAACAATCCAGTATTCATGATGCTGTCAAAGCGTACGGTGGAGCTTATGAAACATCAGAGTATGGAAATTATGATTTGATAGAGTATAAAGTTAATGATGCTAAAATCGGAGAATGTATCATTCGCTTTGCCGTTGAAAAAAATAATAACAAGATAAATTATATAAGTATAAGACGTGCAAACGATTAATAATAAAGAAGGTGAAAAGATGAAGTTTGCTCGAATAGTTGCTTTAATGTTGCTCTCGGCAATTCTAATCATTCCTGATAGCACTGTCAATGCCCAACAACTATCTTTAAGCCGTATTAATATACTGGTAACGGAGTTTGAAGTAAAAACAGTAAATATTAAGGACCCAGTGGTAGGGAATGTTAAATTTTCGACAGAGAATAATCAAGTGACTTTTGGTAACCTGTACGGAGAGAAGACTAAACCAACATTATCCATGCCATTGAAAAACAAATCAATACGATTTGGGGTAATTGAAGTTGATTATGTTCCAGATGATCTATATAATCCTGCCACTAACACATATAGACCCCAACCGAGAACACACATAGCAAATATATATGCTTTGGTTACTAGGGATAAGATTACAAAAATTGAAACCGTATATTTGATGTGCAACAACAGTAAAGTATTTGATACTTATTATACAAATACAGATTTTGGTTTTTCTCAAAATTCTACTGCAATGAGTTTGTGCGTAGATGCAAACTCTGACGGAGGGATTTTATACATATATGGCGGAGATAACGGAAACTCTGACAATCCTATGATTACTTATATAGCAGTTAGAGGGATGAATTTGGTATTAGGGAAAAAAATACCATTGAACAGTTCGGAAAATCGGTATTTTTTAGAGGCTGTTCTCCCCTATAAACCTGCATTGTAAAATAATCGAAGTAATCAAAAGCAGCAAAAGCTGGAGCTTGACCAGTCTGATTGACTAGTCAAGTTCCAGCTTTTTCGTGTCTATGGTTAAGGATGACAAAACTTACAGGCAACATACCCGTCATTTACCGCTACCTCACGGGAACTGTACGGAATGAAATTTTCCGGGTGCTTGATGGTGCGGCAGGTGCTGTAATGAAACTTCATGGAACGCGGATTGGCTAGATAATCCGTGGCCATGGCAGATGTAGCCACCATCAGCGAAAAGTCAGCCAAGCTGCCGAGAAGCACCAACAACTGGTGGCCGGATGGTAACGCACAGGAGGTGTTTTCTCCTCTAAATCATTGCGACCAAGGGAGAGGATTTGTGTGTCCTCGCTATCGATAAAGCCGGTTTCCACCCGCACGGCGGCTATTGAGCATACTTGCTGACAAGTCAAATTGACTTGTCAAATCAATCCATAAAATGAACATGCAGCTCCTTTTCGATGGTTTTTGTCATACTCTGCCTGTTATGCGTAGGTATATGTTAGCAGGAATTGACTGGAAATGTGTAGAAGATAGATTCAATTACAGGGAAGGAGTGTCATGCATGATGAATAGGGGGAAAAACAAACAACTGGTTATTGCTGTCACTTTGGCTTGCCTGGGGGTGCCATCCTGGGCAGGAGCCTATACTACGGATTATGTTTACCATAATGGGAAGGAATTTGCTGAATTAATGATTCTGAATCAAGGGGATACCTTCATTAAGGTAGGCAATGAGAGTGTTGCAGGCCCTGCGAAATATACATTAAGCCCGCTGATGAAAGGGACGGTGAAATCCGGTACGGCTTACTGGGCAGGCATATTGGGCCCTTATTTGAAAACCAGCCAGCCGGCTCAGATCGTGCTTACCACGGATGCTGAACCCAATGCATCGGCAATAACGGTTTCGCTGCTGCATAAGAAGGGAACGGAACCCGAGGTTGCTGTGGAAAATTATGTGGCGCAGGGGCTTCAAGGAAAGATGATCCGGGCAGATGCCAAAGAGTTCGACAAAAAGCTCCTTGATGCTGACGATGGTATGTATGCCTTCAGCAAGGTGACAGTCGGCCAGCATGTAGGAGCCAATCGCGATGGTGCCAATGCCGGGTGGTGGGTGGATACGGATACGGTGCTGCCAGCCAATGAGCAGGCTGCGGATTTTGTGGGGACTATCCGCCATGAGTTGGGACATGCCTTGGGAATCATGGGCAAGTTTCAGAAATTCGATAGCAAGACAAAGACATGGAACAGTTCTGTCAATACCCCCATGTACACAAGCAAACTTGAATTCATATCCCGTTTTGATGACCGTGCAAAAGACCGCGACGAATGGAATATGCACCTGATTGACCAGAATGGCAAAGCGGCAACGCCCGGGATGGTGATTTCCACGACTGCCAGCATCAAGGAGACGCTGGCAGCCGTTCCGGGCTTGACCGAAAACGATTTGTTTATCGTTGACAACGGTGTCAGCAATCCCAATCTGAGCGGCAGGAAAGGGTATGCTTTTTTTGTGGGCGACTATGTCACGGAAGCGCTGGATGGTGCCACCTTCTATGGTGTGTCCGGCCTGCCGGTGAATGCCTGGGAATCTTTTTTGTTCTATGGCTTCGAGGGCTCCCACTTGCAGACCTCGGGCATGATGAGCCATCGTGCCTATAGCAATTACACGTCTTTTATGGAAGCTGAGTTGGCGGTCATGCAGGATTTGGGTTATGATTTGGACCGCAAGGCTTATTTCGGCTATTCCGTTTATGGCGATGGCGGTGTTATCGATAATACGCATGGCTATTCGGCGCGCAATGCAGCGGGAACGGCCTATACGGGCGGCTACAGCAATGTGCCGCTGGGCATTGGCCTGCATATCTATGGCTCGAAGAATACCGTCACGCAAAGTGCCGATATTTTGACGCATGGTATAGGCGCCACAGGCATCCGTGTGGACGGCAGCGAAAATACCTTGGTCATTCCCAAGAGCACCGAGATTCATGCCGATGGTCAGCAGGGCAACGGTGTGCTCATTGCCTATGGCCGCGGGCAGACGGTGAAGCAGAGCGGCACGGTTACAGCCAAGGGGCAGGGTGGTACCGGCATCCGCTTTGACTTCGGTTCTAGCACCAACGGTGCCGCAGACGAGTATCGCGGCTCCTATATCCGCTATAAGCGTACGGTAGATGCGCCTACCGGCAAGATTTCCAGTGCAGAAAATCTGCCCCTCACCGAGATGAATAAATTCGAATATAATTCCACGGCAGATGAACTGCAAGGGGCCATGGTGGATCGCTATGATCTGTCTGGTACCTTGCAGGGCGGGAAGAATGCCATCTATATCGGCAAAAATGCCCTGGTGAAAAATATCAATGTGCAGGCTGGAGCCAAAATCAAGGGCAATATCACTTCAGATTGGAAGCACTTCGATACAGACGGCAGCTATGATGCTGTGGCTGTTGTTGAAAAAGAAGCCAAAGGCGAAGCGCTCAATTTGCAATATAAGGGGATGAAATATGACTATAACGAATACATCCCCGATCTCGTTACCAAGCTCAATTTCAGCGGGGAACATGACTATACTGGCAATATCAATGGCAAAGACAATATCAAACTGAATGTCACGGCAGGTACTTTGCGCTATGGCGGTAAGGCCGACGTGGTGAGCGTAACGGTGGACAAGGATGCCACACTGCTGGATGGCAATTACACGGTAAACAAAATGACCAATATAGCCTCCGGTTTCCGTGATGATACCACGGGGAAAGTAATCAATTATGGTACACTGGGAGTTTCCTCTCCCAATGGCTGCGTGGAGATCGCTGGGGATCTGAAGGCGGATGGCACACTTAGGGGCATGGCCGGCGGCTCGGATGGACAGATCAGGGTTTCGGGCACGGCTGATATTGACGGATCTGTCCTGCTGGCTGCCAATATCCTTCCCAATGAAAAATTCAGCGTTCTGGCAGTCAAAAACGGCGACATCCAGGGCAGTCCCCAAAATGCTACGGGTACGCCCTATAAGACCGGTCTTGTCAATATCACGGCCAGCGTGGCAGGCAAGGAGATAGAGGTCACTTCCGAGGCCGCCAATAACCTGGGGCAAGTCGATGCCGTGCAGCAGGAGACCTATGGGGCCATGGAGTCCATGCGGCAGGATTTGGCAGGGGATGAGCGCCTCAGCCAGCTCCGCCCTCTTTACAGTCTGGAGCCAGAGAAGGCCAAAGGTGCCTTATCAGCCATCGGCAGCAGCGGAGCGACGCAGCTTGCCGCACTTGCCCAACAGAGCACCGTTTCTGGCCGGGTGATTTCCGACAGGCTAAGTACGGCTTTTTCCCTGCAGCCTGTAGCGCTTACTATTCCGGTCAGCAAGCTGCGGGACAGCGGGCAGGAAGAAGAGGCCGGACTCCGTTTGACCACGCAGCTGCCCGCTATCCAGGACAACAACGCCTGGGTGAAGTTCACCAAGAACTGGGGCGATTTGCGCGGCGGAGCCAGCTATCATGGCAGCGCTGTTTCCGGCGGCTATGACCGGGCTTTCGGCAAAAATTACCGTGGCGGTGTATTTGTCAGCTACAATGCCATAAGTTTAGGCGCTGATAGCAGCGGAGGGAATGCCTATGATACCCGCGTGGGGCTCTATGGCGGTTATCATAAGGAGGCGCGGGATGCGTATATCTATCTGGACTATGGCATTGTGCGCAACAAACTGCACCGGGGGATTCCGGCTTTGGGCCTGAATGCCGCTGCCGATTACAACAGCCATATCATCGAGCTGGGCGGCGAGTATAAATACGATTTGCAGAGCGAGAGCGGCAGGGTTTGGCATGTAAGTCCTTATGTGGGCTTCCAGCTGTCGCATATGCGGCAGGGGGCTTATCGGGAAAAGGGGGCAGGGATTTTCAACCAGCAGGCCGCAGGTAACGGCAATACTTATTTCGCCGGAACCTGCGGCGTGGAGCTCAAGCGCTATCTGGGCAAGGGCAATTATGGGATACGTCTGGGAGTAAGACATGCTTTTGCCGGGGCAAAACCCGAACTTGACTTCCGTTACGAAGGCTATGATGGCAGGCGTTATGCTCTGCGTAACAATCAGGATAAGACGCACTTCGAGCTTGCGTTAAGTGGCGAGGCAGAATTTGCGCCTGACTGGATATTGGCAGGGGAGGCCGGTTTTTTGCGGGGCAGTCATGATAAGGACATTTCCTGTGCGCTGACCTTGCGGAGGGTATGGTAAAGCGCACCTTGTATTTATTGAAGGAATTCGCTATAATAGGGAACGTTGAAAACGATAGGTTGAGGTGTATAGATTGCATATAGTATTGATAGAGCCGGAAATCCCTGGCAATACGGGCAACATCGCCCGTCTCTGCGCAGCGACGGGCATTGAGCTGCATCTGGTCAAGCCGCTGGGATTCTCGACGGACGACAAATATCTGAAGCGTGCCGGTCTTGACTACTGGCATCTGGTCAAGGTGCATTATCATGAGAACTTCGAAGAGGTACTCGCGATGTATCACGGGCATAATTTCTATTATCTGTCGACCAAGGCGCCGCGTGCGCATACGGAGGTTCACTACACGGAGGACGACATGCTGGTCTTCGGCAAGGAGTCGGCAGGTATTCCCGAGACAATCCTTGATGCGAACTGGGAGAGCTGCGTGCGCATTCCGATGATTGCTGAGGCGCGGTCGCTGAATCTTTCCAATGCCGTGGCCATCGTGGCCTATGAGGCCATGCGGCAGATGGATTTTGCCAATCTGGCCGAAAACGGCCCGGGACTGCGTATGTGGAACAAAGCATGACGCTTCGAGATTTATTGCTGGATAGAATAGATGGGAATGAATACATTGATAGATAAGAATTTCGTTGCCGCCTGCCGGGAGTTCCTGCAGGCTGAGCAGGTGCTGATCGATGAGCCGATGCGCCTGCATACGACGTTTGAGATTGGCGGCCCGGCTGACTGCTTGATTTTTCCGGCCAGCATGGCTGAGACGCAGCGTGTTTTGAAGCTGGTCAAGGAATACAAGCTGCCGCTGACGCTTTTGGGCAATGGCTCGAATATGCTCGTGCGTGACAAGGGCATCCGTGGGGTGGTCGTGAAGTTTGCTAAGCCAATGTCTGCCATCCGCTGTGAGGGCACGCGCATCATTGCCGGTGCCGGTGCACTCTTGAAAGACGTTTCTGAATGTGCAGCGGCCCATGGCTTGACGGGGCTTGAATATGCCTGCGGCATCCCCGGCAGCATCGGCGGGGCAATCTTCATGAACGCCGGTGCCTATGATGGCGAGACGAAGAACGTCGCCGACCGCGTGCGGGCCGTCGATGCCGATGGCAATATCCATGAGTTTGTAAAAGACGAGCTTGCGCTTGGCTACCGGCACAGTGTCTTCCAGACGAATGGCGAAGCCATCTGCGAGGTCGAGCTGCAATTGCAGCCAGGCGACGAGCAGGAAATCCGCGCGAAGATTGCCGACTATACGCAGCGGCGCGAGAGCAAGCAGCCGCTCGAGATGCCAAGTGCTGGCAGCACGTTCAAGCGTCCCGAAGGGTATTTTGCCGGTACGCTTATCGATCAGACAGGGCTCAAGGGCTTGACGATCGGCGGTGCACAGGTATCGACGAAGCATGCCGGGTTTGTCGTCAATGCCGGCGGCGCTACAGCGGCCGATGTCGTGAACCTTATCCATGAGGTGCAGCGCCGGGTCAAAGAAAAACATGGCGTCGAGCTGCAGCCGGAAGTCCGCATGCTCGGGGAAGAATAAAACAGCAGCAAATGCAGAGGAACTGTGAAACAACCCAGCCAAGCTGAAGCAGCTTGGCTGGGTTGTTTCTGCTTTCTGCTCTTTATACTCCAAAAACTCAAAAAATGTTATGGCGGAGCAGAAAAAAATTTGTAATGTTAGGGAAAAAAAGCCTTGAGGAGGAAGTTGCTGGCAGGATGGCGAATACTCGTATAGGAGATGTGGAAGGAGGGTATCATGAAGAGGGAAGGAAAGGATTTGCGCGCTATTTTGTCGGCATTATCGCGGCTTTATATTACGCTGCAGGTAATCGATTTGACTACGCTTAGCAGTGAAACGATCAAGTCGGCTTTTCCCGTCAGGGAAATGGGCACGGGGGCGGCGTTTCAAGAGCATTTCTACGAAATCATCCGGCAGGTCACAGCTCCAGACTATTTACAGCAGATGCTTGACTTCGTGACGCTCGGTACGCTTGCCAGCCGGCTGCAGGATAAACGGCAGATAACGGCGGTTTTCCGCAACAAACAGTTCCAATGGCGGCGGGCCTGTTTCATCCGCATCGATGAGGAGGAACCGCTGCTGCGCGTACTTTATGCGGTAGAGGATATCGAAAACGAAAAGGCACGTGAACACATCACAGCTGAGATTGCCAGTGTCCTGTCCGAAAGCTATTCGTCTATCGTCTATGTGAACGTTGCTGATGCGCGGGTCTATCCGCTTTGGATCAGCCATGTCAGCGAAAAGTTTGCCCGCTTTTTGCGGCAGCGGCCTGTCGCCTATGATGTGTTCCGTACTTATATCGATACCATGGTGTATGCGGAAGATCAGGCCGGGATGCGGCGTTTCCTGTCTCGGAAGTATATCTTTGACTGCCTGGACCGCGAAGGACAGATCGTTTATTCCTATCGTACATTGCGTGATGATACCCTTGTCTATTATCAGCTTAGAATCGCGGCCTTTGATGAACGGCGCAAGCTTATCTTTGCGTTCGAGAATATCGACCAGGATCTGCGCCGCCAGCAGAAGCTCATGTCGGAGCTCGAGCAGCGCAGTGTGCTTCTGCGCGGCCTGTCCAAGGAATACAGCTCTGTCTGGCTCGTAGATGTGCGGACGGAGACGGTTTCCATGGTGATGAACAACAGCAATTCCGAGACGACAAATGCCTTTATCAAGGCGCTTAAGGGCAAGGATTATTACAAGATCACGAACGAGTATATCGACCGCGTTATCGTTCCTGAGCAGCGCGAGGAGATGCGCCGCAATTGGAATCTGGGCAATCTGCGCGATAAAGTATGCAAGGATAAGATCTATACGCTGAATTATACGCGGCTGACCTATGAGGGCAAACGGCAGCATTATCAATGCTGCTATATAAGGGATGCAGCAGCCGATAGCTATGAATACTTTATCTGCGGGTTCCGCAATATCGAATCCACGATCCAGCAGGAGCAGGAAAAGCAGCGTGAGCTCGATGCGGCGCGCAAGGCGGCGGAAGCTGCCAACGAAGCCAAATCTAGATTCCTGTTCAACATGAGCCATGATATCCGTACGCCGCTCAATGCCATCATCGGCTTTACGGAAATGGCCGATCGGGCGCCGGAGGACCTTGCCAAGCAGGCCAAGTGCCGGGCGAAGATCCTTTCGGCCAGCAATCAGCTGCTGTCCATTCTCAATGATGTGCTCGAGATGGCCCGCATCGAAAACAATCGGATTGTCATTGATGAGCAGCTGGTCGATATGCAGGAGTATTTGCGGCTCTCGACGACAATTTTCGATGTGCAGATCGCCGATAAGCAGCTGACCTTTGAGAAACACAATGATTTCCAGCATCGCTATCTCTATGTGGACAAGACCCATGTGTCGGAAATCTTCATCAATATCATCGGCAATGCCATAAAATACACGCCGCCTGGCGGCCACATCGTATCGTGCTTGCGTGAGCTGCCGGGCAGAAAAAGCGGGGAATGTATCATCGAAGTGGAAACCCGCGACACAGGGGTCGGCATGACCAGGGAGTTCTTGCAGCATGCGTTCGATCAGTTTGCCCGTGAGCGGACATCCTCGACCAGCGGCGTGCAGGGCACAGGGCTTGGGCTGGCAATTGTCAAGCGGCTGGTCGGGCTGCTGGGCGGAACCATTTCTATTGCGAGCACCTTAGGCGAGGGGACGACGGTGACTGTCCGTCTGCCACATCGCATCGGGACGGCGGCTGAAATCGAGCAGCAGAGCATGAAGCGCAGTGACGATGCGCAGCTGGCCGGCCGCCATATCCTGCTCGCGGAGGACAACGAGCTCAATGCAGAGATTGTCATCGCGCTGCTCACAGAGGTTGGCTGCAAGGTCGACTGGGCACAGGACGGGCGGATATGTGCCGAAAAGCTCCAGAAAGCATTGCCCGGAAGCTATGACCTGATTTTGATGGATATCCAGATGCCACATATGGATGGCTATGAGACGACGCGCTATATCCGCCGCCTGCCCGACAAGCGGCAGGCAGGAATCCCGATTCTTGCCATGACGGCGAATGCATTCAAGGAGGATGTGGATAATGCACTGGCGGTAGGGATGGATGGCCACTTGGCAAAACCTATCGATATCCCCAAGCTCATGCAGACATTGAAGGTTTTATTGCACTAGACAGGGAAGGAGAGGATCGTTATGCGGTTGGAATTCTTAGGTGCAGCACATACGGTAACAGGGTCCTGCTATTTGCTTTCTTCGCGGGAGAACAAGTATCTGATTGACTGCGGGATGTTTCAAGGCTCCCGGCGTATCCGCGACCTCAATTACGAAGAGTTTGCCTTCAATCCGGCAGAGATCGATGCCGTGCTCTTGACGCATGCACATATCGATCACTGCGGACTGATTCCGAAACTCGTGCGTGAGGGGTTTGCAGGCAGCGTCTATGCCACCAAGGCAACCTGTGATCTTGCACGCATCATGCTGCCTGATTCTGCCCATATCCAGGAATATGATGCCGAGCTTACGAATCGCAAGAACCAGCGGCGGGGCGAGTCGCCTGTGCAGCCTATCTACTCGATGGAGGATGCCGCAGCGGCCATCGAGCACTTTGTGCCGATGCCTTATCAGGTGAAATTTTCCCTGGGCGACCATATTGATGTGACCTTCTATGATGCGGGCCATATCTTAGGTTCAGCTATTGTCGAGATCGTTGTCAACGAAGATGGCAAGACGACAAAGCTCGTTTTCTCGGGAGACCTTGGGCAGCCCGATCAGCCCATCATCAAAAATCCTACGGTGCTCACGGGAGCAGATTTCCTCGTCGTTGAGTCGACGTATGGTGACCGCATCCATCAGATTTACGATAAGGAGATGGCGCTGCTGGAAATTGTCAATGATACGATGGACCGTGGCGGCAATCTGGTCATTCCGTCCTTTTCGGTTGGCCGCACGCAAACGCTGGTGTATTATTTCTATAATCTTTGGAAGAGCGGGCGGCTCGATGGCGACATTCCCATCGTGATTGACAGTCCGCTGGCTATCAATGCCACGCGCATCTTTATGCAGAACTTCCAGGATTTCGACGAAGAGGCAATCAAGATGTTCGGGCAGAGCGGCAAGATGATTGAGTTCCCGCAGGTCCGCGTCTGTGAGACGGCCGAGGAGTCGCGGGCGCTCAATAGCTCCGAAAGCTCGCAGATCATCATCTCAGCCTCGGGCATGGCTGATGCGGGCCGTATCCTGCATCATTTGAAACATAATCTTTGGCGGCCGGAGTCGACCATCCTGTTTGTCGGCTATCAGGCCGAGGGCAGCCTGGGGCGGCGCCTTGTCGATGGCATCAAGCGCGTGCGCGTACTCGGCGAGGAAGTCGCCGTCAAGGCGCAGATCCAGATGCTCGATGGCTTTTCGGCGCATGCCGATGCCAATCAGCTCATGGATTGGATCGATAAATTCCAGAGTCCTAAGCCGGCAAAGGTATTCATTGTCCATGGTGAAGCCCAGGGGCAGGAGGCATTGAAGAGCCGCATCCAGAAGGAGTGCGGCGAGGAAGTCTATATCCCGTTCCGCGGTGACGTGGTCAAGATTTGCGGCCGGGCTTCGGAGCTCCAGCCGTCGGGCATCCCCTCCGTTTCGGTCGAGATGGAGATGGAAGAGCAGCTGCGTATTTTCGATGCCGAGTACAGAAGCTTCCGGCGTAAAGTCATGCAGCTGGTTATCCGTCAGCCGAAGACAATGGAGCCGCTCATCAAGGCGATCACCAAGGGGTTCAACTATATGAAGAAACTCTTTGCACCATTTAATATTTGATTTTGTATACAAAAAACGCCAAAAAAGTGTATAATATAACATTGACCATATAATTTCATACTGCTAAGATAATTATTACTAATACAATCGGGCAATGAAATTATCCGTGGTTGGGGGTGTTATGCACAATATGGAACAAATAGAACAAATCGAGCGTGTCAAGAAAATCACCAACGCCTGGGAACCGAAGCTTTGCCGTGCTCCGGTCAACGGAGAGATTCCGGTAACGATGGAAGTCTATCATGAAGGGGCCAAAGAGCCGGAACGCCAGAAGATAAGTCTGGAGCAGGCCTTTGATTATATCAGCAGTATGGCTGCCGTTATGGATATCAAGGCGATGCTGCGCGATCTTGATCATATCACGATCCGCAGCGCCGTGGATGACCGCCTGATTTACCGTGTTACGGCGCGTTATGGCTATGCCGAAGAGGAGTTCGTGCCCTCTGTCATTTGAGGACGGCGTTGCGTTTATGAGCTGCACTTAGCGGGCAGCTCATTTTCTTTTGCCGGTGCAACAAGGAATTTAGTCAAGGATGACGAATTTATAAGGATGACGAATTTATTATGTTGATTGGAATTTTTGTTAGAAGTAGTATGGAAAAGGAATGAGCCTAATATGCGATTATTCCCGTATAACCTGCAGGACGCAAGCGAAATCGGAGCCTGTCTGGAACGATTTGCCGAGGAATGTCCGCCGGACTATGAATCCATCCTGTGCCTGATATTTACTGCCGATGATAAAACTGCACATATCGAGACGATGACGCAGGCCATCCATGCGCAGCTGCCGCAGGCGCAGATCGCTGGCTGCACTTCGTCGGGCGAAATCATGAATGGCGAGCTGCGGCTGGATTCCATACAGGTAAGTTTCCTGGTCTTTGCGCGGGCAAGCGTGGCGGTCTATCTTTTTGACTGCGGCCGGCTTACGATGGATGAGGCGGCAGAGATGTTGCCGGAACTTTTAGAAGGAGAGCCGTTAGCTGGTGTGGGCATCCTGACGACGCTCAAGACGCTTGGCGATATCCATGCCTTTACCGATGTGCTGTCGGGCCTTCCGGAGGAAGTGCCGGTCTTTGGCGGTTCATCGGATTCGTATATCAATAAATCTTCATATGTCAACGATGAATACACCTGCGTTTTTGATGGGAAGTCCTATACCAATCAAGGCATCCTTGTCATCCTGTTCCGCGGGCAGGATCTCCATATCCGTGTCAAATCGTATAATGGCTGGAAGCCGTTGGGGGCCGAGGCGGTTATCACCGGTATGGACTGCTGCAATGTGGTTACGCAGGTCAATCATAAGCCTATCGTGTCGCTTTATGAGAAGTATCTCGGCATTGCGCCGGGCGAAAAATTCTTCCGCGCAATCCTCCCGTTCCCGGTGATGATCGAGCGTGATGAGCAGCCTGTGGCGCGCATGGCGATTTCTTATCAGGCGAATGGTTCCATGCGCTTTGGCGGCGATTTTTCCCTGGGGGAACATGTGCGGCTGGGCTATGGCGATCCCATCAATATGCTGCAGGAGGGCTTCCGTAATATCGAAGGGCTGCGAAATTTCCAGCCCGAAGGCATCCTGCTCTTTTCGTGCATTGTCCGGCGCATGTATCTGCGCGATGATGTGCGCATCGAGCTGCAGCCATTCCGTGATATCGCTCCTTCGGCGGGCTTCTATACGTATGGGGAGCTGCAGCGCTTTGACGGGCATTCCCAGGTACATCTGCTGAATGGTTCGATGGTGACGATCTGCTTCCGCGAGGGGCAGCCCGCAGTTGCTCCGGCAGCGGTAGCTTCCCCGCAGAAACTTTCTTTTCACGACGAACGCATTTCGCTGATTACGGGGCTCGCGCATTTCGTTTCGGTCACCAGTGCCGAGCTCGAGCAGGCCAATCAGGCGCTGACGCTGCTGGCGGATACCGACCGGCTCACGGGGCTTTTGAATCGCGGGGCTGTCGAGCAGATCCTGATGAATGAGATTGAGCGCAGCGATACGAGCAGCGATCTTCATCTGGGCGCAATCATGGTCGACCTCGATCATTTCAAACATATCAATGATACGTTCGGGCACGAGGCCGGCGATGAGGTACTGCGGCAGGTGGCCAAGATCATGCAGAATGCCCTGCGCAGCTCGGATTTCGTGGGCCGCTGGGGCGGCGAGGAATTCATGCTCGTGCTGCCGGGCTGCCATATCGATGACGCGATCATGGTGGCCGAGCGCATCCGCCAGCGCATCGAGGCAGATACCAGGCTTCCCGACGGCCGGCATGTCACGGCCAGCCTGGGCGTGACGGTGGCGGGCAGCAGCGATACGCTCGATGGTCTCTATGGCCGTCTCGACGAAGAACTGTATAAAGCAAAGCATCGCGGACGCAACTGTGTGTCGGCCGCGCGCTAAGGGCAGCAGCTTTAGGAGGAATCTATGGATATTCAGTGGTATAATCTCGTCATTTGGTATTTTGTCAGCATCAACGTCATCGCGGTTATTGTCTATGGCGTTGATAAGCTCTGTGCCATGCGCCAGTGGTGGCGCGTACCGGAGTTTACATTGCTCGGCCTGGCTTTTATGGGCGGCAGCATTGGAGCGCTTGCAGCCATCCAGCTGTTCCGTCATAAGACGCAGCACATCAAATTCCGCTATGGCATACCGCTTATCATCCTGTTGCAGCTGGCGGGTTTTGCCTATATCTGCTGGGCGGTACAGACCGGAAATGTTTGATTTGTCCACTCCAAGCGAAAAATAAGGTCATATGTCCTTGAAATTTTTGACTTTTGCCTTGCATTTCTTGACATGTCAAGTTATAATGGTAAACAAAGCAGACGAGAGCTGCTCAAGGACAAGAGAATACATTACCTTTTAAAATGCGTACCGCGATGCGCATAAGGGAAGCAATATACAACGCTATAAGTTTACCGTAAAGCTGGAGCTTTCTTATGCATACGCATAGGAAAGCTCCTTTTTTGCTAGGCGCGTGAAAAAGGCAATGGATATCCCTTGAAAGTTTATGCATAAGTAATGTATAATTATGATTGTCAACATGTTAAGGAGTGATTGACTTGGGAAAAACTAATGTATCCTTGCGAGGCAAGAACGTCCTGGGCCTGGAGGATTTCAGCCCGGAGGAGATTCGTCTCGTACTTGAGACCGCGAAGGAAATGAAGAACATCATCCACCGCGATATCAAGAAGGTACCGACACTGCGCGGAAAATCCATTGTCACGCTGTTTTACGAGCCGAGCACGCGCACACGCACGTCGTTCGAGCTGGCCGGCAAATACCTCGGTGCCGATGTCGTCAACATCACGGCCGGCACGAGCAGCATCGTCAAGGGCGAGAGCCTGCGCGATACGCTCTACACGGTCGAGGCCATGGGCGTCGATGCCATCGTCATGCGCCATAAGGCCGAGGGGGCCGCTGAATATGCCGCCCGTGTCGTAAGCCCTGTGATACTGAATGCTGGCGATGGTGCGCATGCGCATCCGTCGCAGGGACTTTTGAACCTCTTCACGATCCAGGAGCACAAAGGCCATCTCGAGGGCCTCAAGGTCGCCATCATCGGCGATGTGCTGCATAGCCGTGTAGCGCGCTCGGATATCTACGGCATGCGCAAGATGGGCATGGAAGTCCATATCGCCGGCCCGAAGACGCTGATTCCGCGTTTCCTCTATCAGGAGCCGGGCGTCATTGTCCATGAGCGCATCGAAGATGCCATCGCCAATGCCGATGTCATCGAGGTGCTGCGCATCCAGCTTGAGCGCATGAAGGGCGGCCTGTTCCCGACGACGCGTGAGTATGCGCGCATCTTCGGCCTCAACGACATGCGCCTGAAGCTTGCAAAAGACGATGTGCTTATCCTGCATCCGGGCCCGATGAACAAGGGCTGGGAAATCTCTCCGTTCACTGCCTATGGCGATAACTCTGCCATTCAGGAACAGGTACAGAATGGTGTCGCAGTCCGCATGGCACTCTTTACCTTGGTATTGACGGGAGGAAAACAGGAATGAAACTTTTGCTTAAAGGCGGCCGCGTCATCAATCCGGCCGAAAAATTCGATAAAATCGCCGATGTTCTCGTCGAGGATGGCAAGATACAGGCAATCGGCGAAAATCTGGAAGCTGCTGGGGCAGAGGTCTACGATGCTGCAGGCAAGGTAGTAACGCCGGGCCTCATCGACCTGCATGTGCATTTCCGCGAGCCGGGCCAGGAGGCCAAAGAGGACTTCGAGTCCGGTGCCAAAGCCGCCGCCGCTGGTGGTTTTACGACGGTCTGCACGATGCCGAACACGAAGCCGGCAGTCGATGATGCGGCCATGGTGCGCAGCTTGGAAAAGCGCGCCGAGGATGTCGCCAAAGTTCATGTGAAAATCATCGGTGCGGTGACCAAGGGGCAGGAGGGCAAGGAATTGGCCGAGCTTGGCGATATGATCGAAGCTGGCGCCGTGGCTTTCTCCGACGACGGCCACTACGACCAGAAGGCCAAAGTGCTCTTGAATGCCTTTGACTATCTGCATACGTTTGATAAGGTCATCGTCAACCATGACGAGGAGACGTCGCTCGTCGAAGACGGCGTGATGAACGAGGGCCATCGCAGTGCGATGCTCGGGCTCAAGGGCCGCCCGACGGTTGCGGAGGATATCGCCGTAGCCCGCGACATCATGCTGGCCGAGTATGCTGGTTCCCGCGTCCATGTGGCCCATATCAGCTCGGCCCGCGCGGTGGACATCGTACGCCAGGCCAAAAAACGCGGCGTGCGCGTCACTTGTGAAGTCACGCCGCAGCATCTGACGCTTACCGACGAATGCGTCAACCTGTTTGACACGTCAACGAAAATCAATCCGCCGCTTCGCGCGCAGAAGGACTGCGAGGCACTGCTCGAAGGCCTCAAAGACGGCACGATTGACGCAATCGTAACCGATCATTCCCCGCATGCACAGGAAGAGAAAGACCGCGAGTATATCTATGCACCCAGCGGTTTCCCTGGCCTGGAGACATCGCTGGGCATTATGCTGACGGATCTATATCATCAGGGAAAACTTGACCTTACGACCATCGTTTCCAAGATGACCTGTGAGCCGGCTAAGGTATTCGGCATGGATGCTGGTACGCTGGCGGTTGGCAAGAGCGCCGACATCACGGTCATCGATCCCGAGCTTTGCTGGACGGTTGACGAAAAGAAATTCTACACGAAGGGCAGCCATAGTCCGTTCATCGGCCGCAAGCTCAAGGGCAAGGCGGTACTGACGATCGTTGCTGGCAAGATCGTCATGCGGGATGGCGAAGTTCTTTAACATATATGAGGTGATTTCATGAAAGGTAAATTGATCCTGGAGGACGGTACCGTTTTCCACGGCAAACTTTTGAATAACATCAAGGCAACTGGCGAGGTTGTTTTCAATACGGGCATGACGGGCTATCAGGAAAGCCTGACCGATCCATCCTACTGCCGTCAAATTTTGACGCTCACGTATCCGATGGTCGGCAACTACGGTATCGCGGACCTTTTCATGCAGTCGCGTAAATCTTTTGTCAATGGCTTCGTCATCGGCGAGCTTTGCGAGATGGGCAGCAACTGGCATTACGAGACGAGCCTTGCGGACTTTTTGACGAAGCAGGGCGTACCGTGTCTCTACGATGTGGACACCCGCGCCGTCACCCGCAAGATCCGCTCGGCCGGCACCATGAAGGGCATCATCGTGTCCGAAGATGCCGCCCAGACCGAAATCGACGAGCTCTTCGCTGTGCCCATCAAGAAGGATGTGGTCATGGAAGTCACGACGCCTGAGGCATACACTATGGAGGCCGAGGCCGCTGATGCACCGCATGTCGTCGCCATGGACTTTGGCGTCAAGCAGAATATCTTAAAATCGCTGCACGACCTTGGCTGCAAGCTCACGGTGGTGCCGGCCCATACGATGGCGGAGGAAGTCCTGGCTTTGCAGCCGGACGGCATCTTCCTTTCGAATGGCCCTGGCGACCCGGCAGACGTTCCGGAAATCGTCGCAGAAATCAAGAAGCTCATCGGCAAGAAACCGATTTTTGGCATCTGCCTTGGCCATCAGCTGCTCGCGCGTTCCTTGGGCGCTAAGACCTATAAGCTCAAGTTCGGTCACCGCGGCTGCAACCAGCCCGTAAAGAACCTTTTGACGGGCCGCGTGCAGATTTCCTCGCAGAATCACGGCTATGCCGTCGACGAGGAATCGCTCAAGGATCTGCCGCTGGAAGTCACGCATATCAATGTCAACGACGGCACGGTCGAGGGCATGCGCCATAAAGACCTGCCGATTTTCTCGGTACAGTACCACCCGGAGGCATCGCCGGGACCGGATGACAATATGTATCTTTTCGATCAGTTCTGGACGATGCTCAAGGGGGAATAAACTGTGCCAAAGAAAGAAAATCTCAAAAAAGTCATGGTCGTCGGCTCGGGCCCAATCATCATCGGGCAGGCCGCAGAGTTTGACTACGCCGGTTCCCAGGCCTGCCGTTCGCTCAAAGAAGAGGGATTGGAGGTCGTTCTGGTAAACTCGAACCCGGCTACCATCATGACGGACTCGCATATCGCTGACCGCGTCTATATTGAGCCATTGACGCCGGAATTTCTCGAGGAAATCATCTCGAAGGAGCGTCCGGATGGCTTACTCGCAACGCTGGGCGGCCAGGCTGGCTTGAACCTTGCGGTGCAGCTTGCCGAGCGCGGGGTACTCGAAAAGTACGGCGTCGAGCTTTTGGGTACGCCGCTTGAGGCAATCGAAAAGGCCGAAGACCGCGAAATGTTCAAAGAGACGATGCAGAAGCTCGGCGAGCCTATCCCTGAGTCGACGATTGTCGAGGATGTGCCGTCGGCGGTTGCGTTTGCCAAGGAAATCGGCTATCCGGTCATCGTGCGCCCGGCCTATACGATGGGCGGCACGGGCGGCGGTATCGCCGAGAACGAAGAAGAGCTCATCGATATCGTTATCAAGGGCCTCAACTACTCGATGATTGGCCAGGTCCTCATCGAGCGCAGTGTGGCGGGCTGGAAGGAAATCGAGTACGAAGTCATGCGCGACGGCAACGATAACTGCATCACCGTCTGCAACATGGAAAACTTCGACCCGGTCGGTGTCCATACGGGCGACTCGATTGTCGTCGCACCGTCCCAGACGCTCACGGACCACGAATATCAGATGCTCCGCAGCGCGTCCTTGCGCATCATCCGCGAGCTCGGCATCGAGGGCGGCTGCAATGCGCAGTACGCGCTGGACCCGAACAGCAACAAATACTACGTCATCGAGGTCAACCCACGCGTCAGCCGTTCGTCGGCACTGGCTTCAAAGGCTACGGGCTATCCGATTGCCAAGGTTTCGGCCAAGATTGCCATCGGCTATACGCTCGACGAAATCACCAATGCCGTAACGCAGAAGACGAAAGCCTGCTTCGAGCCGGCCCTTGACTACTGCGTCGTCAAATTCCCACGCTGGCCGTTTGACAAGTTCGTCTATGCGGACCGCACGCTGGGCACGCAGATGAAGGCAACGGGCGAGGTCATGAGCATCGACCGCCACTTCGAAGGCGCCATCTTAAAGGCCGTGCGTTCGCTCGAGATTGGCGTGCACCGTCTGCATATGGATAAGATGGATGCCTGGGATGATGCGCGCGTCAAGAAGAACCTTGCGCGCATCAACGACGAGCGCATCTTCGTCATCGCCGAGGCCCTGCGCCGCGGCATCGCCACCGTCGATGAAATCCATGCCGTCACGAAAATCGACAAATGGTTCATCCATAAAATCAAGAACATCACCGACGTCGAGACGACGCTTACGAGCGAGCCGCTGACGCCGAAACATATGCTGGCCGCCAAGAACGTGGGCCTTGCCGATGTCTCGATTGCCGAAATCACGGGCAAATCCGTCGACGAAATCCGCACGACGCGCAAGAGCATGGGCATCCTGCCGGCCTACAAGATGGTCGACACTTGCGCCGCTGAGTTCGAAGCGGCTACGCCGTACTACTACTCGACGTTCCGCGCCGAGCAGGATGAGGTCCAGACCTCCAATGCCCGCAAGGTCATCGTCCTCGGCTCGGGCCCGATCCGCATCGGCCAGGGCGTCGAGTTCGACTACTGCTCGGTCCACTCGGTCTGGGCACTGCGGGAGATGGGCATCGAGGCCATCATCATCAACAACAACCCGGAGACGGTATCCACGGACTTCGATATCTCCGACCGCCTGTACTTCGAGCCGCTGACCACTGAGCATGTCTTGAACATCATCGACAAGGAAAAGCCGGAGGGCGTCATCGTCCAGTTCGGCGGCCAGACGGCTATCAACCTCGCCGCTTCGCTGCAGAAGGCTGGCGTCAAAGTGTTCGGCACGTCGGTTGACGATATCGACCGCGCCGAGGACCGCGAGCGCTTCGACGAAGTCCTCACGCAGACGCAGATTCCGCGTCCACAGGGCATCAGTGTCACGAACCTTGCGGATGCCATCACGGGGGCTTCTGCTATCGGCTATCCGGTCATGGTCCGCCCGTCCTATGTTTTGGGCGGCCGCGCCATGGAAATCGTCTACAACGAAGATGAGCTGCGCGACTACATGAGCCGTGCCGTAAAGGTCACGCCGGACCATCCGGTACTCGTCGACCGCTATATGCAGGGCACTGAGGTCGAGGTCGACGGGATTTCCGATGGTGTCGACGTCGTCATTCCGGGCATCATGGAGCACGTCGAGCGCGCCGGTGTCCACTCGGGCGACTCGATTGCGGTCTATCCGCCGCAGACGCTGCCGTCGAAGGTCATCTACACGATCATTGATTACACGAAACGGCTGGCGGTAGCCCTGCACGTCAAGGGCCTTTTGAACATCCAGTTCGTCGTCGCCGATGGCGAGGTCTACATCATCGAGGTCAACCCGCGCTCCTCGCGTACGGTGCCGTTCCTCTCGAAGGTCACCGATGTCAAGATGGTGAATCTTGCCACGCGCATCGCGATGGGCAGCACGCTCAAAGAGCTTGGCTATAAGTCCGGTCTTGTCCCGCCAAAACCGTATGTCGCCGTCAAGGCGCCGGTCTTCTCGTTTGCCAAGATGACCGATGTCGACATTGCGCTTGGACCAGAGATGAAATCGACCGGTGAGGTCATGGGCATCGATTACCATTATGCCCGCGCGCTTTACAAAGCTATCATCGGCTCGGGCACGCATGTGCCGACGAAGGGCTGCGTGCTCTTCACGGTGGCCGATAAGGATAAAGAAGAGATGAAACAGCTGGCCAAGGCCTTCTCCGAGCTCGACTTCCAGATTGCCGCTACCGAGGGTACGGCCAAGACCATCCAGTCGATGGGCATCGATGTCGAGATTGTCGGCAAAGTGCACGAGCGCAGCACCGATATCATCGAGCGCATCAAGAGCGGAAAAATCAACATGGTCATCAACACGCTGACCCAGGGCAAGCACTCCTTGAAGGATGGCTTCAAGATCCGCCGCGCGACGGTCGAGCACGACATCGCCTGCCTGACCTCGCTCGACACGGCCTGGGAAGTCCTGCGCGTGCTCTCGTTCATGCGTGAGCGCCGCCTCGTTTACAGCCTGGCCATCCAGGACTATGTCGGTGGTGGTGATGGTCTTGCCTAAGGAAAAAGTAACGGTCGATGCCCCTATCATCAGCCAGCAAGAGCTTTCCCCGCAGGTCTATGAGCTGGTCGTTGCCGCGCCGGAAGTGGCCGGACGGGCCAAGGCGGGCCAGTTTGTGCAGCTGCGCATCCTAAACAGCAGCTGCCTGCTGCGCCGCCCTGTCGGCATTGCCGCAGTGGACAAGGAGAAGGGCACCGTTGCCTTTATCTACCGCGTTGTGGGCAAAGGCACAAAGGCTCTATCGGAGCTGGAAGCTGGCGATACCATAAACGTTCTTGGCCCGCTGGGGCATGGCTTTGATACGACGGCCAAGCGGCCGTTGATTGTTGGCGGTGGCATGGGCCTTTCGCCAGTGCTTTTCTATGCCGCGGCCATGCAGGGCAAAGCCGATGTACTTATGGGCGGCAAGACCTGCGGGGAACTCTTCTGGCAGGATCTATTTGCCGGCAAGGTGCAGGATATCTTTTGTACGACCGATGACGGCAGCCTGGGAACAAAAGGCTTTACGACGACACTGCTGCCCGAGCTTCTGGAAAAGAAGGACTATGACCTGATAGTCGCCTGCGGCCCCGAAATCATGATGAAGGGCATCGCGAAAATCGCCAAGGAACATGGTGTGCGCTGCCAGGTATCGCTCGAAAAGCGCATGGGCTGCGGCCTCTGGGCCTGCCTGTCCTGCTCGATCGATACGACGGACGGCCGGCGCAAGAAGGTCTGCAAGGATGGTCCGGTATTTGCGGCAGAGGAGGTGTTCGCATGAGTCAGGTCATGCAGGCAAAAGATGCAAAACTGCATACGGATCTGGCGGGCATTGCCATGAACACACCGGTGCTCACGGCTTCGGGCACCTTCGGGTTTGGCGAGGAGTTTGCCGATTTTGTCGACCTGGCACGCCTTGGCGGCGTCATGGTCAAAGGCACGACGCTCAAACCGCGCCGCGGCAACGATGGCGTGCGTATCACCGAATCGCCGATGGGCATGATGAACTGCATCGGGCTCGAAAATCCCGGGGTAGAGGTTTTCCTCAAGGAAACCTTGCCGCGCATCGGGCAGTACGGCATGAATGTCATCGTCAATATCTCGGGCAGCACCGTTGAAGAATACGGCGTACTTGCCGGAATGCTCGATGTAGAAGGCGTTGCAGCCATAGAGCTCAATGTCTCGTGCCCAAATGTCAAAGAGGGAGGCATCGTCTTCGGCACAGACCCCAAAGCGGCGGCAGCGGTCGTCCGCGAGGCCAAGAAACATACCAAAAAGCCGGTCATCCTAAAGCTTTCGCCCAATGTCACGGATATCGTGACGATGGCCAAAGCCTGCGAAGATGCCGGCGCCAATATCCTCTCGCTTATCAATACGCTTATGGGCATGGAAATTGATATCCATACCCAGCGGCCGACGCTTGGCAATATCACAGGCGGCCTTTCGGGCCCCTGCATAAAGCCCGTTGCCGTGCGCATGGTCTGGCAGGTCGCGCAGGCCGTAAAAGTGCCTATCATCGGCATGGGCGGCATTTCCTGCTTTGAAGATGCCGTGGAATTCTTCCTCGCAGGTGCCAGCGCGGTAGCTGTCGGTACGGCAAACTTTGCCGACCCGGCCGTGACCATGAAGATTTGCGATGGACTCAACGATTATTTGGCCAAACGCAATCTTGGGAGCATCCAGGATTGCGTTGGCAAGGTCCAGATTGGATAAATTAGCGAAAAACGAAAGGAGCACGTTATGGCAGATAAACGTTTGATTGCAGCGCTTGATTTCCATACGCTGGAGGATGTCAAGGCGCTCGTCAATACGCTGGGAGATAGCGTATCCTATTATAAAGTCGGCATGGAGCTTTTCTACAGTGTCGGTGGCGACGTCGTAAAATGGCTAAGAGCGCAGGGAAAAGATGTATTCCTGGATCTCAAACTGCACGATATACCAAATACGGTAGCAGGGGGGCTCTGCTCGCTGATGGATTTGGGCGCCACAATGCTCAATGTGCATGCCGGCGGCGGCTACACCATGATGAAGGTTGCCGCTGAGCGCCTGCACGAAGAGGCCGCCAAGCGCGGCATCCCCTGCCCGAAGCTCATTGCCGTGACGGTACTTACGAGCATCAATCAGGAAGACTGGGAAGGGCTCGGCCAGGGACTGCAGATAAAAAGCGCCGTCGTGCGCTATGCAAAACTAGCGAAAAAAGCCGGCCTTGATGGCGTCGTGGCCTCGCCACAGGAAGCTGCTCTTATCCGCGAAGCCTGCGGCGACGATTTCCTGATCGTTACGCCGGGCGTACGGCCTAAGGGCGCAAGCAGCGATGATCAGAGCCGCATCGCAACGCCGGCCAAGGCATTAAGCGATGGTGCGAGCCACCTTGTCATCGGCCGCCCAATCCGCGCGGCTATCGACCCCAAGGCCGCAGCCGAGGCCATACTCAAAGAAATGGAGCGTGTAAGATAAATGACAGAAGCAGAAGTTAAAGAATTGCTCGTAAAGAGCCATGCCATCATGGATGGACATTTCGTCCTGACCTCCGGGCTGCATAGTCCGCACTATGTGGAGAAATTCAACGTACTCCAGAAACCGGAATATACGGAAAAACTCTGCCAGGCCATGGCGGAAAAATTCAAGGATGCCAATATCGAAACCGTCGTCGGGCCGATGACGGGCGGCATCCTGCTAGCCCACGAGACCGGCAAGGCATTGGGAACGCGTGCCATCTTTACCGAGCGCGTCGATGGCAAGATGACCTTCCGCCGCGGCTTTTCGCTGCATGAAGGCGAACGCTGCCTGATCGTCGAAGACATCGTAACGACTGGTGGCTCCATCAAAGAAGTTATCGAAGTCGTCAAAGCCCACGGCGGCATCCCCGTAGCTGTCAGCATGCTCGTCGACCGCAGCGGCGGCAAAGCCAACTTCGGCGACGTTCCCTGCGAAGCACTGCTCCACATGAACGTCGAGACCTACAAACCCGAAGAATGCCCGCTCTGCAAACAGGGCCTCCCGATGACCAAACGCGGGAGTACTGGAAAATAAGAGGATAACGATTAATAGAAGTTTATCTTGAATCCACGGTAGGATTTGCCCTGCTCCGAGCGTCTGCCAGAGCTCATGTTTCGTGATTTTGGGCAGGGCGGTGCAGGTGTTGATGAAATCTTCATCCGACAGTATTCAGCTCATGATGGCAGGCATTTTCAATCAAACCATCGACATAAAGGTCTTTCAATTGGAAGAGCTTTGTGTCGATGGTTTTTGTCTGATAATCGATGGCTTTGCCAGGAGAAACAATACTCTTTGCTTCATAGGATTTCAGCAGAGAGCGGATATGATGCAGTAGGTATCGCACAGCGTCAAGTTCAAGTACGATGCACTGCCAATCAAAAACGCACCTTGCAGAAATGCAAAGTGCGCTTACCTTATAAGGCTGCAAATTCGATTTTCAAGCGGCATCCAAGACCTGAGGCTAAGCGTTTCAAGGTCTTGATTGAGGGGTTAGCATTGCCGTTTTCCAGCTTACTGATATCAGCTTGGGCGATACCGGTACGGGCAGCTAATTCTTTTTGCGTAATGCCTTGGCGCTCGCGGGCATCAATCATCGCACGGATAATAGCAAATTCTGGTTCTAAAGCATCGTATTCAGCTTTGAGTTCCGGGTCTTTTAACTGCTCATTCAGAAATTCCTTAAATTCGCTCATTTTGATTCCGTCCTTTCCAGATAGTCTTTGCGATACTTTTTTTGGCACGTTCTATTTCGCCTTTAGGAGTTTTCTGTGATTTTTTATGAAGCCATGTGTTAGGATATTTCATGTTTTATCACGAAAAAGTACATGACTCGGGAGATATCGCTGCCCACTTTGGCGCGGAGTTCAAAGATACCATCATCCAAATGCTTGGAGTAAGGTTCTCGGAGCTGATTAGCGACACCTTTTATCGACGCCCCAGCTTCGACAAGGAGGGTGGCGTGGTTATGGCGGAAGGAATGGGAGTTATATCTTTTGGCATTCAATTGCTTCCGTATGCAATCTACGGAGTAGGAGCGCCCGTCGGATCTGGTGCAGACTAAATCGACTCTGGCCAGCGGCACATGTGGCAGCCCTTTGGACATATTGCGTATCGTGCCGTCGGGCTCTTCGTAGACATATACATAATGCTCCCCATAGGCCAGCTCCTGCTCAGCCTGGGCGGACTTCCAGGCCGACAGCTCCTTAACTAGTTCTGTCGTTATGGTAAAGGTGCGCTGGCTGCTGCGGGTCTTGGGCGGGGTTAGGCAATACTTCTTATCCTTGGCGATATAGCGGATCTGCTTGTTCACGGATATGGTCATCTGCTTCAGGTCAATGTCCTGCCATCTAAGGCCCGCTACTTCAGCCACACGCATCCCCGTATTGTAAAGCAGCAGGGTAGGGATGTGCATAACGTGGCCCATTGGAAAAGCCTCCATAAGCGCGGCAAATTCATGAGGCGTTATTATCCTGCGCTTGACCAGATCACGCGGCGCAGTGCGCGGTACTTTGATATACAACGCCGGGTTTGACTGTATCAAGTTGCTGGGGTACACGGCGTAGTTAAGGGCCTGCCGCAGGATGGCCAGGATAAGCTTTAATGATTTCTGCGCCAATCCTTTGCGCATTAATTGCCGCATCCATCCGTCCAGCGCGGCAGGGGCTAGATCCTGTATGTCAATATCGCCCAATAGCGGAGTGACATGGTACTTAATCATCTTTTGGTACTGGGAGAGGGTAGACGCACGGACGTTAACAGCCGCCACGCCATGCAGCCAGTTATCCATATAGTCCTTAGTGTTATATGGTCGCTGACAATACCAATGTTGCCATGCTTCAAATCCGCGTAGGCCTCTACGCCGGCATTATATGCCGCTTCCTTTGTCTTGAAGCCGCCTTTTTTCACAGTCTTTCTTTTGCCATTGACCTGACCTGCCTCAAAAATATAGCTGTATGTCCGGCCGCGTTTGCGTGTTCTGATTGTGGCCATATAATCAACTCCTTAAATCCAGTTCTTTTCAAGAGTGATTATACCACGGAGCCGGCAAGCCATTCCTGTGCCGATACACAGGAATTATCGGGATAAAGGAAAAGCCCCCCGGTAGCTACTCCGAGGGGCCTTACTCATTGCTCGATATTTATTACCTTTAGCTACACTCATTATAGCATATCTTGATAATTTGGCAAGGATAATATACAATAGAGCATGCTGCGGATCATATCCCTTACCGTAGTGAAGGGAGGTGAGCTCGTTGTTCGATGATATTTATTACCTTTTTATGTCGGTCGTAGCAGGTGTAATCAGCTACTACATCTGCAAGTGGCTGGATCGGCAGTGACGCAGCAACAGCACCAATGCTCTGAATAGCTACCAGAGCGCAGGCCCGGCCGTATGGTCGGGCTTATTTTTATGGTTTCTTGCGGCCTTTGATTAGGGGCGCCTTCATTTTGAACTATTTCCATTTTGGAAATAGTTGCCTCGGGGCTCAGTTCCTGTTCGTCATATATGTTTTTGATGTGTTCGTCGATGGCCGGGGCTTGACGGCGAACAGCCAGATATGCATCGCATAGGGCATTCATGGTAAGCTTGGCGGTATCACCAGATTGTGCCTTTAATTCAGCCGCGTACTGGAGAACGGCAATACCGGGTGCCACATGCTTC
>SVBZ01000022.1 GCA_015058575.1 Pseudoselenomonas ruminantium
AGCCTGAAAAAAATTTTTGCCCTTCCCGCCGACACCATTCTCTATTCCGGCCATTCCCGCCCCGCACTATTGGCACAGGAACAGCAGCGTAATCAGCGTTCCATGTCGATAAATTAGGCACAATTCCATATAATCAACACATCTTAAGGTAAACGCTAAATCATCCGGTGTTATCAATAGCTGAAACGAGCCTGACCACGTTATAGATGGTCAGGCTCATCTTATTTGCAGTTCTGTTGAACTTCTTCGTCCCAAGGGAGAAAGTTTTCCAGCAGTTCAGGATGTATCTTGAAATTTATATTGGGCAGGTTTTCAAACAGATAAGTTAAGTAGCGGAATGGCTCAAGGCCGTTAGCTTTGCTCGTTTCTACAATGCTATAAATGGCAGCACTTGCGGCTGCCCCCTTTGGCGATGCGCTGAACAACCAGTTCTTGCGGCCAATAGTGAAGTTTCGGATGGCTCGTTCGCAAATATTGTTGGATAAGTCAATATTACCATCCTATAAAAATACGCTGAGCCCGTTTCTATGGTTGAGTGCGTAGTTTACAGCCTTGCCTAACGCGGATTTAGGCAAAGCCGCCGTTCCGACCGGGATGGTATTCGTAGATCCGGATCTGCCGTCCGTCTCGCACGAACTCGCCATTGGTATATACCCACATGTAAGACTTGGTCTTATTCTTCCGGCCTTTTTCATTCAATGTGAGCGGTGTTCCGCAACGTTTGCAGATACGCTCATCTTCTGGCAGCGTGATTACGCGTTCCTCATGCGGCACATCTTTCAGAATCTGCTCAAGGTGGCCTTTCTGTTTCTTATGACGCTTATGAGCAGGAACTTCAATGATTGGCTCTGGAGCACTGCCTTTTGCCTCGATCTCAGCTTCGTCAAAAATATTGATTTCCTCAACATCGCCCAGAATCCTTTTCGTTTTCTCTGTACGTGAGCCAAAGGCCATTTTCTTCAATTGAGCAATCTGTTCCTTGAAACAGTCAATTTCATAGCGGAGGTTTTCCTTTTCCAAGGTCAGTGAATCTATGCGGTTTTGCATTTCCTGTTCGCGGATATCTGTCATGAAAAAGCCTCCTAGTTTTCTCTGCCCATTATACCACAAAAAGCCCGCGAATTCAGTATTGACACGGGCTGAGCTATCCACAGATTTGCAGGCGTTGTGCACAGGTTGAAATTAAAAACTGTATGCAGGGGTAACCTTTTGTACGGCCTTGGGCTGCGAGATGGACAGGCCTTCGGTAAGCCAGCGAAGCTGCTGCTCGGATATTTCCAGCAGGTCTTTCGGCGTATCCGGCCATTGATACTGACCATTCTCCAAGCGTTTGTAGAGCAAGAGGAATCCTGTCTCATCCCATAGCAGTCCCTTGATACGGTCTTTACGGCGGCCGCAGAAAAGGAACAAAGCCGGTTGATGCGGGTCTAGCTGAAATTTCGACAGTACCAGCGCGGCAAGGCCGTCGATGGACTTGCGCATATCGGTACGTACACAGGCAAGATAAACATGATCTGCAGTGAGATTACGGACTAACATATCCCAAACACTTCTTTAATGCACCGGAGCGTCTGCATAAGCATCTCATTGGAAGTCTGTTCATTTACTTCCAGGCTTACGGGGCCGCAGAAAAGTTTCAACGAAGAAGATTGTGTCTGAACGGCTGCCGTAACGGTTGTTGCTGACAGTACGGCAAACTGAGGATTTGTCGTGCTTTTTTCTGGAAGTTGTGGCAGAGATTCCAGCGCCTCCTCGCGAATCTTGCGAAGCCAATAGTAAAAAGCATTATATTTGATATCTTGCTGACGACAATATTCTGTGACGCTGAGACCACTTTGTTGCTGGGCAATAACAAGCTGCTTCCAGTAATCCATGGATTTCTGGTGCTTGATTTGTTGAATTTTTGTCAAAACTAAGACCTCCATGTGTGAAATATGGTTAAAATGGCTTTTCTGGGTTTTCTTGCTTTTTCATGTGAGTCATTTTAGCCAATTATCTCATAAGGGAGGCAGGGATTAAATACACCGTATTATTTTGCGGTTACGCAAAATCTTAGCACGTCAATCCCCAGTGGCACGGACAATCTTAGATTTTATTTAAGCCTGGCAAAATCGGATGTTCTTTTGTCTTCCTCACTATCAGCGGATAAAGTTAGTGGCTTGCCACGGCTCTTTCTCTGGCAGGCCAAACTTTTCCTTGCCTAACTGGATACTCTTCATCAGGAAAGTCATATTACGCGCCAATGTCCGCATGGTCTGCATGCCTTCAACAAGCCCGACAGCCTATGCAGCTGCGAATGCGGTGAACCATTGACCATCATGACTTTCATCGTAAACTCTCCTCTCAATATTCCGGCTGTCATATATGTGTTGACTTACCCTGCGGGTATACGCCAAAAGCTTTGCACCTGTCCAAGGCAGGCATGCGTTTCATCGGGCTTGATCTGCCCATTGTCGTGCAGGAAATAGAGCCTATCATTCGCTCGCTTACTACCAGTTCTGACGAAATATCCTTTCACGGTATAGATGCCACCAACTATGAATCTATCCGTACTGCGCTGCAAAATGTGACCGGGCCGCTGTGCATTACCACCGAGGGTATGATGATGTATTTTGACGCACATGAGGCAGACACTGTCGTTTCCAATATCCGTGCCATGCTTGAACAGCATGGCGGTTTATGGATAACGCCTGATCCGGAATTTATACTGCAATTTTTTTATAGCTTCCGTTCTATATTTGGCAAGGATTCACCGGCAAAACTGGCCGCCTCCAAAGAAACCGCCCAACAGCAGTCTGATGTAGCCAGCCTGTCTAATCCTTTGATAATCAACCCCGATGATATTATCCGCTCATCAAAAACAGCTGAGGATTTTATAAACAGCCACGGAATGAAAGTCAAAAAAAAAACATTAGCTGAACACATCCCCAACTTAAGCATTTACCGGCAGCTGACGCAGGAACAAATCAAAAACTTCAAAACCGCTATGAACGATTGCCATTATTGGATTATCACTCTGGATGAGCAAAGACAGCCGGCTGACCACACCGAACAACAAGCCACGCCCTTCGAGATGAACTACGCTATGGAAAACAATATGTTCAAAGTATCCATAGGCGGCAGACTTGACAGCCTTACAGCGCCACAGCTTTTAACAGCATGGGAAAAAATAAAAACGAACAGTATGCCTGTGGGAGCAGAAATGGAAAAACTATTCATTCAAAAAGGTTTCACCGTTCCCCCACTACGATGAAATAACACACAAGAAAAGGGCAAAAGTAACTATTGTCTTAATGCCACAAATATGATATAGTATCCCCAATAGCATATACGGCTGTGTAGGAGCCGTGCCGTTTCGGCGGCAAAAAATCGACGTGGAAAACAACTCATTGTTTTCTGCCCTTTTTAGGGAACGTCGATTTTTTTATTGCTCAAAATAATTATGGAGGTACGATTATGCGCAGATATCCAAAACTATTGGTTTTGACTTTGATGGGGACAGGAGCATTTATGCTGCCGGCCGCTTTGCCGGTACAGGCAGCCACCGTACAAGCCAGTGGAGTACAGGCAACTGCTTCCGTTCACGGCCTGCAAAAAGTCACGGCTGTAACCCGCGTCTACGGCAGTGGCGAACAGATTGCCGAAGCTATTTTAGAATACCCGAAAGCACTTTTACCCTCAGCCGTAAAGCCAACGGACTTTGCTGTATCCGGCAAAGAGATTACCACCGTAATGGTAAACGATAAACCGGAACTTACGAATAAGGCGCAAGCTGGGCGTTATGTCATCCTGCAGTTTGCCCAGCAGAACAATGTCTATAATGGGGATTTGAGCAAAAAGCCGGGGCGTCAGGCAAGACCTGCCGATGATAAGAACGGCCAGGGCACAGATGCGCCCCGCCAATCCAATCGCAAACTGCCGGATTTATCCCTGCAGGTACAACAATTGCGCTCTCTTACTGCCATTGACAGCACCACCTTTGCCCCGCTGACTGTATCCGCGACAGCCATAAAGGAGCCGGACATAGAATGTTTCCAGCAATACGAATACACCGATAAGGAAGTGGGCGCTACGATTCCCTATAATCTATACCTCCCCCCCAATTATGACCCCAAGAAAAAATATCCGCTGCTGTTTTTTGTGGCCGATGCCAGTGCCAACATCAACGCGATAAAAACGCCGCTGTTCCAAGGCAACGGCGCCACCATTTGGGCCAGCGACAGCGAACAGTCCAAGCATGAATGCATCATCCTTGCTCCGCAGTATACCGCTGACTTAGTTGACAAAATCGGCATGATGACCACCGATGAAAATGTCTGGACACCGGGACTTACCCTTGTGTCCGATTTACTCCATGATGTGATTGCGCGTTACAACGTAGACAAAAACCGCATCTACGGCACTGGCCAGTCGCAAGGCGGCATGGCCAACATTGCCATCAGCGATAAATATCCGGATTTATTTGCCGCACAATGGCTCGTAGCCTGCCAATGGAATGTGGACGAAATGGCCGCCATGAAGAACAAAAAACTCTGGATAACCGTCTGTGAAGGCGATACCAAAGCCTTCCCCGGTATGAATGCCGCAACAGCCCTTTGGGAGTCTCTAGGCAGCAAGGTTGCACGGAATAAAACCTTTTGGGACAGTCATGCAAGCATGGTGGACATCAATAAAAGCGTCAAAGACCTGACCGCTGCCAACGCTCCTATCAATTACTCCGTCTTTGCCGGCGGCAACCACATGTATACCTGGTCATTTGCCTATGATATCGAAGCCATCCGCGACTGGCTATTTCAGCAGCGCAAAAAGGACGGACCAGGACAACACAGTCTGCTCGCCAAAGCATTACAGGATGCCGGTCTTGCCGCCTACAACGCCGGCGATTATAAAAAAGCACTCGCAAATTTCACAGCTGCCAACAAAAAAGGGCACATGAAAGCCCCTCGTTACATAGGCCTTTGCTATGAACACGGCTATGGTGTAACAGCCAATACCAAAGAAGCCGCCAAATGGTACGCCATTGCCGCCGAACGGGGCGATATTACAGGCACGTATTATTTAGGACGGCTTTTCGAAACCGGTAACGGCGTTCCTCAGGATTACAACAAAGCGTTTGTCTTATACCAAAAAGCTGCCCAGCGTGGTGACATTATCGCAGCACCAGCCATGGCAGCTTTGGGACATATGTATGAAAACGGGCTGGGGGTAGAAAAAAGTTCGCATAAAGCCCAGGAATGGTACGCCAAAGCAGCGGCCACCGGCTACAATCGATAACCTATTTTCCGATATAAAAGGAGCTCCCCATAATGAATAAGAAGATTTCTCTTTGCTGCGTCCGGAATCGACGCAAGTCATTTATAATAAAACAGTAAAAGAGGGAAAACATGAACATCCAGATTTTCGGCACCAAGAAGTGTAACGACACCAAAAAAGCACAGCGTTTCTTCAAAGAACGCGGCATAAAGTTCCAGTTCATTGATATCCTGGACAAGGGAATGAGCAAGGGCGAGTTCCAGTCCGTGGCCAAAGATCATGGCGGCATCGACAGTATGATCAATCCGGAGTGCAAGGACAAGGATGCTCTGGCTCGTGTCAATTATATGGCAGACAAACTGGAAACGATCCTTGAGACCCAACAGGTCATAAAAACCCCCGTAGTACGAAATGGCAAAGCGTCAACATTAGGCTATGAACCGGATATTTGGAAAGGTTGGCAGTAAGTATGCTTCATATCGGATGTCATTTATCATCAGCCAAAGGTTATCTTGCTATGGGAAAGATGCCATCAGCATAAATGCTGACACGTTCGCCTTTTTCACCCGCAATCCCTGTGGCTCACACAAAGACCGGCACGCACGCATTGGTGAGGGCTGCATCGGTCTTGACGCACTGGTAAGCGTCATAAACCATCCACAGCTGCGAAACCTTCCCTTTATATTGGAAACGCCCAATGAACTTGCCGGATATGCTCAAGAAATTGCTCTGCTGAAGAATAATTTTCTGAAATAAAGCCGCTGTCAGGCCAATCCCTGAACAGCGGCTGCATTTGTTCTACGATTTTGCTAACATACGTTTAGAAATTTTGCCCCGGCAATACCAATTTTTCTTTATAAGGAGCATGTTTTTTCAGATGAGCTAACCCAGGAAAAAACACATGATTTCTCAACAGAGAAAAAGGATATCAAAGCAGAGATTACGCATATTCTGTATCATATAAAGGACAGCAGCAGCTATATCCGTGGCATCTTAGCCTGTGAAAGCGGAAACCGTCAGATGGTGGATGGGACATGACCAGTATTCGCCAGAGGAAATAAGCCGTTTCTTCTTTAGCACGACACCATTTGCATGATAAATCATCCCCACATAATGTACCGACCCCATCTGTGCTGAAGTCAGCATGGTTCCCGATTCCTGCGTGACAATGGAGAGCGTTTGCCCCGTCAACGCGGAAAGCAGCAAAAGCTTTATCTCCTTGATTTCTTATTGTCCATACTCCAGCGCTTCCCGGGCACTGTGGAAAAACGGCTTTACTGCAGCGCCGATTTTTCTGTGCGGGAATAAATGCAAAACCGGCACCACAGAGCATTGCCCAAGAGCAATGCAGCTACCAGCCAAAAAAGATTACGGATGCCGATGCTGGCGGCCAGCTGGCCACCGAAAAACGCCCCCGTGAACATGCCGATGAACTGCGCCGACTGATTGATGCCAAAAATCCGCCCCATCAGAGCTGGTGGTGCCAATTGGCGGATAAGGTTATTGGTGGATGGCATAAGGCCCGCAATCGCTATGCCATGGAAGAAGCGCAGGACTCCCAACTGCCATGGTGCACTTACCATCCCCTGTGGAATCGTAACGATACCCGAAAGGAGCAGACAGGCAAACAAAATGCGCGCTGAGCCGATACGGTCAGCCAATCTGCCGAGCCTTGACGCAAACAGCATACTGGCAAAACCTGCGGCAGAGAATATAACACCGGATACGATAGCCAGATGATCGATGTTACCGGCGATCTCCTGCACATAGACCGTAAGGATCGGTGCCACGCAGGACAGGGAGAAATGCAGCAATATGGTCGTCAGGAAAACACCGAGGATAATGGTATGCTGTGGCAGCTCACGGAAGGCCGGCAGCTCAACAGCCGCGGCTTTTTCACGCACAGGCTGTTTGGTTTCGCTTATCTGTGTCAACGCCAAAAATCCGAGCAAGCAGCATATACCGATCAGGAAAAACGCATTGCGGAAGCCAATCGTTTCACTGAGCCAGCCGCCGAAAACCGGCCCCATGAGTCCGCCCGATACCTGTGCGGTAAAAAACATCCCCATAGCCCATCCCGAGCGTTTCTTCGGTGTTTCCTGCGCCAGCAACGGAATGACCGCAGCCTGAAAACCACTCAGGCAGCCTTGCAGCAAGCGCAGAAGAACCAGATGCCATACCGATTGGGCAAAGCCCATGCCAATCATGATAAGGCCCAGCCAGCCGGAGGCACGCAAAATCATTGGCTTTCGTCCCAGACGATCCGAAAGCCTGCCCCATATCGGTGAGAAGATTGCCAGGCTAATGAAGTTACAACCAAAAACGATTCCCGACCAACGGGCAATATCCGCTGGATTGTCGACGCCAAGCTCAGCAATATAAAGCGGCAGGATTGGTGCCATCTGGCTCATACCAATAGATACGATAAACGATGCTATACAACATATATAAAGATTCTTTTTCCATAATGGAGTAGTCGATGCCATGAAAAAGCGCCTCGCTTGTAAATGATATTATCTTACTCCATTATAACATGCAGAATCGAGTAGGAGAGATTTCTTTTGAGATAGGCTCAAAAACTGATATGCTCCCCCTATAAGAGACAGTAACAAATCAAACTGTCATCAT
>SVBZ01000023.1 GCA_015058575.1 Pseudoselenomonas ruminantium
CATGATGTGAAGTTATTGTGTGAGACACTTCATATCGAAATTCCAAATGAGTATAGATAACTGCAAATAACAGTTTGTAGGGGAGTTCTGATACTCCCCTATAAAAATGGCTATTTATCAACTGTTTGTTGTGACATAGCCAAACAGAAAATGCTAAGCCTTTTGCCATCATCCTTGCAGCCGGCGCCAAATAGCCGCGCAATCACCGAGCTGCCGCCAAGCCCGAACAAATCGCCAAAGGCCAGCATCAACGTAAAGAGCGGCGTGCAGACGGATACACCCGCAATCAAGGCCGTGTCGCCCGTCAAGGCGATAAAGAACGTGTCCACCATGCTGTATACCAGCTGTATCACCATGCTCATGACCACAGGCAGTGCCAGCGTCATATACGCCTTGGGTATCGGTGTCCGCGCAAACAATTCATCGGTCATAGATAAACATTCCTCCTCTGAAACAAAAAGACATCCATAACCCGCAGCTGCCGGATTATGGATGTCCTTACCGTAGCGGTTTCCCGCCCTACTATCTCAATCATCTATACGATTGTATGGTTTCATCATAACATATTGCGCCAGAAAAGTCACTAAGCCCCTGGCAGAGCCGAAAACCTGAGGTGCGGATTGGCTCTGAGATTTCATCCTTGCTGCAGCTCGGCTGCGGTCCTGCAGGTAAGCCACAGGCAAAAAGCCCCTCACATGTCCTGTGGCCGCAAGGTCACGCCTGCACTCTGACCCGCCCGGCGATGTCTTCCTTCTCCTTGGGCTCCGGCTCAGCGACGATGCCGCCAAAAGGCATCTGCGCGATGAGTTTCCAGGAAGCCGGCAGGGCAAACAGGGTATGCACGGCCTCGTCGATGACCGGATTGTAGTGCTGGATGCTAGCGCCGACATCCAGATCGCGCAAAGCCGTCCAGATGGCATACTGCAGCATGCCGTTAGCCTGCTGCGCCCAGATCGGGAAGTTTTCCGCATACATGGGGAACTGCCCCTGCAAGTTCCTTACAACATCCTCATCGCAGAAATAAAGCACCGTGCCTGCGCCAGCCTTGAAGCCGTCAATCTTCTCACGTGCGACCTTGCCGCCAAAGACATCGTAAATCACGTCCCAAAGTACATCCTGCTTCCTGCCGAGCGCTACCACGACGCGCGCCGACCTCATATTGAACGCATCGGGCGTCAGCTCCGTTGCCTGCTCCACCACCTCGCGGATCTTCTCGGCCGTGACCGGCAGCTCCTTATTGATTTGATAATACGAGCGGCGCCTGCCCATAGATTCCAGGATTCCCATAAAAAAACCTCCCTTGCTATGCAAAATCTTCTTTGTCTACGCTTGTATTCGCGTCCGACAAGGAAAAGTCCTGCCAAGGGAGGCCCAGCGATATTTCCTTAGGTATTTGCCGTCTTAACGGCGGCTGCGCGGCTGCCATGCAGTTTGAGCACCGTGGCCAGCAGGAAGTTCAGCATGAAGCAGCCGGCAAAGAACAGCAGCGTCGCCGAATAGCTATGCATATGCTCCCAGAACCACGAGACGATGGTCGGGCCCACCACCCCCGCAATGCCCCAGGCCGTCAGCACACGGCCGTGGATCGCACTTAGCTCACGGGTGCCGAAGATATCGGCAAGATAAGCCGGCATGCACGAAAAGCCGCCACCATAGCAGCTGATGATCAGAAACACGAGCAGCTGGAACAGCAACGCATCGCTGGTGCCCGCCAGCAGATAAAAGGCACCGGCCTCGAGGGCGAAAAATACCATATAGGTAAGCCCGCGCCCCAGGTAATCAGACAAAGTCGACCAGATAATGCGCCCGCCGCCATTCACGAGCCCGATGAGGCCGACCATCGACGCCGCCTGCGCCGCATCCATGCCGGCGGCCTGCTGGGCCATCGGCGAAGCCACCGCCAGCAGGCCGATGCCGCAGGTGATATTGACAAAGAACACCCACCAGAGCGCCCCGAACTGCCAGGTCCTCACAGCCTCAGCCGCCGTAGCGCCATGCTGGATGCGCGTGACCTGTGCCCTGCCCTTCTGCTGCACAGGCGGCTTCAGGTAAAGGGCTGACGCCCCCATCAAGACCATGTAGACCGCCCCCAGGATCAGGAAATTGTCCACCAAGCCAACCCGTGCCGTCAAGAACTGCATGACAGGCCCTGCCACCAGCGCAGCAAAGCCGAAACCCATGATGGCAAGCCCCGTCGCAAAGCCACGATGCTGCGGGAAATACTTGACGAGCGTCGATACCGGCGTGATATAACCGACACCTAGGCCGATGCCGCCGATAACGCCATAGAAAAGATACAAGAGCAGCAAACTGTGCAAATGCAGCGCCAGCGCTGTCCCGAACATGCCCGTGCCAAAAAACAGCATGGCCAGCAGCCCGCTCTTCTTCGGCCCATATTTTTCCACAAACCGGCCCAAGAAACCTGCCGACATGCCAAGAAACAGGATTGCCAGGGAAAACGCCCATGTCGTCTGCGCGAGCGTAGCCCCCAGCTGTGCCATAATCGGGCGCGTCAGGACACTCCAGGCATAGACGCTGCCGATGGAAATATGGATTCCCACCGCAGCCAACGCAATGAGCCAACGATTCCGCATGAAAACCATCCTTTCTGCTGCCTGCGCAGCAACGAGAAAAAGAGCTTTCATCCAAACAAAAAACCGTCTGGACAAAAACTCTCTGCCCAGACGGTCGGCTTGTTAAACCTTGCAGTACATGTGGTCGATTCCACTAATCCGTCAGTCCTGCACGGCATTATCGACTTGTAAGCTTAGTTTAACCATTGACGTTTGACTTGTCAAGTCTTTTGCAGCTGCTGCCCATCTCGCGCTTAGAAGGACCCTCCATTTGCCAGCCATGCCTTCGCCGTATATTCGCTCAGGCCTACTGCATCGATGCGGAATACATTGCCACTCGAACCCGTGCGCAGATCCTTGACGCTTACATAACCGACCTGCGTCAGATAGCCGCCATTGAGCGCTTCGATGACATCATGGTCTTCGAGCGGATAATCGCCCGGGTACTCCACGATGGTGCCGACCGAATACCCTTCACAGGTATAGATCGCAACCTTCGGCCCTACTGAAGTATTGATCATGCCATCGATGCTTCCTCCCGAAACATGCGCCATGCAGATACTCGAAAGCCCCATCATCAGAACAGCCAGCAAAGTCATAATACGCATTTTCATGATAAATTCCTCCTTGTATATCCCGCTGTACGGTTTGTTTTGTTTTGCTATTTGTTCTTTATATTCCTGAGGCAGCCAAAGTGTTATAGACTTTTGCAAAAAAATTTCTCTCTCATAAAAAAGCAGAGATTGCTCGCCCATCAACTAGAGACTCACTTGACATGTCAAAATTCTTCTATAAACAAACTCCGTCTTTGAAGATTGCCAATTCATGCTTATCCAGATGCTCCGATACTGTTTTTTCCTGTCCAGAAGCTACTGCCAGCATATAATTCCAAAATCGTTCTCCCAGTTCTTCTAAGGATGCACCTTCCAGCAGCATTCCTGCATTGAAATCAAGCCAGTTCTTTTTCCGTGTTGCCAACTTCGAGTTGCTGGCAATCTTCACCGTTGGCACAGGCGCTGCAAACGGAGTACCACGCCCTGTCGTGAACAAGATCAACTGCGCACCCGCTGCGGCCAAAGCATTTGCTGCCACCAGATCGTTGCCAGGACTCTCAAGCAGCAGCAATCCTTGCGTCTTGTTTTTTACTCTCTGTCCATAAGCCAATACATCCGTAACGAGCGCCACGCCTCCTTTTTGCACACAACCCAAGGATTTTTCTTCCAGCGTGGTTATGCCACCAGCTTTATTGCCCGGCGATGGATTTTCATTGATTTGTTTTCCATAGCGCATATAGTATTCCTTGAAGCCATTGATAAGTTGCACAATCTTCTGAAAGATTTCTTCATTAACGGCCCGATTCATCAGCAAGGTTTCTGCCCCAAACATTTCGGGCACCTCGGTCAAGATTGCTGTTCCGCCAGCTGCAGCAACGATGTTGGACACCTGCCCTGCCAAAGCATTGGCCGTAATGCCTGAAAAACCATCCGACCCGCCACATTTAAGGCCAATGACCAGCTTGCTTGCCGGCTGCAAAGTACGCTGGCATTTATCGGCATAGTCAATCAACTCACGAATTGCCGCTACCCCTGCCTCGATTTCATCTTCACAATCCTGACATACCAAAAACTTTACCCTGCCCGCAGCAAAACTGCCAATAGCTTTTTGCATACTGGCCAGCGTGTTGTTCTCACAGCCTAAGGATAGCACCAATACCGCACCAGCATTGGGATGATGGACAAGGCTTGCCAAAAACTGCTGCGTTTTCTCCAAATCCTCATCGATTTGCGAGCAGCCATACGGATGATTAAAGGCAAAGATGCCATCAATATGCTCTTTGCCCGTCAGCATTGCTTGAGTCCGCGATTCTATTTCCCTGGCAATGGCATTGACGCATCCAACTGTCGGTATGATCCAAACTTCATTACGTATCCCTACCTGGCCATCCGGACGCTCATAGCCCCAAAAACTTTTCTCCTTAGGCGCAAAACCATCCGGCTGCCATGCACTGTTTTTATTGGGTTCATAACGATAATCGACAAGTCCCGCCAACTTACTTTGCAGCCGTTCGGTATGAACCCACTCACCTGGTTCAATATTTACTTTCGCAGCGCCAATTGGAAAGCCGTATTTTACCACATCACTTCCCCTGCTTATTGGCGCAATCGCTACTTTATGCCCAGCGGGGATACTTTCTTTGACCGTGATGGTTTTAGCACCTGCTGCAATCGCTTCGCCCGGTTGAAGTGATTCGATGGCCACAGCGACATTATCCTGCGGATGAATCTGCAAATACTTTTTCATGCCATATACTCTCCCAATTTCTTGATATACGACTTTATGCCCATCAGCTGCAATAACTCATAATGATGCAATACCGCATCATAAAAACCAGGAATCGTCCGCAGGTCTATGCCCCAAAAATCATCTGCCTGCAAAAATTTCCTGACATATACCTCATCGGGCAGCGCTGCCCAACTGGCCACACGATCAAGTTTTTCAGCATCATCATGTATCTCATACGGCTTACCACCCCGATAACCAATCAGGCAGCCATCGCCTTTCTCCACCGTATGATAGAAGGCCAACAGTGCAGCCAGGGAAAAGGTCAACCATTTGGGCAGCACCTTGGTGTTTTGCTCATAATCCATCAGGCTTGGCAACACACGAGCCCGCCATTTGGCAATGGAATTCAAGGAAATCGCGAGCAAGGAATGATTCACAAATGGATTTTCAAACCGCTCAAACACAGATGCAGCAAAATCGCGCAACGAATCGTCCTCTTTATGAAAGGCTGGTACGATTTCCTGATAAACCAGCTGCTCAAGCTGCCGGCGTATATCGGCATCTTTCATACATTCGCCTACATAATCAAAGCCTGCCAGATATGCCCCCAGCGCCATCGAGGTATGTGCGCCATTTAAGATACGTACCTTACGGCGTTTATAGGCATCCACGTCCTTGGTAAATACGATAGGAAAATCCTCTGTCGCAATTGGGAACCGTTTTTCCAATGAAGGGTCACCAATGGCCCAAAAGGCAAACGGCTCACACTGATCCAGTAAGGCGTCCTCATAACCAAGCTCCTGTTCATACTTGGCAGCATCGTTTCGCGGATAGCCAGTAACGATACGGTCAACCAGCGTATCGACAAATAGGCAGGCTTCATCAAGCCATGCTGCAAAAGCATCCCCAAGCATCCATTTCTTCGCATACGCTTTTACACACTTCTTTAGCATCTGCCCATTGTGGTCAATAAGTTCTACCGGCAGCATGACCAAGCCTTTTTCTTTTGCCCCCGAAAAATGCTCAAACCTCGTGAATAAGAATTTTGTCAATTTTGCCGGATAACTTTGGGGCGGCTTATCTTCATACGCATCATCATCATTATATACAATGCCAGCTTCTGTCGTGTTCGAGATAACAAACTCTAAGGAAGGCAGCTCCGCCAACTGCAGGAATTCCTTATAATCCGAATAAGCACTGACTACACGATCCAGACAAGAAATCACGCGATTTTCCTTATAGGTCTTCCCTGCTTTTTTTCCTCGGACACAAACCGAGTAAATATTGTCCTGGGCAGCAAACCGTGTATTGGTCTTTGCCCGCGGCATGACAACGGCAACACTGCCATTAAATCCACGTTTCTCGTTAGCCAAATCAATGCCATAGTCGACAAATGCCCGCAAAAAATTTCCTTCACCAATCTGCAGAACACGAACAGGATACTCCTGTCTTTGATAGACTTCCTGTATCTTTTTCATCCAAAGCCCCTCCTTCTTATTCAGGGTCAGCAAAATGAATAACGACTTTGAGCATTGATGCTGCCTGTTCCGAAAACTCCTGAAAGGCTTTAGGGGCATCAGCAAATTCATATTCATTCGTCACAACGCGTTCTATATCGGCCTTACCTGCTTTGACCAAATCAATCAATGCGAGAAAATCCTTCTGCAACGCATTGCGTGAGCCATACACATTGAGTTCTTTCTTCTGCAACAACGTGAAATCAAAGTCGGCATTTTTCTTGCCCACACCAATCTGGACAACACGAGCGCCAAAAGCCGCTGCATCAATACAGAGCAAAAATGTTGCCGGCAAACCCACAGCCTCAATCGTCACATCAAAACCATTACCGTTAGTGATTTTCGCTACAGCCTCATGAAAATGCTCAGGCGAATCGTTGAGGATTTTTCCCGCCAGGCCAAACCTCTCTACTGCATAGTCGAGTTTCTTATCAGCGATATCAGAAATATATACCTCTGCTCCAGCAGCTCGTGCTGCTGCCGCTGCCAGCACGCCAATCGTACCTGCACCGACAATCAGGACCTTTTCTCCCGGCTGGATATTTGCCCGGCTTACCCCATGATAGCTGATGCAGAAAGGCTCAATCAGTGCTAGTTGCCGCGGAGATAATCCTTGACCATCATAAATGCGTTCTACAGGCATCGTGATGTATTCCCGAAAGGCCCCATCACGCTGTGCTCCCATGGTTTCATTATGTTCACAGCAATTCACTAACCCCCGCTCACAAGAATAACATGTTCCACAATTGAAATAAGGATTGCAGGTAACGATCATGCCTTTTTCCAAGCCACGGTCATTCGCATCGATTTCTACAATCTGTGCGGAAAACTCATGACCGGGAATACGCGGGTAGCCAGCATAGGCAAAGGTTCCCCGATAGGTGCCAAGATCGCTGCCGCAGATACCACCATACAAGATTTTCAGCAGGGCTTCACCTGGCTTGCGCACAGGCATCGGCATATCAAATAATTCAACGTTACCAGGCTCATTGATACGAATTGCTTTCATCACTGATCATCCTTTCTAAATATCACTACCCTAAAGATATGCATTTTTCGTGCCAAGAAAAAACAAGCGTAAAACAGAAGAGTTTCTTCCTTTTACGCTTGTTCTGAACAGATTTGTTTCATTTTTGAAATGCATACGATTAAGTTTTTGTCTTATTCCTTTGGCTTGGCTTTCCGCCACAAAGTCACACGGCTGATTCCTAGCTGTGCGCATACCTCCTCTGGTGAGTAACGCAACAACAACTGCCGGATGATCTCACGCTCCGCCTCGGGCAAAGTCGTCTTCAATGGCAAGATAATCGATTCTTGATCCGGCTTATCCGTATCCTCCTGCCTTAACGCGCCAGACAAAAAAGCTTGCATCTGTGATTCATCTACGAGCATATCGTCATAGCAGGACAAAACCTCAGCCACATTCCGTAACTCACGGATATTGCCTGGCCAATCATAGCGTTTCAGTAACTCTCTGGCTTTTGGCGTTACTGCTTTCTCCCAGGAACGGCCATCGGTAAAGGCACGATAATAGTAGTCAAGCAACGGTATTGCGTCGCCATGACGCTCTCTTAACGGTGGCAGTGTCAAACGCAATACATTGATGCGGTAGTAGAGATCCTCGCGGAACGTCCCTTCCTGCACCATCTTCACCAAATCGCGGTTTGTTGCACAGATAATGCGAATATCGAGCGGCAATATCCGTTCATCACCGATACGGCGTATTTCATGCTCCTGCAGGACACGCAATAATCTGCCCTGGATATCAAGCGGCAATTCGCCAATCTCATCCAGAAAGATCGTACCTTGGTGAGCCAATTCAAACAAGCCCTTTTTCCCCGATTTACGAGCGCCTGTAAAAGCACCATCCACATAGCCAAAGAACTCGCTTTCCATCAAATTCGGCGGAATCGAGGCACAGTTCACAGAGACAAACGGCTTATCTGCCCGGCGGCTCGCATTATGGATACTTTGCGCCATTCCCTCTTTACCGGTACCTGTCTCCCCCAGGATCAAGACATTCGCATCGGTACGCGCAAATCGCTCTGCCAGCTGAATGGTCCGCTGCATCGTATCCGCATACGTCATGATATCGGAAAAATGCATTTTCGCATAAAGGCCTTTTTGATATAGCGATGACCGTACCGTGCGCGCATTTTTTTCAATGTGTTCTACTTCCTGGAAAATCACGATTTGACGCTGCGTCCTTTGATTGACCAGCAAGGGAATCCTATGACAAAGGATTTTCGTCTTGCCGACTTCGAGAATCTGTTCGCCATTCGTTCCCTGGAGTCTTGGCAGTACTTCATCTTTCCATGCCGCAAAATTCTCGCCAAAGACTTTATGGCTCAACCGATTGGAAAAAACCGGTTCGCCCTCCTCACTCAGGACAACAACACCTTCGGTTATATTCTGGATGACTGCATCGACTTGTTGCAAGCGCAGCGTCTGCTGTTCTTTGTTCTTCAGGATAAGCTGCGCCTCATCAATCGCACTGCTTATTGCCTCACGGCTTGAATCAATCAGTGTATGACGAAAGCCACATTCTGATGCATAGGCCGCTGCAATATTGCAGCCTGCAATTCCGTCTACACTTTGTTCAGCAGCCAGCCGTTCGATCGTTGCATTGATTTCCTCGCGGCTGTCACAGGGAATAACTTCCACATAAATATCTCCTAACCGGAAATGCCGCCGTACATCGTGAATGATATTGCTGCGCATAACTACCGCAATCCGGCGGCAGCCCTTTTGCACCAGTTCCTCAATAGCTTGCATGACATCATGGAACGCTGCCCCAATATGCACAATAGTATGTTTGCCCTGTGCCTCCAATGTTTTGGCCATACCACCACGGGCGATGATAATCTGTGTCTCTGTAAAAGGCGCTACATCCATGATTACCTTGGCATCCTGTGAATAAATGACATCTATATCCAAATTCCGCTGTTTGATAATACTTTTTGCCTTCTTATCGATGGCTAAGGTTGGTGCAACGAACAAAATCAGAGACATGGTACCAGAACTCCTTTGCTTTATACTATCGGAAAAATTGATCCATTCCTTATTCTAACACATCATAAACACAGCAAAAAGGCAGACACCTCATCCGTGTGCTGCCTTTTGCCAGAAAATCACAGAATTATAAACACCTGCTATTTTTTACCTTCCAACACACAGCCCTTTTGCAACATGACATTTGCATACTGTGCGCGTTCGCCTGTCGTGATGATCGCATATGCCTTCGCGGCTTCCTCATAGTAGGCGAATCGTTCTACGGTGCGAATCCCCTCAGCACCACGCAAATCGTATTTCGCCAGGATTTCCTTATACGTATCCCAAATCGGGGTCTTTACCGGATCGCCTGGAACGACCTCCATCAAGCTCACAGGTTTTTCCACATACTGATCCAGCGGCATGAGTTTCAGGATTGCCTCCAAGACTTCCGGAATACCATGACCGTCACAATGGATAACGATATGATCTTTTCCGACAGATGCCGCAGGAAAATTGCCATCTGCAATAACGATGCGGTCACCATGCCCCATCTCGCACAGAACTTTCAAAAGATCTGGGGGCAAAATTGCGGGAATACCAAGTAACATAGCCAATCACCTATTCCTTCTCTGCTTACAGCTGATGTACTTCCTTCAGCTCCGTTTCATGTTTCTCATTTTCAATATGCATTTCTGTGTAGAAGAACCAGGAAATCACAACAAAGCAAAGGAATGGAATGACATAACCAACATGAAGGATACCCGTAGCATCGGCTACCAGCCCAAGGATTGGCGGCATCATAGCACCACCGACAATTGACATGACCATCGCAGCAGCTGCTGATTCACGATACTCTGCCGGTACAGTCTTAAGTCCCGTATCGTAAATTGTCGGATAAACCGGACCCATGAAAGCACTGACCAGAATTACTGGATACATGACCGAGAAGTCGTTGACACCAGCGACATAAGCCAGACAGAGGCAGCCCAATACCGAATAGATGAACAGAAGTTTATTGGCCGACATCTTCGTCAGCAGCGTACTTGCCACGACACGGCCCAGGAAGAACACGATAAAGCTGGCAATCATGTAATTCGCTGCCACGCGCTCATTCATTGAACCATCTAAGGAAAGTGCCAGACGAATCGTAAACGACCAAACAGCTGCCTGCATACCATTATAGAGGAACATTGCGAGCAGGCTGCGACGGAAACGCTGTACCCCCATCATGAATTTTGCCGTTTTCATCGAGAGCAGGTTGACTTTATTCTTGACTGCTTCTGCCGTTTCCTTGACCTGCGGTTTACAGGACGGGAATTTGATAAATACAAAGGCGAGGAACAATGCGACAAGAATCAGGACAATATATTTATAGGGAACTAACGTATGCTGCAGCATTTCGAGACGGAAGGCAGCAATCTGATCTGGCGACATAGCAGCCATCTTGCTGGAAAGGCTTTCTCCTTCCTGGAAAATCAAGAACTTACCGAGAAGAATGCCGCAAATATTGCCAATCGGCGTAAAAGTCTGACTTAAATTGATACGAAAAGTCGATGTCTTCTCCGGCCCAATCATCGTCGCATAAGTGTTAGCCGAAGTTTCCAGAAAACTCAAGCCAAGGGCAATCGCAAAGATTGCTACGAGGAACATCGTATAGGTTGCCATATGCGATGCCGGGAAGAACAACAGACAACCGACAATGTAGAAGGCCAAACCGCAAAGGATAGCCGATACATAGGATTTCTTCTTCATGACGAGCGCGGCGGGAATAGCCATGACAAAATAGCCACCAAAGAATGCACTTTGGACAAAGGCACTGGCAAAATTACTCAATTCAAAAATAGACTTAAACTGTGTAATCAAAACATCATTCAAAGCATTTGCGACACTCCACAGAGGAAAAAGCATCGTCATGAGGACAAACTGCAAGAACGGAGTACTCGTCAAATAACCATTGGGAAGCTGATTCCATTTTTTTGACATATCATATCTCTCCTTTTTGTCATCCTAGCAAAGCATGAAAGCTCATTGTCAGTTGATACCAATATCGGAAAGCGCTTGCCATAGCCCTTCAGGAATATCTGTCTGCGCCCATTCCCAATTGCTCGCTGCTTGTTTTTGCGAAGTAGCTCCGCAGACAACCGCCACTACATTTTTATTGCGCAGCGGATACTGCAAGGCGGCTGCACCGATAGGAATATCATATTCATCGCAAACCTTGCGGATTTCCATGACACGATCAAAGATTTCCTTCGGCACACTGCCATATTCGTAATGACCCTCGGTAATGCTTTTCTTCACCAGGACCCCCGATGCATACGGTGCCGCTACCGCTACCGATACATTACGCTGCTCACATTTCTGGAAGAATTCTTCATGATGTGTCTCCAAAAGATTATAGCGCTGAGCGACCAGCATGATATCCATATCCGCATAATCCATGGCTTCAACCATAATATCCACTTCATTTGCGCCAATGCCAAATGCCTTGATCTGTCCGTTTTTCCGCAGCTCTTCGAGTGCTTTGAATCCCGAATCGCAAAGCGTCTTGAAATGCTGACGCTCCTCCGGAGTCTTGCCATGTGCATAGGTACCAATGTCGTGAACATACAGAATATCAATGCGACGTGTCCCCAAGCGTCGAATCGAATCTTCATACGAACGCATAATACCATCATAGGAATAATCGAAGACTCGATTCATCGGATTCTCATCATAAAATTCATTGCCATTCTGTAAGCCCTCTTCTTGCCGCGGGTATAGCAGCCGTCCTACCTTCGTCGAAAGGACGAAGTCATCGCGCTCTAAGTTACGCAATGCCAGTCCCAGGCGGATTTCCGCCAAACTTGCCCCGTAATGCGGAGCAACATCAAAGCCGCGATAGCCAAGCTCAATGGCACCTTCCGCAATCCCAATTGCCTCGGCATTCGTCATCCGATGATACATATTCGCCATACCTGAGCACCCCAAAATCAATGAAGGCACCTTCAGATCTACGCGCTTGATTTTGTTCATCGTAATCATAATACACATTCCTCCTATTTCATTCAGTCAATCCAGATGGTAAATCCGGCGGGCATTGCCAGCAAATATCTTATCTGAATCAATTTCTTTATGTGTTGCTACCCAAGCTGTGATAATTCCCTTGACCCCACCATAATCAGTTGCCACTAGTAGCATTGGCCAATCCGAGCCAAAGATCAGTCGTTCCTGCCCAAACGCTTCATAAACGGTATCCAGATATGGCACAAAATCTGCAGGTTTCCATTGCTGCCAATCGGCCTCGGTAACCATTCCGGAAATCTTACAAGCTACGCGTGGTGAAGATGCTAAGCCGTTGATTTTCTCGGCCCAAGGATGTATTTCCCGTGCCTTGATGGGAGGTTTTGCAATATGCTCCAAGATGAAATTTGTCTCTTCCGCTTGCTTTACGAGCTCTGCCGCTGCGTCAAGCTGCTCTGTTGTAACAAGCAGTTCATAAACCAGCCCTGCCCGTCCGACCTCACGCACGCCTTCCACAAACGAATCGGTCAGCAAGTGCTCTGGGGGAAGACCTTGCGAAAGATAGCGGATTCCCTTAAGCTTGCTGCCACAAGCGCGGAGTTCCTGTATCTGTGCCTTTACCGTTTCCGCACCTGCAACGATATCACACCAGCCTACCACACCGCGAACCATGTTATGTTTCTCGGCCAAAGCCAGCAAAACCTTTGACTCATCAAGCCTTGCTACAGCATGCACCAGTAATGACCCAGCCACGCCATTTGCCTGTAAGGTTTGTTCTAACTGATTGATTGAGAAATCCTGCCGTAAAACATCCATGCCTTCCTGAATCCAGGAAAAAAATTCGTTGTCTTCGTATTGCCAAAGATGATTATGTGTATCGATAATTTCCTGCAATATCCAACCCCTCCTCTGCCATTGATATCTCGACTTTTTTCGTCTTACATCCATTACTAAATGCATATAGCATGCCAACTTTAAATTCTTTTATTCTCCCGTGATTTTACAGCGTATTGTCTCGTTTTTTATATTATTTCTTTAGCTCTGACATTTATATTTCACGTTTGTATTTCATGCTGTTCGAATATGAAATTGTTTGTGCTGCTCATTTTTCGCCCTGCGAACAGCCTCGGTAAATTTCTGGGCCATGGCTGTAACACCAGCATAATCGCCGCTTTTCGCATTCTTAGTAAGACTTCCACCAGCAGATACAGCTACACAGCCAGCTCTCAACCAATCGGCAACATTATCGACGGCTACACCACCCGAAGGCATAAGCATTGCCTGTGGCAAGGGTCCATGAATATCCTTGATGATTTTGGGCCCGACGATATCGCCAGGAAAAATCTTTATAATATCAGCGCCTGCCGCTAATGCCTTCGCAGCCTCTCCAGGTGTCATTACGCCCGGACAAGATACCACCCGGTAAAGATTGCACAAACGAATCGTTTCTTCATCAAACGCAGGTGACACAATGAATCTTGCACCTGCTAATATAGCCAGCCGTGCCGTGGTTGCCTCAAGAACAGTTCCCGCACCAATGATGACCTCTTCATCTTTTTGATATTTTTTTTGAAGCTTAGCTATTGCCTCGTTCGCCAAGGGAGTCGTAAATGTCATTTCAATCACCTTTACACCTCCAGCAATACAGGCATCAGCTATCTTAAGCCCTTCTTCGAGCGTTTGTCCGCGCACAACTGCTATTATTCCCTGATTGCTAATTTTCTGCATCGTTTCAATTTTATCATATCTATCCATGATCCAGCCTCTTTTCTCAATGTAGTTTTCGCATATACTCTGTCAAAGTTTCCCGATCAGGAAGGCCTTCGTTATCTCCAGCTGACATAACCGCCAGTGCTCCAATTGCGGCCCCACGCTGCACCGCATCAAAAAGCGGCTCATCCTCCAGCAGTGCGCTCACGACGCCAACGGCAAAGCCATCGCCTGCTCCGACCGTATCAACGACCTTCTTGACAGGATAACCAGGTACGACAAAACCTTTCTCATGGGCTGTCTTCACATAAGCGCCTTCTGCCCCTAGTTTCACTACGACAGTCTTGACGCCTCGTTCAAGATAGAAATCGGCAATCTTTTCTGGCTGACGCGACCCCGTAAGGATATCGCCTTCGTTTATCCCTGGCAGGACTATATCGGCATTTTGTGCCAACGAATTTATGATGGTCACCATCTCAGCTTTATCCGGCCATAATGCCGGCCGCAAATTCGGATCGAACGAAATCCGCACATTCCTTGCATGGGCCATCCCCATCAACAGCTCCGTTGCCGTAAGACAGTTCATCGACAGCGCTGCAGGAATTCCTGTCAGATGCACATGACGTACCCCGTCCCAATTGATTTTCGCTAAATCTTCCGGCTTAAAATGCGCAAATGCGGTATCATGCCGATAGTTGATAACCTCGGGATCACCTTTGGCATTCTTCGCCTTCAACTGCATTCCCGTCAGATACGTGTCATCGGTCCAAAGATAATCTTCGGCAATGCCACTATCTTCCAGATACTCGCGAATGTGCTGGCCAAAAGGGTCCTTGCCAATGCGCGATACGTAGGCGGGGATATGTCCAAGGCGAGCCAGGCCAATGCAAAAATTCACCTCAGCTCCGCAAATATATCGCGTAAATCGCGACACATCCTTGAGCTGTTTTTCCTCTTCAGCAGCCAATAACCCCATCGGTTCTCCCATCGTCAAAACTTCATACACTTCTATCAACTCCTTTTTTGGTTTTCAAGCTAATAGAGTGCAAAAACCATGCCAACTTATAAAAAAAAGTCCACCCCATCAGATTTTTTCCAATGCGGTGGACACAGGATTATTTCCCTAGCTAAACATAAATCTCTTTAGCCGATAGCCGGATCGGCAACGCCGTTTTTGCGGAAGGCGGCCGCGCGGTCGATGCAGGTGCCGCATTTGCCGCAGGGCTTGTCGCCGCCTTCGTAGCATGACCAGGTCAGCTCATACGGAACGCCAAGCTCCAGACCGATCTTCACGACTTCGGCCTTGTTGATGTTCACGAACGGTGCTTCGATTTTCAGCTGATGGCCCGAGCCTTCGCAGATGGCCTTGTTCATCGCCTCGTTGAATACCGGCGAGCAGTCAGGATAGGCAAAGCCAGCAGCATCGTCAGCATGGGCGCCGTAGTAGATGATGCCGCAGCCTTTGCTCAGCGCGATGCTGGCTGCCGTCGACAGGAACAGGCCATTGCGGAATGGCACATAGGTGCTGACCGGCGTCTTGCCATTCGTCTCCTTGATTTGCTCGGCATAGCTTTCCTCGGGGATTTCCTCGTCCGACTGCTTCAAGAGCGAGCAGTTGCTGTACTGGAAAATCTTGCTGAGGTCCAAAAACAGCTGCTCGATGCCATAATGCGCGGCCACCTTCTTGGCCGCCTCGATTTCCTTTTCGTGTTTTTGCCCATAGGACAGCGACAGGGCGATGACATTTTCACGGCCATACTTCTTGATGGCCAGCCCCAATGCCGTCGTCGAATCCACGCCGCCGCTGCTTAGTACCATTGCCTTCATAATATATCCTTCTCTCTTTTGTCTAGTGCTGCTTAAATCAGGATGCCCTGACAGTGATCGATTTCATGCTGGATGATTTGCGCCGTAAAGCCCGAGAACTTCTGCCGCTGTTTGGCAAAGGCCATATCGCGGTATTTGACCTCGATGGTCTCATAGCGCTCCGTCTCGCGCTCGCCCGAAAGTGACAGGCAGCCTTCGGTCGTCTTATAGGTTTTGGCCGAATGCTTGACGATTTCGGGATTGAGCAGCGCAAGATTCCCTGCCCCCGTATTCACGGCGATGATGCATTTGGCTACGCCGATCATATTGGCCGCGAGTCCCACGCAGTGCTCGTGATGGGCTGCCAGTGTATCGAGAAGATCCTGTGCCACGTTTATATCCTCTTTGCCGGCCTTGGCCGATTTCTGCTGCAAGAAAAATTCATCGTGTATGATTTCTTTTACCATATATACCTTCCTTCATGAGAGTCCCGTGTGCAGCCGCAGGCTTTGCGGTTTCAGCCAGCGAAAAACTGCCACACAGATAAACACCGATACCACCGAACCCATGCAAGTCGCCAGTCCCATCGGCAACAGCGTGTCCGGATACCAGATCGAGGCCAGATATGCCAGCGGTATCCGCGCCGTGACGATGGCGATGACATTGTGCAGGAACGAAAACTCCGAACGGCCGCAGGCACAGAAATAGCCACTGAACGCGAAATGCAGGCCCGCGAAAATACAATCGAAAATATAGCCCTGCAGATAAGCCGCGCCCGAGGTGATGACGGCCGCATCCATGGTAAACCAGCCAACGATTGCAGCCGCTGAAAACTGCGTAACGACCGAAACGGTCACGCCAAACGCCACACAGATGGCGAGCGCATACCAAAGTATCTGCCGCGCCCTTGCCATCTTGCCCGCGCCGATATTCTGGGCCCCAAGCGCCGAGACTGTCGCCAGCATCGACGAGGGCACGAGGAATACGAAACTGATGAACTTCTCGACAATGCCTACTGCCGCCGCATCGGTAAGGCCGCGCATGTTGGCGATGACCGTGATGATGAGGAACGACACCTGGATAAAGCCATCCTGCAAGGCAATCGGTACGCCGATGCGCAGGATGCGGCCAAGGATCTGACGCCGGGGCCGCCAAATCGACCAGTCAAACTTCACCGTCTGTGTGCGCCGCATATAGATAAAGGCAACGATCACGCTGATGGCCTGCGAAAGCGTCGTCCCCAGGGCCGCGCCCACAGGCCCCAGCGCCAGCGGTCCCAGGAAGAGATAATCGAGCCCGATATTTGCCACGCAGGCCACTGCAATGAAATACATCGGGCTGCACGAATCCCCGAGACCGCGAAAGATTGCACTAATGATATTATACGCCGTAATCAGCGGAATTCCCAGGAAACACACCCAAAGATAGGATTCCGTGACGGCCGCCGCTTCAGCTGGCGTCTTCATCCAGGCCGTAATCTGACTGGTCAAGAGAAGACAAATAGCGGCAAGAACAACTGACACGACCAGGAACAGGCAGGCCGTATTACCGATAACCGCAGTGCTGCGCACCGTATCACGTGCGCCCACAGCCTGTGCGATACAGACCGTCGTGCCCATCGCCAGGCCCACGATCATAACCGTGAGCATATGCATGACCTGACTGCCAATCGCGACGGCCGTAATGCTGGCCGCCCCCTCGAACTGGCCGATGATAAAAAGGTCGGCCATGCCGTATAAGGTCTGCAGGAAATATGAAAAGAAAAACGGCAGCGCAAAAAGGGAAATATTCCGCAGGACACTGCCAGTCGTAAGATTCTTTTCCAAATAAATCCCCCCTGCTATATTAAACACTGCCCCCGCCGAATAGTCAATAGGACAACAAAAGCCCGCCAGGGGCAACCCCTGGCGGGCGGTACCTTCACGCCATGCGCCTTGCTGTCAATACAAGCGCTCCATGACATCATCGTCAATCTTGAACGAGTGGGCCGCATCGGGGAATGTCCCCGCCTTGACCTCTTCATCATAGGCCTTGAACGCGGCCTGCATCTTCTCGCCGAGCTCGGCAAAATGCTTGACGAACTTCGGCGTGTAGTCGCTGAACAGGCCCAGCATATCCTGATAGACGAGAATCTGACCGTCGCAGCCCTCGCCAGCGCCGATGCCGATCGTCGGAATAACGAGTTTTTCCGTAATCAGCGCAGCAAGCTTTGCCGGCACGCATTCGAGCACCACGGCAAATGCCCCGGCCGCCTGTACGGCCAATGCATCTTCGATCATCTGCCGGGCCGCCTGCTCGCTCTTGCCCTGCACGCGGTTGCCGCCAAATGCATTGACCGACTGCGGCGTCATGCCCAGATGCGCCATGACCGGGATGCCGGCCGACGTAATCGCCTTGATCTGCGGGCAGACAGCCGCACCGCCCTCAAGCTTTACGGCATTGCCGCGGCCCTCTTTCATCAGGCGGCCTGCATTCATCACGGCCTGCTCGATCGAGACTTGATACGACATGAACGGCATGTCGATGACGACCATCGTATCATGGCAGCCGCGCGCTACGGCACGGCCAAAGGTAATCATATCCTCCATCGTGACTGAGAGCGTATCGGGAAGGCCGAGCATGACATTGCCCAGCGAATCGCCGACCAGCACCGCATTGATGCCCGCTGCCTCCTCGAGCTTGGCCGTCGAGTAATCGTAACAGGTCAGCATCGAGATTTTCTCGCCCTGCGCCTTCATCTTGGCAAAAGTTGCTACGGTGTTCTTCATGGAAATCATCCTTTCTGTCGGAGCCTTGCGGTCTCCGCATCGATAAACATCTGGATGGACTGGTAATCACGCGCAGGATGCTTCTGTCTGGCGATGCGCAGCAAGCGCGCCGATAGCAGCAGGTACAGCAATCTGTCATCATCATCCGGCAGCGTTTTTAAATGCTTTTTCACCGTGCCCAGGTCAGCGCGCTCCACGGGGCCGGTAAGTGCCGCCACCGGGCCAGCTTCAGCCACATGGCGCGCATTGCCGAGAAACAGCGGGCCAAGTGCCGCCCGCGCATTCTCAGGCGTAAAGCCGCAGTCTTCGAGCAGCTGCTGGCTTTGCGCAAAGAGCGCTGCCACCTGATTGCTCGCAATCGCGGCCGCACAGTGGTACTTAGCCTTGGCCGCCGCAGCGATTGGCTGCACATGCAGGCCGGCACGCGTAAGCCATGCCTGCATCTCTGCAAATCTGGCCGCCGTTCCCTCAAGCGTAAAAAAAACATCCGCCAGCTCACGGTAAGAAGTCTTGCGACTGCTGACCGCAACCAGCGGATGAACGGCGAAACCTGCGGCTCCGCGCTGCTCGATATCGGGAAAGGCTGACGCAGCCGTCAGCGCCCCGCTGCAATGACAAATGATCTTTCCTTGGATTGGCTGCTGGCACACTGCCGCATAGGCTGCGGCTATGGCCCCATCGGGAACAGTCAGGAACAGCACATCACTAGCTTTGACCAGCTCGCTTCGATTCCCGTAAGCGTCTGATGCCGTAAATGCTGCTGCCTCCGCGGCAGACTGAAACGTCCGGCTGTAATAGCCTGCGAGCGCAAATCCCTGCTCGTGGAAATACTTCCCTAACGAAAAGCCGACCTTGCCGGCTCCGATAAAACCAATCTTCATACTCATCACCTCTTTCGGTGATGCACTGCGCCGTTCCCAGGCGCAAATCCAAGGCTTGCAGTACAGTTTCCTAAGCGGAATACCGTCCATCTTTTTTAGGCTATCACAAGCCTTGCCGTCTGTCAAATCGGACGGCAGCTCAGGCCCCGCCGATTGAAGACTCCGCGTGAAAGAGATCCGCCAGCGTCTGCAGCAGGAACTTTGTCTCGATGGGCTTGGCCAGATGGCCATTCATGCCGGCTTTGAGCGCCTCCCGCAGCATGCCATTTCCCCCTGTTTCCCTATAGTATTCGTGGCTGCTGGCAAAAATCCTGTCTTATCCGCCTGCATTGCCACTCTCGGCGACAAAAAAATTGACCGGTCATTTGACCAGTCAAAAATTCTTTGTTTTGCGATTTACCAGATACCCAGGAAATGCTGCATGATAAGGCTCACGAGCGTGATGGCTGCCCAGCAGCAGGCACCGAGCAGGATGGGCTTGCCGCCCGAGCGGGCAAGTTTTACGATATCGCTATTGAGGCCGATGGCCGCCATCGCCATGACGATGAGGAATTTCGCCAGCTCCTTGAGCGGTGCAAAGACTTCGCCGCTTACCCCAAGCTGCAGACAGACTGTCGTAAATACTGCCGCCAGCAAAAAATACAGGATAAACTTTGGAAGCACCCGCCAGAAGCTGAACGTAGCCAGCGAGCCGCTCTGCGCCTTTGCCGCCTCTTTGCGCGCAACGACGAATGCCAGCAGCATGGTCACGGGAATGATGGCCAGGGCCCGCGTCAGCTTGACGGTCACGGCCTCATCGAGCGTCTGCGTGCCAAGCCCCCACATGCTGTCCCAGGTGGCCGCCGCAGCCGTGACCGAGGACGTATCGTTGATGGCCGTCCCCGCAAAGATGCCAAAGGCCTCGCCCGCCGTCGTGTCAAAGCCCAGCAGATGGCCAAGGATTGGAAACAACAGCGCGGCCAGCGCATTGAACAAAAAGATGACGGCGACCGACTGCGCTACCTCATTGCTGTCCGCCTTGACGACAGGCGCCGCCGCAGCGATTGCCGAGCCGCCGCAAATGGAGGAGCCGACACCGATCAGCGCGGCCGTATTGCGCGAAATCCGTAATAGGCGCATCAGCACCCAGGCCACCACCAGGGAAGTCGTGATGGTGCTTACGATAATCGGCAGCGAAAACAGCCCCGTCTGGATGATGACGCCGAGGTTCATCCCAAAGCCCAGCAGCACCACCGCCGACTGCAGCACCACCTTGGACGTCCAGCTGATGCCCCCTTGGGCGCGGCCATGGTCCTTCCAAACCGCAGCAATAAGCATGCCGGCCAGAATGGCAAGGACGGCACCGCCCACCAGCGGGAAATGCTGTCCCAAAAGCCAGGCTGGCAGCGCAATAAGCAAACAGATAAAGATACCCAATGAATTTTTTTGCAAGAATGACATACTACACCTCAAAACAGGCCTTTGATTTCAGCTGATGTCCTGTATTATAAAAAGATTTCTCAAAAATGTAAAATTATATGTTATGATGTACCTATAACATAATCTTATCGATACCTGCACATCCCCACAGAAAGGAGGAGGCCATTGCTCGATTTCCGCATCAAGACATTTCTTTGCGTCTGCCAGACCATGAACTACACGCAGGCCGCCAAACTCTTAAACATCACCCAGCCGGCCGTCTCCCAGCACATCCGCTTTTTGGAAGACTATTATCAAATCAAGGCCTTCCGCTATGCGAACAAAAAACTCGAGCTCACGGCCGCTGGCAAGATTCTCTTCGAGCGCTGCAAGACCATGGAGAACGACGAGGTCGCGCTCTCCGCTGAGCTCCTCAGCAGCCAATCCGGCATCCGCACACTGTCGCTCGGCGTCACGATGACCGTCGGCGAATATGCCATCATATCGCCGCTGGCCGCCTATCAGCTGGCCCACCCCGGCATCAACATCCGGCTGCGCTTCGGCAACACCCAGGAGCTCCTGGCCCAGCTGACTGCCGGCCGCATCCAGATGGCCCTGGTCGAGGGCTACTTCCCGCCCCAGGACTACTTCTGCCGCCCTTATAGCACCGAGCCCTATATCGGCGTCTGTGCCAGCAGCCACGTTTTCCCCTCCGGCGAGCCCGCCACCTTCCACGATCTGCTCGGGGAGCGCCTGCTGCTGCGGGAGAAGGGCTCCGGCACACGGGAAATCCTCGAGCGCAATCTGGCCCTGCATGGCCTCAAGACCACAGACTTCATCCACAACATGGAAGTCGAAAACATGCACACCATCATCGGCCTGCTCACCCATGACTGCGGCATTTCCTTTCTCTACCGCCGCGCCGTGCAGGCAGAATTAGCCAGTGGCCGCCTGCGGGAAATCCCGCTCAAGAACTTTTCCATGGAACATGACTTCACATTCATCTGGGAAAAAGACAGCATCTATACCGCTGAATATCAGCAGATCTGTCAAGAGCTAAGCAGCACTCCTTGAGTTTTCCGCCTATTCTTTTTATAAACTATCAACAAACCGAGGTGCTATCTATGTCCACAGTTATTCTTATCCTGCTTATCATCATCAGCCTGCTGTTCGCAGCCGAAATGCGCCACTCGCTGCGGCGCTCCGCTGAATCCTACCGCCTGATCCAGGCCTACCGCGACGACCTGCAGAATCCAAAACTCATCACCGAAATCTACGATTACTGCCAGCAGGACTACAAACTCCGCCGCATCCTGAAGAAACACCACGTGACCGAAGCAGACATCCGCAGCATCTACCAGAAGCTCCTGGCCTGGGGCAACTTCCACAAAGGCCACCGCTTCGTCCCCATCACTTCGTTCTTCTACGCCTATACCCTCAAATACCTCGTCACCCATAAAGACGGCGACGCCAAAACACTGACGATGCGCTGCATGAATTTTTTTCACATCTAAACCTTGTGTATCATCATATACCGCACCCCCTTATTTTACGCGGTGTCGCAGCTAAAACAATCATTCTCTGTCTTGTCTTTTTTCGTTATTCGTGGTCAAAATGTGGTCATGATAATGGCACAAAAATAAGCCCCGACGCTCGTATGAGTATCGGGGCTTTGGTGTATTCCTATTTACTTATCATTACGCCTCGGCGGCCGCCTTCTCCAAGACTACCTTCAAGACGTACAGGCCGATATTGATGGCGGCAGGTACGACGAACGCATCGCGGATCTTGCACCAACCCGTTTCGGCCGGAGCGTCGGTCTTGCACTCCTCGATAACACGATCCGCAGCGGCCTGCAGGAATTCAATGCCCTCCTTCGTCAGCCAGGTAACGAATTCACTTTTTAGATTCTTGCCCACAGCGTCAACCTGCAGCGCCTCAACAACGGAATCACGAACCTCAGTCTATTTGCTCATAATAAATTCCTCCTCAACTCGTTTTTAACTCGACTTAACTCATATTTAACTCAGCGCCAAAATGTCGTTGAGTTAAATTACTCAATTAAAGCGAACACTCGTAATCAGTTACGCCCCTTGCAATCGCACGGGCAAACTCGTCCTGCTTGTTTGCCAGCAGTTCCGCATCAGCAGCGTTATCGATAAACGCCATCTCTACGAGCACCGCTGTCATGTCCGTGTACTTGAGGACCAACAGCTGCGGCATCTCTCTGACGCCACGGTCGAGCGTGCCGAGCGAATCAACAATCTGATCCTGAATGCACTGCGCGAGCTTTGCACCAGCGCCTCCGCCATAGCACTCAACCTCAGTACCATGTGCAGACTCATTGAACGCATTGCAGTGAATCGACACAAACACATCTGCGCCCCACGCGTTGGCTGTTTCCGTAACCGTCAGTCCCTGTCTGTCGGCATGATCAGAACGGCCTACACCAGTCGGTGCGAGATTGTCGCTCTGCATCGACTGGCACTCACAGCCTGCAGCTTCCAGATAGCCTTTAACGAGCTCGGCGACGTTGGCGGCGACATCCGCCTCACGTAAACCCGTATCAGGGTTTACTGCGCCGCTGTCATATTTGCGATCGTGACCTGCATTGATAAAAACCTTCATACGAATCATCCTTTCTTATTAGGTCTGAAGCTCCGTGGATATGGACACATGTCAAAAAGGCTGTGCTCCATATTCTTCAGCGCTTCAGTATAAAATCCATAGCGTCTTGCCACATACGCAAAAGCAGCAAAGGCGTCATAAAGTTCCTTCCAGGCTAGTCCATTCATTTCCCCTCCGGTTTCTCCCGCGCTTTCTTTTGCTGGGTCAGTTGTTCAAGCGACTCGACAATCCTGGTCGGTATCGGCACGCCAGCTTTGGCGGCATTTTCCGTGATGCTGAGCCCCTCATTGGCGATGTAGAAATAAATAGCCATGGCGTATATTTCATTGGAATTCAGCGACACGCTGATTCCGTGCGCTACGGCTACAATCAAAAGGATAAATACCTTGCGGGCGATTCCCTTATATCCCCGCCTGCTGTCCAAAGCAAGATTCGGGTTGATGTAGGCCGCCAGCATTCCGCTGATGTAGTCGAGTGCAATCAGCGTGAGCAGGGTCTCAAGTGCGCTGTTCCATGCGCCAAACATAAAGGTAAACAACCCGCCCGCTATCCCTACAATTGTCCCCCATACTGCTTCCATGCGAACTGGTATCATTGATTTAAGCACCTCGTAAATTGCATTCACTTCCAAATAGCTCCTTCCTCAATTAGAATGATTTGCGAATCAATCAAATACATTCATCCGCGTTTACGGCCCCAATAGCATTGGCGGCAATGTCTCCCCGCTTTGTCGTATGCTGACGGGGATGCTTGCTGTCATACCATTCTTTCGCTCCCAGACGGCGTTTCTGGAGCGGGCTCGGTTTTCGGCGGTTTGTATTTAACGCACCCACGACGATCGCATACCCACTCCGGATTTTCTGCTGTGCCATCATTGCGTTGTTTGTGGCCACATCTGTTGCACCGTTTTGCTACTGCCATATTACTCACCTCCCTCTTCGATTGCCGCATAATCAGCGTCGTATTTGTCGTTGAGAGCTACCAGCTCAGTCTTGATTTCTGCTGCTAGCTCTTCGTCATCAATCATCATCGCGTCCGTATACTGCTGAGACAAGAACGTTTTATCTGCGTTATACTGTGCATCCAAAGCCGCTAACTGTTCTTCTTTACTCGGTACATAAGGTGGCGCAGATGAGGGCTTACCTGTCACGTTATCACGAATATAACCCGTGCCATTTGCTCCCTCCCCCATATTGCCGACGTAGTAATTCCATTCGGATTCATCAATTTCGATGAATCCTTCGTTAAGCATTTCTGCATAACGCTCGTTAGTTATCGTGTTATCCAGCGGGTACGATGCTATCCGCTGTCCAGATAAATTAAATTTTGTTAAATATTTCATTTTGCGCTCCTTTCGCATCCCTGGCTGCCAATGGATACGTTAAATTTGCTAACGGGTTCATTGTGCAGTGGGGAAATAATACCGCAGGTACGGGTACATCAACGACAGTAACATTTCCCATAGCATTTACAGATGCTTGTTATGCTGTTGTGCTTGGTGTGCATGGATCCGGCACAGGAAAGCCAGACATAACACGTTACAACATGTCTAGTGTTTCAAAGACTGGCTTTGTTCGTCCTCAGCCAGAAACAGGTTATGCTCTTTATTGGGTGGCAGTTGGGAAATAATTAGTGACCAATGGCAATCCAAAAGAATCCAGCTCGATCATGACCAGTTTTTACACCCGTTTTACTCAACGTATCGCTTGCTACATATCGTTCATCCCCGGCATTACCGTCTGCGGAGATACTGGATTTGACAAAACTAAACGCCGCAGTTGGAAAACTGATGGGAAACGTTATAGACGAATACCCTGTTGAGGTCTTTGTTACATTTCCCCACTGCACAATGAACCCGTTAGCAAATTTAACGTATCCATTGGCAGCCAGGGATGCTGCTGTAATACCGCCACTGCCGAGCTTAGCGAGCATAGCCGGTGTCATAAGCCCATTTGCCGAACTTGTAACTACTCCATACGTCGTATTAGGGGGCACTTGCCAAGTACCATCTTCGCGTAGATAATGTGTAGTACCAGCAGTTGTGCCGGGCTTGGGCACTAATCCTGCTGCTGCGCTAGCACCAGATTTCACGAAAGTGCTATATGTATGGTCTGGCGGCACTTGCCAAGTGCCATCTTCACGCAGGTATTTTGTTGTACCAGCAGTTGTTGATGGCGCTGGCACTAGCCCAGCTTTTGCGCCACTACCGGATTTTACAAAGTTGCTGTAAGTGGTATTGACTGTCGGCGGTGTATAGCCTAATGCGTTTATTACATCCGTTTTGGTCAGGGAAATCGTTCCATTATTATTCGTAATATTACTTCCTGTTTTTACGCCGCCCAGCACACTTGCGGATGCTGCAGGAAGAGTATATACATAAGATATCTTCTTTATAGTCCACTTTACCGAGCCATCGGTTATGGTCGCCCCAACCGTCGGAATTGAAATCTCAAGAGGTCCTGCTGATGTAGTACCAGGGGTTGAGCACTCCAAATACATTTTTGCCCCTAACCCAGGCAAGAATACTACATCATCTTCTTTATATGAGGTTGACTGCTGACGAATGAATTTTCCGTATATGTCTTTATGAGATTCGTAAGAGCCGTCATGGTCTGTCATATCCTCTACCGTTAGATATGCAGCGCTATCAACTTGAATTTGAACATCCGAAGCATTACCAGTAACAATGTAGACATCCATAATCTGGTCATCAATCGGGCGACTTTTATCGGGAATGAAGTCAACATAGTTACCGCCATTCGTGTAAGCGTACAATGTTTCGACGCCATCAGCTCCAGCCTTGGCAAATATGCCAACTTCACGGGCGAAAAAGCCCGCTTCCAACCCGCTATTGCCTACGGCAAAGCGAAGTTTTGCCTGGCCGTTATCCGTCGATCCCGAACTAAGTGGCACATTCATTTTGGGAGAGATGAGCGCCGTCAGTGTTGATATGCTCTGGCCTGTTGCCAGATTACCATCACCAAGTTCGACTTTTGTGAAAATCAAAGCCTTTCCCGAGGCAAGCGATTCTGCAAGTAAGTCTTGCCCGGCATTGGTAAGGGTTGTATTAGGATAATTACTCATTTACTGTTCCTCCAATCGTTATATGTTTATAGGTATAGACGAGACCCGCATGATAATTATTTACCGGATAATCTCCTGCGAGATGTGGGTCCTTACTTGCTTCAATGGTTGTTTTATGCGTAATCTGAACCATACATCCTAAATAAAGTTTCTGCTGAACGGATTTCGTGTTGCTGATATTGATGGTCAGATTGGCAGGGGCAATCACCCGAGCCAGCCGACGAACTGCTGCATTCTTCCCCATGGCCGTGGCCGCCAAATCCAGCCACTGTTCATATTCATCAGTGTTAAGCCGTTCCGTTACCTGTCCCTTTCCATAAATACCATCCAGCATATTTTGAAAGCTTCGGAAGGTATACGGCAAAGTAGAGTTGATTTTTGTGAGAATCCTCTTTTTCCTCGCATCCAGCGTATCCGTACGCAGGGAATGCAGGTTCAGCATATCCTCCCAACGGGTGGCGCCATCTTTATCGAGGTCATACACGAAGGTATTGGCCATCTGCTTGATAAGCGCTTGCCAGTTGAGCTTTAATTCCGGGTTAATTGCCCCGGCCAACGCCTTGAACTCCTTGGCATTGGCTAGGACATCGGGAAAATATCTCTCAATGCGCACTTCGCGTGGATTCAAGTCAAGCGCCATCTGTTACCCCCCCTCTCACTGCCAGCTCATCAACGCCCAGCGTAAGATTCTCCTCGGCCCCATTCAGCGTGGTGTGCTCGATATCGGTAATGCCGCTGATGGCCAGAATACGGGTTTCAACCTGTGATATTCTGACTACCAGCCCAGAATTGCTTACCTGGTCTGTCGTGGCTACCTGTGTATTCTGCCACGTAGTATTAAGCTCCTTAAAATAGTCATCAATAACCTTCTCAATAGATTCCTGGTAATCCTCAAAGGAACCAGCGGAGTAGGTCAAGTGGAGCCCGATATTGATGGCTGAGTTAACGGCCCCTGCCACAGTTACAACATGACCAATCGGGGCTATGCCAACGCCCTCCCCCTGATGCCCTTCCGGGTCAATAATATTCTGCGTGCTGCTGATAAATTCTGCGGTGGGCGGCTCGAACTCTGAGGTCATGAACACCACTTTGACCGTGCCGCCGCCATTCCAGACGGGATAAACTTTTACGCCGCCAATACCCTCAATGGCATTGACTTTCTCCCTGTAATCGGCGATATTACCGCCATACGCTTGGCTGTCAAAGCTTGCAAGGTATCTTGACCGGAAAACTTCTGTGTCCTCCTCATCCTCACCAGGGATTGTAACCTCCACGAGCTCCGCCGTCTGCAAACCTGCAATGTAATCAATGGGCAGCAGTGTCCCTGCCGGAACATTACCGACGACACCCGCAGTTTCACAACGCATCAGATAAGCCCCCGCCGTTACCTTCTCGATTACCACATAGTTCAAATCATCATAAGAGAATCTGGTATCTATAGGGATCTCTAAACTTTTCGGCGTAAAGACTGCCTTTACCACTGCGTAAGTTGCAGTATGAGGTGCCAGCCCGCGTTCCTTTGCCCGTTCGATAAGGTATTCCCTGTCTGCTGTATCGCCAAAAGTATTCCTCAAGAAGTAAGCACACATGGCATACAGCAGCATCACTTCAATGGAGGCAGGCGCGCAAGCATCGTGGATGATGCTGCCCTCGCGCTTGTCGAGATCTCCAGAGACCGTTGAGAGCATCCGTTTCAGGATAACTTCTTGCGTCTGGTCTTCATACATTTATATCGCCACCCCCTTCTGCATTTCAATTTCTCCATAAATCGACTGAATCTTGAACTTCGCAAGCACATCGCCACGCCTCCCCTGGGCGTTGGCCCGCACATAACTAATGTCGAAGTCAGTAACATCGTTGATGCGGTCATCCTGCACCAACGCCTCAGTGATCCGGCGCGGGATTTCGGACAGGACATACGGTATCGGCTTGCCAAACAAATCCTGCAGTTCCACGCCGTAATTCCAGCTGTATATTACATGCTTATATCGCTCTGTATTCAGTATCTTATATGCGGCCTGCTGCACGGCTGTCAACTTGTCCTCAATAGCCCCCAGCACCTGTTCATCAGCAATTCGCATTTTATAGGTCTTATTGGGCTGAATCTCAGCTGTTTCGATCGTAGTCCCAGTATCGCTTACACTGGTATCAGGTAATAGTGCCACAAAGCATCACCCCCATTGCCCGCTAAGATCCGTGTGATCGCGATTTCTTGAAACCACAAGAAAACTCTGTCCGCCGGCTTGCCGCAATAAAATAACGGTCTCCCCTACGTGAAGGCCGTTATAGACAGTAATGCGTTTTCGTCCCTTATAATCGTGATTGTGGCCGGCGAACTCCGCGTATCCGCCGCCTCCGGCTCTGTTCTCTGTGGTGTGGCTCACTTCGATGTCCACGTTGTAATCCCGAACTGCATCCGTAAGCTCCAGGAATTCCTCGGGCACAACGTCCTTCTGTTCAACACGAATCGTAAGCGGATCGACACCAATGACCTCACCAAGGCACCAATCAGCGGGGTCGCCTGCAGCAGTTGTCTGCTTTGTCATCCGCTGAAGGGTTTGCAGTAAATTTGCACCGCTCATCCAGTAATTATGTCTCCTTTCACTGTAAGATCCATCGTATGCAGGCCATTTTCAAATTTATGCTTTGCCGTTTCCACGATGACCTGCTTGGTAATTTTTACATCTCCAAGATTAAGGTCAACATAAAGCATAGAACCCGCACGAACCCGCAAATCACCGAAAGCCCCTCGGATGGACAGCGTCCTCTTCACCCGATTATGGAGCTTCAGCTTGGTATCGGCCATCTGGGCAAAGTTCATCGCCTTCTTGGGATTGACGGATTCCGTCAGCTGCAGAACGCCCCAGCGCTTGATATTGGCACTGTCTTTGGACATCCATACATCCCTTTTGCCGGTCTCCTTATTGTCGTAGTAGAGCTTTACCTGATTGTAGGTATCCTTATCAATATCCGATGTATAGGAGTAGTCCTGTGCAGTCTCAGCGTCGATGAGGATATCCACCTGCATATCCTGCAGGTCCTTAAGCTTCAGCTCCCCGAAGTCGTCAAAGAACGCATACAGCTTGCCGGTGTTCTCTGTCGTCATATCCAGCGTGGTCTGAATAATATCCATGAGCGTCTTATTGGCGCCACGGAATTTTGGGATAACATAACCGGTATCGGCCATGTCTCCCTTCTCTTTCCCCACCTTCAGCTGAAAATCATCAGCGATTTGCTGGATGATGTCGCTGGCTTTCTTGTTGACGAAGTTGTATATGTCCTTGTTCTTCAAGTACCTAATCTGGTCATAAGCAGTGACCGAGATAATACCATCCCTGCTCCGCTTCTTGATGAACACGTAACCATAAAAGAAATTGGTGCCACCAAAATTGGCCTGCACCTCATCGCCCTCATGGAAATTGAGCGTTTCATCCGCTAGTACATTAAAGGTGAGTTTCCCGGGGCTGCCCTTCCAAGTTAAATCCCAGGTTACTCCCTCCTGCACTGCTGGCCAGTAGTACTTATCGTTTTCCTTGTCATGGATAATCAACTGCATTTCCTGCTGCGTGGCAGAAACTGCAGCCCCCATGGACGGTTGTTGTGTGGACATGAAATCAGCCAAGGTGCATCACCGTCCCCGGAATCATCGTTGCGCAGGGGTTCGTTATCCCGTTGGCCCCCATCACCGCACGCCAGTCAAGAGAACCATTGGAAACGCCTTTGACCGCTTCCCAGATGGACTTCTCATTTCGGATCCGCATAGCCGCAGGGATTGTTTTTCCAATCGCGGGGCGGGTCTCTTTGACCGTCAAATGCTTCTTGCCGTCCTTATCCGTGGTAACCTCGCACTCTTTCGTGCCATAAGGCTTGTACTGCTTGAACTTCAAAGGGCAGGTAACATCGAGCCCGTCCTTGGCGTCCTCGTTAATGCTGTAATCTTCCAAGGTTACATACATATTAGTGTCAAAGAGCATCGAAAACGCTCCGGACATCCGGCAGATAACCAATTGCAGTGGGTATTGATTTTCTTTGGCCTGTTTGAACTTATCCAAGAAGTAGGATGCCTTCTTGAAGCTGAAACTGTTCCCCAGAAAACTGCTAGTCAGTGAGTCAACCAGCGAGGTATCATAATCGGCAAAAGGATAACTTTTATTGGGGAGCCGGGCATCAAAAGAAATCTCTGTTAGCCCCGGCTGTTTGATGATGTTCACTTCGCCCTCATTGATGAGGGCTACCGTCTTATTCTTTCCTTTGACCTTGATGGACATTTTTGCTGGCGGGATCGGCAGCATGACAGAATCTACGAAAAAGTAGTAGCTCATGTCGGATGCACCTCCTCAGCACCGGCCTTCATGGCCTCAATCAAGCTATCATTCAGATAAGTCATCATGCCGTCTACATCAACACCGCTAGAAATATTGTTATTGATGCCGCCCATGTCAATTTTGACCTCTGCTGTCGTGTAACGGTTGATGGCCTCCTGCGTGGCCATCTCACGCAGGTACTTCAAATCCTCTCCCTCAATATCCATGGCATCCGCCATGCGACCGGTGTTTCCTGCTGTATCCTTGGCCGCCTTACTGCCTTCATCCGGGACGCCTCCGCCAGTGCCGCCATAGGCAGCCCCCGGATAACCACCGACGCCTCCAGCAGAACCTGTCATATCCGGCATACTAACCGTGGGGATGTAGTCGTGGATGTCAAAGTTCTGAACAAAGTCACCAGCAGCTTTGCTCCATGCGCCTGCATCCGCACGATAGCTGATTTCTCCAACCTGCCCAATACTGGTACCGAACAGGCTATTTATTCCTTCAGCTGCCTTGTTAATCATCTTAATCAGGCCATTGATTTTATCAATCATGAAGTTTACAGCATTGGCAACTATGCCAGCCATTGTGCTAAAGGCACTTGCTAAAGCATTACGCAGGCTGTAAGTATGGAGCGACCATGCGGCAAATACGCCAATGGCCACAGCCACCAGGGCGATAACCACGCCAATGGGGTTCAAGGACATAACGATATTCAATAACATCCATGCACCACGCAGGCCATTAGTGACCATGGTCCATGCTGATGTCAGGGCAATGGCAATCGTTGTTCTGAGGTTGAGCAATGCCAGAATAGCCTCTTTGGCATATCCTGCGGCTACCATGCCCCATTCAACCAGCGTTGCCGCCGCAACGGAAAGCACATAGCCATCCACCAATAGGTTTGTTGCAATCCAGTAACCTGCATATATGGCGAGGCCTGCCATGCCGATTTCGAGAAACTCTTCCATGTACTGGCCCGCAATCTGGAAACCTGCACCAAGCCACGAGCCCACATAACTGCCGACCTCCCCGATTACACCAGCCAGCCACTGCATATTATTGATTAAGCCGCTGACGGCATTGGCCGCCACAACAAGACCAGCAACAACCAATTCCGAAAATCTTTGAGCACCGGGGCTGTTTGCCAGCTCGTTGATTTTTATCAAGGCAGGAGCAAAGGCTTTCTGCCCCGCATTTTCAATCTGCTGCCACCGCTGGCCCCAAGTTGTGCCCATAGATTGAAACTGGCTGTCAATTTCTCCCATATTCGTGAGGATTGCATTTTTCAGAATGTCTGCGGTAATTTCACCTTGACTAGAAATCTCTTTTAGCTTGCCAGGATCAATCTGCATATACTTGGCCACCATCTGCTCAATGAGCGGGGCCGCTTCGGCGATGGAACGGAATTCATCACCCTGCAATTTCCCAGAACCGAGTGCCTGCGTCAACTGGAGGAGCGCATCCTTCTGCTGCTCGATGCCAGTACCACCAATAACGAAAAGCTTCTGAATTCCTTCCATGAAAGGTACGACTTCCTTCGGATCGGGGAATGCTTTCTTGGCTGTCATGGCTATCTTGGATACCGAATCTGCCATTTGGTCATAACTGCCGCGGGCCCTTTGAGCGGAACTGTATATCAGTTCATTAAGCTCTGCAGCCTTTTGGGCGCCACCAGCCACCAAGCGCAGTCGGGCCATGATTCCCGCATAGGCATCACTGGCTTTTATCAAACGCCCCGGCAATTCTCCCAGTTGCGAAAGAACCGCCATAAACGCATTTGCCGCCACTGTGGCGATAGCAAACTGCCCGGCTACTCCCGACATAGCCTCACGTAGACCGCTAAAGGCTCCGCTTCCTGCTGTACGCAGTTTACCGCTTAGATTGGTAACCATACTGCCCAAACGGCCAACGGGGCCCATTGCCATTTCCACGCCGTTTGCTATACCCATGGACCCTTGCTCTGCCGCAGCTTCCATACGTGTTGCTGCACCTGCCGCACGATTGAACTGTCCAATGGTTTTGTCCACATTGCGGCCAATTTTGCCCAGCACCGGTGAAACACCATCTGCCAAAGATATAGCCTGCTGTATCGTAGCCATACACATCCTCCTTTCTATCATTTTGAGCAAAAGAATAAGCCCCCAACCGATGAGAGCTTATCTTTTACTTTTTCCGCCGTTTGGCCTTCTTGGCCTCTTCCTTATCCTTCTTCAGCTTGACAGCAATCGCCGCAAAGACGAAAGCACGCTCGGGTTCAGGAAGGCCAAAGAGCTTACTGGGCGGCCAATGGAACTTGTGGAGAGCATAATATGCGATATTCGCATAAAAGTCGTCTCCCTCGATTAGTTTTTTGCTTTCTTGATTTTCTCGTCCATGCCGATATCAAAGGAATTGGCCTGCATAACGGCGCTGAACAAATCCTGATATTCGCCAGGCGTAAGCATCTTCTTGACCAAATCAGCGGCGCCCACAGCACTATACGAGGATTGGAGCTGTTCGCTATTGAGATTCGGATACTTCACGCAGGCGCAGATAAGCTCTGCTGCATACGCTTCCTGGTCTACCCGCATACGAGTCTCGCGGGTGCCCGGAACAAACTGTTTACGTCTGCACCGGTTCGTAAGTGCCTCATTCTCATCATTCGTGATGGGAGAGATTTTCCAAGGCACCGGTTTTCCGCCGGACACAAAGCGGGGCGATGCCACATACTCAATCTCATCTGCTTTGATTGCATTTTCCAGCAGGAACGCCTGCAGATTTTCTTCAGCCATTTATATATCCTCCTTAAACCGACATGCCATCCAACTGGGCGAACTGCTCCGGCTGTTCGATATCTTCAAAGGTAAAGTCGATATCCTGTTCCAGCCATTCACCATCAGCATCGTAATTAGCTACCACGGCACTGTCAATGTTGCAGTCCTTCAAAATGGTTGTCTGTCGCCCTGCTGCTGAGGTCGGATCATTATTGGTTATTTGCATATCGAAATAGGTATCCTCGCCCGTGCTCTTGAGTTTGAGCAGCATCTTATCAAAGAGTGCCGTATTCTTATAGATGGTCATGGAGCCAGTACCGTTAACACTTACAGTTTTATGCCCTTTGGTCATGCGCCCCAGGATAGCCACATCCTGTTTATCTTTTTCCATCTTGGCTTCAAGATTTTTTGCCTGGAACAGCAAATAGCGGTTGCCATCAATCGTTACAAACGCACTTGCCATTTTGGCGGCAACAACATCTTTTGCCTGCATCGTGCGGATTGCATCAATAGCCATGTATGATTCTCCTTTCTAAGTAAAAGGACGAGGTTGCCCTCGCCCAATAATCCAATTATCACGCGACCCGAACAGTGAGATAGAGTTTTTCCATGCAGCAAGTCGGCTGTACAGCATAGTCCGACATAACTGAAGTCTTGGCTTCGCCCTGTGTCGGGATAGGGACATCCTTCGGATCGAAGTTCTGAATGGCACGGACACGCTGATACTCTTTGTGAAGTGCCACAATATCGCCCCAGAGCCCCACACGACCGTTTGGGTCATTCTGTTCCTTGCCCATATATGTTTTGTTGAACAGACGAGCCATATCAATGGCAATCTGATCCAGCACACGGATAACCTGATTGAGAGAGAAGTCCTGGTTTTTCTTCTTCGAAAAGCTCGTGAAGGTGTTGATATCTTCAAGGATATTGACATCCCCCACCACATCGCCAGATACGGAATCAGCCACATTGTGGAACATCAGCATACCCGACGTAATGGCCTGCTCCAGTTCCGTCTGCTTGTACTTCGTATTGATGGTGTACTCACCATCATACGTCTTATTGGTGCAAGAGGCGTTAACTGCACAGGAGGCCTCAGCACCAGTCAGCCAGTAAACCGCAGAGCCAGGCAGCGCACCCGCATCCTTGACGGCGTTCTTGAGGGAGATAACGCCCTCATAGTCCACATTCTCACGACCATAGATAATCAGCTGGAACTTAGCGCCCGAGCTGTCACGCATGCGCTTCGTGAACTGGATAAGGAGCTGCTGAATCGTGCTGTCACTGCCTGCATACCCCATGGTATTGAAGTAATACGGCTCAATAGCATCGATGTATTCCTGATACTGCAGACCGGTAATCGAATCGCCATTGGAACCGCCCGAAAGGGTTACCCCTGCAGTAAGCTCCAAATCCTCCGTGCGGATCCAGTCAACATAATCGTTATCGGCAACATCATCCCAGGTACTGACGCTCTTCTGCTCATCCACCTTTGCGTTGGTACCGTCAACCACCATATAGGTTACGACATCGACTTTTGTGGGGTCATCTACGTTAGCCGTTACTGCCACCGTGATATCATTGCCGCGGATGCCCGGGTATTTGGCTCTTGCAATCGAGCCGGCCGCCTTCACAGCGCCATTATCCAAACGCCAGAAATACCCGGTCTTAAGGTTGAGGAACAAATCCCGAAGCGGTTTCAGCTCATCCGCCGTGTAGTCATAGCCAAAGTAGGCAATACTATTCTCCTGGAAGTTCTCTGCTGTTACCGTGAATACCTCCCCAACAGGGCCCCAGTCGAGCTCCAGAGGCATCGTGCCATAGCCCCGGTCAGAAATGTCCGAGGTTGCGCGAGCTTGGGAAACGAAATTGATATAAGTGCCCGGCAGTTTCTTATTCTGAAACAGCCAATTGCCGCCACCAAGTGCCATTCAAATCACTCCTTCCCATTTACCTTTTCAACAACTTTTGTCGTTTTGAACTTATCAATGGTGGCGTCCGCCTCTGCCATCGTATACTGCTTGTCATACTCCAAGGCAATCATCAGCACATCGCGCCAAGCACGATATTTCTTGGAATTGGCCAGCGCCTCCTTCGTATAGGTGGCTTCGGCCGCTTTCTTTTTATCTGCCATACTGTTCACTCCTTCAAATGGCCAGTCTGTATAAGGGTTTCCATGTATTCTTCCCGGTCGAGGACCTTGAACACAAAGAAATCATAATCAATGAAGAAATGCAGGACACCGTCCTGTACCTCATAATGGATACCAGTACCACGGGTAAGATTGTCGCCGATATGGATATATTCCAGTGCCATGGATAAGGTATCTGCCACCTCCGCAAGCTCGCGGGCAATTTTTTCCCGTTCTTCCGGATGGTACTCAATATCGAGACTGTATACTCTTCGGTATCGGTTTCGAATAACCAAATCCTGTGATACCGTCAATATCCGAATGAAAAAGCAGGGCTCGCTGAGCTCCTGCTTCTCTTCATCCACATATACTGTTGTTTCACTTCCGAAGGTATCCCGCAATTTCTGAATGATACCCGTGATTATATCATTGCCCATCGAATACCTCCCGTAAAAACTTATTCAGCTTCCGCTGCAGGATAGCTGGCGCCTGCGCACTAAGCTCTTTAGCGCTCTTGGTCATCATGAACTGACCGCGAACCCAGCTTTTCTTTAGCTTCTTGCCAAGCACCGGCACAAACCTGCCGCTCTGCTGCCGATGGCCATACTCCACATACGAGGCATAGGACACCGGATTCTTTACCACGATGATGTAATAGTTCCCCTGATGGGAAACATGTATCGTTCGTGAAAACTGCATGGGGTTGGTCTGCCCGCCGCTTTTGGCCGCTCCCTCGCTCGTTGCTGTCCAGCCCCGGCGAAGTGTGCCGCCATTGGTGAGCCTCTTGAGCTTAGGCTTGCCGTTCTTGCCCTTGGCATAAGTGCCATCGTTATTGCGGACAGCTTCAAATACGCCATTACCGACCGGTGTACGCTTGATGACTTTGGTCAAGAAGCGGGCGGCCATCTCCCTGCAGGAGCTCTCAAAAAACTGCTGCTTTTGTGGCCCTGTCAGCGCCTCATTGATTCTGGCCCTGAGCATTTCCAGTCCGCTATTATCTACCTTTGCCATCACGCATACTCCTCTGCCAGCTTTAGGGCAATTTCCTGATGTGTGGCATACACCTTAGCAGGGCCGCTGTTTTCATAGTTCGTGGTAACCCCGCATTGCGTAACCGTGATATAGCACCCCGGAGGAATAGCCACATCCGGCGCAAGGAAAAGCGTTATTCCCTGTTCAATCGTATCAGCCGTAACAGAATCGGCTGCCGCTGGTGCCCGGTCATAGGACAATCGGCAAGGAGCCTCTTCAAGATAAACGGTTCGCTCCTTGATATCCTCCCCTGTGGCGGCCCTCGTCTGCTCATAACGATAAATTGTGCAGGTTCCATCGTAACAGCTCTCCAACAGGCCTCGGGCGCGCCTCAGCGCACTTTCATATTTGCCCATTGGTTACCACCTCAGCCTTCTATACTGGTTCAACTGCGGAATATAATTCTTTAGCAGGGAGGCCGCAAAGGTTGCCTCGTACTTGGTAGAGCCGAAGTTTACCTGCGTATCGCCTTCCTTGATGGAAGTTACGTTTCCGCCCGCTCCATCCGCATCGCCAACACCCTCATTGCGATAAAGGTCCATGGCCATGCGGTAGGCCGTGTTCTTTAAGCCGTTGGGCAGTTCGTCAAGGTTGCAGTAGTTCAGAATAACTTCCTGCACATCATCCAGTACGAACGTGAGAATGGCATCCTGCGATGTATCCGATACCGCCAGCCCTAATAGCGACTTTAGCGCTTCAAGTTCAAGTGTCACCATTTACCCACCTCCTAAAAAATGGGCATAAGAAAACCGCCTGACTGCTCAGACGGTTCACATACCCATAAACTTTGCAATGAACGACGGGATTGTAGAAATCAATCCCTGTTCAGCCATATTTTTCATTTTCTGCATCAGCGAATTTTCTACCAGATAGCTGATTCCCGTAGGCGTAATCGCGAAACGACGAGTGTACTTTATCCCTGGCCAGTCCCTGCCGGGAATAGCCACTAAAGATGCACCCTCAACAAGGCCATCCTCCAGCAGATGTATTAGAATGTAATCCCAATACCGCTCGTTGATATTCTTGTCAACGCGGAATTTGTCCAGCGCATCTATATTCGGGAATTGGCCTTCCTTCAAGCACTCGTACAGGTAGCTTAGCAATTGATAGACAATCACATGATAATCATTGGCTGCCATGGTTTACCTCCCCAAGAATACGCATAATAAAAGCACCTGCAAATCCGCAGATGCTATAATTCAAACTTTGAGAGTCCCTTGGCAGGCGTGCCATTCCCCTGCATCTACTCGAAGTTACCTTCTGTCTTGCCAGCGGCGTGTAGTCGACACGAAATCTACTACCTCAAGAGACCCTCTTCAGCTACTTTCATTATAGCTATTATTCGGCCTCGTGTAAAGTTTTTTCTTGTTTCTGATATATTTCCTCGCTTTTTTATCACTTATTTTCATAAAGGTTATGATAGAATTTGAATAATTATCAGGGTCATCAGATGTTGCCAAACGCAAGATAATATTGAAATTTTCATTCTTCGTCCTAAATGTTTTTAACAGAAAGGCCGTATTTGGCAAATTAGCCTCAAAGATATAATCTGGCGCGGCAACAATTAATGGGAAGTATTGCATAAATCTTTCATAGTCCTTTGGGTGGTGATCCTTAATATGCTGAATTCTTTCATCAGTTATAATGACATCGTCTGTCCTTATATCCTTTGTCACACACTCATATAGCGACTTATCCAATTTTCCTACATAATGCACATCTGACACTTTCGACACCCCTCTATTGCTACCACGGGGTATTATATCATTTATCAAGCTATTCTGGCTAGATGTCCGGTTTGAGAACTTCTTCTCCCATTCGGGATAAGTCATATCCGCTGGCACCATGACACGCTTCCCGGTATCCGGGTCACGCGCTGCACGCTTATCCATCGACTTAAAAGCAACTGACTGCCGTCCGATTTCTGTTTTCGGCAACTTAAAGTATTTGTCGATAACCTCCAATACCTGCTTGGAATAGGTATAGTCCTTTCCAAAGCCCAGAGTTTGAAGGCCCATTTCTGCGCATTTTGCGTGTGCAAAAGCCTCAGCCATAAATTCATCCAGATAATTCTTATCTGGATTATCAGCATACGCACTAATGGAGATATTTGGATTCTTTGCTCTAGCTTTTCGGTAGGCGGTTCGTATCTTCCGAATCTCATTCCAAAACAGATGATTATCAGTAAGGCCAAATTTATCCGCCTTTTCCACAGCCAAGGTATGCGCAAACTCATGCACCACAACATCATCGAGAGTAGAAGATAGTCTCATTGACGAGGATGTTATATCAACCTCGCCTGAACCAGACTGGATAGTTTTCCTGTCTGCCTTGTGCTCCACCGTCTTTAATTTGGTCTTATACTCCGATGATAGTTTGCCAAGAAGCAGTTTGGTTTTGTCCCAATTGGCTCCATCCATATTCTTGAATTGAATATCTGTCTTTGTGAGCTCTGCTTTCTCATCATCCCCAAAGTAAGGCACGATGCAGGACCGGCACCAACAGTGCATAGGCGGTGCATTGGTTCCAGGCTTATAGTCCTTCACCTTGTACACCTTGCCATCATGTGCACGGCAGATCTCCGATGTTTTACGGTCAAGGGTGGCCACAAACTCGTATTCCTCAACATCAAGGTCAGCAAAACAATCCCGCTGGGCTTTTCCGCTGATGAAAGCGCTCTCCGTCATAACAAGGCGGGCGGCTGCAGATTTTGCGGCATTCATCCGCTTGGCGATGTTCTTGACCGCCGTATCGAGCTTATCGCCACGAGTAACGGCGTTCTGCATCTCCTGCTGGAGCGTGCTTACCAGTTTATCCTTATCCCGCCACAACCTGTCGGAGAAGTTCTTTCCATCAGCGACCCAGGGATTTTTTACGATGGTATCAATACGCTGAGGATTAACCGCAGACAAATCATAATGGACATCCATGCCGGTATCTATCGTAAAGGCACTCCTGCGGAAGCCCTCGGTGTAGATATCCTTCATGAGCTTATCCAGCCCATCCACCTGATTACCGTAAAGCACCTCAAGCTGTTGCTGGAGTTGTAGCTTTATAGCCTCGAACCGGGTGATATGTACCTTTGCGGATGCGTTTTCGAGTTGTTTTTTCCACTTGTCGGTGTAATTGCTCTCACGCCCTCTTTTTATGTACTCTTCCACAGTCCAGTGAAACTCTTTCAGCTCATCCCGCGAGAGCAGCTTGCGCGCATTGGCGGCCGAGATTTCATTGTTATCGCCCAGACGCTGATACCAGCGGGCAATTTCCTTTTCAATCTCCGCCATGGCCAGTTGGAACTGCCGCTCAACCTCATCGGCGTTATACCGTTCGCCCTTTTGCAAAAGCGCCGCTTCAAGTTCTTCAAACCGGCGCTGCCAATAAGCAGAACTTTTCATGCGGCGCTCCTTTCATCAGCCGATCTTGTGCTTGAACGCGACCATGCGGATTGCCTTCGGCTCGTAAACACGCTCCCAGTTCTGGGCGTTGGCCAACTCCGAACGGCTCACAGTTTCCGTGTTGGCACGAACAGCGTTCGTGAACTTGATTCCGCGCGGATGCAGGATGAACGTCTTGCGGTTGATGAGGTAATCAACGCCGGAGCCCTTACGTTTATCACGGTCAATTTCCGTCGGTACAAATCCCGTTGGGGAGCCGTTACCGTAGGCAATAGCACCGTTACCGAACAGGTAGGTGGTGTATACGCCGTTTGCTACCGGGCAGCCATCATCAACGATGACACGGCGGCCCTGATACGTCTCAAATTCAACATCCGTGGAGTCACGCTCGAACTGGATGAGGTTCTGCTTCTTGAGGTATGCCTTGGTTGCAGAGTGCATAGCTACTGCGGTCAGCTGGCTCTGAGCATCGCCCAGGAGCTGGCAGGCATCGATGAAAGCAGAAGCGGAAATCTTGGCCGCGTCGCCCGTTTTGCCGGAGATATCGAGGATATGGTCTTCCAGCGGGGTTACCGTGGTGCCATCAGCAGTGTAGCTGCCAAAGACGCCATTCAGCTCGTTGACGAGCTCCTTCTGCATGTCACGGGCCCAGAAACCAGCAACGAGAGAGCCGATAGCAGCCATCGGATCACTGCCAGCCAGTGCTGCAGAAAGGTCGGTGGCGCTCCATGACTTCGCACGGCGAATGGTCGTGGAGACATCCTTTTTGCTTGTGATCTTTGCGGCGGTGAGGTCGGCACCTTCCACCACGTTCTCGGAATCACCAGTCAGATCCTCAAAGAACGGCATGTTATGCACCGGGGCCGCTTCACTTGCGAGGCGGTCAAACTCCGGAGAGTGCGCGATAATGCCACTCTGGAACAATGCGGAAAGCTCCATGGTTTTCTGCACCGTGTACGGCGTAAACAGTTCTGGGACGATAACGTCTGCTAAAGTAGTTCCCATAATTCAATTCCTCCTTAAATCTTCACTCCCGCCTCGGCAGCCAATGCGCGCGCCTGCTCGGGGTTATCTCTAAGCAACTTGCCCTGCTCCGTCAAGTTGAAGCTCTCCTTCTTGAACGGATTTGCAGCGGGCGGCTGACCCGCCCCGCCATTGGGCTGATAGTTCGGTTTGCCGATGGTGGCCTTAAAAAGAAAACCTTTATCCTTTTTGAGGGCTTCCACCTGCTCGGTTAATCCAGCGACTTTTCCATCTTCGCCTAAGATGAGTTTGTCCTTGTCAATAAGGCCCGTTACGATATCGGCGTCCTGGGCGCTGTCACCAATCGCCAGCTTGATGGCCGTGTCAATCTTCAAGGCTTTGGCCTGCGCCTCGAAATCGGCCTTCTGCTGCTTGTTGGCGGCCTGCAGTTCCTCAATCTGTTTCTTGAGGCCTTCATTATCGCCCACGTTTTTCTTGAGGGATCCAAGCTGCTTGTCACGTTCTGCCAGCTGGTCAGTCAGTGCTTTTTTGCTCTCGTTCACCTCGTTGAACCGACTCTTGGGGACGAATTCGCCATCGAGGAAGTTCTTCACAGCCTGTTCAGCTTCGCCCATCTTGTCGTCGGCAACACCGATATTTTTCAGTAACTCGTGAATGTTCATTGGTCAATCTCTCCTATCCGGTTTTTACGGTGGTAACCTGCCACCATAAGGAACGGTTATTTCTTGCCCTTGGATTTCTCTGCCTTGGGTACTTCGAACGGCTTACCATCAACCAGGCATTTCTGCACCAGCTGGATAACGCCGTTCTCGTTGGAATTCTCCATCACTGCGGAAATCGGGAAATCCTGCCCGAATTTCTCAGCATACAGACACAACAGCTCATACATCCTCATCACCTCCCGACGTTTTATTCTTATCAAGGGGCGACTGGAAAGCGCTGTTATAAGCATCCTGCGCCGCCTCGATATCCTCTTTTTCCTGATCAAGCTGTTTTTCTTCTGCCTCGACATCCTCAACGAAGGGATGATTCTTGAGGATGGTCTTATTTGAGATAATCCCCACAGACTTGCTGCAGATTTCAGCCAGCTCGGAATCATTGCGGATGCTGGTTCTCGTCCATGTCTGAACGATTGAATTTACCTGCGCCCCCTTGGCCTTTGCAATAGCTCTGACAAGCTCACCAAAACCGATACGGAACTCAGTTTCCATAAGCCCCGCCTTGAGTTCCAGTAAAGCATATAGGAACTTCATCGCCTCACCACTGGCATGGTCGATTCCCTGCTGCTGGGGGTCAACGCCCTGGCCCATATCAAAGATCGCCTTGCGGGTAATCTCCAGAAGCTTGTCCCGGGCATCTACCGGGATATCAATGTTCAGCGTAGACACGCCGCTCTTGTCCCCATCTCCTGCGGAGTCAACCTGTATGGCCTTGTAGTATTTCAGGTCACTCAGGAATTCCTGCAGATTCTGACCGCCGTAGTTTGTGAGCACAAAAATAACCTCTTGGATATCCTCGAGGTCATCCACAAAGCCGCTGAAGGTCTTATCATACGAATCGATAAGTGCTTTTACCTCATCGAGGTCGCGACTGGCTGTGTTATTGTTGAAGAACGGAATGAACGGTACACGGCCGTAGTCGTGGCGGATCTGATTATCGGCATCCGACAATCCCGCCAGATAAAAGTCCGTAAACATCGGATAAGTCGTAAGGCCGGTAATCACATCATCGCCCGAACGCTTACGGAAGGTCTCGCACTCCGTCTCCGTCCAGTATTCGTAGATGTCCCATTCATCCCCGGCATCATCGAAATCCTTATAGACCCGAAGCACCGCCAGCAGTTCTTTGTCAAGCTTGCGACTCCATACCGGGATAATCTCATAGCTCGGCACGACACCATACTGGAAGCCCTTGCTGTCATCCATCCAATAATGCAACCAGGCCACACCTGCATTACAGGCATTGACGCACAAGTCTTTGCATTTGCGGGCGTAGGAATCGCCCAGCGTTTCCGTGATGGCCTTATTGGCAGCATCGTCCCCAACATCAAACAGCGGAGGCGCCGTAAACATGTAGCCTGCCTTCTGATTGACCAGGAGCTTGTAAAAGCTGAAGGGGATCTTATTGTCAGCCTGGCGCAGCGGATTGGCATCGTCCATCGTTTTCGGTGTCGATGTATCCTGCCGACGCGGCTTACGGTATAAAATGTCGTTCTTGACCTCATAGTACCGCTGGCCCTCTGCCGCCCGAGCAATAAAATCAGAATGCCCCTGCGTATATTTCGTAATCAGCTTCTTGGCTGTTGCTAAATCCATAATCTCACCCCCTTACTTGAAGATACGAAGGCCGCCCGCTCTCATGAGCTCACTGCAGCCATATCGGCAAGCATCGATTGCATGATTGTTCTCGTCGGGATAAGCGGAAACAAATTGCCCCTGTCGGTTCCGCTGGTACTCATAGGTCACGAACTCGCGGTAGGCATTGGGGCATCTACGCTTATCAATATAGATTTTTGCCCGATCCTGCAGCCACTTGATACCATGTTCCACAGAATCGCGGCCTTTGCGGGCTCCTGTGATGCGCAGGCCGTAATCCCGCATCTCTGCAATGGATTTCGGCTCAGCAGAATCCGCAATAAGGCGGTCGTTCTTAACTCTCGGTTTAAGCATCTCAGCCGCCATACTGTTTTTTAGTTTCTGCTGGTAAATCTCATCGAAGATATACAGCTCTTCCCGCTTGGCATCGTAATGCATCCCTACGTACGCCAGCGGGTCCATAGAGAAGCCGAAGTCAAGGCCATGGTATAAATGGTCAAAGGCGGCAATATCATCGTCAGATAGGCGTTTATCCTCCACATTGTCAAACACTGCGCCGCCGGTGCCGGTGACTTCCCCCAGATATTCATGCCGATAAGCCTGTTCATTCTTCTCCTTCAGGCGGGCGGCATCGTTAAAGAACTGCTCGCCTAACCATTCCTCCGGCACCGTCTGATAAGTGGAGTGATGCACAAGCCTTGTGTCATCGTCCAGCAACTGCTCCTCATTTACCCAGGAATTTTGACTCTTGGGCGGGTTGAAGGAACAGAACTCCCAATATTTAGGGCCGCCACGTAAAAGCGACTGATTGAGGTTTCGTATTTCCTCCATGCCGCTGAACTGGTCAAGCTCCTCCAGCCAAACTATCCCAATGTAGCCAAAGGGCAATTTGATGGACTTGATTTTCTGCGGGTCATCACAGCCAAAGAACAGGATTTTCTGACCTGTCGCTTTGTAGGTGATTTCATGCGGACTGGTCTTGTACTTGAATTTGTCGATAAGCCCCAGCTGTTCGATTCCCCATTGCACCTGCGGATATACGCTGTTTTTGATGGTGTTGCCGACCTTGCGGAGCACCACCGCATGACACTCGGGATTTCGGATTAAAAGCTGGGGAATCTCGGTACTCACGAATGAGGATTTGGTAGAACCGCGGCCGCCCTTCATCCAGTAATAAGTATGGCCATGCCGTTTGATATCCTGATGCACGCCCCAGAACGATCGGGCCACAATATTACTCAGCCTTATCGTCGTCATCCGTGTCATCCTCCTTACTCATCAATAAACTCAATCCCATTTTCGTGAATCTCAGCATTCAAGCCCTCTAAATTAATCTCCTGCCCACCTGGGCTCAAAAATGCTGCCACCCATTTACCTGTACGCCTTTCCTTCACTGCCGTTCCCCAGAAATAGGTGTGCACCTCCCACTGAAAAAGGCTAACCACTTTCTGCATCATACTTCCTCCAGTGATATAATTGACTATTGGAAGGAGGTGATTACTATGCCGAATCAGCATGTTGTTCCGCATGGAAATGGTTGGGCGGTTAAAGGCGAGGGTAACAGTCGCGCCACCGCCATTACCAACACCAAGCAAGAAGCTATCGACAGAGCCCGCGAAATTGCCCAAAACCAGGGCACCAAATTAGTCATTCACAATCGCAATGGCCAGATTAGCCAAAAAGATTCTCATGGGCGCGATCCATACCTGCCGCAAGGATAATCCTATCTAACACATTTCCACAAAAAGGCTGTGCTACTAAGCGCGGCCTTTTATTGTGCCTCGTCATCCGTGTCGTCCTCCCTCAAATCATCAACAATCTGCACCGACTCTACGCCGTTCGCTTTCTCCAAGCTTTCCAGTTCGGAGGCAAGGCGCTTAATGCGGGCCTTTTGTTCTGCCACATCCATCTGACGCGGGAAGCGCTTGAGAAGCTGCTGGGCGGCGTTGAGCCTGTCCTTCGAAGAAATCCTTGTCTCGATGATCCGGGCTTCGCTGCAACCGTCGCCAGTGCCCTCGATGACAACGTTCTCATCCGTAACTTCACCGCGCAGTGCTGATGTGAGGAACTCCAGAACCTCGGCTGCATTTGCGATCCGCTTGCTCTCGATTTCCTTGAGCCGGGCCTCGATAGCCTGCTGGATTGCAGGTTTCTGCATATTTTCCTGCCCGCTTCGAAATGCTGTTTTAGGGCTATATCCAGCCCTTCTTGCCGCTTCGCTTGCGTTGCCTGTCTCAATATATGCATCAACGAACCGCTTCTGCTTTTCTGTCAATTTGGTCACATCATCACCACGCTCCCCTGTAAAATCCCAATAGAAAAGACCACCATGCTGCCGGTGGTCTTTTCTATGACTCAGTGTGTATTTTAGAATTAGGAGGTTCCTTGCAAAAACCTTACGGTAATACTATAACACGGTTTTTGTCTATAAAACGGTTACCGTTTTTTAATTATTTTAGTCGCAGGTGAATTTCTACGATGCATTCAAGAATTTGTTGCCACCACAACCGAACTGTTTTATCACTCATCCATCCATTTACGTTGATGAACCTACGTTCAATTTCCTCGCTATATCGGCGCTGGGTGTAGAGCACCCAGCCATGTCTTCCACGACCTCCTGCGTTATGTCTTTCGGCCTCCTGCCGGCAGGCAATGAATATGCGTTTGCGTTCACCAAATGTCCTGAGTGCAATCCCGACCGCTCGCAGCCATAGATATTCTGGATGCTCAGCATCGTACTCAGCAGATTTGATTGCCGCCGATTCCACTGGATGCCCTGGCAGATTGCTTTTCCCGCCACCTGTGTTCGTATCTACTGGCGGACGGCCGCTCTCCATCCACTCTGCCTTTTGCCTGTCATAGCGCTCCTGTATGTCCTCATATTGAAGGATATATCCCTCGGCGACCTTACGATCCTCTCTCATACCCTCAACAATATCCTGCTCGTTATTCTCCATCAGCACTCTCCTTCGTTTCAAGTTCCTCTTTTGCCTCTTGGAACGCTATAAGTTTATCCAGATACCAACGGGCCCTTTTTCAGCGACTCAGCCCCGCCCTTTTCCTTATACCGGCAGATATACTTGAGGATATTACCCCGATAATACTCATCCACGCCGGCGCCACAAACTGCTCCGATGAAGTCGATAGTTTCCCCGCCTCCCGGCAGTTCGTAATCCTTCGGGTGATTCACGTTATCAATGACACTCATCTTTTACCTCCCCCTAATCTTTCCGCGATTATGCGCATTCGCCACCTCTTCAAACATGGCAAGCGTTTTGTCCAATACCATAAGTTCATCCTTTTACGCTCTCGACGTTCAATTGCAGCCTGTCTAACTGATAGCATCATAAATCCTTCTTTCCCAATCTTCGATCTCACGGTTCAAAATTCGTGCACCGATAAAGAACGCAATGACAATGGCCCCCAGAAGAGCTCCTGCCATAAACGATACTACCGTCCAAATCATTTCTTATGCCTCGCTTTCTTCCGCTCAGCTTCCACGAACGCTTGGAACTTCTCCTCCCGTGCCAGCATTTCGCGGTGCCGGCGTTCACGGCTCAATATGTGTCGGACAGGCTGCACACGCCTTGGCAAACTGGCCAAGTCATCGATTATCGTCTGGATCATCGAATTCCTCACTTTCCATACAGCCAAGTGCGTACACGCAGCACTGGCGGACAAAATCATTGGTAGATACCCCATACTTCTGTGCAGTCTTTTCAAGTTGTTCCAGCAGAGGCGTCGGCAACCGGAAGGTCTTGGTCTTCATTGGCGGCTGCCGTTTGACGGTAAATGTACTCATGCTATCGCCCTCTTTCTTTTCGGCAGCAGCGTTTCCTGGATTTCATCCTGGGTCATTTCCCCTTTCGACAAGGACTCGGACAAATCAGCAGCTCTTCGGTAAATACGATCCAGCAGTTTTCCTTTGTACCCGAATTCATCCATCAGCGCCAGCAGGAATACGGCAGACAGGTCGTTTACTACCTGCCGACGCAGGCTTTTATCGCGCTCCTCAATAGGCATATCCGATTTCGTAATGTCCATTTTCGCCTCTTCATGCAGCAGGCCTTCCATTTCATGTGTGCTGACAAGATCGGCTTTCAAAGCCGCAAGATATCTGGACATCTTTTTGTGCAGCTGTTCCCTTCGGCCAGCACCGAACTTCATGACGTCATGGGCTGCTGCATCAAAGATAAGCATCAGATTCGAATAGGCATCATTAAGGACCGCACGGTCCCAAAGGATCTGCTTGGTAGTGGCGTGCCATTCTACGCGGCGGGCCTGTTCGCCTTTGCGGGCAGAATACTCTGCGGTATTACGGAAACGCTGTTCCTTCTTGCGGTTCATCTTGCGGAAGAATCCCATCTCACTCATCTCCTTGCTGATCCAGACGGTAGTGCCGTACGTAGTTCTTGCTGTTTATGTTGTCGACCCCTGCGGTTGTCTCATCCTCGGTAAATTCCATGGCGATAAAGCTCTTGGTACAAGTCATAAGGTCCAGCGCCTCAAACAGCACCTCGGCCCGGTTCTTCGCCGTCGGATCATTCCGATAGATGGCCAGTGCCTTGACCAGTTCCTCAAACTCACAGCCGATGTGCTCCAGCTGTTTTTCCATTGTTTCCTCGGGCTTACAAACTTTCAAATGCATTCTATTTTCCTCCATACTCTCGAATCTTCGCTTTAACTGCTGCAAGCAGGGCATCCTGCCCGGCGGCTTTACTTTGCAGGGCCTTCATTACCTGTTCGTCGATGGTTCCCTTTGTAACCAAGTGGTTGATAATCACCGGCTTATCCTGCCCCTGACGGTACAGTCTCGCATTGGCCTGCTGATACTGTTCCAATGACCATGTCAGCCCAAACCATACAATGATATTGCCGCCCGCCTGCAGATTTAATCCATAAGCGCAGGATGCAGGGTGAGCAAGCAGCATCGGGATTTCCCCTCGGTTCCATTCCTGCATCTCGACGGCCCCCGTCAAGAGTTTCGCTTCCGGAAAGTTATGCTGCAGTTTCTCAAGGTCATGCTTATAAGCATAAAATACCAAAATGGGCTTTCCCTCATTGGCCTCCACAATTTCAGCCAGCTTATCAATCTTGGCATCATGGACATCAACGATATTCCCATCGTCGGTATAAATACTGCCGTTGGCCAGCTGCAGGAGTTTATTACTAAGAGTCGCTGCAGTCATGGCGGTAATTTCATCATCAGTTCCAAGACCGAGAACCAGATCTTTCTCCATGGACTTGTAAATCTTCTGCGCCTTGGAATCCATTTCCACGCGAATGACATTATCAATCCTTGGCGGCAGTTTCAGATAATCCCCGGCTTTCAGGCTCATAACCTCCGGCGCAATAGCGTCATAGATTTCCTGCTCTGCCTTATCATCACGCAGTCGGTAACTGTAGACGATATAGCCATTGGTCTGGGCCGGTCTGAAATACCGGGTACGGTAAGAAGTGATGGTTTTGCCAAGTGCCTCTCCGCCGTCCAGCAGATAGATCTGACTCCAGATATCCATCAGCGTGTTTGGCGCTGGCGTTCCTGTCAACAGCACCACCCGGTCAAAGCAGGTTCGCGCCCTTCGCAGGGCCTTGAACCGCTTCGCCTGTGGATTCTTGAAACTCGATGACTCATCCAGCACCAGCATATCGAAAGGCAGCTGGTACCGGTAATACTCACAGAGCCATGTGACACTGTCACGGCTAATAACATAACAGTCTGCATCCTGCTTCAGCGCCTTGATGCGCTGGCTTGGAGTTCCCAGCACTGTCGAAAATCTCAAATGAAGGTGCTGCCACTTCTTCGCCTCATCCTGCCATGTTGACTCTGCCACCGTCCTTGGTGCCACAATCAGCACCCGCTGGATGGCGAACATGTCATAAATCAGATCCTGTATGGCCGTCAAAGTGATGATGGTCTTGCCTAACCGAGGCCCATATCCAGAAAAAGACCATAACGGGGATAGCGTTCGATCCGGTCAATCGCCTCTGCTTGATAACTGTGGGGTATGAACTTCATTGGCATCACCTTCTTTCTTGGCCCATGCAAGGACCGCATCAATATCTCGACTATTTTCGACCTTGAAATATCTGGCGCCCAGTCGCTGGAGCCGCAGCCGCCAGATTCTCTGCAACGGCCGGAGCTTTCCGCCAGGGCGTTTCAATTCAACAAACAGGACCCCGCCGCCCGGAAGGATGACGATACGATCCGGAACACCGGCATTGCCGGGGCTGACAAATTTCAGCACCAGGCAGCCGATCCGCTCCAGACTGACCTTCAATTTCCGCTCGACTTCTTTTTCTAAAATGTCCATTCCTCGTGTACTCACCTCGTTTTTTTCACCTTGGGGAACTTGCCTGTGTTACCAATGTGTCCGATTTTTTCATGTTCTAATACTTTATAGTGAATTAGGCAGATTAGGGAGAGCATATAGGCTCTTCTCGCGCGCGTATACGCCTAAATTACAAAAAAATCTTATATATAAATAATTGGACACATTGGATACATTACTTTATAGCCCCTGTTAGATGCTGAGATTGTGCTGTATCCAATCTTGTATCCAATTCATTTTTGATTGGTCACATTGGATACATGCGTAGTGTGTCCAATTACAGCAGTTCTTCGATAGTGTGTCCACTATCGGACACACTTTGACCACGTCTGCTTTGTTCTTTTTTTGCGGACACTCTGACAAATGCCCTCTGCGAACCATAATGCTTAAATCTTAATCGTCCTCTCGTTGCTCCCCCTTTTTTAGGCTTCCATCCCGGCATATGCAGCAGTATGGAATTTATCTCTCTGGCGTCGACGTTTTTCATTGCCGCCCGGTTGTTCTCGAAAAGCTCACACCATATTTCCATAGCACAAACCCTGTCCCTTACCACCTCACCAGCCGGCGGCTCTATCATATCGCCACGCAGATACTGGCGCCTCGTAGTAAGATCCCAGCTGTCCCACGAATATGGCAACAAGGTGTCGAGGTAATCCTGCACCAGACCGAACTTCTCGGAGCCCTCCGAGTGCTCTTCCTGTATGGCGGCAGCAACCTTCTGCAACTCGGCACTCAGGATCATGCTCTTGTCTTCCTTCCATATCTCCAAAAGCTCCGCCCAGCACTGGGCCGCCACTTCCTTCGTGAAACCCTTCAGTGGTTTGGCGGCATCGCCGCTGCACTGGACGATAAGGAACCGGCGGGCACCTGTGCGGTCTTTGAGGAAAGCATCCTCATTCGTCGTTGCCGCAAAGATACACTGACGTGGGAATTCTCCCGTGCGATGGCCATATGGCATGCGGAACTTATCGACCTGCCGGCTGATGAATGCCTTAATCTGGTCATTCTCCGCACGCTTCGTGGCCTGCATCTCGGCCAGCTCGACGACGAGGCTGCCCTGCAGCTGTTCGATGACATCCTTGCCCTGCATAGAAATGATGGAATCATTGAACCAGGCACCGCCCATACGGGCAAGGATCGTCGACTTGCCGATGCCTTGGGGCCCTGTGAGCACAAGGCAGGTATCGAACTTGATGCCCGGTACCATGCACCGCGCTACACCGGCCTTGAAGAACAGCGTCGTGACGGCCTCGGTGTACTCACTGTCCTCGGCGCCCAGATAATCGATAAGGATGCGGCCGACGCGCTTCACGCCGTCCCACTTGAGCGTCTTCCACCAGTCGATGACCTGATGGAAGTGCGCCTTCTGGGTAACTTCAGTGAACGCATCATCGATAAGCGCCTTCCCTGTAAGGTTCCTGTAGGTCGTGCTGATATAGTTCCTGAGCTGGGCGTCGTCGGCATCCGTCCACACATCGCCGTCCTTCTTCCGCATCTTGCGCCAGGGCAGATCATGCTGCAGCAGCACACGGTGGCTGAAATCGTCGAGGGCTGCCATTCCCTTGAGCCGCGGATCATGCTCGAGGATGAGGAGGAAGTTGCCGGCGGTGGCCTTGATGGTCCTGCCGTCCTTGCCGCCCCGCTCGAGCTTCGTCAGCCAGTCAAAGGCATCATCATCTACACCGTCCCCGTTCTCTGACTGCAGCAGCGCATCGTCGAAGTCGCTGGCGATATCTGCCAGCAGGATCTTCTTGACTTTGTCGTCATCGTTCGCCAGCGCCTCCATCGCCAGAAAAGACGGCCGCTTATTGATGGGCGTGTCTTCCTTGACATCGTCATCCCGTTCGATGAACCGGTTGAGCCGGACAAGGTCGAACGCATTGACATCCTGCCCGCTGATAGGATCCGTTGCGTGATGGCTGTAAGCGTGCAGATCGTCGTCATAGATGATGAAGCCGCCTGTTGTCGAGCCGTTCGCGTAGGTGTAGCGGTTCGGGACATCACATGGCGTATAGACATCCGGCAGGAACTCGGCGATGGCCTCACTGATGGTGTAGGCCGTGCAGAACGCGCCGACGATGTTCTTCTTCTCGCGTGGATCTCCAAGCTTCTTGAGCTCGCGCTGCCGCGCGACAGTCTCTGCCTTGGCCGTCGGCCATGTGGTGGCGTCCCGCCAGTTCTCGTACGAGCCAAGCACCGCATCGGCCGCCAGCAGGCTGCCGTCGTGTACGATATGGACGTACTCGCCATCCTGGCTCTTGCTGGGCCAGTACATGAACCGCGAGGCCTCATAGGTTGTCGGATCCATCGACTCGATATCGATACGCTGCGCGATGCGGCGGCCGATAGGCTCATATTCATCCGGTGCCACCTTACGGCCCAGCGGGATGACCAGGCGGAATCTTGGCTTATCCGGCGTATGGCTGTGCGTCGAGTAGAGTGCCCATGCCGTATCCGGGAGCTGCTGCCGCACAGAGGACAGGAACGCTTCCGCATTGCTGACATGATCCGCATCGAGCGTCAAAAGCGCACGACTTCGGATCTTGTCCTTCTTGCGTATGCCATCCTCCAGATAACCGCCGACAAAGCCGCCGGTATCTTTCGCCCGATCCTTGTCTGACTTGGTCATTGCCTTGTACTCTGCTGCAGTCTCGCCGGTGACAATCGGCTGCTCCACACGCCGGCAGAAATCCTGCCAGCTCATCTCGCTGTTCTTCCAGCATTTCGTGTTGCGTGTCGGTGCGGTTGCTATATTGAAATGGAACTCTAACAATGACCGCGCCTCCTTAATCTTTCATGTAGTAGTTGTTCTCGAATCCATCTGCATTCATCAGCAGGCCCTCGTTCCAGGGTTCATTCTGTGTCATGATGGCAATAGCATCCTCAAGGCTTCCTTCCCCTTCGGGGACTTCGAGGATAACCTCGTCGTGAATATGCGCGCATATCTTGTAATGCGCTGTCTTGCAGTTCTTGAGCCGGAGCATCGCCGCACATAGGCAGTCCCGCGCGATGGCCTGTATCAGATTCTCCGTGAGCGTGCCGCCCCAGGTCTCCGTCTTCATCCACTTGCGGGCCGTCTGGTTCATGCTCTTGAAGATGATGGCAGGCTTATCGAAGCGGTTGCTGCCGATGGTGGCTTCCTTATATCGGAGTTTGCGCCCCGTCGGCAGCACCATCATGAGGCTGTCCTCGAACCATTCAAACGCCGCATTCCTGTACTGCGGCAGGTGTATCGTCCGCTTCGTACGAATGCAGTCCAAGGCCGCAGCCTCAAGATCACGCCAGAGCTGAGGGATACGTGGCGATGCCTCCCGCCATTTCCGGACAATATCCTCAAGCTCGGGATCTGTAAGGCCCATCTTGTCAGCCCCGAACGCCTTGAGCGCCATAACGCCGCCGCCATAGCCACAAGCGAGCTCGGCCACCTTACCTTTCTGCCGTAGTTCACCGTTGATGCCGTGCTTGACAACCGGCACCTTGAACATCTGGCTGGCTGACATGCAGTAGATATCCTTGCCGGCGGCAAATGCCTCCTGCCGCCACGTCTCCTGCGCCACCCAGGCGATGACGCGGGCTTCGATGGCCGAGAAGTCGGCCACCACGAAGCGGCTGCCTGTAGGAGCCACCAGGGCTGTGCGCACCAGCTGCTTGAGCGCTTCGGGTACGTTATAGAGCATCTCCATCATGTCCGTATCCCCATCGATGACGCAATTCCTCGCAGCATCAAGATCGGACATCGAGTTGCGCGGCAGGTTCTGCAGCTGAACATTGCGGCCAGCAAAGCGGCCCGTCCGCTGGGCGCCATAGAACTGAAAGAGATCATGGATGCGGCCGTCGGTACACATGGAGTCGCGCATGGCCTCATATTTCTTGATTGAAGTCTTCCCGAGGTCCTGCCGGATCTCGAGGACACGACGTACAGGCTCCGGGATATCACGGCCGAGGAGATTGGCCACCGACGCCTTATCAAGGCTCTCGACCTCCTCGCCCAATACGGAGCTGAGCCATCCGCGGAGCTGCAGCGGGCTGTTCGGATTATCCAGACCTGTAAGCTCCTGTGCCTCGGCCAAGAGCGCCCCACGGTGCTCCTCGTTCATCCGGATAGCATTGACGATCAGCTCCTGCTGTACCGCGATGCCGTTATTGTTGATCCAGCGATCGAGCAGCCACATCTCATGCTCCTCGGGGCTCGGCCTGTTGCTTTCGAGGGCGTTACGGATGGCCCGTTCCGTCACGACATCCTGGGCGTTGTACTCCTTGAAAATCTCCCACTTATCCGGCGCGTCCTTCGGATAGTTGCGCGTCCGGCCGCCGTTCGCTTTTGTGGGGGCGCAGGGGACGCAGAAATACTTGATCAACGCCTTGCCACGTGTGTCCTTCTGCTTGTCCTCGGGAAATCCGAGGATCTTGGCAACGACGCCCAACCCTGCTGGCAGTGAATTATACAGACCGAGAACGGAATCACATTCCCATTGGTCATCAGGGACATTTTCAGCACCGAAGGCTGCCTGCAAGCAAGTAATCTCAAAATTCGCATTATATGCGGTCTTTAGTATCTTCGGGTCCCGCAGTGCATTGAAAACATCGGGTGGAAGCTCTTCCCCCGCGGTGAAATCAATCACTGTCACAGGCCCATCATCGAAACAATATGCAAACAGCAGTATCTCAAAATCATCGGCGTCCACATATTTGTGAACGCCGTACTTGATATGATTTGAGCTATATGTTTCGATGTCCACGCACATTACTGTGGACATAGGCTTTTTCTCCTCTCTTACAGCAGGTCCTCTACATCGCCCAGCAGGCTGTCATCGAAGTCATTCTCCGAGACTACCGTGCCGCCCAGGCTGTCGCCATCCTTGATTTTACGTACGGCCAGCAGGCCAACGCCAATGCCCTTGTTGCCATTGCTGTTGTACGGATAAAGCGATACTACCGCCTGCACCCAGCAGCCCGAGTAGATTTCCTCGGGATCGGCGATCTCGACGCGGTCACGGTTGAAAACCTTCGGCTTATGGTCAACACTGGCATTCGCATTGAAGAAGTAAGAATCGGCGTATGCTGCATCTTCTGGCCGATCAGTATCGCCGTCACGAAGAGGAATACGGATGCCCGTATTCTTGCCGCCCCACTTGGCGATAGCGTCTTTGTCGTTCTTGATGGTGTTGATGGCGTCCTCGAGGATGGCCACACCGCGCTTATCGGACTTCGGGATGATGAAGGATCCGGAGTATTTATCAGCACCGCCCGGCATAGTACCCGGCTCAAGCAAATGCGCATAGGAAAGACGAACGAGACCAGTAGTGATTTTCATAATGATTACCTCCAATTAGTTGAGTAAAGAATCGTCAAAATCTGACATGGCTATATTGTCAAGCTCCATGGGTGGCCGCTTATCGCTCTCAGCAACCAGCGCGGGCTTACCCGTTGGCTTTACAATCACATCTTTGAGCAGTTCGCTCAATTTCTTCTTGCCGACCAGCTTCTCCAGCGTCGTCAGCGTATTGAGTTCTTGCGGCTTATAAATATCTTTTTCGGCGTACCCTGCCTGCAGCAGGAGTCCGGACGCCAGCGCAGGATCAGACAGCTTGCGGGAGCTGCGGCCCTCGACCACCTTGAGCCCGGGCCAGCCTTGCCCTTCCAACGCCTTTGCCAGTGCATATTCCTCGATATCTGTCAGCCACTTCTTGATTTCCTTGGCTTTAAGGACTATGTCGGCGATTTCATCAGACCGCAGATCCGACGCCGCAAAGTCGGTCTTCACGGATGCAAGCATGTAGTCTGCCAGCGCCCTGCAGGTCTCGCGGCAGCGGCAGAACTTGCAGTGCGCACCTGCCACCTTGTCGCCCTCGCCGTTATAGGCCATCCGGGCGATAGGCTTTACTGTCTCGCCCCAGGCAAGGAGCTCCTTGTCCGTGAGTTCATCACTGGATACGGAATCAAGCCGGGGCTGGATGATGGTCATGCGGATACGGCTGACATCATACAGCAGATACACATCACTATACGCTCCCAGGGCGTACAGCCTCATCTGCGTATTGCCAACGGCATCGACGGGGACGCCTTTGCCATACTTCAGATCGCAGATCTCAAGGCCGCCATCTGAGATAATGACAAGGTCACCTGTACCAAACCCCTCGGGCACCCAATCACTGAAATCCAGCCGCTGCTCCACAAAGATCTGTGCATCTCTCGACGCCTTGCGGGCCGCGTTGATTTTCTCGATGCAGACATCAAGGTACCGGCTCGTAGCCTCCCACATCTCATCGTCAACGGGGTAGTCGACATGCTCGCCGGCGCCGCGGATGATACCGATCGTCTTGATTGGTTTCTTGGTGATTCTCCCCGTACGTAGGTAGTTCCTCAGCCGCAGTTCTGCGACTGCATGGGCTGCCGTTCCCTCCTCCGCATAGACCGAAGTCTTATCGGGAACCTTCGCCTCGAGTTTTGCCGACGGCGTACAGACCAGCCATCTGTGCGAGCCCGACGCCGAGAGCAGGGCGTGTACCTCAGGCATTGGCGGCACCTCCTACGACAGCCTGCAGCGATTCCAGCTGCGCATGCGTTGCGATTGCACCGACACGGCTGAGATGGTTATCCAGAAGCCACTGCTGGATGATAGGCTGATTGGTCGCTTTGTCCTTGCGCATGAATGCGCCGGCAGCAGCCCGTACCTCCTCGATTTCTTTTGCCGTTGGTTTATCTTCGGCAGCCGCTTTCTCCTCAGTCTGGCTTGGTACGGATGTAATCTCGTTGATTTCTTTCTCCTTCTTCGGGCTCACTGCCGCGCCTGGGAGCGGCTTTTCTGCTTTCTTGGTATCCTTGGTAACCTTTGCCTTTTCGGCGGGCTCAGCAGGCGGCTCAGGCGCCTGGGTGGTCTTATCCGGCAGGACCATATCGGTATGATTCGCCTTGGCGATGCTGATGGCCGCCATACAGCCGGCAATGTCGGATAGCGCACGGATAAGCTCGCTGTCAGCCGTGATGTGAATATTGATATCCATGGACATGTAAATTCCTCCTATGGTAAAATAGATATGAAAACCTTTTAGCTTTGGTTTTTACTTCGGGCCGTTCCTGGTGGTGCAGGAGCGGTCTTTTTATGTGCTGGTAACTTGCTGGTAATTTTCATACGCACACCACCAGCAGGAACAGGTACGCCATAGCCGCCAGCAAGGTAATCTGCAGCATCTGCGGCAGGGCCTGTACACCATGATGCAGGAAAGCTCCCAGCTGGCGGTGCCGCTCCGTCTCGATGGCCCTGCGGACCAGCCGCTCATGCTCCGACATGTTTCTTCCTTCTTTCCGACTCGATATCATCGATGATCTCAGCATCAGCCTTGCCGAGGATATGCCCCAGCATGAACGCATCACTCCGCGCCCGATCATTCACTTCAAAGCAGCGGTCCTTGTCAACAGCCGTCATAACAGCATGATGGTAATGCCCTTCAGCTCTCTCAGCGACACGCTGCAGCTCCTGGATTTCTGTCTGTGTCATGGTTCGCACCTCCTTATCTATAGTCATTGCGTTTTCTCTCCCTCACTTGTCTTTGTATGCATCTCGCACAGCCTTTCCCCCACAGGGCACATTTCGCTGCAATATGCTTTCAGCAATTCCGGTGCATCGTATTCCTTTGCCATAGTCAAAAGCTCATCACGATGCGGCTCGCGCAGGCCACGTTCGATCTGATAGAGCCTCGTCGAGCTTATGCCCACGATTCCCTCTGTGCTGGCCCGTGATTCGAAATCCGTGTCCCGAGCCGCTGCCCGCATCCGGGCTTGATAGAAAATATTGTTCACATCTCCAACTCTTCTTGACACTTCTGTCCCTCCGATCGAGGCCGAATGACTTCCAACACTTCTCCGCGGCTAAGCCCTGTCAGCTTACAAAATGCCTTGATATAGCAGCTGCCACGCTTAGGCGTGATATAGCCCCTCGACTCTGTATAATCATTAGCTTTCTGGACAATCCCCGCGGCCTTCGTTCGTTTGAACCCCATGACTTTCATCACATCCGCAGTATCCATAAGCACCATGCTCTGCGCCATACTTCCACCTCCTTTCCAGCACATCGGCAAACGTATGACATGTGCCACCACTGGTACGATATACTCAGGAACCAATCGTATATGTGACACCGAGTTCCTTGCATATCAGTGCCGCTTTCTCGATTGTCGCCCTGCTCTTCCCCCTCTCATAATTCGCAAGCTGCTGTGCAGTTATGCCGGTACGCTTGGAAAGCTCATACAGGCTCATATTGCCTCTGGCTTTCCGCATGAACTCTGAAAATCTCATACTCTCACCTCCTGCTGATAGCTCAGCGCATTAGACAAATATATTTGAATAACCCGCCTTCAAGTGGTATGCTTAAATCACGCCACCCCATAACGGGGGCGATGGAAAGGAGCGTGGTCACATTGGCCAACTTTTTGAAATCGCCTGCTCCCACCATAAGCTGAAGCGGATGGCGTAAACTCAAGGCGGAATCATAACCGCCAAAGAGAGGCTTGCCACAAGAAGGATGACTGGACGCATCCGCATGATGATCGCGGTGGAAGTGACACTATCACTTGGTTGCGCGGAAAAAACGTAGATTCATGCTGCACGGATTCGTGGGTAAACAAATATGGCAGATTGGCAGGTTGAGGAACGTCCAGACTCGACCTGCTTTTCTAGTGCGCTGAGATATCAGCAGGAAGGGTTGTACTATGGATTTTCAGTTAATACCAACTGCAATAACATGCTCTGTTCAAATCGTTACATGTGGTTTGACGTACCTTTTCGGACGTAGAAGCGCAAAAATCGATTCTAAAAAAGCCATCTTACGAGAACGATATGATAAGTTCTATATCCCATTCGTTCGCCTTCTATACAAAGGCTTTTACACAGAAGGCTTTCGCCCTGATATTCCCTTCAAAACTCGAGCTATGATGCATGAATTACTCTCGAATAACCTTGAATATTTGGATGTTTATACGCTTCGCCTTTACCCGTCTTTCTATAAAGCATTCCTCGATATGTTGGAATATGAAGATGGCAATCACGATTTTGATACAGCGCCCGAAGATTTTCTTCTAATCAGTACTAAAATTGCGCTGACTGTGCTACAAGAAACGCAACGAATAGCGAAAGAATTGACGTTGCCGCCACTAGGGCAGCCTTTGATCGGCAACTACCTTCACAGCTTGTCCAAGCTACGCAAACTGGAAGAGTGAGCAACCCTACACAAGACTGCAAAATAATAAATGTATCATAATCAATCATGCGTATCCCCCCTTTGGGTTGAGAAAAATTTGTTCTACTTCCTGTCTCATATCATTCCGCCTTACGCCCCCACCGGTTCCGGCAGCACCTCCAGTACCGTATCGTACCAGTTGATGACATACCCGCTGTGCCCGTTGTTTGTGTAAGGCTTAGCCTCGCCGTACTCTTTGCCTTTTTCCGTCAGGATCCATTCTTTGTCCCGGCGTTCCTGCAAACCTGCTTCTGCCAGCCGACGGTTTACTTCCTTGGGGTCCGGGTTGCCCTTCTTGTTGAGGATGCCCAGACGCTTGGCGATTGCTGTCGGCGTCATATAGCTGGGTGTGGACTCTGCCGGCAGCAATGGCATCAGCGGTGCCGTATCAATGCCATAAGCACTCCCCACCATCTTCATGGCAGCCGCCGTGGCCATCCCTTTCTTGACGCCAAACACCTCAGCTATGGCATCTGCCGTGCCGCCGATGTCCTTGACCGCCGTCTTGATAAGACGCGTCCGATAATGCGGGTTCGGGGAAAGCTTCGGCGTCCGCAGCTTCTCTTCCATCGCATTGAACGCCTCGATGAACTTGATTTTCCACTCCAGCGCCTTCTTACCGGTAAAGCCCATTACCAGAAGCGAAAGGCCATCGCGGTTCATGTAGTACATTTTGTAAGACTTGCCCGTGCCTGCTTGGTATGTCCCCTCGTAGAAGAAGTTTGTCAGAGCCGATTTTTCGGCTTTGATATTCTCTATTGCTTCGATTACATGCTTGTGTTGTTTCCCAAATACCTCGGCTACCTTCTGACTGGTAGTTACCACCTGCTTGTTTTGAACTCGCACCAACTCGTTGGCGTTGGTGTTTGCAAGTGTCTGTACTTTCATTGGTTATACCTCCTTATCTAACTCCGTATGTTCGGAAAAATATCTGCAATAGCTCATCATCACTTAACGGAATGCACTCGCGCATTATGCGCAAGTCAGCAAGAGTAAATCTTAGCTCGCCCCGCAATTTCCGTTGCAAGTTATCTCGGCTTTTTCCCATTGCACAAGCAAGCCGCTCATTTGTTATGCCATTTCGCTGCATGATCTTGCGCAGCAGTTCAACATCAAACATCGTTCATGTCATTCCTCCTTGCTTCCTTTTTGAGTTAAGTTAGTTTGCAAAAAAAATTTGCTTTATCTCGGCATCGGTTAAACCCATATCTTTCCTGAGTTTATCTACCTCAGCAAGAGAAAACTTACCCGCGCCAGTTTCCTTGCGGCTGTAAACCACTGGAACTATCCCCAACATGTCGGCTATATCAGCTTGGCGTAAGTTTCTTCTGGTTCTTGCCGCTTTCATCTCATAACGATTATAAGCCACGTAACTCACCTCCTTATCTTTTCGGTTAAGTTATCTCATGTGCACATAATATACTATTTAAGTTAAGTTGTCAACTGTTTTTGTAAAAAAGTTAACTTCTTCGGTATTCTTTTTGAGTTTAGTAAAATTTATACTTAAAGTAAGTATAGAAGGAGGGATTCCCAATGATTAGACTTAAGGAACTCCGAAAAAACAAACAACTTACACAAGAAGAACTCATCAGCCAATTCAACTTCAAATATGGACGTAAATACACTGCCGCTGCTATTTCGATGTTTGAAAACGGTAAGCGCATCCCCGAAACCCAAGCACTGATGGACTTTGCAGACTTCTTCAACGTCTCGGTAGACTACCTCCTAGGCCGCACCGACGAGCCGGGCGGCTTCCAGAAGGGCGACGGAGGCGATGAGGCTGTAGCAGAAAAAGAAGTCAAGACAGTAAAGCCTAAAGCTTATGTTGAATTACATCGTCTTATCGACGAACTGCCCCACAGTGATGTGGAAGAATTACTGAACACAGCTATATTCAAGAAAAAGAAAGCCGAACAAGTTCACGAGCACGTAGATGATCCGGATGATTTTTAACCATGACAGATAAAGAGATATTATCTATTGTCGCTCATATTCATTTAGAGTGGTTGCCGGCACAATTCCCTGTGAAGGTCAAACGCCTGTTGAATATGCTTATCGACCTTGAGCCAAATTTTCAGGCAATGACATATCAACAATATGCAGAAAAGGAAGGCTGGTTCCCCTCCCCTTTTCAATTCAAGCGTTATTTTCATAGCTTAGAGGGTAAAATAATCTATCTTCCTGATGATGATTTGTATGTCCTGCTCTACAACCAAGCACAGAGAATCGAGCGGAAGAAATGGACCTTAGCTCACGAACTTGGCCATTATTTCTGCGGGCATCTTAATCAGCTGCATTCGGGGCAGGTCATGGATGAATATACCAACCGCCGTATAGAAGCGGAAGCTAACCGCTTTGCCCGATATCTTCTCGCTCCGCCCTGGCTGTTGGCTGGTGTCACTGGCGCCTATGGCTATACCGATGCTATGTCCTTCTACGCGCTTTGTCGGTTCTTGTTCCGTCTGAGTCAAGAGGCGTCGTATTACATAGCTGTCAGCAGCCATAACATTTTCTATCACTATGGAATCAAAAGTCTAGCCTCTGACTGGAACCCCTTACAAAAAAAATATCAACCAATAATCGACGACATCATCTTCAAACAGCTGCCTACGCAATCCGATTTCAATAGTTTTGTTGATGCTTATCGTTACGAATATAACCTTATCAGCTGGCTCTGCGCGAGCCAACGAATCGGTCTCATACACGGCCCAGTATCGGCCGCTCAGATTCTTGCGGGGTGTAATACATCGGAAAGTGCACAGCATAAAGGAATTTAAAAATAAAAAAGCCGCCCCGAAGATTGGACGGCTATAGGAAAGAAGTTGATATAATTGGCTACCATTGAAGACCATATAAGATTGTCAACAAATACATATCCTATTTTCGAAATGGCGGAGACTGCCCAACGCATCTTCAATCCACCAGCGCTAAAGGTACTTCAAGCCTCCCTTCAGACGCCCTACGCTTCGCTTGCTATGCAAACTGCCGCCATTACAGCTCCGCTTATGCAGGCTCAGGCTATAACAGCAGCGGCATTTCGCCCCGCTATTGAGGCTGTTGCAATGTACCAACAACCATATATGTCTATGGCTGCGGCAATGACTGAATACCAAAGAACGCTAGAGCACATTAACAGAATCCCCAAGTTAATAAAAATGCAGGAAAAACTCCAACAAATGAGCCGTTTATTTCCAACAGTACAAGTAGGTATGCCAAACGTTGCCAGCACTTTACCAGCCTTTGAGTATCTCGAAGTAAATCAACCAGAGTTATGTCAACAGGCAGAGGAGGCTCTCGCAATTCAAGCTACCCCTGACGACTCTGCGGACAATATTAAAGCCTATATGTTATTCTGTGCCGAAATCATCATCGGGCTAGAAGGTGTGAAGGAAGTAGCTGCAGACCCCGCAATAAAAGCAGGGTGTGTCAGCTTGATAATTATTTTTTCGAGTCTACTGGCGTATCTAAAATACTGTAAAGAAGAATAATAATTAAAAGTAGGTCCAACTTTTCCGTAACGATATCAGATAGAAAGAACATAGCCACCAGCAACATTAGATTTATTGCCTTGATAAGCCTTATCTTCTTTTTGGATAACTGCATTTTTCTTACCCCCTAATACTTCGTTCAATCACTGATTGTTCTTTTCATCTGCACGCACGCAACAGAAGATACCCCAGCCAAACAATAAAAGATTTGTTACAGTGGTAGCGACATCAGTAGAAACTCCAATCAAAGATCTGCCGGCCAATAATACCAGGCCAACAGCTACGATAAAATTAAGATTTCCGAGTTTTTTTCGCATCATAATCGCCCCTCACTTTCTGCAATATCATCACCTATATTATACCATTTTATTGCAAAAATATCACAAAAGCCGCCCCGAAGGACGGCTGTATGAAAGGAAGGATTCCCGTGTTCAAGAAAATAGCTTTGGCCACGCTGGCCGCTGTCTGTGTATCAATAGCTACCCCTGCCTTGGCATCTGACTACCTTGGCAACCCGAAGTCGATGAAGTTCCACTACTCCAGCTGCTCCACGATAAAGCATCCGGAAAGGTTTGTAGAGTTCAGCACCCGTGATGATGCCATTGCCGCAGGATATGCACCGTGCAAACGGTGCAATCCG
>SVBZ01000024.1 GCA_015058575.1 Pseudoselenomonas ruminantium
ACTCTGAAAAAGGCCGTAATCTCCCTGCGTATAAAAAAGCCGCTCCTTAGCAAAGCCTGCGCGTTGGAACTGATGGTCTACATTTGTCGTCAGGACAAAATAATCCTTATCTTTTACCAATGCCAGCAAATCCTGATACACGGGCTTGGGCGCATCAACATAACGGTTGAAATAAATATGCCTTGCCCACCATGCCCAGCGTGTCTCCGCATCAGGGAAAGGATAGAAACCGCCAGAATACATATCCCGGATGCCAAAACGCTCTTGAAAATCAAAGAAATACTTGGAAAACCGTTCACCGCTGTAAGTAAAGCCGGCAGCAGTCGAAAGCCCTGCCCCAGCACCAATGACTATTGCATCGGTAGCTTTAAGCGCACTTCTAAGTCTGCTGATGTTTTCTTCCCGGCCGCCGGTATCATCGGTAAAACCGCCAGTAAGGTTGCGCACAAAGGCGGCTCCCTTTTGCAGCGTCCAGGTATAATCATCGGCTTGACTGCCGAAAAATCTTTTCATAGATCTCCCTATCCTCATCGGTAAATACATTAAAAATCACTCGGTCTATCACGCCGCCATGCGCAGCCAGCCACTGCTTTACACTGGAAAAAGCAATTTGCGCCGCCCGTTCCTGCGGAAAATGAAATACACCTGTGGAAATACAGCAAAACGCTACGGAGCGCAGACCATTTTCCATGCACATAGTTAGTGAATTGGTATAGCAATCTGCCAGAGCGTTCTCCAGTTCAGGTGTCAGCTTGCCGGAATCAATCGGCCCCACGATATGAATAACCTTCTTGGCCGGCAGATTATAGCCATCGGTCAGCATAGGCACTGCGGTGGGCTGTTCATAATCTTCTCCATAGCGCTGCCGCAGGTTCTGCATCTGGCGATGACATTCATTGCGCAGCTGAATACCGGCAAAAGTATGAATACAGTTGTCAATGCAGGCATGCAAAGGAACAAAACAGCCCAGCATTTGCGAATTGGCCGCATTCACAATGGCGTCAACAGCCAGCCGCGTAATATCCCCTTGCCAAAGCGATAGCCCCTCCTCCTTGAGCGGAATATCTTTAAGCGTCACAATGCCTTTCTCCTTGGCACGAGCTTTTAAGTAATCGTCCTGTAACTGCAAAACTTCAGTTGGCATATCGCCCGGCTGCCTTATATTCATAAGGGAACGCAGCAGCCGTCTCCTGCCCTCGCAATCTTCCGGCGTTTTTACCTTTGCATATTGGCCGGAATCCTCCTTAAATGCCTCGACCAGTTTGGCTAGTCGCTGCTCTTGTGTTATTTCACGCATGGTGCCTTGTCTCCTTCTGCCTTAACCGCCGCAATAGCGCTTCAAAACAGCTTTTACCTATATAAATATTTCTGCTCCAACTTGGCCAGAGTTCCGTCCATTTTCAATTCAGCCAATACAAAGTTAATGTAGTTCAAAAACTCCTGATCGCCTTTTTGCATGAGTATGCCGCAGGAATGGCGGGTGAAGGGCGCTTTCATCAGCGGAGCTGCGAGTTTATCATTCAGTTCGATATAACGGGCGGCCTCCACGGTTTCCGTTATCATGATGTCGGCGTTGCCCTCCGCTACCTGCCGGGGAATGTCAGCATTTTCCTGATGTACAATCAGCTTGGCATGTTTGAGGTTCGCATGAGCAAATTTTTCATTGGTGCCGCCGGGATTAATCATGACACGCACTTCCGGCTTGTCAATGTCGGCAAGGCTTTGATATTTCTTGGCATCGCTTTTCCGGCACAAAATCGTTTTGCCGAAAGCCCCCTCGCCGTAGGCATCCGACATGGCCATGGTCTTGGCGCGTGCATAGTTGCGGGAGATACCGCACAGAGCTATGTCGAATTTCCCGGCCAATGTATCTGCGGTAAGCGTAGGCCAGCTCGTAGGCACATACTCGATTTTCACGCCCAAAGAGTCGGCAATCAGCTGCGAAAGCTCCGCATCAATCCCCTCGTATACACCCGTCTTAGGATTCAGGTATGACATTGGAATGTAATCACCAGTTGTACCGATACGGATAGTACCTCTGGCGGCAATATCCTCCAAATGCCCCGCAAAAACCGTTCCCACGGTCAGCAGCATCAGCACTGCCCAACACAGGAAAACACGCATTTTTCTGTTCATAAGCATTAGTCCTTTCTCATGGATAATCTCTCACAATGATAATATTCTCTATATTACCGTTTTTTCCCTGTGAAATTTGCTAAAAAGTTCCGCAAAGCCGCAAAAGCCACACGGGGCAAGGCTTTAAGCTAACGAGAAGAAAGGGCATTTGCCCCCCCATTTTGATTGACATTTCCCTCAACTCATTTTATTATACGACTAAGAAATTTTAAAGCTATGTGATTGGGGCAACGAAAATCGCCCCGCGAAGTGAGGCTGACATGAGAAAAACAACTGCTAAAAAAATACTGGACAGCATTTTACTGTGCCTGTTCTTTGCAGAACTGGCTGGAATGTTCCTGCCGCATCCAGTGCATGAGGTGCTTGGCTGTCTGTTTATCGCCTTGATTGTTCTGCACAATATCAAGAATCATTATTTCTATACGCATTTCCTTGTCGGCACATACTCGCCCCTGCGCTTGGCGAACAATATCAGCATTATCCTTTTCGCCGCGAGTCTCATCATTCTCACCCTCTCGGGAATGGTGCTGTCCCAGTATCTGTTTCCGTGGTTCAGTTTGGCAAGTACATGGAACTGGCGTGCCCTTCATCTGGGCGCAGTCATCGGCGCATTGGTTCTGCTGTTTGTCCATCTGCTGCTTCATGCCAGACGATATATACACGGAAGAGTATTTTTCGGTCTGGCAGGAACGGCGTTCGTGCTGGCAGCAGCGGGGATTTTTGGTATGCCCTACCTTGACCGTTGGTATCATCAGGTATATGTAGAAAAAAATGCCGTTATTGCCGGAGACAAGGTTTCGATTCCCGGACGGGTACTGACAGTATATTTCAGCCGTGTGGGCAATACGAATTTCCCATCCGATGTAGATGCTGTATCCGGGGCCTCCATTATGAAGGATAGACATGAAATCATCGGCAACGCCGAGATGATTGCCTATATGGTGCAGAATGCGGCAGGCGGCGATATTTTCGCCATTCAAACAGAAAAAAACTATCCCGCCGACTATGGAGAAACCACCAGGGAGGGAAAACGGGAACTAGAAAGCGGCAAAGCCCCCACATTAAAGGAACCTTTGCCGCAGATGGAAAATTACGATGTGATTTTTCTTGTTTACCCACTTTGGTGGAATACGCTGCCAATGCCCGTAGAAGGATTCCTGAAGCAATACGATTGGACAGGTAAGATACTGGTGCCTATTGTGACCCACGGAGGCGGCGGCACGGGCAAAAGCCTGGAGGCAGTCTGGAAAGCAACACAGACAAAAATCCCAGAAAACTATTTGGATATCTACAGCAGCGATATTCCGGCTGCAAGGCAGAAAATCACGGACTTCCTCAAAAACCTCCTTGGATAATGGTTTGTTTGTACTTCTATTATACCAAGATTTGAGGCTTTGCGCTTTTTTATCTTCTGAGATTAACTATTTGCTCTTTGTATTCGTTCCATAATCCAACGCTTCAATAAGAACGTTAGTGCATACGGGAAAGTTATGAACTTGTCATTACAGCCAATATTCGTATCGCCCAGTTTTATCCCACGCCGAATATCTGGATAGGCAGTATTATCAATCAAGGCATTCAGAGATTTGGCTGCCCCATTCTTTGCCTTGACCTCCACAGGAATCAAAGATTCCACATCACGGATAAAGAAATCCATTTCCAGCGTAGCCGTTCGGTTGCGGAAAAAGTATAGCCCATAACCTTGCGCAACCAGCATCTGAGCCACAATATTTTCAAATAAAGCTCCCTTGTAGACCCCAAAGTTTTTGTTTTGGCGTAAGTCTGCCTGAGCTTCATCATCCAGCGAAGCAATAAGCAGCCCCGTGTCTCCATAGTACATTCGATAATTGTCCGGGTCATAGTTTCCCTTCAACGGTAATTCAGGGTGCTCCAAGCAATAACAGATATTGACAATGCCTGCATTCTTCAGCCAGTCAGATACGCCAAC
>SVBZ01000025.1 GCA_015058575.1 Pseudoselenomonas ruminantium
ACAGAAAAAGCACTACCCCGTGAACCCCGCGCTTCGTAGTATCGGGATTCCATACGGACGCATACACCTCATCCGAGCGCTTCGCGCCCACCTTCCCCTCGGTAAGGGGAAGGCTGGAACTGACCGTCAAACTGCAATTTATTTTTCCTTATAGGGCAGTAAAAGAGCCCCTGGCGCGCCTCGCAAACGCGCCTGGGGCTCTTTATCTTAGGGATAATTCACAACATGAACCAATCTATTTTATATTTCCACTTCTTCCATCTCAGCCGCGCCCGTGACAAGTTCCTTGCCGCAATGCTTGACCACCAGAACCGCTAGTGTCATCAATGCCAATGCTAACACAAGCTGCAGCCCATCAACCATGAATACAAAGCTGCCTGCCTGAAGTTTCGTCACGATGCCCGCCACACTCATGACCAGTGCAGTCATCGTGACCAAGAACATAAACGTCATCGGCACATAAAGCATCCATCCTTGGCGGCCCGTCGTGCGCAGGAACACTGCCAGCGAAATCAGCACAAGTGCCGAAAGCAGCTGATTTGCCGCACCGAACAACGGCCAGATATTCATATAGCCAGCCAGGCACAAGATAAAGGCCAACACCAGCGTGATAATGGTCGAAAAATACTTGTCCATACAAAGCCTGGCTGCAGCGCCAGCTGTTTCTCCCTCACTTGGCGTGAAAAGTTCCTGGAATGACATGCGGCCAATGCGGGCCACGGAATCAATCGTCGTCATTGCCAATGCCGAAACGCACATCGTGATGACACATGCGGAAACCCCCGCCGGCAGTCCGAACATCTGGAAGAAATTACTGATAGACCCAGCAAAGATCTGGAACGGTGTCCCTTTCGGCAAAACACCATTTGAGGCCGCAGCGCAAGCGATGACCAATGCCACTACTCCAAGCAGCGACTCAACCAGCATAGATCCATAGCCAACCGGCAGCATATCCTTCTCATTGGCTATGGCCTTTGATGACGTGCCGGAAGAAACGAGACTGTGGAAACCAGAAACTGCACCACAGGCAATCGTGATGAACAGGAGGGGGAACAATGACTGGCCGTTGACCTCAAAGCCAACGAAAGCCGGCATATTAATCGTAGGGTTAGCGACAACGACCCCGATAACACCACCAGCTACCATACCGAGCAGCAAGAATGATGAAAGATAATCGCGCGGCTCCATCAGCAGCCACATCGGCAGCACCGAAGCGATGAAGCAGTAACCAAAGGTCACATATCGCCAGGTCTGGGCATCGAAGTAAAGCGGGAACTGCATGCCAACTGCAAACATAGCAATGACCAGCACAACAGCAACGACGAATTTGACGGTCCCCGTCGGATTGAAGCGGCGGATGTACCAGCCAAAGCCCATAGCCACAAAGATGTAAAGCATGGATATCGATGCTGCCTGCGCCCCTGGAACGTTCAGTTCACCAGTCTTCGTCATGCCGCTAAAGGTATTGGCGAGAATATCGGCGAACGCAGCCAACACGAGCAGTGTAAACAACCAGCAGAACAACAGAAACAGCCGGCGGCCCGTCTTGCCGACATATTGCTCAATCAACATCCCCATTGACTTGCCCTTGTTCTTGACCGATGCATAGAGCGCCGTAAAATCCTGTACGGCACCGAAGAATACACCGCCAATGAGCAGCCACAGAAGTGCAGGGGCCCAGCCGAACATCGCTGCGATAATGGGACCAGTGACAGGGCCTGCGCCCGTAATCGACGAAAACTGATGAGAAAACACCGTGAACCGTGAAGCCGGTGCATAGTCCTGCCCATCCTCAAATTCCACCGCCGGAGTTTTCGCCCGAGGGTCGATTCCCCAGGTCTTGACAAGCCACCGTCCATAGCCGGCATAAGCTGCCGCAAATACGACGATGGCCAGCCCTACCAGTGTCAAACCATTCATCATAAGCCCTTCTTTCCCGAATGAATACACAAATAAATTCCACCCACATCGCAGGATGCGGGCAGGATATCTTTGTGTCTTTCCAGAAAGCACATTCCATGAATCCAGCACATCGCACCATTGCGATTGGACATTTCGTATGGAATGTATATTAACACCGGAAGTATTATGTGTCAACTTGTAAACATCAAGAAGTAATCTTCTGAATACTGCCAACTTTTGTTCTTATTGTGAAGACTCCTGTGCCTGACGCTCTTTTCGGCGGGCCTTTTCCTCTTTCCAAGCCCAGATACAACGGATACCAGGATGCATATTCGGAAGTACGAAACACCGGCTGCAGGAAACGCAGATGGATTTTTGTTCCCCAGCCAGTGCCTTGGGAACAAAATCCGGCTCAGCAATCAAGGCCCGTCCCAAAGATACTGCATCAATGCCAGCGGCTAGAACAGCTTCCATGTCAGCCAGGGAACGTATGCCACCGACAAGGCTCAATGGCTGCTCTGGAACGAGCTGTTTTAGCTTCGCTGCCTCCTCCAGATAGTAACGTGTTGCCGTCTTTGGCTGATTGATGAAATCGACACCGGATAGCTCGACAAGCTCCACCCCGATTTCCCGGCAACGTTTGAGCATCCAGACCATATCCTCATGGTAGGCCAAGTGATCTTCATGTTTCGTATCGATATTGATCTTGATGAATACTGGAAAAGTCTCACCACAAGCCGCCTTGATACCACAAACGATTTCCTCAACAATACGGAAACGGGCAGCAGCGCTGCCACCATACGCATCCGTGCGCTGATTGAATGTCGGATCGATAAACCTTGAAAGCAGATATGAATGCGCCGCATGAAGCTGTACCCCATCAACGCCAGCTGCCTGCAGCCTTTTTGCTGCGGCAATGAAACACTGCTCGATATGGTGGATTTCCTCTATAGTCAGCGCGCGCGCCTCCCGGCCCTTCTTCAATGGCCGGGCGACCACATCGACAAGATCGTCATTATCGATAGCGCGCGGCCCTGCATGTGAAAGCTGCGGAATAAAACGTGCCCCTTCCGCCTGTACGATGGCAGCTGCACGGTGGAACTGCTCCGCAAAACAATCCGCATAGATATTGACCTGCTCAGGATTCGCCCGGCCGAGTGCATCTACACAGCAGTGTCCCGTAATGATTGTACCGACACCATTTTTTGCCAACTGCTCATACATCTCATATTCAGCTTCGGTCATATAGCCCTCCCGACTTGGCAAGAAACTATGGACAGCTGACCGCAGCACGCGGTTCTTGAGTTTGATATGCGAAAGCTCTAATGGAGTTTCGATTCTATTGCTCATACACTACCTCCTGTAAGCGTTCTATAATACACACGTTATTTTCATAACTTTATCACAAATATAAAAAAGAGTGTTGGATGACTAGCACCCAACACCGGATTTCATGGAAAAGTTATTGATCGACACGGCAAATATCCGCCCCCAGGCCAACGAGCTTGTCGACAAGATTGTCGTAGCCGCGGTCGATATGATGGATATAGCCTACTTGCGTTTCGCCCTCAGCGACAAGGCCTGCCAATACCATAGCTGCACCAGCACGCAAATCCGTCGCCTTGACCTGGCAGCCCATGAGCGTCTCAACCCCCTCGACAACCGAGGTACGTCCATCAATCTTGATGTTCGAACCCATGCGCTTGAGCTCGTCGACATGCATGAAACGGTTCTCAAAGACTGTCTCGGTCACAAGACCAGTTCCCTCGGAAACTGCGAGCATCGCCATGAACTGCGCCTGCATATCTGTCGGGAAGCCCGGATACGGCATCGTCTTGATGTCAACAGCCTTCGTACGCTTATCACAGATTACGCGGATGCCATTGACATCCTCCTCGATGGTCACACCAGCTTCCTTGAGCTTGGCAATGACCGGTTTCAGATGTTCGCTGATTGCATTCTCGATGTAAACATCGCCCTTAGTCATCGCAGCCGCCACCATGTAAGTACCCGCCTCGATGCGATCAGGGATAATCGTATAATCGCGCCCCATGAGTTTCGGCACACCATCGATTTTAATGACATTGGTGCCCGCCCCACGGATTTTTGCGCCCATCACATTGAGATAGTTTGCCAGATCGACAATCTCCGGCTCCTGCGCCGGATTCTCAAGGATTGTCTGTCCCTCAGCCATCGACGCTGCCATCAGAATGTTCTCAGTCGCTCCGACACTTGGGAAATCCAGATATATCTTAGCGCCCTTGAGCCCCTCGGGAGCCGTTGCTTCGATGAATCCATGACCAATCTTGATATCTGCCCCCAGTGCCTCAAACCCCTTGAGATGCAGGTCAATCGGACGCGTGCCGATGGCACAACCACCCGGCAGCGAAATCTTCGCCTGACCACAGCGAGCCAAAAGCGGTCCCATAATCAGGAACGAAGCACGCATTTTACGCACAAGATCATACGGCGCTTCACAGCTGCCGATTACCGTGCTGTCAACTTTGAGCTGATGCTTCGTCTTATCAAACTCAGCCTTGACCCCCAACTTCTTCAGTACCTCGGTAATGGTATGAACGTCTTCGAGCGCCGGTACTTCATCCAACAGGCTCGGGGCATCCTGACCAAGAAGCGTTGCCGCGATGATCGGCAGGACGGCATTCTTGGCGCCGCTGATTTTTACCCGGCCCTGTAGCCGGTTCCCCCCATGTATAATCAACTTTTCCATTAAGTTCGTTATCCTCCTATAGTTGTGCTTTCAGAAAGCATCAACACATAGTTTATCATCATATCATCCTTATGACAATAGTCTTCCCGTTAGTTTCTCGCAATCGTCAGTGTCGAATGAACGACATTATCGATAATATAATTCGTCACAAATTTCGTCTTGCCCACGCTTTCCTTCCCCTGGAGGCCGAGCAAATCGACTTTATGGCCCTTAGCCTGCATTTCCTGCAGTGCGCGGCGCTGCGCACTGGCCGCTACAGGTTTCTGTACCTGGCTCGGTGCAATGATGACCTCATTATTACGGCCTGTTTCCTGCAGGGACTTCAGCTTATCCTCTGTTGTCTGTTTGGAATCCTCCTCGCTGACAACATCAACCCCCGATTGCTGCAAGAGCATAAGTGCTGTCGCCGGCACGAGGCCGCCGCCACGAATATCAAGATTCATCGTTCCGCTCGGCTGCGATTCCGGCACAGTGAACGGAATAACAAGCGTTTCCTTGGCTTTGCGATATGGTTTGATTGTCGTCTTGAAGTTGACCGTCTCTCCCGGCTTCACGGTCTTCTTGTCTGGAATGGCCGAGATAAGCGACGCCGTCTTGCGATTGCTGTCAACATCGATATTGACCTGAACATCGATGATATCCGATTCTTTTTCTTTATTCTGGCTGATAACATTCATGGCCTGCATGAGTTCAGCCATGGCGATCTGGCCAACATCCGCAGCATTATAGAACATATTTTTGCGCTCTACCTTGCCGCTCGCAACAGCATCCGTGCGGATAGTAAATCCAACCTCTGCCGTACCTGCGCTTAGATCATCTGCCGTCTTGCTCAATGCCGCATAGGCAATGCCGCCGCTGAGCTGCGGCAGGAAATCTTCATCATAAGCGATGCGGGCATTGTAGTCCGCCGTGCGGCCCAAGGATTTATCAGTTACCTTGACCTTGATAGGGACCACCGTGGGGAATTTACCGAGCACGCCGGCAATTCCCGTAGCACGATCCTGATTGACACGGCCAATGATATTGCCGATGCTGGCAATCTTCATACCATTGCTCTGACCGCTGATCGTACCGACCACCTTTGCATCCGTCATGAAGTAATTGACATTGCCGCGATGCAAGAACGGATGTCCAAAGGCCAGGATTTTTTTGCCGTCCACAGCCGTCACCGTTCCCGTAGCCCCGACAGCAAAGTCACCATAAGCTACAGCTACACCGACAGCTGAGCCTGGAACCAACGATGCATTGTAGACCGTCTGCTGCGCCTCAGACACGGATGGAGCCCCCATCGGCAGGAACTCCATCGTTCCCTGCGGATCGATCTGCTTCTGCAAGAAATCCAGTCCAGCTTGATTGAAGCCCGAGAAATACATGACATCTTTCGGTTCAGCCTTGGCGGTATCAACGGCTTTTTCCGCTTCCGACGGCTTCTCCTCCGCTGCTGCGTCATCTTTTTCCGCGGCAGCCTTTTTATCAGCAGCAACGGCCTCTTTGGCGCGGGCCACAAGTTCATCGCCATAGACTGTATCCTTCGCACCGGCAGCCTCACGCTCCTTGCGTTTCTTTTCCTTATCAGCCTTGGCCTTAGCTGCATCTTCAGCAGCCTTCTTGATGTCGATGGTATGGATGCGCGTCTTGTTCTTGCGATCTGGCATCTTCCAGAGTGGCGTCATCTCATCGATAGGCGTGATGAAAAAGGTGTAGGGCGTCATCTCCTTGATGCCTGCTGCTACAGCTCCGATCAGATAACCATCGACATAGACAGGGCTGCCGCTCATCCCCTGCAGGATACCGCCCGTCTGCTCAACGACCGGCCCTGAAGCTTTCGCCATGATCATCGGCTGCGATCCCTTGCCATTGTCGACCAGGCCAATGATATCCACCTGAAAATCGCGCAGCTCGCCCGAACTGTCAATGACCGTATACGCTGTTCCCGTCATGCCTTCCCGGATTTGATCATGCGTCAGAATGGGGTCCATCGCCCAAGCCGGAATTGCCTGCGCTGACAAAAACAACGCTGCCAGCCCCGATACCAATAGCTTCTTTATATATGTACGCAAAACAGTCACCTCATTTTAATGCGTAAAAATCCATTGTTTTTCTATTATAGCATACAATACGCGGAAAGACAGTTGTGTCCATCATTTTTTCTGCAAGATCAGTGCACTACCGACCCGGCGCTCCTGTCCGTCAGATGGCGAATTCTGCACCTGCCCGCCAACCACCAAGTCACTCGAACCGCCACCATCGAGATTGATGGCATCACGCGCACCAAACTTCACGAGCAGCTGTGCCCACTCAGTCAGCGTCAGCCCATGGCTGTCTGCCTGGCGTCCATCGACGACACCAAACAGATAATTGCCATTCTTGAGCACTGCTACAGCACTGCGCGGTGCCCGGCCATAGCGGATATCCGAAGGGAATTGCTCAGCCGCTACCGTCACATTGACGCGCCCATTCTGCACAAGGCGTGGACCAGCGCCCATGATATCCACGGCCTTATTCCACTTTGCCCCTAAATCCTGCTCAATGACCGCGCGGTCACCGACGCGCACACCGGCAAAGGCATCCATGGCCTTGCCATGAACGGAAACGACATACCCATTAGACGGTATTACCGAATTCCCCGTCTGGATTTTCGTTACCCGGCCATTCTGCACAGTAAACTCTAAGCCGAACTCATTCGTGCGCGTGCGGCTGCCATACCATTTATTGTAAAGGATCAGATTGTCCGCGCCACGCTCAGCATCAACACCCGAAACACTCTGGGTCACATTTCCCAGCGTTACCCGGCCATCATAAGCAACAGTGCCGAATATCGAGCTGCCATCTGGCAGGAACCCGATAGCCGAGCGCGTAAAATACGTCGTACCAGCCATCATACCATCAATCTTGACCGTACCGATCATATCGCCATTCCCGGCGAAATATGTCGCATTCACTGCCGCCACGGCATTCTGTGCATCCGATATGCCGCTGGTCGACTGCAGTCCCGGCACGCGGCCACGCGCCAATACCGGCTTTACCGTATACAGATCTTTATCCGCCTCAACGAAATAAGCCGATACTTTACCTGCATCATCCCAGTAGATATAGCTGCGCTTAGCCAAGCCCGGTGCCGCCATTTCCGTATACAAACCATCAAAAGCCAGCGGCAGGATGTCACCCTCCTCCTCGGCACCACCTGTACGGCGTATATTCCCTGCCGGTTTGGACGAAGCTTTCGCCGTCTTCGGCAAGATGTCAACAAATACCCGGGCAGGATTGCCGAGCTTGTTCGCTTTATAGGTAAGGCCCGGCTTTAACCGCAAAGTAACCAGCATGTGCCCCTTGCTCAGCACATACTTCACCGACTCGATACGGCTGCTATGAAACGGCTTGCGCTTGAAGTCCTTCTCCGACACATTTGCCATATCGATGGTAATTTCTCGCCCATCAGCCGATGCCTTGACCTGATACGGCGTTTCCGACGAAAGATCAAATACCACGCGGTCATGCTCGCTACCACTATGATAGCGCACAGAAGTCAAGTCCGCTGCTGAAGCCAGCGCTGCCGTCTGCAGGGTAAATACCGAAGCCAGCAACGCCACTGTGATTTTCCGCCGTAAATGATTCATTGTAAATACCTTCCTCCCAATAGAAAAGCCTTCCTGTGAAGGGAAGGCTTTTCGTCCTATTCACGTTGTTTATTTTTTCTGTCCCTCAGCTGGCCCATTGACCTGCGGCGACAATTGACGATACATGAGATCCGCAAGACCAAGGCCACCAGAATCAGCCACCGTCTTCATCAACTCATTATCGCGCATGTCCATGAAAATTTTCTGACCGTTCGATTCCCCAAACAGCTTATTTTCCGGAACTGTTGCGCGCATCTGCTTGTACATCATCGACAAAAACATCGCTTCGAACCCTTTGCAAGCCTCTTTGAGTTCCTTGTCGCGCTTGGACATAGCCGCCTCATTGACGATATGATCCGCCTGTGCTGCCGTATCCGCCTTGCGCTGGACATCGCGGAGCATTTCCGCAAACTTGGCCGACTCAGCCGCCGTCTGCGCGGAATCATACGTCGTATTGTTCGGTGCCATAGACGAATTCATGCCCATGGCAGTCAAAGGAGCAATCTGCATGCTGTCTCCTCCTTCATACTATCATCCATCACATAATCTGCAGTTCCGCATGCAAGGCACCGGCTGCCTTGATGGCCTGCAGGATTGAAATCGTATCACGCGGCGTTGCCCCAACCGCATTGAGTGCGCCAACGATATCGCTGACGTTCGCCGTTGCCGGCAGTACGATTGTGCTGGCCTTATCTTCCTGCACATCCACATCCGTATTGCGCGTTACGATTGTCGTACCATAGCTGAACGGATCCGGCTGGTTCGCATTCTCATTCTTCTGTACTTTGATGGACAAACCGCCCTGCGTGATAGCAATTTCGTCTACCGATACATCACCGCCCATGACAATGGTGCCCGTACGCTCATTGACGACGACCTTCGCAATGTTATCCGGCATAACCGGCAGCTCCTCAATACTCGCTACAAAGCCCACAATATTATTGCGCATGTATGCAGGAATGCTGATGTCAATGCGTCCTGGATTGGCTGCTTGCGCTACATTGCCATACTGCGAATTAACGGCATTGGCAATGCGGGCAGCCGTCGTGAAATCCGGCTCACGCAACGACAACGAGATACGGCCAGAACCGCCGATCTCATCCTCAACGCTGCGCTCGACAATCGCACCATTCGGCGTCGTGCCAACCGTCGGAAAATTCTTGGTCGCCGTATTGCCGCCATTGCCGGCAGCAAAGCCGCCTGTCGACACCGGCCCCTGGGCAACGGCATAAACCGTGCCATTGCCAGCCCGCAGCGGCGTCTGCAGCAGCGTGCCGCCTTGAATGCTCTTCGCATCGCCAATGGACGAAGACGTAATATCTATCGTATCACCCTCACGGACAAACGGCGGCAGCGTGGCCGTTACGACAACCGCTGCCACATTCTTCGCCTTGAGCGTCGACTGATCGATTGCTACGCCAAAGCTTTTGAGCATATTGACAATCGATTGGATTGTCTCTGTCGACTTATTGCCATCGCCCGTCCCGTTAAGACCGACGACGAGACCATAACCCATAAGCTGGTTCGAGCGCACACCTTGAACCTTTGCAATATCCTTGATGCGGGTTGCCGCGCTTTCGGCTGCCGCCGTTCCCGGCATCAGAGTCAGCGTAAACACACCCGCCATCAGCAAAGCCAGTAATTTCTTCATACGTTTATATTTCCCCCATGTCACCCTTAGAACAGGAAGTTGAAAATCTGTGTCAGAATGCCCTGCCGCTGCTTAGCATTGAGCGGGCCTTTTCCGTCAAATTTCACCGTTGCATTGGCAATCTTCGTCGAAGGGATCGTATTGTTTGCCGTCACATCATCCTGACGGCAGACCCCGCGGAACGTGATCTTATGCTCGTCACGGTTCTGCCAGATGGACTGCGTGCCCTCGACAGTCATATTGCCATTCGGCTGCACATCGACGACCGTAACCGTGACATTGGCACGGGTCGTATTATTAGACGTCGACTGGCCATTTGCCTTGAAGGAATCTGAACCGCTGGCCGATGCGGCCTTCAAAAAGTCAAAAACACCTACACCAGCGGATAAATCCGTCTTGCCGCTCTTGCTGTTCGAATTGCCACGCGTAGCCGACAAGCTCGTCGTTTCGCTGATGACAATCGTCAAAATATCGCCGACGTTACGTGCCTTACGGTCGGCAAATACGTTGTAAGACGAATCTGACCACAGCGACTGGGCAGAAGCCACCGGCAGCGAAAGATTTGCCGCCAGCAGGCTTACCGCAAGCACTGCCGCCAGAGTCTTGTATCGTTTCCCCATTTTCTTCATAGGTCCACCTGCTTTCAACTCACGATTTCAACGGTTGTGGCATCGATTACCGTCCCGCGCAGGACTTTCCCCGATGCCACGTTGCGCACCCGGATTTTTGCGCCCAACCGGCCACGCTGCATGGCAATTCCATTAGCTGTAACCTCGATGCCATGATATTTCACGCGTATTGTCACGGGTGAGCCTACGTCCATCACAATTGGCTGCTGCAGCATTACCGACTCCACTGCAGTCCCCTCTTTGATCGTACGTGCAGCCACCCGGCCCTGCACCTCTTCTATCTTGGTCAGGTAGCGGCCAGCACCCCCAGCGACGCTGCGCTCCTCCAGCCGCAAATCCGCAGCAGCGATTGGCTTGTCAATGCGCAAATCATGGGCTGCTACGAGCACCTTGTCATAGACGCTGACGCGGTAGTAGCAGACCACACGGCGATAGAATTCCCCATTCAGGAACACACGCAAATGTACGGGATTCGTATTGCCATAACGAAGCTTCTGCGGCAGCTCCGCCTCACAGACAACTTCGCCAGCTGGCAGCTCCATCATCTGCGGAGCCCGTATAAGCTGCAATTCATGCCGCCGCGTTTCGCCAGTCTGTACCAGCGCATTCTCGATTTTCTGCTGAGCAAGCTCTGCAAATCTCTCGGCAGGAATCCGCTGCATCACCACCGGCCCGCCTTGCGCACTTGCCACAGAAGGCAGCGAAGCAAGCGCAAAGAGACAGAAGAAGCCACTCCATAACAAGCATAGAATGGCTAACGTGTTCTTCTTCATTTAAATCAGCGCTTGAGCCCGTTGGCAATCTCCAGCATGGAGTCGGAGGTGGTGACTGCCTTGGAATTGGATTCATAAGCACGCTGCGAGACAATCATGTTGACCATTTCCTCAACAATCTGCACGCTGCTCATCTCCAGCGTCCCCTGCGTCAACGTACCAGCGCCTTCCTCGCCGGGGTTGCCCTCGATTGCTTCACCCGAAGCCTCGGAGACGATGAACAGATTCTTGCCGATTGCCGTAAGACCGGACGGATTGACAAAGCGTGCCAATCGGATCTGGCCGACATTCGTCTGCTCACCGCCAGCAGGCGTGCAGGAAACCTGGCCATCGCCAGCAATAACGATCGAATCGCTCGGTGCCGTCTGGTCAATCGTGATATCATCCGCCAGCGGATAACCGTCAGTCGTTACCATACGACGCTGGGAATCGAGCTTGAACGAACCGTCACGCGTATAGCCAATCGTACCGTCCGGCAGCGTGATGCGGAAAAATCCTTCGCCCTGGATGCCGATATCCGTCGGATTATCTGTTGTCTGCAACGACCCCTGCGTAAAGACGCGGTTCGTCGCCGCCACACGCGTACCAAGACCGATCTGCATCCCCGTCGGATACTGCGAGTCTGCACCGCTCTGTGCTCCAGCATCACGGATTGTCTGATAGACGAGATCCTGAAATTCTGCGCGAACCTTCTTGCCGCCATAGGTGTTGACATTTGCGATGTTATGGGCGATGACGTCCATATTCGTCTGCTGCCCCTTCATGCCGGATGCAGCCGACCAAAGTGCTCTCATCATGGTATAAAAATCCTCCCTTGTCCCTTACAGATATAAAGGCGTATCTGTTTTCCTCTTTATGGTTTATCGGATAAAACCGTCATTTCCTTAAATCAAACCCGTCCAACCTCATTGACAGATTTATCCAGCAGCGTATCCTGCGTCGTTACCGCCTTGGACCCGGCTTCATAAATACGATAGTTATTGATGAGGTTGACCATCTCCGAAACAACATTCGTATTCGAATTCTCGAGCATACCCTGATAGATTTCGCCCGTTGCAGCCTGCGGCTGCGCTCCCTGCTGCGGATAGTAGAGATTGTCGCCCTGCTTGAGCACCGCACGGCGGTCTGGGCCAAAACTCGTGAGCTGCAGCTGTCCGACGCGCCGGCCGTCAGCCATGATTTCTCCCTTGGCACCAATCGTTACCTTGGCCGCATCACCAGGAATCGTTATCGGCTGATTGTTCGTGCCAAGCACAGCCTGCCCTCTGACTGTCTGCAGCTGTCCGCGCGACGAGCGGTAGAAATTACCATCACGCGTATAGCGGACGCCCTGTGGTGTCTGGATAGCAAAATAGCCATCCCCCGAAATCGCAACATCGAGCGGATTGCCCGTCGTCTGGAAGCCTCCCTGTGTATGGTCAGTCGCAATCTCATCGATGCGCGACCCCAGGCCGAGCACACCGACAGTAGGAATGCTTTCGCCCACACTGAACTGCTTGAACGACGTCACATTATTGAGATTCTTGCCATCATTGATACGCTTGATGAGCATCGGTTCAAACTCCCGGCTGATAGCATCATCACGCTTGAAGCCTGTCGTATTGGCGTTGGCCAGGTTATTCGCAATCGTATCCGTACGCTTGGTCTCGGTAATCATGCCAGCACCAGCCGTATAAAGTCCACGCCACATGTATCTTCACTCCCTTATCGCAAGCTTTTCTCCCAAGAAAAGCCACAGTCTCCTACATCTCTATTTCGCGAAAAAAAGCGAAACTCCTTTCCAGGGTTCCGCCTTTCAACAAATTTATTTGCCCGTCTTGAGATTCATGGCCTTGCCATCAAACTTCGAAAACGTGTCAAGTGCCTTACCGCAGCCAAGAGCCACACAGGAAAGCGCATCCTCTGCCAAGGCCGTCGGGATATACGTCTCACGGCGAATAAGCTCATCCAGACCATACAGCATAGCACCACCACCAGTCAGCACAATACCGCGATCCATGATGTCCGCAGACAATTCCGGCGGCGTATCCTCAAGCACCTTCTTGACGCAATCGACAATGCGCGTAACCGACTGATGCATGGCCTCAGCCGCCTGACGCGTATTGATTTCCACATTTTTCGGCAAGCCTGAAAGCATATCACGCCCACGAATGTCCATGATTTCATTGCGCGCATCTGAAAAAGCTGCGCCAACGCGGATCTTGATATCCTCTGCCGTGCGCTCACCGATCATGATATTGAACTCACGCTTGACATAGGCAATGATATCCTCATCAAACTTGTCACCAGCAATGCGCAGCGATGCGCTGTTGACAATGCCGCCGAGCGAGATAACCGCGATATCCGTCGTACCGCCACCGATATCGACCACCATCGATCCGCACGGCTCAACGATATCAAGACCTGCTCCCAACGCTGCTGCCAGCGGCTCTTCGATAAGCTGTGTATGACGGGCACCAGCCTGCTCTGCAGCCTCCTGCACAGCACGCTGCTCAACCATCGTAACACCTGACGGAATACAAATCATGATGCGCGGACGGAAAACAAAGCTGCGGCCGACCACCTTCTCAATGAAATGGCGCAACATGCTCTCCGTGATGTCATAGTCCGCAATGACACCTTCACGCAGTGGACGGATAGCCACAATATTGCCCGGCGTACGGCCAATCATCTGACGCGCCTCTTCACCAATAGCCAGCACGCGATTCGAATCGCGATCCACCGCAACAACCGACGGCTCACGCAGTACAATGCCCTTGCCCTTCACATAAACGAGTACGTTCGCCGTACCCAAGTCAATTCCAATATCCATCGACATGCCAAACATGTTATTCGCGATCCCCTTCCAATATCTATAGCCATATCAGCGTACGAATCTGATATCTATTATACAAACCACACTGAAAATTTTATGGAGCAATTTTCTTTTTCTCCTTGCTCCAAAAATCACATCTTATAATATATAATAAAAAAACATGAAATACAACAGCTGCCCGCTATTTCTGCGGCATTTCTGATAAATTAATTCATTTTCACGTTATTTTCGACAATTAGCCTAATTTTAAGAAAACTTTCGCTTTTATTTCTTTTTTTCACGCATTGACAATGCCTAAACAGAATGATACGATTAGCTTGACTTAGGGATATTTTTCACATTAATATTCTTTCATAAAAACAGGGGGTTTTTACAACATGAACAACAGAAGAAAAATCGTCGTCATCGGTGCCAGCAACGTCGGCTCCGCCGTTGCTAACAAAATTGCCGACTTCCAGCTCGCAACGGAAGTCGCTCTGATCGACCTGAACGAGGACAAAGCTTGGGGCGAGGCTAAAGACTCCAGCCATGCTACGTCCTGCGTTTACAGCACGAACATCAAATTCCACCTCGGTGACTACGATGACTGCAAAGATGCTAACATCATCGTCATCACGGCTGGCCCGTCCATCCGCCCGGGTGAGACGCCGGATCGTCTGAAACTGGCTGGCACGAATGCTAAAATCATGCAGTCCGTCTTCGGCGAGATCGTAAAACGCACGAAATCTGCTATGATCATCATGATCACGAACCCGCTCGATGTTGCTACCTATGTTGTATCCACCCAGTTCGATTACCCGCGCAACCTCATCCTCGGTACTGGTACGATGCTCGAGACGTATCGTTTCCGCCGTATCCTGGCTGACAAGTACCAGGTTGATCCGAAGAACATCAATGGTTACGTTCTCGGTGAGCACGGCAACGCTGCTTTCGTTGCTTGGTCCACGACGGGCTGCGCTGGCTTCCCGATTGGCGATCTCGATGAGTACTTCCACAAAACGGAAAAACTCAGCCACGAAGCTGTTGAGCAGGAGCTCGTTCAGGTTGCTTACGATGTTATCAACCGCAAAGGCTTCACGAACACGGGTATCGCTATGGCAGCTTGCCGCTTCATCAAATCTGTTCTGTACGATGAGCACACGATTCTCCCGTGCTCCGCAGTTCTCGAAGGCGAGTATGGCATCAAAGATGTTGCTCTCTCCCTGCCGCGTATGGTCTGCGCTGATGGTATCATGCGCTCCTTCGAAATCCACCTCACGGATGACGAGCTCGAGAAGATGCACAAAGCTGCTCAGAGCGTCCGCAGCGCTCTCGACGGTGCTGGCATCAAATAATTGCCACACCCAAAAGCATAATGCAAAAAAGGAGACTTCCTGCAGGGAAGTCTCTTTTTTCGTATTCAATCTGTCCCCTGCCAATAAAGCATTACCGTGACCCAACCATCACTCTGGCGGAAATCACACTTGGCATGATACTTTTTGATAAAAGAACGCAACGAAATCATACCTGTACCATGTCCGGGCATTTCACTGTACGGTAAGCCATCAGCATCGAACAGTACGGGGTCTTCAAAACGGTTGGCCACCGACAAGACGAACTGTGTCCCCGTATATTGCGCTGACACCCTGACTGCTCGATTGGTGACTGGCTGCCGCATGCTCGCATGCAAGGCATTTTCCAGCAGATTTGACAGCAAGATAGCCACATCCGTATCCATGCCTGTCATCTCGCGTGGCAGATTCACTTTCAACTGCAGCGGAATCTCCAGATTCCGCAAATGATACACATAGATTGACAGCGTTGCATTTATCAAGTCATTGGCGCAGAACTCCTGCAAGGCCGTGTGTTCAAGCTCTGCTGTCTGCTTATCGACCAGCTGCCTGGCTTCGCTGATACGCCCTCCTTCCAGCAAAGTTCCCAGCAACCGGTTGTAATGACGCATATCATGGCGAAGGACACGCAATGCCTGGCGTTTTTCCGCCTCGAGCCTGGTGTACTCCCGCAGCGAATAAAGCTGCTGCGCCAGCAGATTATTGCGATTGACTTCCGCCGTATGCTCTGACATCTGATGACCGGCCATAAGCACCAGCCGGAACATCAGGAAGAAAAAGATGGGAAGCGCCAGCCGCCCTACACGCTCCGGCACACTATGATAGAGCTGCCCATCCAGCATCGGTAATGCATAAGCAAACAGCACCACCAATGGCATCAAAGCAATATACATGCCCAAGGGACGATATTGAAAGAATTTCTGCGTTGGCACCAAGCGGCTGAACAAGCGCCGCTCCAATGGGATCAGCAGCAGAAACAATACCAGATAGCAGCCTATAAGCGCCAGCATATGCAGGCCATAGCTATATGTCTCAGGCAGAGTCCCGCCAACAATAAATCCGCTGATCGTATGCAACAGCAGCGAAAACAAACTGTGCATCCCCAAGACAAACAAATGTTGCACGAATCCCCGCGGAATACAGTAATACGCCAGCAGGAAAAACGGCACCCATCCCAACGCCACCAGCAATTTGAATCGTAAGACATCCCCATCATACAGACTCAAAACAACCGTATAGCCTAAAACCGCTAAAACGCCCCATCCCGCCGACAGCCATTGCAGCTTCCGCCGTTGTTCTGCCAAAACAGTTTTGGCAAACGGCAGGTACCGGAGCCATACCCCCGTAAGCTGCAGACAAACCAACGCCAATGCCAAAAGAAATATCATTGCCAGCCCCCTCACTTTCTGAGCAGATACTCCATATATTCATGCGCCGTCTCACGGTAAAGCCGCCGGCTTATGGGCAAGCGCTCTCCATTATTGAGTACAAAGCTATCATCATCCAAGGCAGATACCGCTGCCAGATTGACGATCACATGATTATAGCACTCGACAAAATCAGCTTCATCTAATCGCGCAGCAACCTCTGCATAAGGATTATCAACAGCCAGCCCCTCACCTGCCAGTAAGTGGATGACACACCCCCGCCGACCGCCAACCCTGCGGCCGCCCTGTACATCGATATAGGCGATGCGCGCCCAGGGCACCTTGATCGTGCGGCCATTCATCTGCACCAAAAGCGAGCGTTCTGCCAACACCGGCAACAAGCGCTGCAAGATATCCATAAGCTGCGGCAGCGCATGTTCGATGGGTTTCAACAAATATCCCGCAGGATACGCCTGATATCCTTCCAGTGCATAATCAGCACTATTCGTCAAAAAAATGATTGGCAGCTGCTCCGCCTGCTTGCGAACAGCCAGTGCTGTCTCAATCCCATTGATTCCCTGTATGCAGATATCAAGAAATACCAATTGGAACTTATCTGGCGCAAAACTGGCCAAAAAATCCTCGCCATTGGCAAAAAGCTGCATCTCTGCCTGCGCTACAAGCTCAATCCCGCAAGTACGCAAAACCTTCTGCAAGGCTTCCCGTGCCACGGCCTCATCATCGACAATAGCAATTTTCACATCTTTCCCCCACAAAAATTCCCAAAAATCACCTCTCCTCATCATTATACATGATTTTGCCAAAATAGGAAGATTTACCACTTTTGGCAAAAATCTACCACTTCTGACACCAGCATGGTATTTCGCCCAATAGTCAGCTAAAATCAAGATGAACACAACTATCCTGGCAACAAAGGAGGCTCATCATGAATGCGCCCCCAACCAAACGTTACAACATATTGGCCATCGATGACGATGCCATGAATCATATGATGCTCGACGCCATCCTCAGCAGCAGCTACGGCTTCACAACAGCCACCAGCGGCCCTGAAGGGCTGGCTATTTTATCGCAGCAGGCCTTCGATCTTATCCTGCTCGATATCAATATGCCAGAAATGAATGGTTTTGACGTTCTAGCTGTGCTGCAGCAATCACCGCAAACCAAGGAAATCCCCGTCATCATGCTCACTGGCGACCTTGATCAAGAAACAGAAGTCCAAGGAATCCAGGCCGGCGCCTTTGACTTTGTCCATAAACCCTTCATACCCACACTGATCCTGCGGCGCATTGAACGGACACTCGAACTTAAGGCCCTGCAACATCATATGCAGCAGGAAATCGATCGGCAGACAGCCCTCGCCCAGCAACAGCTGGCATCCACACAACGGCTGTTCCGCGAGATGATCGAAACGCTGGCAGATACAATCGATGCCAAGGACAAATACACCAACGGCCATTCCCACCGCGTAGCGGAATACGCGCAGGAAATCGCCCGCCGGGCAGGAAAACCAGCAGACTACCAACGCACCGTATACTACATGGCCCAACTCCACGATATCGGCAAGATTGGCATCCCCTCAAGCCTTATCAACAAGACTACAAAACTGACTGACGCGGAATATGCAGAAATCCAGCAGCATACGGTAATCGGCAGTGAAATCCTTGCCCATGTCACCGAGATGCCCGAACTTGCCGATGCCTCCCGCAGCCATCACGAACATTATGATGGCTCGGGCTATCCCGATGCGTTGGCTGGCACAGCCATCCCGGAAAAAGTCCGCATCGTCGCCGTTGCCGATATTTACGATGCAATGACGTCCAAACGCAGCTATCGCGATGTCTTGCCCCAAAGCATCGTTCGTCAGGAAATAATAAACGCCCGCGGCACACAGCTTGACCCATTCTTTGCCGATATCATGATTCAAATCATTGATGAGGATACGGACTACAAACTCCGGGAGGGCTAACCATGAGCGACTACAAACAACGCAGCCTATCCCAATGGGGTACGCTGCTCATCATCAGTTTCATCCTCATTGTCCTGACTGCCGCCTGCTGGATTTTTACCACCAGCACGTTCGACCAGCCAAAACCAAAAGCCGGCATTATCCTGCTCGGCGGTATCGACGAAGAAGGCTGGAATGCTCCACAGTACCGCGGCATCCGCAAAGCATGTGACAATATGGGCATTGAACTGCTGACCAAGGAGCGAATCACAGCCGCGGGCGACTGCACCAAATCCGTGCAGGAATTGGCCAACGCAGGTGCTGGTATGATTTTCCTGGCCAGTTATTCCTATTCCGAAGAAGCGCAAAAATTTGTACACGATTATCCGCAAATCGCATTCGGTACCAACTCAGCCGAATGCCATGCCCGCAATATGACTTCCTACTTCATCCGCATGTATCAAGGCCGGTATCTTGCCGGAGCTTTGGCCGGTATGCACACAAAGACCAATGTCATCGGCTATGTTGCGGCCATGCAGAATTCCGAAGTCAACCGGGGCATCAATGCCTTTGCCCTGGGCGTGCAGCAAACCAACCCGCAAGCCCGCATTGTCGTCATGTGGACCGGCAGCTGGCAGGATGAAGGAAAAGAAGCCGCTGAAGCCCGCCGCCTGATAACGGAAGCCAATGCTGACGTCCTGACCTATCATCAGGACGAACCAGCCGCTGCCAATGTTGCCGAAGAACTCGGCATCGACTATATCGGCTACTATGAGGATCTGGGCAAACATGCCTGGCGTTCCAGCCATGCGCTCACCTCCGTAATCTGCAATTGGGATCGATACTATGAAGACATCATTCGCCGCTTTCTCAAGGGCGAGCTCAACTATGTCGATAAGCAATGGGTCGGCATGGAAGCTGGCTTCGTTGAACTCTGCGATTTCTCAGCTGCTGTTACCGATGACGAAAAAGCAAAATTGGCACAGCTGAAGCAGGCCATGCTTGCCGGCCATTTCATATTTGCCGGCGAAATCTACGACCGCCAAGGTAATCTGCGCTGCCGCCCCAACGAATCTATCCGTGACGATCGCCTGCTCCAGCACATGGATTGGCTTGTAAAGGGGGTCGACATCCTTGAATAATCGCAGAAAAATGCTGCTGACTATCGCTATGACGGTATTCTTACTCGTACTTGCTGGTATATTCATCCAGCAAAAAATCGTCTCTATGCTGAATACCGCTGCCGAACACTCCGTAGCCCGGCAGACCGAAGATATCTCCCTGTTGGCCGGCGAGCGTTTCCGCCGCTTCCTGACTCCACTGCAAACCGCTGCCATGCATCTGAGTGCCCACGAAGAGGACAAACGGGACGTCCTTAATATGCTCGCCCTGCAATGCCCACAGGGACAGGCTGGCCTGATTGATTTTCAGCGCCATACCATAGGCCGCCCAGTATCGAGCGAGTCCTTCCCGCGATTGCAGCTGGCCTTCCATGGCAATACAGTCATCGACTACAACCCCGACATTGGCATCCTGCTCGCTACACCCGTCAGTTATGATGACAATGTCCGCTATGTTCTCTATCAAGTCTATCCGATTGAGGCACTGCCCAGTCTGTTTGCACTTTCCGACTATGATGCCTTCACCCATGTCATCATCCAATACCGCGATGGCAGTCTGGCCGTCCCCTATGAAAACTACACGACCGAAGACGCACGTTTCTGGGGCGACGATGCTATCCAGGAAGGCATGCGCGAAGTCCATCGCCGCCTCTTGCGCAATAAAGCCGCCGCTGTCTACACCGAAGGTGCTGAAGGAAAATTTTTCGTCTTTGGCGCTGACCTGCCGCAAACCGACTTTTCTATGATTGGCTATATGCCCTGGTCAGCAGTTGCCGGACAGATTGTCAGCGTTTATCAACGCGTGTTCTTCCTCTTTACCTTGATGCTTGTTTTATTTGCCTGCCTGAGCATCTATCTGCTCATGGCCCAGACGCGCGTAGCCGAAAACGAGGAACTGCGCCAAGCCCGAGCCGCTGCCGATGCCGCCAATCAGGCCAAGAGCCAGTTTCTGGCAAACATGAGCCACGAAATCCGCACCCCTTTAAATGCCATCAGCGGTATGAACGAAATGATTCTACGGCAGGCACCACCTGGCGAAATCCAACACTACGCCCACAATATCCAATCCGCTTCCACAGCATTGCTAAGCCTTATCAATGAAATTCTCGATTTCTCAAAAATCGAATCTGGTCACATGGAAATCGTGCCCGCCGATTATCAGCTGACCAAGCTGCTCCGCGAGGTTTGCACCATTGTCGGCGTACGCGCTCAAACCAAAAACCTGCAATTCAAGATTCATGTCGATCCCTATCTGCCCGACGGACTGCATGGCGATGCCGGCCGCCTGCGCCAGATTCTCATCAATCTACTGAACAACGCCATAAAATATACGCCAACAGGATCGGTTACCCTTGATATCAGCGGCCGCCGGCATGAAAGCACTCTTTATCTGCGGGCCGCCGTGACCGATACAGGCATTGGCATCCGCGCCGAAGACCAAAATCGGTTGTTCCATATTTTTGAACGGCTCGACCTCAAACGCAACTGCCAGATTGAAGGCACAGGTCTCGGATTAGCCATCACACAACGCCTGCTGAAGATGATGGACGGTTCCATAAATGTCACCAGTACATACGGCGCAGGCAGTACCTTTACAATCGAGCTGCCGCAGGCCATCCACTCCTTTGACCCTGTCGGCGTTTTCAATCTGAACGCCCCATCAGAGCTTGCAGTTGTGAGCAAACATCAAACCAGCTTTATCGCGCCCAAAGCCCATGTACTCATTGTTGACGACAACGAAATGAACTGCTTCGTAGCTGACAGCCTGCTCAAAGAAACACAAGTACAGACCGTCATCGCCCATAGCGGTGCTGAGGCACTAAAGGCCCTGCAACAGCAATCATTCGATGTCGTCCTGCTCGACTACATGATGCCGGGAATGGATGGCGTAGAGACCCTGCATAAAGCCAAAGAACTGTTAGGAAACAGCACCACCCGCTTTATCGCCCTAACCGCCACAGCCATTTCCGGCTCGCGGGAAAAATTCCTCCAAGAAGGCTTTGACAACTATCTCAGCAAACCCATGACCGGCGAAGACCTTGCCACCATGCTGCACCGCTATCTGCCGCCTGAACTGGTAAAAGCACCACCCGCAGCTGCACCACAGTCCCTACTAGAAGCCACCCAGGAAGCGTCCCCGGCCCCTGCGGCTGAAGCCCGGCCGCTTATCGACCGCGAAGTCGGCCTGAAATACTGCAACAACATCCAGGCACTTTATGACAAAGTCCTCGCCATGTTCAGCAAGCAATCGGCAGCAAAAATCGCACAACTCGACCACGACCTGACTGCTGCCAACTGGCAGGATTATCGCATCAATATCCACGCACTGAAATCATCAGCCCTGACCATCGGCTGCCGCACACTCAACGAAGCTGCCAAAGCACAAGAACAAGCCGCCAAAGACTATCTGGCAGCTGATGCCTCTCCCCAACAGCAGGACCAGGCCATTGCCTATATCGAACAACATCACGATAACATCATGAAACTCTATCAGCAAGTCGCCAAGCTTGCTGCCGGCCAGGCATGAAAGCAGGCTGCTGCACGCATCTATAACGTGCAGCAGCCTGCTTTTTCCATTCTAAATCATTTATTCGTATGCCAATGCGTACGCACATTGCCGATATGCCAATGATAACGATGCTTGTACCGCGGGATCTGACTGTCTTTGATCTGGAAAGTATGGTGCACCTTCTGATTCGGCGCTACCTTCACATTCGTATGTTGATGAATGCTGGAATTCTGATAGATGATGCCGCCATTCGGATTACTAACCGTAAGGTCATATTGGATTTCCTTAGCATAAGCCGTCCGATCACCAGTATTCTCAAAATACCCACTGACCGCCGCCCTGCCTGGGGCTGTGAGTTTGACGTGCTCTACATGGAAAATGATATGCGGTCTAGCCTCTGCCCCTTGCAGGCAAAACACACTGCCCAGAACAAAAACAGCCACGAACGCCAAAAATGTAGATTTGAAAATGCGCATAGAAAAGCCTCCCCTGATAACTTGCGCGAAATACTCTTTCCGATAGCATTAAACCACCTTGCCATTAAATGCACCTTAAAAATCCAACCTCTATTTTTCAAATTGCAGTTTGTCGGGTTAGTTCTAGCCGTCCCCTTACCGAGGGGAAGGTGGGCGCGAAGCGCTCGGATGAGGTATATGTGTCCGTAGGGAATCCCGCTACTACGAAGCGCGGGGTTCACGGGGTAGTGCTTTTTCTTTTTCCGCTAAAATGGGCCGTTCGCAAGGTTTATGGACTTAGGTACCTGCTCCCGTTACCAGGTCGCGGCGTACATAGTTCTTTTTAGGTCATACGCTTACGGCCCAGTCCTGCTGCGCAGGACAGTCGCTCCAGACAGAAAGAACCACTCCCCCGTTCGCCCCTGACATCCGCATGCACAAGTTTGCACGAACCGTTTCTCCCGTAACAAGCACATCGATGTAATTCATAGCTTATCGCCGCAGCTGTACAGGTTTATCCGAACCTAGCAGAGGGCGGGGGCGGGTACACTTTCTTCGTAGCGGGAGCGACTGCCCGAACGCAGTGAGGGATGGCCCGCAATAAATGCTATCTAGAACGACACAATGTATTGGCGTGCCGCCGGCCTGCCCGGCACATGCCA
>SVBZ01000026.1 GCA_015058575.1 Pseudoselenomonas ruminantium
AAGCATCGATGTGACAGAAGATACGCTGTTTAAGTCTGACCTCAAGCCCTTCCAGGCGCTGATCGATGAGAAGGCCGACCAGGATTTCTTTATCCTGGTCTCGCATCTGAAGTATCCGCAGCTTGATGCGAAGAATGCAGCTAGCCAGTCCCATGCCATCGTGACCGGGCTTTTGCGTAAAAAAATGGGGTATAACGGCCTTATCATTACCGACGACCTCGAGATGGGAGCGATAGCGAAATACGGCAGCTACCGCGATATCGGGGTCAAAGCCGTCAAGGCTGGTGTGGATATCGTCATGATGTGCCATGAGTATCCGCATGAAACCGACGTCTATCTCGGTCTGCTCGAAGCCTATGAAAATGGCGAGCTCGACAAGGCACAGATAGACGCCTCCGTGCGCCGCATCGTCAAGGCAAAACTGCGCAACGGAATCCCATATTGAAGCTAGGATGAACCGGAAAGGAAATACGGGGAATCTGGCCCCTGATAAACAGGGCTGTGCAGGAAAAAATCTTTTTTGCACGGCCCTGTTTTTGTTGCTTTTTGAAAAGAACTACGTTAGGATATTAGAGGATTATTAAAGGATGAACTCATTTTAGAAAGAACGGAGATATAGACGAATGCAACAGGGAAAAATTGCGACTATTTTGGAACAGATACAGTCGTTTCGCCAGCTATTGAATCAGGATGAGCGCTATCAAGAGGAGTTGGATGAGCTCGATGAAATGCTGGAGGATACGAAGGACCCCTTGCTGATTATGGTCATGGGTGAATTCTCGACCGGCAAGTCGACGTTCATCAATGCGCTGGTGGGGCAGGAAGTCGCTGCGATGAATGCTACCCCGACGACAGCGGTAATCACGAAACTTTGCTATGGAGCAAAAGATGAAATCGTTGTTTATTTCCGCGATGGCTCGCAGCAGCAGGAAAGCGTAGAGAGCTTTGCCCGCCTTACGGCTGAGGCAGATGAAGTGAGTAATCGGCGTCATGCGTCCATTGATTATGTCGAGCGCCGTATGCCGCTGCCGGTGCTGAAATCTGTGACGATTATCGACAGTCCGGGCCTCAATGCCATAAAGGAGGAACATGGCGTGGCAACACGCCGTTTCATGGACAAAGCGGATACGGTTATCTGGATGTTCAGTATCGAGAATGCGGCGTCGCAGTCCGAGTTTGATGCCATGGCTGAACTGAATCCGCGTTTGCGCCCGATTGCATTGATCAATAAGATGGATCTCGTGGACGACGAGGACGAAGAATCGCCGGAGGAGCTGTTGGCGGAAATTCAAGGGAAGCTTGGCGAGCGGGTACAGGCCGTTATGGGGATTTCGGCAGAGATGGCCTTGCGGGGCAAACTGGAAAACAACGCCGGGATGCTGGCAGAAAGTGGTTTGGATGCGTTCTATGATTTCATTGAGATGTCTGTGCTGCCCCAGCGTGAAGTGTATAAGCTGAATACTTTGCTGACAGATTTGACGGATTTTGTCGGTGGTATGGCCGAGACGCTTGATACCCGGGATAGGGAAATCGAGGCCGGTAAGGATACGGACTATGGCGCATATATTGAGCAGAAGGCCCTGCTGGCCCCCTTGCAGGATGGTTTGGAAGAAGTGGTACGGCCAGTCTGTGCATATTGCAGGGAAAATCCGCAAACGGTGTCCGCGCATGCTTTTTGGGGAGTAGTGTATTACTATGGCCTTGTGGTTGAGAAAGATGAAGACAAGGCCATAGACGAATTACAGGCGGCTGCTGTCCGGCATGATAAGCTGGCGCAGATGATGCTGGCAGAAATATATCTGAAAAAGGAAGATTACGAAAAAAGTATTTACTGGGTAAAGGAAGGCGCTAAGCAGGGGAATGCAGAATGTCAGGCTTTATTAGGACTCTTTTATTGCAACGATACAGAAAATAAGCTGGTAGGCTGCGATTATGCTAAGGCCCGGGAGTATTATGAAAAGTCAGCCGCACAGGGGTGTGCAGCCGGACAGGCTGGCCTCGGGAAGATGTATCTTTGGGGCTGGGGCGTAGATGAAGATGATGACAAAGCCATAGCGCTTTTCCGGCAGGCTGCAGAGCAGCAGGATGACAATGCTTTGTGCGGGTTAGGACATTGTTATCGGAATGGCTGGGGATGCAGCAAGGATTCCGGCAAAGCTGCTGCGTATTATCAGCAAGCGGCGAAATCCGGGAATAGTGAAGCCCAGGTGTATCTGGCTATCTGCCGGATTGAAGGCGATGGCGTCGAGCCAGCCGTACAGCAAGGGCTAAAAGAATTGCAGGCATGTGCGGAGCAGGGAATTTATATCGCCACGAAATACTTAGCCGACTGGTACAGTGACGTCCCGGTAGAGGGAGAAGAGGCGGTAAGAGCCTTTGGCTATCAAAAAATAGTGGCGGAGGCTGGAGAGGTTACCGCTATGTATTCGCTGGCATGTGCTTACCTTACGGGCAAGGGCACAGACTGCGATGAAACAGCTGCTTGGAAATGGATGAAAAAAGCGGCCGATTTGGAATATCCGCCAGCTATGTATGAATTTGCGAACCATCTGCTTACGGTAGAGGGGATAGCCAGGGATGAACGCAAAGCAGGAAATTTGATAAAAAAAGCGGCCGATGCCGGTTATTGGCCGGCGGTGCAGGACTATGCGTGCTGTCTGGAAAATGGTTTATGGAATATCAAGCAGGACAAAGTCAAGGCGGTAAAACTCTTTACCCAGTGTGTGGAGCAGGGAATGCCAAGAGCGATGTATTACTTGGCCGGCTATTATCGTGCGGGTGAAGTGGTGGCGCAGGATGACGCCAAATACGTGGACCTCTTGTGCAAGGCGGCCGAAGCTGGTGTTCCCGAAGCACAGCGTGAGTCGGCGATAAACTTGCTGGATTTTGATCAGAAAGAGGACGCAGCCAATAAGGAAGCGGTGCGGCTGCTGCAGCAGGCCGCTGAGCAAGGCGATGCGGAGGCGCAGCTGTGGCTGGGCTTTTGCTATGAAGAAGGTTGTGGGATCGCGCAGGATGCTAAAAAAGCAGTGGATTGCTACAAGCGGGCGGCACGCGTTGGCCTTGCCAGAGCGCAGTTTGAATTGGGGGCCTGCTATCGTGATGGCCGGGGAACGGCGAAAAATGAGAAAGAGGCCTTCGAATGGTTCAAGAAAGCAGCAAGACAGGGCGAAGCATATGCTGCGAATGCCGTAGGCCTGTGCTATCTGGATGGAATTGGTGTTAGCGGCAATCTGGGCGAGGCGTTTGCCTGGTTCAAAAAATCGGCGGAGAATGGCTTTTCCTGGGGCATGTACAATCTTGGCATGGCCTATCAGAACAGCTGGGGCACCGTGAAGGATGATACGAAGGCCTTTACCTGGTATAAGCGTGCCTATGAGCAGGGCCTTGCGGCGGCGGCTTATCGCATCGGCCTGTGTTATGAAGATGGACGTGGCGTGCCGAAAGCTGACCGGAAAACGGCTGAGAAGTGGTTCAAGATAGCGGCGGATGCCGGGGATGAGGATGCGCAGGCAAAGCTGACGGAAATCCGCAAGATACAAGACATGATCGGCGAGGCCAATAGCAACGACAGTTTCGCTGCTTATGAAATGGGCTTACGCTTTGAAGAGGGCCGGGGCGTAGATCAGGATTATGCAGCAGCACAGGAATACTTCCTGCAGGCGGCGGCCAATGGGCATGTGGAAGCACAGATAAAGGTCGGCCAATACTATCGTGATGGTACGGTAACGCGTGATCTTGTCCGGGCCTGCCAGTGGTTTTCGAATGCCGCCATGCAGCAATCGGCAGAAGGACAGTTCTTGTATGGACTGAGCTTGATGAATGGCATGGGAACGGAAGTAAACAAAAAAGAAGCCCTTAAATGGATCGGGAAAGCATCAGAGCAAGGGTATGACAAAGCAAGCCGGTACCTGGCTAAATATCAAGAAGAGAATAGTGGAGAAAAAAGTGGAAATAGCGGCTGCGGTGGCTGCGGGTGCCTGTTTTGGGCTATCATCATCCTCGCGATTCTGAGCAAGTTGCATTGATGGATGACAGCGGCAGCGATAAGGAGATAGGCAATGAAACTTGAAATATATGAAATGAAGCGCCACAGCCTGCAGCAGGCATTACAGCGCCTGCAGGCAGTGGCTGCGGATATGCAGCTTGACAGTCAGGCCAAACAGGCGCAGATGGCCTGGGAGAATCTTGGCCATGAGCAGTTCCATATGGTCGTGGTCGGCGAATTTTCCCGTGGCAAGTCAACGTTTGTCAATGCGTTATTGGGGCAGAAAATCCTGCCCGTCAGCAAGAATCCGACCACGGCGATAATCAGTAAAATCGTTTACGGGGACGAGCCGGAATTTGTCCTGCATTACAAAAATGACAAGGCGCCCAAAGCCGTATCGCAGGAAGAGTTTTCAGGGCTCAAAGCACCGAAAGAAGGCTTGTTCCATGATGTTTGCGATAAGCTGGCAAAGACCCGTTTGTTTGCAGAGCAGGAAGCCCTGGATGAAATCGAGTATGCGGCGGTAAAATATCCGCTGGCTTTTTGCCAGAATCAGGTAGAGCTCGTCGATACGCCGGGGACGAATGACCTCAATACGGGACGCATTGAAATCACGTATCGGTATCTGGATCAGGCGGATGCTTTGATTTTACTGTTAGCAGCAGACCAGGCATTATCTGAGTCTGAGGCGGACTTTTTGCGTGAGCGCATTTTGAAAAAGAAGATACAGGATATCTTTTTTGTCATAAATCGGAAAGACACGCTCCATGGCCCGGCGGAAGAGCAGCAGGTCATCGACTTCGTGCGCACCAATCTCAAGGCGCTGCTGCCCGATGAGATGAAGCCGAAACTCAATATATTCCTCGTATCGAGCAAACAGGCATTGCTTTATCGCCGGAGTGAAGCCGGAGAGGTGCTAAAGCCGAAACAATTGCTGGCAAAACCAGAGAATCTGGAGATAACAGGTTTTCCTGCGCTGGAGGACAGCATTGGCCGTTTCCTGGCTGAGGAGAAAGGACAGGCGAAACTGCAGAAATATGTGCGTCAGGGCCGTGAAATCCTCCAGACTATCGGTGAGACCATAGCGATGCGTCAGGAGCTGCTGGCACATTCGGCCGATGAGATCCGTGAGCAGGCAGAAGCGATGGAGCCGCGTTTTTTAGCAATCAAACATGAGACCGCCGGTATCATCAGCAATCTGCGGCAGAAACTCGAAGCCGGTGAAGGGCAGCTGGAGAATGCCTGCATTGCTGCTGGCGACCAGCTGCGGGCCAGCGCCATTGCGGCAGTGGACAACTACACAGGTGCTATGAACGAGAAGCAGCTGAAGGCTGCCGTGGAACGCGCTGTCACGCCGGAGCAGAAGCGCTGGCTGGAGACAATGCACAACGAGCAGCAGGCCATTGTTTCGGCAGCGGTAAATACGGCTAAGGACGCTTTAGACAAAATTTGGTCAGATCTTCGCGAACTCGGCGAGTTTTCGGTAAAAACTACCGGCTCACAGACCGTTTCGCTGCAGTTCCGGCTGGAGGATGTAGAAGAATATAAGCCGTCTAAAACGGAGGAAACCGCAGGCTCGTGGTGTATCGGTGGTGCTTTGGGCCTGCTGCTAGGCGCACATGTATTTTTGCCGGCTTTGGCATTGGGCGCATTAGGCGCGGGGCTTTTGGGACTTTTCCGGGATAGCCGTGAGGACATCCGTGAGAAGGCGAAGCAGCAGATTGCTGTGCAGTATACGGAGCAGGCCGAAAAGGTAAAAGACAATGTACTGCGTTCCTACAAAGCGCAGGTCAATGATGTCTGCCAGCAAATCCAGGCGGCAATCGATGGCCGTATCGAGGATATGCGTCATCAGCTGCAGACGGTACTGGAAGAAAAAGAAAAACAGGAACTTGATGTGGAAAAAGAGAATAAAATGCTCATGGCGCGAGCCAATGTGGTGGCTGAATGTGGAAATCAGTTGAAAGCCGCAGCACAGTAAGGGGGAGAATGCGATATGAGTGATCTGCAACAGGAAAAGGAAAAGCTGCTGGCAATACTTGGCCGCTTGTGCAGCCGTGATTACGTATGTTCGCATGAACGAATCGCAGGCAAAATGCAGGAATTGCTGGCAGATATCCAGAATGACTTCTATACCGTGGTAGTTCTGGGCGAATTCAAGCGCGGCAAATCGACTTTTGTCAATGCCCTTCTGGGAACGAGCCTGCTGCCGATGGATATCCTGCCCGAGACAGCGACCATCAATGCAATCATGTACCAGGAAAAACCGACGCTGCAAGTCGTGCGTCAGGATGGCAGTGTCGAAACAGGCGAAGTGACTTGTGACTATATGAAGCGCTTTTCCGCACGGCAGGAAAATAATGAGGCGGTGGATGTACGCTATATCAAGCTTGGCTATCCGGCGGAAATGCTGCGCAATCGTGTTATCCTGGTGGATACGCCGGGCGTGTCGGATTTGGATGAACAGCGTTGCGAGGTGACGTATGAGTTCCTTCCCAAGGCCAATGCGGTATTGTTCCTGCTTGATGCCAATTCGCCACTCAAAAAGAGTGAAAAGGATTTCATCGAGGAACGGCTTTTGCCGCAGGGCATCGACAACATCATCTTCCTGCTGAATAAGTACGATGATGTCGATGAAGATGAGGATGAAGATGAAGACCTATTGGCAACTACGCAGGCCAGATTAAACAAGGCATTCCAGCGGGAAGTGCCTGTCTATCCCGTTTCGGCGCGCTGGGCACTGGAGGGGATGGAGCAGGGAAACCAATCCTTGGTCGAGGCCTCGCAGATTGAGTCAGTACGCGCTCAGTTCCTGAAGCTGGTGGGGCAGGGCCGTGTAGAAAGCGCTAAGATCGCTGGCTGGAAAAATCGGTTGGAAACCTTGCTCACAGCTATCCGTCAGGAAATCAGCAATGAGATAAAAATCTGTCAGATGGATCAGCAGGAGGTCCAGAAAATATTAGACGGGCTTGATGCCCTGCTGGCGGAAAAACAACGCAACCAGCAAAACATCAAGGCCTATACCGAGGCGCGGAAAGAAGAAATCCGTGTGATGACCGCTAAGTCTTTGCAATATTTCAATAAACAGTTGAAAGCGGACATCCTTGACCGTGTCGAGGATTATACGGGCGCAGACTTCAAGACGTTTGTGGAGAAAAAAATCACGCGCCGCATCCAGCGCCAACTCGAGGCATGGACAGGGATGTACGGGCCGCATATCAATCAGCTGCTGGAAACGATGGAGCGGGAGCTTTCCCGCGGCATGAGTTATTACTTCCAGCAGCGGATTCGTCTGGAGACTGAGAGCGGACAGGAAGTCCATACGCGAAAAGCCAATATCCATATCGTGGCCGAAGATGTATCTAAGACGACGCTGCAAGCGGGCACCTATGCGGCTGCCGGTGGGATTGCGCTTATGGCGGTAGTTGGCGGCGCAGTAATGCCGCTGATTGGACTGGCTGCAGCCCCGTATTTGCGTACCTATATGCTGGAGAAAAAACTGGCGGAAGCCAAGGCCGCAGCCAAGCCGGAAATCTCAGCCCAGCTGGCGAAAGCCATCATGAAATTGAGTCAGGAAGTAGATAGCTATGTAGACGCGCGCTGCGAAGCAATCCGGCAGCATACAGAGTATGCTTATGAACGCGTGCTTGTCGATTTCCGTAAGAATATCCAGCAGCAACTGGAAAGCCAGCGCATGACTCAAGCCGAAAATGAGCGGCACTATGCGCAGCTCAAGGAAGAAGCGGCTTGTATGGCTGCTTTGTATGAGGAGCTGACAGGAAGTACCACAACCTGCTAGGAATGGAGGGCAAAAATGGATATCTTTGAAGATTTTGATGCCACATATGGCAAAGGGTGCTATACCTCGATGTCTGATGGACTAGGCGGCGAGAATATCATGCACGATGGCATGGTGGTCGGTCATGAAGCGCCTATGGGGACAATGTCGCCAGAGGGAACGCTGCGCATACTGAACCATGAAGGCGGTACGGACGTGTTGAAAGACGGGCAAGTGCAATCGCATAGTGTGGCTAATGCCATGGGCGGCCAGGATATCTACCATGATGGACAGCTGCACCATATCACTACGCCCAATCCCATGGGTGGTGTCAATGTCTATGATGACACCATGCATCTGGAAGGCATCAGCATGGACAACGGAATCGGCGGGGAAAATTATCTGGCCATGGGCGGCAATGTCGATGCCATCACACAATATGACAACCCTTTAGCCCATTCGGCGGAGTGCAGGTTTGCGCCCTTTGACGCAGCTAAGACGCTTTGAGTGGGGGAAGTGTGTGAAAGAAAAAAGGGGCTGTGAAATAACACATCCCTAGTAACAAAGGCGGTTCGCTGACTCAAAAGAGTCGGCGGACCGCCTTTTATGGTAAAATTTACATACCACATGAAAATTTCAACCACCAACTAGTCTAAATCAAAACAGGCAATTTTGCCACTATATATTTCAGATTATCTGGATATTTGCGACCCAGTGTTGGTTTTCGACAGATTCATGGAGGGAATCGACTTGGAGAAGTATCTGAAAAGTATTCCGAAACATATCAGTCGAACGGATTACCATTTGCGGGCCTAACCGCAACAGTTATTCCAAGACAGACCATTCGGCAACATTCATGCGGATCAAGAAGGACTATATGGGAAACGACCAGCTGCTCCCCGCCTATAATGTCCAATTCGGCATTGCCGATGAATACATCGCTGTAGCTGACGTCAATCCGTACCGTTCGGATATGGACTGTTTCATTCCCTTATTGGAGCAGTTCCATAAAACATATGGATTCTATCCGAAATATCCTGTGGCCGATGCAGGGTATGGTTCTTACAACAACTACATTTTCTGTGAGCAGCACGGCATGGAAAAGTAT
>SVBZ01000027.1 GCA_015058575.1 Pseudoselenomonas ruminantium
TGGCCAGCAGCTACTACTAACTAGAACGACACGATGTATTGGCGTGCCGCCGGCCTGCCCGGCACATGTATCTAAATACGTACTAAAGCAGCCGCGCGGGTCATTTAGCGGGAGCGGAGAAAAAGTGCACCCGCCCCCACCAAAGCTGAGCTCTACCAAGGTTATTTTAACCACGAACTAACAGACAAACTGCAATTTATTTTTGCACAGTAAAAATCCCCCAGGGGATTTGGAAGCATCCTGGGGGATTTTCGGGGAATTTATAGAAAGTTCTTGGATAGCAGATCAGCCGGCAATGCCCGGGGTCGTCATCTGTTTCGGGGAAAGAATCTTCTCCATCTTCTCCTGCGAGATAAGCCCCTTCTCCAGGATGACCTGACGGACCGGTTTGCCCGTGTTGTAGGCTTCCTTGGCAATCATTGCGGAATTCTCATAGCCGATGTGCGGCAGCATAGCCGTGACAACACCGACGCTCTTGTCGAGCCACTCCTGGCACTGCTCTTTGTTCGGCTCAAGGTCGATGAGCAGTTTATCAACGAACGTATCAACAGCATTAGCCATGTACTTCATCGAATTGAACATGTTGAAGCTGATGACCGGCTCCATGACATTGAGCTCGAACTGGCCGTTCTCAACGCCGAGGGAAACAGCGATATCATTAGCGATGACCTGATAGCAAGCCTGGTCAAGAACCTCAGCGATAACCGGATTTACTTTGCCCGGCATAATCGAGGAACCCGGCTGGCGTTTCGGCAGCTTGAGCTCGTTGAAGCCGCAGCGCGGGCCCGAAGCCATCATGCGGAAATCGTTAGCCATCTTGATGAGTACGAGAGCCGTCGTCTTCATAGCGCTCGATACATCGGAGAAACCATCGGTGTTGTTCGTTGCATCGATGATGTTGTCAGCCGTCACATATTTCTCGCCCGTGACTTCCGAAAGCGTCTCAGCGACTTTCTTGATGTACTCCGGCTCAGCATTGAGGCCCGTGCCTACAGCCGTGCCGCCCATGTTCATGACATGGATGCCATCGATGGCATGATCGATGCGGGCAATGCCGCGGCGGATGGACGAAGCATAGGAGCCCATCTCCTGGCCCAGCGTGATAGGTACAGCATCCTGCAGATGCGTACGGCCCATCTTGAGGATATCCTTGTACTCCTCAGCCTTCTTCTCGAGCTCCGTAGCGAGACGGTCGAGCGAAGCCGTGAGTTTCTTTGCCTTATGCGAGAGGCAGACCTTGATGCTCGTCGGGAAGCTGTCGTTCGTCGACTGTGCCATGTTGGCATGGTTGTTCGGGGAGATGATATCATAGCTCCCTTTCGGTTTGCCGATGATCTCGAGGGCGCGGTTGCAGAGAACCTCGTTGACATTCATGTTGACCGACGTACCAGCGCCGCCCTGAATCGGATCAACCGGGAACTGGTCGAGCCATTTGCCTTCGATGATTTCGTCAGCAGCCTGGACGAGCGGCTCGCCGATCTCTTTCGGCAGACGGCCCGTAGCCATGTTAGCCATTGCAGCAGCTTTCTTTACCTTGGCAAATGCCTGAACGAAATCCGGATCGATGGTCTGACCCGTGATTTTGAAGTTATCAATGGCACGCATCGTCTGAACGCCATAATAAACCTCATCCGGTACCTGAAGCTCACCAATGAAATCATGCTCTGTTCTCATAATCGTCCACGTTCCTTTCTTTTGGCTGCTGTTATCCCCCAGCAGTCACAAACAACATCATTGATAGTGAAACGTATTGTTTCTGATTCCTAGAATCATCAATCGCTTAACTTGCTATTATTGTATCATGTATACAAAATACACGCAAGTACAAAATTAATATTTTTTACTTTTTTGTCCACCCGAATTGTACATTATTGTAGTACAATTCAGGCAGGCAAATCATTTTCCGCAACGAAATCACATAGGCTTACAACATGCCCAGTACTTTCATGACCGGCAGGCCAACGCCCATCCAGACCACGATATGCAAAACCGTGATGATGAAGCCGATTTTCCACCACTCACCCTGGCCCATGAAGTTCGCACCGAAGAATATCGGCGTAACGCCGCAGCCATAATGCGTGAGGAACGAGGCGCTATTGCAAAGTGCGCCCAAGAGGATCAGTACGCCGAGTACCGGTGCACCAGCAGCGACCAGAATCGTCGCAAAGGCCGCAAACAAGGCCATGATATGCGCGCTGTTGCTTGCGAGCAGATAGTGTGCAAACGTATAGATCAGGCAAAGGACGATAAGCATCGTCATCCACGGCATGCCGGCAAACTGTGCGGCCATAGCCCCAGCGAACCATTTCATCAGGCCGAATTTCGACAAGTAGGCTGCCATATTGACCAGCACGCCCATCCAGACGAGAACATCCCAAGCACCGTGCTGCTTCGTGATATCCGACCAATCAAGGATTTTCGTCAGCAGCATCGCCGACAAGCCCAAGAGAGCGACAAAAGCCGAATCGATATGATGGATGGAGCCCGTAGCCCACATGACGAGAGCAGCGATGAAAATCACGCAGAGAATCTTCTCTTTGAGACTCATAGTGCCCATTTCGCTGAGCTCTTTCTTGGCCAGCTGCATCGTCTCCGGGGAATCCTGGATTTCCGGATTGATGAGCTTATAGAGGATGGCCGGCGTCGCAATGGTCAGGATGAGGCCCGGAATGATGCAGGCCAGGAACCACTCGCCCCAGCCGATCGACGTGCCGAACATCTCCTGTGCCAGCGTATTGCAAAGCACGTTGTTCGAAGCACCCGTCAGGAAGATGCAGGCCGACGTGATGACAGCCGCATAGGCACTGAACATCAGGAAGGCGCCCGTGCGCTTGTTCTTGCCCGTCTCCGCATCAGAGCCGATCGCCGCCGTGACACTGCGGACAATCGGATAGATGATGCCGCCGCCGCGTGCCGTGTTGGACGGCGTGAACGGGGCGATGATGAAGTCCGCTGCACTCATGACATAAGCGACGCGCAGCGTGCTGCTGCCGAACTTCGAGAGCAGAATGTAAGAAATGCGCTTGCCAAGGCCCGTCTTGATGAAGCCCTCAGCAAACATGAATGCCGATACGATCAGCCAGATCGTCGTATTCGAAAAACCAGCCAGGGCCTCGCCCGGCTTCATGATGCCGAGTACCGGCAGCAATGCACAGGCGATGATAGCGATAGCACCGATTGGCATCGGCTGCAGGATGAAGCCTGCGATAGTCGCGATGAATACGGCAAGCAGGCCCCAGGCCTGCGGGCCGACACCAGCCGGTGCCGGAATGAACCAGATGATTGCACCAATGGCCACACACATCAGGCCACGCACCAGGGGACTTAGCCCTTGGCTTTGCTTTTGTTCAGACATGATAGTCCCTCCTCATAATTCCGTTCCATCAGCCTTTTCCGTGTTTCTGACCTTTCCTACGATAAGAATTGACTAATGGTTTGATTGATGATATTAATATAACTAACCGACTACAAGAAACTACAGAATCCGACACATTAACGACAAATATTTTTTGATAATTTTATATTATCTCTAAGAGCATACATTTATACGTGTATACAGAATACCTAATACATCTAACCGCTGCTTCGCAAAGGAGTACACCATGTTTGATACCAAGCCCACACGCCGCGACTGGCTCATATTCCTATTCATGCTCATCCTCGTGCCACTGGCCGGTGAGCCTAAAATCCATCCGTTCACGGGCGACTTTGCCAATTTCCGCGTGAGCTTCGGCTCACCGGTCTTCCTGCTGTTCCTGCTTTGGCTGCAGCCCTTCCCGCGCTTGTTCACTGGCACCTGCGCCGGCCTCACGGTCATGCTGTTCCGCACAGCACTCGATGTCTGCCTCTACGGCCAGCCGCTGGGCGATTCCTTTGCCCTGCATGTACCGACTTTCTTCTATTATTTTGGCTATGCGCTGTTCTTCGCGCTGCCGCAGCTCACACATAAATCCATCTATGCCCAGGCCCTTGAGATTGCCTTTTGGGCCATCATCGCTGAGGTATTCGCCAGCGTTGCCGAGCTGGCAGCCATGAACGCGATCGCCTACCAGGAAAGCTATCAGTTCACGCTCGGCATGCTTGGCCGGCTGGTGCTCATCGCCGTCTTCCGCTGCTTCTTCATTCTCTCGTTCTTCTTCCTGTTCCAGCTCTACAACACCGAGGTGCGGCTGGCGCGCAAGACCAAAGAGCAGCACCGGCTCTCGCTACTGATCTCAAGCCTTTATGAAGAGGCCTTCGAGCTGCGCTGCGCCCTGCGCAGTGCCGAAGATGTCACGCACGACTGCTATCAGATCTACGACGCCGTCAAGACACTCGCCCATACGCCCCAGCAGCAAGCCATTGCGCAGGAACTGCTGCGCATCGCCGGCCAGTGCCACGAAATCAAGAAGACCCATCAGCGCATCTATGCAGGCCTGCAGGAGCTCACGAACAACCGCCATGTCGAAGACTACCTGCCGCCCGACCAGATTGTCCGGCTGCTCGTGCATACGCAGGAAAAATACGCGCGCTCGCTGAATAAGAAAATTAACTTCCATAGTGAAGTGCCGCGCGGCCTGCCGCCACTGCATGTATTCCTGCTGCTGTCCCTGCTCGGCAATCTCGTCGCCAACGCTGTCGAGGCCATCCAAGGCCAAGGCCTGGTATCCATCCGCGTAAGCGGCGGCCAGGGCGACGATAAACTCAGCATCCATATTGGCAACACAGGCAGCGCCATTCCGCCGCACCGTCTGTCCCGGATTTTCCATCCGGGCTATACGACAAAATTCGACAGTACCGGCAAAGCCTCCAGCGGCGTCGGGCTTACCTATGTCCGCCATCAGGTGGAAAATCTCGGCGGCACGATTGCCATCGACTCCGACGGGCAGAACACCGTCACCTGTGACATCGTCCTGCCCTGCCACAAGCTCCACAAAAACGACACGAAAGGAAATCAACCATGAATATCCTGCTTATCGACGACGACGAAGCCATCCGCATGATGCTCCAGGACATCATCGAAGACTACAATCTCGGTGAAGTCGTGGCCAGCCTGCCCTCCGCGGCGGAACTTACCAATAGCCTGCTGGCCCTGCACCATGTCGACATCCTGATCATCGACATGCTGATGCCCGGCATCGACGGCATCGCCGCCGTCAGCCAGATAAAAAAAGACTTTGCCGGCAAAATCATCATGCTCTCACAAGTCGAGAGCAAAGATCTCGTCGGCAAAGCCTATGAACAGGGCGTGAACTACTACATCACCAAGCCCTTGAACCGCAATGAAATTGTCAGCGTCATCAAAAGTGTCAGCGAACATCTGCGGCTTGAATCGTTTGCCCATAATCTCCAAAGCTCACTGGCCAGCCTCACGCCGCAGTCAATGGCTGCACCAGCCCCCGCTCCCTCCCCAGCACAAAAAGGAACGGCGCTGCTGCAGGAGCTGGGCATAGCAAACGCCCCCGGCGCACAGGATCTTTTGGATATCATCAGCTATCTCACGCGCCATCCCGGCATGAATCCAAGTCTCAAGCAGCTCTTCACCAATGTCGCCAGCGAGCGCCCTGCCACCAGCGATGCGCCCCGCGAAGCTAAGGCCATGGAGCAGCGCCTGCGCCGCACCATCTATCAGGCGCATGTCCACCTCGCCACGCTCGGTGCCGTCGACTACACAAATCCCCGTTTTGAAGAATACGCACCTATCTACTTCGACTACAGCGACATCCGCAATACCATGCGGCTCATCGAAAACGATGAAAAGCCCTCGCTGTCGCAGGTACATATCAACACGAAAAAATTCATCTTCGCCCTCTACGACGCCATCACGCGCTGATTTCCGGCCGCCCGTAAAGCGCCAGGCTGCAAGCAAGGAACCCCTCCATGGCCTTCGTCCGGTAGCCGCGCTTCTTGACCGCCAGGAAGGTCTGGCGCGTTGCCAGCTCACCACTCAGCCGGTAATAGACCAAAGCCTCGGTCGGCGCGGCCAGGCGCACCAGCGTATCGGTCAAAAACGTCGGCCCGAGTCCCTGCCGGGCCATATGGAACGCCGTCATCAGCTGGTTGAGATACAACCTGACCTGCGGCGTGACCTTGGCTGCCTGAAAAAGCCCCTTGGCCCGCCGGTGCATATCGTTGCCCTTGCCGAGCAGCAAGAACGGCTCCTCCGCAAATGCCGCCAGCGAAACCGGCTGCACCGTACCATCGCGATGACGCCCCGCCAGGATATCCTCACGCCTGAGCCTGCACGCCTTCAGCTCCGACCGTGCATTGATAGCCAGCCCCGCCGGCACTGCCAATAGCAGCTGATCCGTATAGAACGGCAGGATATCATAAAGCGACGCATCATAGATTCCGCTGTCGACGATGACATCCAGTTCGCCGTTGGCCAGCTTGTGATACAGATCCGCAGAATCCGACTCCGTCACCGTGAGCCGGATCTGCGGATATTTTTTGCTGAACGCCTCAATCATCGGCGGCAGGAAACAGGACGCAAAGAAATTCGTCCCGCCCAGCTGCAGCGTGCCGCTGGCCAGTCCTGCCAGATCTCCGCAATAGCGCTCCAGGTCGCGCTGGATGCGGTAGATGCGTTCTGCTGCCTCGATATACGCCTTGCCCGCATCGGTCAGCTGCAGCGGACTCCGGCTGCGGTCGAAAAGCGGCAGGCCGATTTCCGCCTCCACGCGCTTGATTGCCGCCGACAAAGCTGGCTGGGAAACGAACAAGCGCCGCGCTGCCGCCGAAAAACTGCGCGCCTGCCAAACGGCATAGACATAATCCATTCCACTAATCATGAATATTTTCTCCTTATCCTTATAATATTTTTTTATATAATTGTTAAAGTTATACATATTTGCTTATATCATACGCCAATGCTATGCTAGAAGCAAGCAAAGAACAGACAACAATCCGGCAAACAAAAGAAAAGCACGCCCATAGAATAAGGAGGAACGCATCATGAAAACGATTGGAATCATTGGCGGCATGGGCCCCATGGCCACCGTCGACCTCATGCAGAAAATCATCTGCGCCACCGAGGCCCGCGAAGACCAGGAGCACATCCATATTCTCGTCGACAATAATACCAACGTTCCCGACCGCACAGCAGCCATTCTCGGGCAGGGCCCCAGCCCCGTTCCCGAACTTCTGAAATCAGCCGAGCGCCTGACCAGCCAGGGAGCGGATTTCCTCGTCATGGCCTGCAACACCGCCCACTATTTTCTACCGCCGCTGCTGCCCTATCTGCAGATCCCCGTCATCAGCATGATCGAAGCAACGGCCGAATACTGTAAGACCCAGGGCTACCAGAAAGTCGGCCTGCTCGCGACGACAGGCACCTGCCGCACAGGCATCTACCAGCGCGCCCTCGAGCACGCCGGCATAGAACCGCTGCTGCCCACTGAAGCACAAGGCGCCGCCATCCACGCCATGATCTACGACGGCGTCAAAGCCGGCAAAGCAGACTACGATACCCAGCCCGTCTGCCAAGCCCTGCACGAAATGGAAGCCGCAGGGGCCGAAGCCTTCATCCTCGGCTGCACCGAAATTCCCGTCGCGGTTGCCATGTACCATATCACTGGCAACTTCATCGACGCTACCCAAGTGCTCGCCGAAAAAGCCGTCCGCCTCGCAGGCGCCAACTGCCGCTCCCAGCTGCCGCAGCCAGCCGCCCGCTAAAACAGCCTTATCCACAAAAATATCCACATATACACGCAAAGCTGTGCATAACTTGTTGATTTCTCGTAAGTTATGCACAGCTTTTACTTTCCTGTAAATAAAAAAGCCACCCTCGACCAAAAGGGTGGCTTTTCACTGTCCACATAGCGGACTCCATGCGTTGCAGGCGGTCAACCCGCAACGCTACCGTTTATGCGTCTCTTAACCTACTGATATTATAGCACATAGTGAAAAAAATGCTATATTGTTTCGCTGTGCACCTCTCAACGGAAGGGAGGGCCGTTCTATGCGTTTCTTAACCCTGTTGCGTGACTTCCTGCTTTCTCTGATTGCAGGCTTAGCCGCCAACTATTTATTCACCGTGCTGATGAAGTAGTACAGCCGTCAGTAAATACCTCGGGCAAAGGTCAGCCGTAGAGGGGGAAAAGCCGTCCAAGACCAAATGGGCGGCTTTTCGTTTACCTCCATAATCCCTGCCTTGCCAGCGCCGCCATTTGTGTTTATAATGTTATTGTCTACTGTCATGACAGTAGACAATATTTCATACTTTACACATAAATGGAGAGAAACTATGGAAGATATTGTTGAGGAAATCCTGCACCTGAAGCGTGAGCGCAACGCCGTCATTCTTGCGCATGTCTATCAGCCCGAGGAAATCCAGGAAATCGCCGACTTCACGGGCGACTCGTTTGCCTTGTCGCGGCAGGCAGCTGCAACCGATGCCGATACCATCGTATTCTGCGGCGTCCGCTTCATGGCGGAAACGGCCAACATCCTCTCACCGGACAAGGTCACGCTGCTGCCAGCCGCCGATGCAGGCTGCCAGATGTTCACCGATGCCCTCGAAAGTCAAGTGCGGCAGGCACGTGCTGACCATCCTGGCGCACTGATTGTTTCCTATGTAAATACACCGGCCTCGGTCAAGGCCATGAGCGACATCTGCTGCACCTCCTCGAATGCTGCGGCTGTCGTCGGCTCGCTCCCGGAAGATAAGGAAGTCATCTTTATCCCCGACCAGAACCTCGGCGCCTGGGCCGAGGAGCAATGCGAGCGCCCGCTGCTCAAATGGCGCGGCGGCTGTCCGATCCACGCGAGCCTTACAGTAAACGACATCCGCCTGGCCAAAATCAAATACAAGCAGGCCCTTGTCCTCATGCATCCCGAATGCCGTGCCGAGGTACGCAAGCTCGCCGACTATGTCGGCAGCACGAGCGGCATCATCCAATATGCCGAAAAGAGCGACGCATCCGAGTTCATCATCGCCACCGAGCAAGGCGTGCTCTATGAACTTTTGGAGCGCTGCCCCGGCAAGAAATTCCATCTGGCCTCGCGCCATCTCCTCTGTCCGAATATGAAAAAGACGACGCTTGCCAAGGTACGCGATGCACTTGCCAATATGGAACCGCGCGTCGTCGTCCCGCCCGAAATCCGTGAGCGCAGCGCCGCCGCGCTTACGAAAATGTTGTCTATAAAGGGGTAATACGAACTATGCAACGTTATCTGATGAACTTCAATACCCGCACCATGGAAACGCGCCGCACCGAATGTCTCGTCATCGGCTCCGGCGTCGCAGGGCTCACAGCCGCCGTCCAGCTCGCCCGCCATGGCCATCACGTACTGCTCGCCGTCCGCGACACGCTGGCGGACAGCAACACGGCCAAGGCCCAGGGCGGCATCGCCGCTGCTTTCGGTGCCGACGACAATCCCGAGCTGCACCTGCAGGACACACTGATTGCCGGCGCCGGTCTATCCGACGAAGCCGTCTCACGCCTTGTCGTGACCGAAGGCCCCGCAGACATCCGCTGGCTCGCCGAAAACGGTGCCGAATTCGACCGCCAGAAAGACGGCTCACTCATGCTGGGCCGTGAAGGCTGCCATAGCCGCCACCGCATCGTGCACAGCCACGGCGACGCCACGGGTGCCGAAGTCGCCCGCGCCCTGCGCGCGATGGCAGAACGCGAGCCCAATATCCAGCCGCTTGAGGGCTGCTATATCGTCGACCTTTTGACCCACGAGGGCCGCTGCTACGGCGCCACCGCGCTCTGGCACGGCCGCAAGCTGGCCTTGCGTGCAACGCATACAGTCCTCGCCACCGGCGGACTTGGCCGCCTGTTCCTGCACACGACGAACCCCGAAGGGGCGACGGGCAGCGGCATGTCCATGGCGGCCCGTGCCGGAGCCATCCTCGCCGATATGGAATTCGTGCAGTTCCATCCGACGGCGCTTGCCCTCAAGGGTTGCCCGAATTTCCTGATCTCTGAAGCCGTCCGCGGGGCTGGCGCCCATCTGCTGAACCTGGACGGCGAGCGCTTCATGCCCGCCTGCCATCCACTGGCCGAGCTTGCGCCGCGCGATGTCGTCGCGCGCTGCATCTTCCGCGAGATGACCCGCGCCAACGCCACGCATATCTGGCTTGATGCCCGCTGCATCAAAGATGCCGCGCAGAAATTCCCGATGATTGCTGCGACCTGCAAGGACTACGGCATTGACATCGAACAGGATCTCATACCGATAGCCCCCGCCGCCCACTATATGATGGGCGGAATCCGCACCGACCATTGGGGCCGCACGAACATCACAGGGCTCTATGCCTGCGGCGAAGCCGCCTGCACGGGGCTGCAGGGCGCCAACCGCCTGGCAAGCAACAGCCTGCTCGAGGGCCTGGTCTTTGGCCGCCGCACCGCAACCATCATCGGCAAGACACGCCTGCCGCAAGCTGCAGCGGGACTTTCCTGGCGCGAAGCCGCGCTTGACGAGACACCGCTGGAATTTACCGCCAAGGACACAGCCCGCAGCCAGCAGATCATGAGCCGCTATCTTGGCATCACACGCACAGCCGCGGCACTCGATCGCGCCGCACAAAGCCTCACGGAAATCGCGGGGCTCTACGAGGGCTGTGCCGCCAAGACCATCGCCGACCTCGACCTGCGCGCGCGGCTTACCTGCGGCCTCATGATCGTAAAGGCCGCCCAGCGCCGCCAGGAAAGCCGTGGCGCTCACTACCGCAGCGACTATCCGGATAAGAACGAAGCCCTGCGCCAGCATTTTTCCGATCAGCTGGCCATCCCCAGCGATGCCCAGACCAGCACCGGAAGCACCGCTGCCAGCGAGATGCTGGCCCCCGCCTTCGCCTGACATCAAAGAAAGGATTCCATTACCATGAACATACAGAATCTCGACCAATCCCTTACCGCCTGGCTGCAGGAGGACATTGGCAGCGGCGACATCACGACGCTGGCCACGGTGCCTGCCGAAGCCACGGCCCATGCGATCATCCACGCCAAGGATACGGGCATCCTCGCCGGCGTCGACATCGCCGCACGGGTCTTTTCCCTGCTTGATCCCGCCCTCAAGTTCACCAAGCAGCTTGAGGACGGCGCACCGCTCACCAAGACCTCCGTCATCGCGACCATCGACGGCCCGGCCCGCGCCCTCCTCACTGGCGAGCGCCTCGCCCTGAACCTTTTGCAGCATCTCTCGGGCGTCGCCACGCGCACGCATAAGCTTGCTGCTATCGCCGCCCCCTACGGAGCAAAGCTCGTCGACACGCGCAAGACCACACCAGGCCTGCGCCTGCTCGACAAATACGCCGTCAGGGTCGGCGGCGGAGCCAACCACCGCCTCGGTCTCTACGATGCCATGCTCATCAAAGACAACCATATCCAGGTGGCTGGCGGCATCAAGGCCGCGCTTGACCGCGCCCATGCCTACGCCTCCCATATGACCAAAATCGAGATCGAGGTCGAAGACCTCGCAGGCGTCGAGGAAGCTCTGGAAGGCGGTGCCGACGTCATCATGCTCGACAACATGGCCCCAGCACAAATGGCCGCAGCCGTAAAGCGCATCGACCACCGCGCCATTGTCGAAGCCTCCGGCGGCATCGACGAAACCACTATTGCCGCGGCCGCCCAAAGCGGCGTCGACATCATCTCCGTCGGCGCGCTGACGCACAGCGTCAAAGCCCTCGACATCAGCATGGATATCGGCGTAATAAAATAAATAACAGGGAGTAATGACCATTACAGTCGTTACTCCCTGTCTTATTTTCCCGTGCTATTACCGATACTCTTCCTTTAGCAAATCATAGATACTCAACTCACTCTTATCTGATTTTGTTTGATGATACTGGCGAATTACCTGCAACAACATGTTGATATCAGCAAAGTATTCCAGCCAAAAATTGCGGCTTTTTACGCGGTTTCCCATCTTTAAAACAGATTTGCAATACTCACTCGGCTTTATCTTTGACTTAGATTGCTGACGAAACGCTGCCGCTTTGCCCTCTGCTATGATTAACAGCATCTCTATCTCAGGTGTTGTACGAATAGTATAAACATCGTGCCGTTCCGCATACAAAGCACTAAGTTTAAACTTTTCCGAACGAGAATCAAGAATCCTCACCACAATTGCCCGATGCGGAGAATAATCACGATTTAAAAAATCTTGCTGTATTTCAACCGCTTTTCTTTTTCGAGTTACCTTGTGCCCCACCAAATTCTCACGGCTAAATAACAAACAATTATTATCCAATAAGATATCCATCAAAGCTTCTTCAGCAGCACCCTCACAAGAGCAAATAACATATTCCGTTTTCAAATCTCCTAAATCTATTATTCTTCGCATAGGCTATCCTCCAATGCTTGAATATCAGCATAGCGAGGTGCCGTTCCTTGAATATAATTAGATAAAAGCACTTCACTTTTCTTCACATCATTGCGATGCACTTCATCTGCATAATTCAATATCTCTATTCGATCAGGAGTTTCAGGAGCTTTTCTAGTTATGAAAATGTTATCCTTACGATCAACAAAATCCAACAATTCCACATAGTGAGTAGAAAAGATAAGACAAGCCCCATGTCTATTGATACGCTCGTCCTTGAAAATATTCGTAATCATACGTACTAATTCTTTGTTTAAATGATTCTCAAGTTCATCGACAATCATATAACCACCAGTCTTTAAAATACGTTTGATATAAAACAAAAGATTTTGTCCTTTTATCGTACCAGAGGAAATCATACCGCTAAGTTGCAGTGGACTATGTACTATGACTGGCTCATCCCAGTCTTTGAACTTTACCTGATAAGATGCCCCCTTCTCTGTCTTATCGACTTTCAACATATCCAAATTCGAATCAAAGACGTGTAATGCCGTCACCGGCAAACTTCCCGTTGCCGTCAATACATTTACATCCGTGTAAGGAAGCATTTGATACAAACCAGTCGTATTATCCCTTGTAATAGTGATAACAATACTATCATCATCCTTCAGCACTGAGCGAGCCTCTTCCGGCATCGCCGACCGCTGCCGAATCAATTCTCCCGGTTTTAATGCATCCTTCTTTGAGTGAACTTTTGTTCTATCTTTACAATACAACCACTCATCATCAAAATACAACTCAACTTGATCCAGCTCATCTGCTCCCCTAACACGGATAATAGATTGTAATTCGTAAAATTTTTCTTTATGATGAAAATCAATCGTCAGCCTAGTTCCATCCGAAATAAATTCCCGTCCATACATAGTCGTATCATTGAGGCTGATATTATCCAAGACCACAGACATGGCCAAATAAATCAATTTTAAGGATGATGTTTTGCCCGATGCGTTTATCCCCGCCAAGGACACGATCTTTTGCGTATAGATACTTTTGTCAATATGAAACACCTGTGCAGGCTCTGAAACCCGATCAGTCGCCATAAAATTAACTTCAAATTTTTCTCCTTTGAACATCGGCATATTTTCATATGCAATGCGCAAGATTCTAACAGAATTATCTATCATCGTACACACCTCCCAATTTTTATTATATCACGTTGCGTCAATTATAACCACAAAATATGTTTATATCTACTAATCACAAGGTAAAAACATTACAAAACCGCAAGTTTCAAAGTAAAACTTCGAAACTTGCGGTTTAATCATGCAACTATATCCGTACCCGTCGGTACCTTTTTCTTACAGGACTTTTGCCAGATATGCTTTGATTTCGTCGCCATCTTCCATCTTCATGACGTCAGCGAGGATTTCCTTCGCCTTGATGGAGCTGATGTTGCGGATCTTCTCCTTGACGCGCGGAATGGACGGTGCGCTCATGGAGAGCTCGCTGATGCCCATAGCCATCAGGAGGACTGCTGCATTCGGATCGCTGGCCATCTCGCCGCACATACCAGCCCAGATGCCGTTCTCACGTGCGCTCGTGATCGTGCGCTGGATGAGCGTCAAGACAGCCGGGTTGAAGTGGTTGTAGAGGTACGAGATGCTGGCGTTGCCGCGGTCGCAGGCGAGCGTGTACTGAACGAGGTCGTTCGTACCGATCGAGAAGAAGTCGACATACTTCGCAAGCACCGGCGTCATGATAGCAGCTGCCGGCGTCTCGACCATGATACCAACCTGAACATCGTCAGCGAAAGCCTTGCCCTCATGCGTAAGCTCAAGCTTAGCTTCCTCGATGAGCTCTTTGACCTTCTTGAACTCAGCAACGTTGATGATCATCGGCACCATGATGCCGACCTTGCCGTACTTACCAGCGCGCAGGATAGCCTTGAGCTGCGGCAGGAAGAGATCCTTGCGCTGCAGGCTGATGCGGACGGCGCGGTAGCCCAGGAACGGGTTCTCCTCAGCCGGGATGTTGAGGTACGGCAGCGGCTTGTCACCACCGATATCCATCGTGCGGATGACGCAGAGATTGCCGCCGCATTTCTCGACAGCTTCCTTATAAGCCTTGAACTGATCTTCCTCGTTCGGGATGTCCTGACGGCCCATGAATACGAACTCGGAGCGGAACAGGCCAACGCCCTCAGCACCGTAAGTAAGCGCATTGTCGACGTCCATATGCGTACCGATGTTGGCCATGAGGTCAACCTTTACGCCATCCGTCGTAACAGCCGGCAGATCCTTGAGCTGCGCATAGTGAGCAGCCATCTCCTGCTGTTTCTTGATTTTCTCGTTGTACTCAGCCATCTCCGCCTCAGTCGGGTTGATGACAATCTGGCCAGCCTCGCCATCGATGACGACATGGTCGCCATCGGCAATCTTGTCGATGCGGTCCTCTTTGTTGAGGCCGACAATCGTCGGGATTGCACGGGCCTTAGCGATGATAACAGCATGAGCCGTCGTGCTGCCCGAGCCCAGGAGGACGCCGGCAATCTTGTCCGTCGGCATACCAGCGATGACCGACGGCTCGATTTCACGGCCGCAGAGGATAACCTTCTCATCGCCGATTTCCGGCTCTTTTACGCCGAGGATGTACTTAGCAACACGCTTGCCGACATCGCGCAGATCGACGGCGCGGGCAGCGAAATACTCATCTTCCATCGACTCGAACATCTGCGCCTGCTCCTCAGCAGCCTTGAGGACTGCATGCGGTGCACTGGCGTTCTCGTCGAGTTTCTCCTCGATCTTCTGCGCCATCATCGGATCCTGGACCATCATACGATGAGCCTCCATGATAGCAGCCTGCTCCGTCATATCCTGTTTCTGCAGGCGCTCGATGCTCTCGCGCAGGATCTCGGCGACAGCCGTCAGAGCAGCCGTAGCCTTCTGCTGCTCCGTCTCTTTACTCTCCGGCTGGTAGCTCACGAGATAGCCGTCCAGATTCTGGCCAGCCAGCATGATCTTACCCATAGCAATACCGGAAATTACGCCTTTTCCGCGAATCGTCTCTGCCATTTGTTTCTTTCCCCCTGAAACTATCAAAAAATTACCAAAACTCGCACGAAAAGCCCTCCCCCGGCCGCACATCTTTCGCAGCTGGAGGAAGGCTATTCAATTGTTGCTCTATCGCAGGCTGGAATTATTCCTCGCCGAACTTGGAAGCAACGAGATCTTTCAGAGCCTTAACTGCCTCAGCCTCGTCCGGGCCATCTGCAACGATCGTGATTTCCGTACCTTTGACCAGACCCATGCTCATGATCATGAGGATGCTCTTAGCGTCAACCGTCTTGCCTTTAGCCTGAAGCTGAACCTTGGATTTGAACTTCGTAGCCGTCTGAACGAAGATGGATGCCGGACGAGCATGGATACCAGTTTTGTTCTCGATCGTAATAGTTTCCTGAGTCATTGTTAAACCTCTCCAATCTTTACATATAAAATACTTCTTTTCCTGCCTGGCAGGTTGTCAGCACGTTTGTCTAACTGCACTTATACTATTGCAAGTCGCGTGCCAACTTTCGTCAGTTGGGAAAATTTCTCTATCTTTTATCTAAACCCCCGTAAAATAAGGGCTTAGCAAAAGCCGGAAATTATGTTTTCGGAAATATGCATAAACGCCAGCGATACATTTGGTAAAAATTACCCAAAAATCGCCAAGAGTTGGTAATTTTTTCTACCCATGGGTAAAAATTACCAACTCTATTCAACCAAATCATACTTGCGTGCCTTCGCAGCGACCGTCTTATGCGTAATCTTGAGCATCTTAGCCGCCGCATTGAAGCTGCCGCACTGCTTGAGGGCGTTGGCAATGATCTGCTTTTCGTACTCTTCCCAGGGCAGCACCGTCTCGGCCGCCGTGAACTGCTGCACCTCACGGCCCGCCATCTCGCCCTTGATGTAGGACGGCAGCGACGCCACCGTGATGCGCTCGGTATCCATCAGCGTAATCACGCGCTCGATGACATTCTCCAGCTCACGGACATTGCCCGGCCACTTGTAGCCCATCAGGACTTCCATGGCCTCAGGCGTCACATCGCGGACTGTCTTGCCCGTCGCGGCGCTGACCTTCTCGACAAAATGCTCGACCAAAAGCGGGATATCATCGACGCGGTCGCGCAGTGGCGGCAGGCTGATAGGGATGACATTGAGGCGGTAATAGAGGTCATCGCGGAACGCACCATCCTTGACCATCTGCTCGAGATTGCGGTTCGTCGCCGCGATGATGCGCACATCGACATGCACGGTCTCCTCGCCGCCCACGCGGTCAAATTCCTTCTGCTGCAGCACGCGCAAAAGCTTTACCTGCATATTCTTGTCCATCTCGCCAATCTCGTCGAGAAAGATCGTGCCCTTATCAGCAAGCTCGAACTTGCCAAGCTTGCGCCGCACGGCCCCGGTGAACGCCCCCTTCTCATGGCCAAAAAGCTCCGACTCCAAAAGGGTTCCGGGGATAGCCCCGCAATTGACGCGGATGAACGGGCCGCGCCGCCGGCCGCTCGCATAGTGGATGCCCTCAGCGATGACCTCCTTGCCCGTACCGCTCTCGCCGCGGATCAGCACCGTCGCCGCCGAGCCCGCAGCCTTCGAGGCCAGCGCCAGCACATCGACGACCTTGCCGCTCTTGCCGATATAGTTCTTGAACGCCTGCGCCGTCTTCTTCGTGCGCAAAAGCTCCTGCTCGAGGTACTCCGCCCGGGCCGATACCTGCGACAGCCGTGCCATGAGGTTCTGCAGCTCCGTGATATCCTTGATGACCGACACGACGCCGGCAATCTCGCCGTCGACAAAAATCGGATTGACATTGGCCACGACCGTCGTGCCGTCCTTCTTGCGGCTGATGCTGCCGATGCGCGCCACGCCCGAGCGCAGCACACCGCAGCGATTGCCATCAGGCGCCGTCTTGAAAACATTCTGCCCGACCACCATCTCTGGCGTCTTATGCACAATGCGCAGATAGGAAGGATTGACATAGGTGATCTCGCCCGTGCGGTCGACGACGCAGATGCCGTCCTGCACAGCCTCCAAGATCATCTGCAGACGCTCCTGCATCAGCGCGTTCTCATGTAGCAGCAAATCCATCTCATGGATATCGCCTGGCGAATTCATCTCGAAATCACTCTCAAGGAAGCGGACCATCTCATAGACAGCCTGCCGTCCCTCATCGCCCTCCGCGGCCACGAACACCGAATCCCCACAGGAAATCTTGAGCGCTACGAGCTTCATGAGGCTGTGCATCTCACAGCACTCACTGCGCTCGCTGCGCAAAAATAACGGTGTCCCATATTTCTTTCCGAGATCCTTCGCCCGCTGCACGATCATCGCGGCAATACGGGCATGGATGCCGCTTTCATGACGGATAACGGCCTCCTGCTCAAACATCATAGCGAATCGTTCCTTTCTGTTCCTTATATTATACTATAAAACCTCGTCAAAATCTGCCAAAAACAATAAGAAATTTCAATGCGAATTCGGGATTGTTTGAAATTCCCTTCTCATGGTATAATATAAGGGAATTTTTGCCAGACGGCAGCAGGAATTCCCCCTATCATGTCGAATAGGGGAACATAGTGGTATTTTGCCCAATACAGGAAGAGGTGAGCAACATGACATTTATCCTGGTGACGGGCTCCATCATGGCCGTGAGCATCTTCCTCATCTACCATCTCTGCCGCTTCATCGGCATTGAGATGAAATGGCTGTCGTTAGTGCTCTGTGCAGTCATGGCCTTCCTCGTGAATGCCGTGGCCATATCCATGAGTCCATTTCTGGACCGTTCGCATTACCTGCGGCTCGGCGTTCTTGTCATCGCTGCTGCTGCCATCGTCACGCTCTTCAACGAGCATCTGCTGCGCCGCAGCCAAAAAGACGGGCAGCCAGCAGACGAGGCCAGCGACAGCCAGGCAGTCACCCTGCCCTGGAAAGCGGAACAGCCCGCGATGGCGGCAGCATCCGCGGGGGCAGCTGCCAGTACAGCAGCGGTGGATAACGCACCGGACGGTGAACAAGAACCTGAACCAAACACCACCAAAACTGCCAGTGATACGGCTGCCGAAGAAGAAGCCGCCCGCACTGCAGCCCTGAAAAAACAACAAGCTCTGGCTGCTGCCCGCGCCGAGGAGGAGCTCGCCGCCAAGGCTGAGCAAGCCGCCAAAGCAAAAGCCGAAGCAATTGCCCGCGCCCAGGCCCTGCAGGCCGAAAAAGACGAAGCCCGCCGCAAGGCCGCCGAAGAACTCAAGGCCCGGCAAGCCGCTGAAGCTGAAGCAAAAGCTGCCCAGCAGCAAGCAGAGCAAGCCGAGGCAAAACAGCAGCAGGTCCGCGAGGAAATCGCAGCACTCGACTCGCTCGACCGCATCCTCGACTATGCCTATGACCATGCGGCAAGCGATCCTGCGGCAGCCATCTGTGCCTACCAGCAGGCCATCGACCGCTACAGCGAGGACAGCTATACGCCGTTCCTCGTCATCGAGCTGGGCAACCTTTACAAGGAGCAGGCCGCCTACGATAAGGCCATCGAGTCCTACCAGCAGGCCCTGTCCCTTCCGATCATCGCCACGAACGATGACATGAAGCAGGAGTTCATCAAGAACACCCGCTATCTGACCATCGTCCAGGATATATTATCCAAACATCACGCGCTCTCGACGCCATTTCCGGACATCCCGGCCGGCGTCATGCAGGAAATCGAAACAAAGTTCCAGCAGAGCAGCTAATCTAATGGGGGAATATTCATGAAAAAAAGTGTAGAAATCCTTGGCCTGCCGGTCATCAGCATCACCGAAGGCCGTGAGCTTGGCATGAGCAAGACCCTGCTCATCGATGCCAAAAACGGTCTCGTCGCAGCCATCACCATCGAGGACGAGGACTGGTACCGCGGCGTCAAACTGATTCCGTACGAATCGGTCATCGCCATCGGTGATGACGCCGTAACCGTCACGAACAGCGAGAACATCCTCAAGCTCGACGACGCCGGCGACTATGAGACGCTGCTCGATGAAAACATCCGCGTCATCGGCACCAAGGCCATCACGAAATCCGGTACGATTCAGGGTAACATCTCTGAGGTCTTCATCGGCGACGATGGCAAAATCGAAAAATGCGAAATCACAGCACCGGACGGAACGAGCTCCGAAGTTACCAGCGACCAGATCTCCATCTTTGGTAAGCAAGTAACGGTCATCGATCCGAACGGTGAAAAAAAAAATGAGCCTGTAATCCCAGCACCAAAAGCCGCTCCGGCAAAACCAGCTGCAGCACCCAAAGCTGAGGAAGCTCAGGAAGCTCCAAAAGCTGAGGAAAAGCCAGCTGAGGCACCCAAAGCTGAAGAGCCAAAAGCTCCGGCAGCACCAAAAGCCGAGCCAGCTCCGGCAGTAAAGGAAGAGCCGAAGAAAGAAGCACCGAAGGCCGAAGAGCCGAAAGCTGCTCCGGCAAAACCTGCCGCTCCGGCACCGAAGAAAGAAGCACCGAAAGCCGCTGCTCCGGCAGCTGACGCCGCCAAACAGGCTGCTGCTGACAAAGCAACCGAAGAGCGTCATCGCCGCTTCCTGCTCGGCAAAAAAGCAACGCGCGACATCAAGATGGACAACGGCATCGTAATCGTCCAGGCTGGCCAGGACATCACCGAAGAAGTCCTCCAGAAGGCAAAGCTTGCCAACAAATTCATCGAACTGTCCATGAACGTTCGCTAAACAGCATATAAAACGGCCCTGCCACAATGTGGCAGGGCCGTTTTTATATTGCCCGCATGAAAATGGCACTTACCTGTCAGCTGCTATCATTCCTTCTGGAATCTATTCTTTATCAACTGGATACAGGCAGCAACCGACAACGCTTCCGGCCGGGAATTCACTTTCTCTTTGAACACCGCATCATCAACGATCTGTTCCACCGCATGATATGCCTCTCCTGACGGACTATGCACTGTTGTCCGGACACCAGAATCCTCTCTGTAGATACCTTCCCTTTCAGCATTCAATACCGACTGATAGAAATCCATCAATTGGATAAAGCTTTCATACCGAGGCTTCTCCTGCGGCAAGTATTCTTCATACCGTGCCAATACGGCAAGCTTATCACGCAATTCCCGTGTGACTCCCCGCACGATCTCTAACGCCAATGCCCGATAGTCTTTTTTGTCCACGTCATCCGACAGCCCTTCCCACTGCCAGATATCATACCGGTCTATATAGCCAGCGTAATATAACGCCAGCAGGCTCTCGCGGATATACTTGAAAAAAATTGGATAGCTATTCCAATTCCCTGCAATCCGCTTCGAACAAACCAGCTCTGCGAAAGCCACCAGCGGCGCTCCGTCGCGCAAGCCTTCCCATAGCGCAAAAGTCTCATGGATAAACTCCATGGAAAATTCGTCATCGCTCCTGCCTTCACGTTCAAGCGTTTTCATCCTTGCATAAAACCGTACCAATCGCACATAATTCTGCGAACGCTCGGCCTTCTCCCATCGCACCGATGCAAAATAAAACGCACGAAACATATCTGTCCAGTGCGAAACCCCAAACCGCTCAATAACGCCCGCACCGCGTTCCTCACGGTGCATTTCCTGCCGATACTGCTGATACAGCTTCGGCCACATTTCTTCATCCGGCTCCGATAAAACACTGCTTACCAGGCACTCCGCCCAGTGCACATAGTTATCCTGCGGAATGCGGCCAGCAGCCAATAAAAACCGAACCATCTTTTCTGTCCGGATATAATCCAGCCCTTCGCGTTTCGCCACATCATCGGCTTTTTGACTATAAAAATCACTTATCTTCATAACCTATCCTACTCCCACGCTTCCGGCAGCTTCACTTGATCCAGCTTCAACAGGCGAAGCGCCAAATACAGCTCAAACATCTCCGCAGACTTCCTATAGTCTACCAGCCGCCTCAGCTGCTCCCGGATATCCGCCATGCGCTGTTCTATTTGTGCACGGCGCACAGCAGCATTTTCTCTTCGTGGCAGCTCCATTTCCAGATTCCGATATTCCTGCAGAAGGAAAACCAGCAGCACTTCATTGCCTGCATCATCATAGCCACGAAAAACCTGATACAAATCACAAACTGCAGCTTCCTTCAGCCGTGCATACGCCAACGGCAGGAAATGTTCAATATAACTGAACGAGATTATCGTTTCCCGTTCCCACGGCTGCATTTTAGCAAACCAGCCAAAGGCCGTCTCAACGCTTTTCAGAAAATCCTCCGTCCGGCGAATGGTAATCCCCTTGCTTAAATATCGTTGAACCCAGACAGCCTCCTCATCCAATATACAATGCACGAAATACTTCGACCCCATCGGTAAATTCCAGATTTCCTGGCCAGTAAGCCTGAAATCCTCTTGGGTATCCTTCTGCATCCGTTGAATCATCGTTCGTAAGGATAGCGGACTCAAATCCATATGACAGCGCACATACTTCTCCATGAACTGCTCGGTAAGCCCCATATCCTTCATATGCTGCCGGTCATACTGATAAATCGCCTTGATTCCGCCCTGCCACACAGTATCATTAGCCGCAGTCAATTTCTCCGTCAAATAAAGAATGTTCTTTACTGCGTCCACATTTTGCAGCCTATCCAGGTCCTCATAGATAATCAAAACAGGTTTTCTCAGCAGCAATAGTTCCCTGCGAAACTCATCAAAGATCTTCGCATACCGTTTATCCGCATCCGCCCAAAGAATATCCACGGCATGAATCTTCGTCGCCTTGAATATCCCCTGCAGCTTCCGCATATTGCTTGATATCTTGCCATTCGTATATAAAACATTATTGAGTTCCTGCACCAGATATTCCGCAAACGAATCCAGCCGCACGGCCAAGACATCAATCTTCACAATCTCAACGGGATTCTCTTTCTCACGCTCCAACGCCTCAACAAGCCCCGCCAGCAAAAATGACTTTCCCTGCCCCCCACTCAGCCTCCAAACCAAGTGTGGTCACCCTTGGATTCTTCACATACCCGAGCAGCCGCGCCAAGTCATCCTTCCGCTCCAAAAAAAGATTACGAGACGGCCATGAGGGTACGCGTTTATTATTTTCCGTACGATATGCCCGATACTTTTTCCCTTCTACCAAAGCAACAATCAACAATCCTAAACCAAGGAACGGAAAAAGAATACGCCCCCATGAAACAACCCATTCCCACTGCTCCGGGCTCATATCCTTGAAAGCAACTACGCCAGCCTTCCCACATAAACTACCAACCAGCAATACTCCCCCCATGCCATATAAGGGAAGATTCGTTACCGTAGCAGCATTTACCCATAACAACAGAACCAGCAGCACAACCGCAAAAATATAGACAGGAAAAATTATCCCCGGTACCCCAGCACCGATAAAAATCGCAACAATAAACAAAGATAAAAATCGCTTTACCACACTTGTCACAAAGACCGCCCCTATCCTATAACACCCCAAAGAATCTTAATTTTATTATAAAATGTACGGCTAAGCTCATACAAGAACAATCTGTCTGAGATGCCATGGCACTTGGCTAGGCCCGTTCTTCAATATACCTGCCAACTGATATGATAACCACTCTTCCCCAAGGTGATACCCAACCAAAGGGATTATTGCGCCGAAACAATGAATATGATATATTAGAAAATGCTTATAACCCACTAAAAAGGAGACATATTCATGCGCAAGAATGACAGCACATTCTCATTTACCGGTATTCTCGTAGTTGCCGTGGCCTTCGGCCTCTTCCTGAACTATCAGGCTCAGAAAGATAACCTGTCCTTTACCGATGAATTCCGTAAGACCTTCTTCACCGCCGAGTGGAATAAGGAACAACAGGAAAAGGAACGGGCAAAAGGCAGAGCCGAAGCCGAAAAATGGCTCCAAAAGGTAAAAGAAGCCGAAACGAAACAGGCACAAGCTGATCGGCAAGCGGAAGCTGCCAATGCCAAACAGACCCGCCTTGACCCGCGCCAGGCAAAATGGACATCCATAAAGCAGCAATCACAAGGCGAATTAACTGCCACAATGCTGTGTGATACCAACGGCGACAACATCTACATCAATGAAAATGGCAACGTAATGAATCTGCTTGCAGTCCAAGAATCCGGAACGGGCCATGACCTGCACGGCAATCCCATGCATCTCGATCCCAACGACTATCTCGTCATGGTCATGGAAATCGATATCAACAACAACCGCAAGCGTATCGTCGACGGCTATCGCTACAACATTGCTTCCGGCCAAAAGAGCGCCTCCAGCTTTGATCCCGCACAACATGGCAACTGGGAGACCAACCAGCCGGACTTCCTGCCGAACTATTTCAGCTGGATAAAAGAAAATTACAGCAACTTCTACCGTCTTCCACACTAAGACGTAATTCCTATCCCTTCTCTTGACTAGAATGATTAGAATGATTAGAATGATGACTAGAAAGAAGGGATTACGATGTTGCGAAAAGAAGATGCACATACAGAATTCAAGCGTGAACTCACCGATGCACTAAAAAAGGAAGTACTCGCCTTCGCCAATACCAATGGCGGCTCTATCTATATCGGCATTGAAGATGACGGAACTGTAACTGGCGTCAAAGACCAAGATCAGACAATGCTACGCATTGCCAGCATGCTTCGCGATGCAATCCATCCAGATATCATGATGTTTGTCGATATCCATTCCAAACAAATCGAACAACACGCTGTCATCCGTATCATTGTATCCGAAGGAACCAACAAGCCTTACTATTTGATCAAAAACGGCCTCAAGCCTTCCGGCGTCTATGTACGCCAAGGAAGCGCCACCGTGCAGGCCTCAGCAGAACAGATACGAAAAATGATAAAAGCTTCTGATGGCGACGTTTACGAAGACAACATTTCCCTAAACCAAGAATTGACCTTTCAAAAAACCACCAGCTTATTTCAATCCCATAATCTAAGTTTTGGAAACCAGCAACAAAAGACACTGGGGCTCATGCGCAAGGATGGCCTATACACAAATATCGGACTACTGTTATCAGACCAATGCCCCTTTACGATAAAAGCCGCTGTATTCAACGGCGATGACCAGTCCGAATTTCAAGATCGACGCGTCTTTACGGGACCGATCTTTACGCAGCTAGAAGAATGCTACACCTACCTCCAGCTAAAGAACACACTATCCGCCACATTTGACGGCCTTTACCGGAAAGATACCAAAGCCTATCCAGACACCGCTATCCGCGAAGCCTTGCTAAATTGTATCATCCACCGCGACTATTCCTTCAGCGCCAGCAGCTTTATCAGTGTTTACCGCAATCGGATAGAAATCACATCTATCGGCGGATTGCTTCCTGGCATCCACAAAGACGACATCCTCATGGGAATATCTGCCTGTCGCAACAAAAAATTCGCAGAAATCTTCTACCGCTTGGAATTGATTGAAGCCTACGGAACTGGCATCACAAAGATCCGCACCGCCTACAAAGAAAATCCCGCCCAACCCGAAATCCACATATCTACCAATGCGTTTAAGATCTGCCTGCCGCAAATACACCCCCAGGCAGATAGCGCACCTTCGCCCCGCCCCCTCACGCCAGAGGAAAACAAGCTTATAACCCATCTCCACCACAAGGACAGTATTACCCGAAAAGAAGCCGAAATCCTGCTCGGACTCAGTCCATCTACCGTAACTCGAATACTGAATCAATTGATAGCCCACAACCGTCTCCAACGAACCGGTCGTGGGAAAAATACCCAATATCATCTGCGTTGAATACAGTAAGCGACAGCATCGGATGATACTGACGGTAACCGGATCAAACCAACTAAAAGGGCTTAGCCACACGCGGCTAAGCCCTTTTTTATGTTCTTTCAGTACGCATCCCGTCCAAACACGACCCGCACGGTCTTGAATAGTATCACGATATCTGTCCACAGATTCCAGTTACGCACATACCAGGAATCCATCTTCAACCGGCCGCTGAATTTCACATTGCTGCGGCCACTGACCTGCCAAAGCCCCGTCATGCCCGGCGTCGTCATGCAGATGACCGGCATATACTCGCCAATCTCTTCCCGCTCACGCGGCAGATACGGGCGCGGGCCGACCAGACTCATATTGCCCTCGAGCACGTTGAAAATCTGCGGCAGCTCATCGACACTGTACTTGCGGATAAACCGGCCGACCTTTGTCACGCGCGGGTCCTCGCCGCGCAGCTTCTGGAACTCCTGCCACTCCCGCTGCGCCTCAGGATTCTTGTCCAAATAATCCCGTAAAATCGCATCGGCATTCACATACATCGAACGGAACTTATAGCAGCGGAACGTCGTACCATCCTTGCCGATACGCTCGGCATTATAGAATGCCGGCCCATCCGAATCCATCTTGACCAGCACATACGTCACCACGATGATAGGTAAAATGCAAATAGCAATTGCACTGCCAACAACCAAATCAAAAGCACGTTTCAGCAAGCGGTTCGACAAGCGGTTCAGATTGTTATGCGTGCGCAGCACCAAAAGCTGGTCATCAAGGCTCCGCAAGGCCTTCATATTGCCAATCGGCACGCCGAAAAGATCCGGGATCAGCGACACATGCTTCGTATAGGGCTGCACCTCATAGAAAAGCTTGATCGTCTGGGCCTTCGACAGCCCCGGCACCGCCAGCAGCACCTCATAGACCGGATGCTCACGCAGTACCTGCGCAATATCGGCAAAGCCTCCCAGATGCGGATATTTCTGCAGCAGCGGACGCCGCGGATTATCCTCCACGAAACCAACGATATCAAACCCCGAACCAAACGCCTTCACGAACTTCTCCGCAGTCTTGCCTGCGCCGATAATCACAATCTCCGATTTCCACATCCCCAGCCGGTTAAACAGAGCCTTGAGCAGGCAGCGCTCCAGATAGATGCCCCAAAAGCTCAGCAGCCAGAATAGCAGCAAGAAAGCCCGCGACAACGGAGATTGACCCATATGGATCAAGAAATCCACCAAGACAATCGTAATGACCGCATAGGCCGACGCCTTGAAAATCTTACGGGCATGATCTGCCAGCATCCGCCGCGTCCGGTAAAGATCTGCAAACAAAAGATTTGACATATAGAGCACAGGCAACAGGATTTCCCCGCCACGCGGTATCCACACCGCCTCTTCCAGCCACTCGGAAACCAGCCATGCTGCTGCCTGCATCGCTCCATACACCACCAGCAAATCCGCCGTAAATAACACAATCGGCAAAATGAAGTAATTCCACTTTACCCCCGACAACAGACTCGTATTCGTTTCCCCCATAAAAACAAAACCATCCTCGTAATAAAAGCATTTCATTGTTCAGTGTTTTTATTATATCAATTTGCAGTGTTATTTACAATTAAATATGCATTGTAATGTCAACTGCAATCCGTAGATTATTTTTCAGAAAACAAATTTCTCTGTTTTTCCAGGGCAAATCCCAGAAATCATGCAACACTTCAGCAGATACGAAGATATAAAAGATATAAGCGTTACTATATGGAGGTGTTGTCAATGAATGTTTTGGATGGATTAAAAAAAGGATTTACTGCCGTAGGGATTTTTTTCCTGCTGTCATTAGTTATTTCTTCAGCAGCCTTTGCCGAACAGCAGCAAGTTGAGGGCGTTGGCACTTACCTTATGGAGAATACTGGTATCGAAAATGATGAAATGGCAAAGGAACGGGCAAAATACGAAGCCATGCGGGATGCCTGCCGGCAGGCTGCTGCTTTCCTGGAAAGATCAGCGGATATGTCTCATGGTCAGCTCACTGACGGTGAACTCCGTGATTATGCGTTTAAAGTACTCCGTGTGCAAGGACTACCGTATTTTACACAAAGTATTGATATGAATGGCATGCTGTTTCGCTGCCAACTGCATGTCCAAGTAGATACGTGGGATTTCAAGAATGTATCCTCTGCATCTTTGCAGGAAGCACGCCGCTTTGCCGATAACCAGGAAAGGCTCATCCGGGAAATGGATGATTTGAAATATTCATACAAATACGCTTTCAGCGAAGCAGAAAAAAACGATCTCCGCTACCGTATGAAACAGGTTTTTGAACGTTTCACCGGGAAAAAAAGCCAACCAATAATTCCAAACATTACCGTTTCTGATAATAGCAAGACGTTAGCGAAACTTGCCTACGATGACGGCAATGGCCGTTACGCCTATAAAGACTATGGTGCCGCCCTCATGTACTACCAAAAAGCGCTTGGCTATGATCCAAATCTCTATGAAGCATATACCAATATGGGGATAATCTATAAGGCTGTCTTATTGGATTATGATAAAGCCCGCGAATGCTATGAAAAAGCACTTGCAATAAGCCCTGCCGATGATACGACCATTTATGATATGGGTTTACTTTACAGAGATGGATACAAAAATTATGACAAAGCCATGGAATATTACCTCAAGGCGCTCCGGGTAAATCCAGAGTATAAAAGAATCCCTATAGCGATTGCCGAGATATATGTCGACACAGGAAAGATTGACGAAGCCATAGCGATTCTCCAAAAGACAGACTCTGAGGCCTCCAGCACGCACCGTGCCTGGAAGACTTGGGGCAGAATCTATTATTATAAAGGCGAGTACGACAAGGCTATGGAAGCCTTAGATAAATCAATAAAACTGAAGGATACCTATGCTGAAACATATCTTTACCGCAGCCTGACCTATGAAAAACTGGGCAAGAAAGCCGAAGCGATCAAGGACATCGAAAAAGCCAAAGAACTTAACCCGATGGATGACTTGATCAAACAGCACTACCAGCGGCTGACGGAACATCCCACACAGACACATAATCAAAAGAATGTATCGTGACACCACAGAGAAAACGAAACAGAAAAGTATCTGTTTAATAAATATGTATGCGAAAAGACGCCTCTGGCAGCTGGAATCACATCCAGCCACCAGAGGCGTTGCACTTTATATGTATTAATTTGTAACTTTCACTGAGCTGCCAGAAGTATACACCGTATGCTGACGCTGACTACGATCGTTGCCATAAATCATCTGGAATGACTGCCCCTGTTTCCAGCCCATGATGCGCGCTTCCATGCTGCTGCCCTTGATTCCCACTGTCAGCACGCTATTTTTGACATTTGCATAAATCTGATTGATATTGGCGACATTCTGCAGATAGAGGATATCGTTTTTCTGCATGCTGTAGATGTTATTCTTATTGCTGCCTGCATGCACATAAATGACATCCCGCCAAGAGCTGCACTGAATCGTTTCCGCAGCGGTACCTGTCTGAACTTGTCTGTTCCCGTTATAATACCGGAAACTCCCCTGGGCGCCATTGGCCGTCTGTATACGAATCCATTTGCCATACCCACCACGAATGGTCAGCGGCTGTTTATTCCCGCCGACTTGAAGCGTAACTGTCTTGGCCGATGTATTCACATTGCTGGTATAGGAATTGCTGTCGTAGAGACGAATCCAGTCTTTTGCCGACTCAAAGTTATCGACCGTTACCCTGCCATCGCCCTTGCCGAAATAGAACGTGTCGACACCACGGCCGCCCACCAGCGTATCATTGCCGCCAAAACCGCGCAGCGTACTGCCGCCCTGACCAGCCACCAGCCGGTTTGCCTTACTGTTGCCATAGAGCGTGACCGCGCGCGAGGTCCTGCTGGCATCAATAGTCTGGATGGTCGGACGGTAGGCATTCGCCTCAACCCGGCCCGAAAAGCCGGATGCCAAATTTACCCGCGTATAATTAGCCGCATAAGACGCGCCCTTCGGCAGCGCACGGAAGTCTACGCGCCGCGTCGTGACCTTATTCTTCGCATCCTTAAAGCGGAACGTCTTACCCGCACCACCAATCACTTTGATGCTGCCCTTGCCAATCGTAAACGTCACATCACTGCCATAGACCGTCGTCTTGCTGATGGCTCCCGAGCCAATCTGGATGATATCCTTGCTCGACTCATAGTTGCGGATGACATCAGCTCCATCGCCATTGGCATAGTAGAACGTATCCACGCCTGCACCGCCGTAGAGCGTATCATTGCCGCCAAAACCGCGCAGCAGGCCACCCTTGGCACTGGCATAAATCGTATTGGCATTTGCGTTGCCATAGATTGTGACGGCCTGCTTTTTGGCGCCACGGGCATCGATGTTACGGATAGAGCCACGATATGCCCGGGCATCAAAGCTCTTATCGGCAAAAGCGGCCGACATTTTTACCTGCGTATAGTTAGCCGCATACGCCGCTCCACGAGGCAGCGCACGGAAGTCTACGCGCCGCGTCGTAACCTTGTTCTTCGCATCCTTGATGCGGAAGGTCTTGCCAGCACCACCAATCACTTTGATGCTGCCCTTGCCAACCGTAAACGTCACATCATTGCCATAGACCGTCGTCTTGCTGATGGCTCCCGAGCCAATTTGGATGATATCCTTGTTTGACTCATAGTTGCGGATGACATCGGCCCCATCACCATTGGCATAGTAGAACGTATCCACGCCTGCACCGCCATAGAGCGTATCATTGCCGCCAAAGCCGCGCAGCAGGCCGCCCTTCTTGCCTGCATAGATGGTATTAGCCGCCGCATTGCCATAGATATTGACCCCCGCATTCGCGGCCCGGCCATCAATCGTGCGGATGGACGGATTATAGCTGCGGGCATCGAACGTATTCTTAGCTGTTGCCTTGAGCGTCACAGCCGTCTGGTTTGCATTATAAGCTGCCATAGCCGGCAGTTTTTTATATCCTTTGATGGTGCGGATTGCCTTGCTGCCTTCTTTGAGCAGCACATTCTTCGTCGTGCCATCGACGATACGGATGGAGCCCTTGCCCACCTTCAAAAGCAGGTCATAGCCCGAAACCTGCGTCGTAACAGCACCCGATGCTACCTGCACGACATCGACGCCCGAGCCATAATTGCGGATGGTATCATTGCCATCGCCATTGGCATAGTAGAACGTATCCTTGCCATTGCCGCCATAGAATGTATCGTTGCCCGTAAAGCCGCGCAGCGTGCCGCCTTTATTGCTTGCATAGAGTACATTGTTTTCCGCATCGCCATAGACATTCGTCGCATGCGTCACAGCCCGTGCATCGGCATTCCGCACGAGCGGAGCCTCCTGGCGCAGGTCAATGGTATTCGGCGTAAACCTTGCCCCCAGCGTCACCGTCTGACCCGACTTATCAAACACCTTGGCCGCCGGCAGATTTGCCGCCTGCGCCAGCTGCTTTGCCAGATAACGAAGGAAAATATAACCAGCCGCATACGTATCCGAATGATACGTATCCGTTGCCGAATCATAGGTCGTCGTCGGCTCCAGCAGCTTCGACCACCAATCGTTGGCCGTATGCTTCTGAAACACATGATAAATGTTGCCGTTACGAGAGTCATCGATACCATGAACCAGCTCGGCCAGGCCTTCCTTCATCGAAGCCGGCAGCTTCCAAACATTCGCAATGGTGGCATCCATGACAGCATGCACCAGCTCATGCGTCAATGTACGGTCAAAATACTGCTCACGCTCCTTAGTATCCGGATACTCCATAATGCCATTATAATTGGCAATCCCATTATAGCTTGTATAGAGCTCCTGCTTCTCCATATTGATGGAAAGCGTCAATGCCGTACCACTACGCCAGCCCACAGCAGCCAGTGTGCCATTCCATTTTGCCTGGGTATACGAAGCCGGCTTGGCAAAGCTAATATAAATATCCTTAACGACTGCGCCCTTTTCATCAAAACTCAGCCCATAGGACTGCTTGATGACCGACAGCGCATTCTCCACCCACCAGCGCTGAATGCAGCGGCACATACGTTTCTGCCGGTCATTCAGCGACTTCGGGCTGTCCACATGAAAGTTAACGCCCTGAACCTTATAATTGTAGTCAAAATACGTATTCGTCGACGCAATATCGGGAATCACGCTTTCCGCCGTCTTGGCCACCGTACTGCCACCTGCATCAAGGCCGCTGATGGCGCCTGTATCGGTATTATGCAAATCAACATCGCAATACGTCTTCAAAAAACTATCGATACGCGTCTTATCCGCATTCGTCCCCAAAAGACCACTCGCATCACGGACAAACGCTTCCCAAACCGAGCGCATATTATAAAACCGTCCAGCCGATGCCGCGCGAATCGCCTCATCGACCGCAGCAATCCCCTGCTGCGACGTATCATCCAGCGACTTCATAAACTTCTTGATGACACTCTGCGCCGTCTCCATATATATCCAATCCTTTCTCCATGCACTTCCTGCACCATCCATCCAGTGATGGCGCAGCCTTCATCTTTCCTCCCTAATTTTATCATGCAAACTGCGCAAAAACAACGCTTTGCGTAACAATTATCTCCAAGAGCTGCTTTGCAGGAGGTTCACTATTATCATGAAAATTAATTGCAACCCTGCTGAGCGACAGAAACAGCGAATGCTTCAGTCAAAACCAGTAATTGAAGATTTCTTCACGTATATTATTTGACCTGATACATGGTGTCCAAGTCAATCGCCAAAATATCTTCTTTTTCCTGTTGCTCCATAATCCAGTCAGAGAAACCACTTTTAGAAAATAGTAGATATTTCACAACCCGATATCGGTGGTCTATCAATCCATGCCGTTCTTTCAACTGCTCAAAAACCTTTTTATCCAGAACTTCATTCTTAAACTTACATTCACCGAGAACAGCTTCTTTGCTAGTAATATCCAGCCCAACCACGTCAATATCCGTTTCTTCTCTTTTTTCAGGATTGGTTCCCCACCATTTGCCCGTTTTTGTAACCATACAAGGGAGCTTGCCCTCCACGCCTAACAAAAGCGTATAGTAACGACACATATCTTCGAAAACTTCACCCATGTAACCAGGAATTCGAGGTTTTACCACCCTCTCATAGTGCAAATTCCCTGCTCCCATATCAATAATGTCGAGGTAAGGCGCAACGAACTGATACCAAAAGCGGAACATATGGTCAGCGAGACCATATCTGACTTTCCGCTTGTTCCTCTCCTCTGTTATGGCATATTCCTTTTTGAGGATACCTATATCTACAAGATTGGATACCGCATGTGCTACTGTTGAAGGTTCCAACTTCGTCAGGTCTGCGATTTCATTAAGTCTGGTGCGACCAGTGGCTACAGCCTCAATAATGGCGCTGTAATTCGATATACTTCGAAATTCTTGCGTGAGTATGTTGACGGGCTCTTCGTACATATAGCCATAATTGCTGAAGAAAAGCTCCTGCAAATTTTCATCAAGAGATTTATCTACATCGAACAGGGCTAGATATTTTGCTATTCCACCTGTCACACCATAAGCTATAGCCTTTTCCTCTACTGAGTAATGCGGAATGAACTGGGCAGATTCCAAGAAGTTGAATGGTTTCAAGGCTATCTGCGAGGTGCGTCGGCCAAAAAGGGGACTTTTTTCACTAAGAACTTCATCCTCCATAAAACTAACCGATGAGCCACAAAGAAAGAGATACATATTGCCATTAAGCCATTCCGTATCAATATGTTTCTGCATGACGGACAGCAGCGCTTTATCAGCTTCTGCCATATATGGAAATTCATCAATGATGAAAACAATCCGTTCGGTTCTGCATCTTTCGCCTATAAATGTAAAAAGCTGCTCATAAGAATGAAATGCCAGTCCCTTCACCTCAGGTGCCAGTACTTCCATGACACGGTTCCCCAGAAGCTCCAGATTACGCTGACTACTACTGCGCACCGCTGTATAATATACAGCTTTCTTACCTTCTACAAAACGTTGGAGTAATGTTGACTTGCCCACCCGTCTTCTTCCATACATTATGGTCATCTGAAAGCCAGGGCGGTTATAAAGGGCGTTCATAGCATCCAGCTCACGTTTACGACCTATGAAGTTACGCATACCTACTCTCCTTGAATATATCTATATTGAATCGTGTTTCAATGAATTATATTTCAATATAATTCTATTCAATTTCCTCAAAAAGTTCAAGTACTATTATCATGGACTTTTGCAGGATCGCCCAAAGGTGCAGATGCCAGCGCGAGTATATACAGCCTCGGAATTATAATTTAAAAAGTGGCATCTTCCTAAATTGCGAAGATGCCACTTTTATTATTCATATACACTATTTCGTGCGAGACGCTCTCACAACTCTTTTTTACCGCCTTATCAGCGATTACTTATCAATTTTCGAGATATTATATGCCGATGCGATCAGCGGTGCAATATCACGCGCAAACGTAATGCGATGGTTACGCGTCAGATACAGGATGTCACCTTCCTGGAGCTCATAGTTCTCCGCGAGGTCACCCGTTGTAATCATCTTGTTGAGATTGACCGGAATCATCGTATTCGACCCATCGTTATGGATCAGGATCAGGCGCTTCTTCGCAGCATCCAGTGTAAAGCTGCCAGCAGCACCTACCGCATCAATGACCTTGTGCCCGCGGGTAAGATCTACATACCCCGTCTTATTGAACTCGCCCAGCACATACACGCGAACGCCAGCCGGCTCCAGAACATTGATCGTCACATCCGGATTCACATAATACTTGGCCAGTGCCTGCGTCAGCTCCTCCGTCAGCTCGCCAACCGTCATGCCCTTTACATTCAGCTGCCCCAGATACGGCAGGGAAATCGTCCCATCCAAACGAACCGTATACGCATTGCTGCCATTGCTCGCCGTGCTGATTTTCTCATCCTGCAAAACCAGAATGCTCAGCTTATCGCCAGGGTTCAGCGTATACGGCTGCCCCTCCACCTCTCTAGACTGCATCTCATGCACCGGTGCCGACGACATCTCCGCAGCCGCCTGCACATCCGAAGTTGCCGCTAAGCCCATTACCGGCTGTGCCAGCGAAAACAACAAAGCACCAACAAGTATCTCCCTCTTCATCAAAAACGTCCTCCTATTACAGCAAAACACCATCCCCAAAGACAGCGCTCCCAAAATCCAACGATAAACGGTTTTATTATAACATCTATCCATTCTTTACACAATAAAATCCTCGCTACTATCCCCAAGCCACGTCACAAATCATTTTAGCGAATATCTGATTTCCCGACCTCTTAGCAGTTTATAAACTTTATTTTCATCTTCTGTCAGATTGCCGCCTGCTTCTATGACTGGCAGGATTATCCTGATAGTATTTTCCGTCATATCAAAAACAGGCTTAATCTTGCTCTCCCTATATTCCTCTTTAATACGCTTTACCCCAGTGCCAAATCGTTCTATCATATGCAATCTAAAAAAAATGCTGCCTATGATACGGTTCCGCAGTATGGAAATGCCACCTCTGAGGCAGGCTTCTTTATCCATACCTTTAGGCAGCCCTCCAGGTAAGGTTATTTCAATCCTATCTGGAATATGTGAAAACAAACGCAAAAAAATGCGTTTGTTTTTGCGGTTGTTATTGTTGCCATATTCTATGTAGCTGCAAATCAGCAGTCAAGTCTCTCTTTTTTCCTACCGTATAATCTCCAGCAGCACAAAAGTCCCCTAAAAAAATGTAAAAATTAGCAAAAACTCCATTGAAAAAATGTTTTTAATGAGATGCAAAGAGACATTACCATGTCCTATGAGGACGATATGATGAAATATGCTCCTGACCGTGACAAGGCTCGTATCAGGAAGTACTACCGCTTGAGCCAATCCGCTGTATACATTTAATCCCTATGGAATTTATGTTCGCATTATGTTACAATCTACTTATAAAGAACATATTTTCGTATAAACTTTTCTCTTGCCGGCCAAAAACGTTTTTTCTATAATATAAAGAAAGAAGGGACTTTCGAATGACTACGGGGCAAAACACCGATCTCTTCGCAGATCTTAGCGAGCGCAACTACAATCCGATGAACGATGTCTTGTTCAAGTTCATCTTTGGCAAGGAAGAACGCAAGCAGATTACTATCGACTTCCTCAACGCCGTCCTGCAGCATGATTTGCAGCATCCGATTCAGGACATTACCTTTACCCAAACCGAAATGTCCCCCGAAAATGAAGCGGACAAGCTCACACGCCTCGATGTGACCTGCGTCCTCGACACCGCCGAACAGGTAGACGTCGAAGTCCAAGTCGTCAACCACAAAGACATGGCACGACGAACCCTATACTATTGGGCGCAGCTCTACCTGATGTCTCTGCCCGCCGGCAAACACTACCGAGACCTAAAACCATCCATCACGGTAAACATCCTGAAATTCAAACTGCTCCCACAGGCTACTCCTTACTCCATGTGGAGCATCTATAACCCAGAAACTGGCGACCGGCTCAACAAAGACCTGACGCTGCATTTCCTGGAAATCCCCAAATACGCCAAAAAACCCATCGCCGAA
>SVBZ01000028.1 GCA_015058575.1 Pseudoselenomonas ruminantium
GCGGGAGCGGCTGCCCGAACGCAGTGAGGGATGGCCCGCGGCAAGTACTATCTAGAATGACACGATGTATTGGCGTGCCGCCGGCCTGCCCGGCACATGTTGCTAGATACGTACGAAAGCCTCCATGCGGGTCATTTAGCGAGAGCGGAGAAAAAGTGCACCCGCCCCCGCCCAAGCTGAGCTCTATCAAGTTTATTTTAAGCACGCACCAACAAATAAACTGCAATTTATCTTATTCATTCTTCTCCTCCAGCAACGGCTTGAGGAATTTTCCTGTATAAGATTCTTTGACCTTGACGATATCTTCGGGACGGCCCTCGGCAACAATCGTTCCTCCTTTGTTGCCGCCTTCGGGGCCAAGGTCGATGATGTGGTCGGCCGTCTTGATGACATCGAGGTTATGCTCGATGATGACAACCGTATCGCCGCCATCGACAAGCCGCTGCAGGATATCCAGCAGCTTATGGATATCGGCCGTATGCAGGCCCGTTGTCGGCTCATCGAGGATGTAGAGCGTGCGGCCCGTGCTGCGGCGCGAGAGCTCTGTCGCGAGCTTGACGCGCTGGGCCTCGCCTCCCGACAAGGTCGTTGCTGGCTGTCCAAGCTTGATATAGCCCAGGCCAACATCCTGGATAACCTGCAATTTACGGGCAATGCGCGGTACATTCTGGAAGAATTCCACGGCCTCGTCAATCGTCATTTCCAGAACATCAGCGATAGTCTTGCCTTTATAGCGCACTTCAAGGGTTTCGCGGTTATAGCGCGCTCCCTTGCAGACCTCGCAGGGCACATAGACATCGGGCAGGAAATGCATCTCGATTTTCAAGATACCATCGCCCTTGCAGGCTTCGCAGCGGCCGCCTTTGACATTGAAGCTGAACCGTCCCGCCTTATAGCCGCGTATCTTTGCCTCTGCCGTCTGGCTGAACAGTTCGCGGATAGCATCGAATACGCCCGTATACGTCGCCGGATTAGAGCGCGGCGTACGGCCAATGGGCTGCTGGTCGATATCGATGATCTTGTCGATATGCTCCAGCCCCTTGATTTTCTTATGCTTGCCTGGTTTGCCTTTGGAATGATAGAGCCGCGAGGCAATGCCCTTATACAGGATTTCATTGACCAGCGTACTCTTGCCCGAACCAGATACACCTGTCACCAAAGTCATGGTTCCGAGCGGGAACTTAACGTCGATGTTCTTGAGGTTGTTCTCCTGAGCACCGACTACCTCGATGAACTTGCCATTGCCAGGACGTCGTTTGCCTGGCACCGGGATAAATTTCCGGCGCGATAAATATTGGCCGGTCACCGATTCTTTTACCTGCATGATTTCCTCAGCCGTACCCTGGGCAACAATCTTTCCGCCATGAGCGCCAGCCCCAGGGCCGATATCGATGATATGGTCGGCTGCATACATCGTATCCTCATCATGCTCCACCACAATCAGCGTGTTGCCGAGATCCCGCAGGTTCTTGAGCGTCGCGAGCAGGCGGTTGTTGTCACGCTGATGAAGACCGATGCTTGGCTCATCGAGCACGTAGAGCACACCCTGCAGCCCCGAGCCAATCTGGGTAGCCAGCCGGATGCGCTGGGCTTCGCCGCCGGACAAAGTACCCGCTGCCCGCGAAAGCGTTAGATAGTCAAGGCCCACGTTGAGCAGGAAGCTCAAGCGCGCATGGATTTCCTTTAGAATCTGCACAGCGATTTTCTGCTCACGTGGTGTAAATTCCACGCCTGCCAGGAAGACATCCGCCTCACGGATGGTCATAGCCGTAAGCTCGGCAATGCTCTTATCCCCCACCGTAATCGACAGGGTCTCAGGCTTTAAGCGCGCCCCATGACAAGCCGGACAAGCAATCTCCGTCATATAATTCTCATACGACTCGCGCATCTCATCCGAATCCGTTTCCTGATAACGGCGGTTGAGCATCGGCAATACGCCCTCGAACTCCACATTGTACTCCTTGCGCTCGCCAAACATATTCGTATAATGGAACCGGAATTTCTCATCGCCGGCACCATGAAGCAGCACATGGCGCGTCTTCTTGTCCATATCCTTCCACGGCGTGTCCACCGTATAGCCGTAATCCTTGAGCACGGCCGTAATCACGCACATGCCATAGGAATGCGGATTCTTCGATAGCGGCACAAAGACGCCCTGTGCCACCGACAGGGACGCATCGGGCACCACGAGTTCCTCATCAAACTCCATATGGCTGCCAAGCCCCATGCATACGGGGCAGGCACCATAGGGACTGTTGAACGAGAACATGCGCGGCGTGATTTCCGGCAGGCTGATGCCGCAGTCGACACAGGCGAAGTTCTCACTGAACATCAAAAGCTCGCCATCGACAATCTGCACATAGACAACACCCTCGCCAAGTTTCAACGCCGTTTCCAACGAATCCGCCAGCCGCTGTTCCATGCCCTCGCGCACGATCAAGCGGTCAATGACCACTTCAATCGTATGCTTTTTCGTTTTCTCGAGCTGGATTGCATCGTTGACATCATAGACCTCGCCATCGATGCGCACGCGCACGTAGCCCTCGCGGCGGATATGCTCAAGGACCTTCTTGTGCTCGCCCTTCTTGCCGCGGATTACCTGCGCCATGACCAGAAGTTTCGTGCGCTCCGGCAGTTCCTTGATCTGGTCGATCATCTGGTCGACCGTCTGCTGGGTAATCGGCTTGCCGCACTTCGGGCAGTGCGGACGGCCAGCCCGCGCATAGAGAAGACGCAAATAATCATAGATTTCCGTTACCGTACCGACCGTCGAACGCGGATTGTGGCTCGTCGTCTTCTGGTCGATGGAAATCGCCGGCGACAGTCCCTCGATATTATCCACATCGGGTTTATCCATCTGCCCGAGAAACTGGCGGGCATAGGAGGACAGCGATTCGACATAGCGCCGCTGTCCCTCGGCATAGATGGTATCGAAAGCCAGCGATGACTTGCCCGATCCCGAAAGTCCCGTGATGACTACGAGCTTGTCCCGCGGGATTTCCACATTGATATTCTTGAGATTATGCGCCCTTGCGCCCTTTATCTTGATGCTGTTTTCCATTGCCTTTCCCTCTTATTTCTTCGCTGGCAAACTGCCATCGAGTTCCAATATCATATCTCTAAGCTCAGCTGCCCGCTCGAATTCCAGTGCGCGGGACGCCTGCTGCATCTCACGCGTAAGCGTCTTGATAAGATTCTCCTTGTCCTTCTTGGTAAGCTTTTTCTTCTTGCGCTTGCCATCGGCCGCATAATCTGCTGACGATTCGGCCACCAACGTCGTTTCAATAAGCGGCTTGATGGGCTTCTTGATGGTCTTGGGCACGATACCGTGCTCATGGTTATACGCCTGCTGGATTTCACGACGGCGCTCTGTTTCGTCCATGGCCCGTTTCATCGAATCGGTGATGCGGTCAGCATACATGATGACATGTCCATTGGCATTGCGCGCCGCGCGGCCGATAATCTGGATCAGCGACGTATCCGAACGCAAAAAGCCCTCTTTGTCGGCATCGAGGATAGCGATAAGCGATACCTCCGGCATATCAAGACCCTCGCGCAGTAAGTTTATGCCAACGAGCACATCAAACTCCCCGGCACGCAAATCATGGATGATTTCGGCACGCTCAATCGTCGCGATATCCGAATGCAGATAACGCACCTTTATTCCCGTTTCCTTCAGATAATCGGTAAGGTTTTCGGCCATCTTCTTGGTCAGCGTCGTGACCAGCACACGTTCATCCTTCTCGATCCGCAGCTTTATCTCCGCCAGCAGATCATCGATCTGCCCGTCAAGCGGCCGCACCTCAATCTCGGGGTCTAGCAGGCCTGTCGGCCGGATAATCTGCTGGGCGACCTGCTGGGCTTTGCCGAGTTCGTATTTTCCCGGCGTTGCCGAAACGTAAATGATCTGATTGATGCGCGCAGCAAACTCTTCAAAGGTCAGCGGCCGGTTGTCAAAGGCCGATGGCAGGCGGAAACCGTTTTCGACCAGCGAAACCTTGCGGCTGCGGTCGCCCGCGTACATCGCATGAACCTGCGGCAGGGTAACATGGGACTCGTCCATGACAATGAGGAAATCCTCCGGGAAATAATCGAGCAAGGTATACGGTGCGTCGCCAGCCTTGCGGTGCGTCAGATGGCGCGAGTAATTTTCGATGCCCGAGCAGTACCCCATCTCCTGCATCATCTCGAGGTCATACTTCGTTCGCTGCTCGATGCGCTGGGCCTCCAACAGTTTTCCCTGCTCCTGGAACATTGCCACCTGCTGCTCCATCTCGGTACGGATATCGGCCATGGCAATCTTGAGGTCCTCATCTTCGGTAACATAATGCGAAGCCGGAAAGACCATCACATGTGTGCGCTCACCATAGACTTCGCCAGTCACCACATCAAATTCGACCATGCGGTCAATCTCATCGCCAAAGAGCTCGATACGCACTGCGCGGTTGTTATAACCAGCGGGGAATACTTCCACCACATCGCCGCGCACGCGGAACCGGCCACGCTCAAAGGCAATATCGTTGCGCTCGTAGCGGATCTGTACCAGCTTGCGCAGGATTGCCTCCCGTTCGACCTCCTGCCCTTTATGCAGCGACAGCACCATCTCATGATAGCTCTCCGGCGAACCTAAGCCATAGATGCACGAAACCGACGCCACGATTATGACGTCACGACGCTCAAATAGCGAGCAGGTCGCCGAGTGACGCAGCTCATCGATTTCATCATTGATAGAAGAATCCTTTTCGATATAAGTATCCGTCGAAGCGATATAGGCCTCTGGCTGATAGTAATCGTAGTAACTGACAAAATAACCGACATAATTGTCCGGAAAGAATGTCTTAAACTCACTGGCCAGCTGGGCCGCGAGCGTCTTATTATGGGCGATGACCAGTGTCGGTTTCTGCACCTTCTCGATGACCTTGGCAATCGTATAAGTCTTGCCTGTCCCCGTCGCGCCAAGCAATACCTGAGCCTCCTGGCCATTCGTGATTCCCGCCGCCAAATCGTCAATGGCCTGTGGCTGGTCTCCCATCGGCGCAAATGGTGCCACCACCTTGAACGGAATATTCTTATCGAATTGTGTTGTATTGAGCTTCGGCACCATCACCATACCAAGACCTCCCTCAGCTTTTATCGAATGTGTGTACTCTATTATAACGCCATTTTCTCCCTTTTGTCGACCAGCAAAACCTCCCATAAGTCCGCATTTTTTGCATTATATTTGCTTCTTTTCCCGCTTTTCTATGCAAATATAGCAGGTTATAATAAAGGCAGAATTATTTATTTATTTTTCGACATAGGATGTGATTATTATGGGAAAAGCTTCTCCCGCCACGACAGGCTCGTTCCTTTCTTATCTCAAGAATTACGGCTTTGTCCTCTTTATGCTGCTCGGTATCGTATCTGGCACCTTAATCGGCCTTTTCTTCCCCGAAGCAAAAGGCCTGAAACCACTCGGCGACCTCTTTATCAATATGATGTTCTGCATCGTCGTCCCAATGGTTTTTGTCTCGATTTCTTCGGCAATTGCCAATATGGACTCAGCGGGCCGCGCTGGCAAGGTTATGGGTATTACCGTAGCAACCTTTTCGGTTACAGCACTGATTGCCGCCATTGTCATGTATGCGGTAATCTCCTGCATAAACATCGTCCCGGCAGGCTTTTCGGTAAATGAAATGGTAACCTCGACCGAAGAACTCACGAAAGTAACGGCTGGCGAACTATTGGTCAACTTCTTCACCAAACCGGACTTTTCTGAACTGCTTTCCCGCCGCGCCATGCTGCCGCTGATTATCTTTGCCGTCATCTTTGGCTTTGGTGTCCAGCTTTCAGGTGGCAAAAAGACCATGACGGCCAAACTGCTCGATGACCTTTCGCGCTGCATCATGAAGACGGTCACGATCATCTCCTACTATGCACCGATTGGTTTCTTTGGCTTCTTTGCCAATCTCGCTGCCACCTACGGCACCGGCCTCATGGGGGGATATGCCAAGACTCTGCTCGTTTACTACGTCATGTGCTTCCTCTACATGTTCATCTTTTTCCCGCTCTATGCCTGGTATGGCGGTGGCCGTCATGCCATCCCGGTCATGTGGCGCAATCTCTTCCGGCCAGCAGCCGTATCCTTCGGCACTTGCTCCTCTGTCGCCACCATTCCCACGAATATGGAGGCTGCCAAGGCCAGCGGTGTCTCCAAGGAAGTCAGCGATATCGTCATGCCGCTGGGAGCCACCATGCACATGGACGGCTCGGCTATGGGGGCCATTGTGAAAGTCGCTTTCCTCTTCGGCATTTCCGGTATGGATTTCAACAGCGGTGATGCTATCCTCGCCATCATCCTTGCCGTATTCTCTTCGGTGGCCATGTCAGGCATCCCAGGAGGCGGCGGTGTCGGCGAGCTCGTGCTCTGCTCCTTCTTCTTCAACAATAGTGCAGAACAGATGACCATTGCCTATACGCTAGCTCTTGCCATCGGCAATCTCATCGACCCGCCGGCTACCATGGTCAACGCCGCTGGCGACTATGTCGCCACCTATATCGTCTCGCGCTATACCGACGGCAAAGACTGGCTGGAGAAAAAACTCACCAATTTCCAAATAAGCAGCAACGCCTAAGGCGTCCTATGACAAAAACGCTGACAATTGACAAGTCAAATTTGACCAGTCAATTGTCAGCGTTTTGTCTTAAAAGAAACTCAGCGGGCAGGCGGAAGTTTCTGGCTCATTTTCCTGGCCAGCACGATTCCCACCGTTCCCGTCACGAACTGCGGCCAGCTCATCATGAACAGCAGCACAGCAGCCACCTGCGACGGCAGATCCGTCAGCTGGATTACTGCTGCAGTTCCTGCATACAAGCTGGCTGCCTTGATAACAGGCCCCAGATAGACAGCACCGCTTTGCTGCCAGCGCGCTGCCCAGAGCATATAGAGCACATTGCCAGCAGCCACGACCGGCAGCAGCAAGACCAGTGGCAGCTGCCCCTGCAGGAAGGCTCCCACGGGCAGCAGCGCCCCAATAACAGCGGCCCACCGGCTGCCTGTATGCCAGATAGCCAGCACCATCACGGCATTGAGCAGGCTGCCAAGCAAAAACATATGGACCGGCCCCGGAATCATCGGCATAAGCAGCCGGATGCTCTGAAACAGTAACGCAATCGCCAAAAACAATGCGATTTTTATCCATGTATTCTGCAAACTTCCACCCTCACGATCAGCCAACGCCCCTTCCTGCTGGTGCCATCCAAGGCACAGTCAACACCATATCAAGCACTGACTTCAGCTGCCGTAAGGATTGACTCGATCTTTACCTGCCGCGTCGTATTGAGATCGATAAACTCATCCTTGGTCGTCTGCACGACTGGCAGCGCATTGACACGGCTCTCATCGATATAGACGATACGCCCGCGTTCTCCATTGCTGAGCTGCACCCAGTTGCCATTGAGCGCATGACAGAGATTCTTGATGAACAGCACGCCGTATTCCGTGTCAAGCTTGCCGTTGAGGATATCATCGTACAGGATGGCAAACACATCAAAGGGCGAACGGCGTTTGGCAAAAACGCGGTCACCAGCCATTGCATCGTAAATATCCAGAATGGCAAGGATACGGCCAAAACGCGAAATCTGTGCCTGCGGCAGGCCATTGGGATAGCCCGAACCATCACAGCGCTCATGATGCTGAAGCACGCCGTCCATGATGTCACGATTGGCACGCAAAGTCGTCATGCCAATCATATCGTGACCAAACTGTGTGTGCTTCTTGATGACATCAAACTCAGCCTCGGTCAGACGGCCCTTCTTCTCGAGAATCTCCGACGAGATACGCATCTTGCCGATATCGATGAATAAACCGGCAATGACGAGATTATACTGGTCGAGTATCGACAGATTCAGCCATTTGCCCATCAAGCCAGCCAGAATCCCCACATGCAGGCAATGGTTGATCAGATAGCTGCCCTCACGCGCCATATTGTGAATCTGCGATACAGCCTTAGCACCATCACAGAGCTCGCGGAAATTCTTTTCATCCATGATTTCCTGCAAGGCAACCGCATCAAATTCTCCCTGCTCGGCCAAGTTCTCAAACATTAGCTTGAGTTTGCGGTAAACCGTATCATAACACCTCATGTAGACATCATCCAGCAGGAATTCCTTACCGGGAATATCGACAGACTCCTCTTCTTCCTCGATATACACCGAAAAAATCGGACGATCCAACAAACTGTAAATCAGCTCCAGCGTCAAATTCATGCCCCGGCCGATCAATACATTCATGTCGCCATCCATCACATCCCGTCCTACCACCATACCAGGACGCAGATTCTCAACTGCATACGCCTTTAACACGAGTTATCATCCTTCCCTTAGAAGTGACCTTATGCCACTTGACTTTCCTTGAATCCAAGGGTAATTATACCATATTCACGCGCAATCCGTATACATCTTTACACAAATGATAAAAAGCGCTCCGGCAACCGGAGCGCTTCTATAGGGACTATCATCCCTTGACAACGATATTTACGAGTTTTTTCGGCACGCAGATAACCTTGACAATCTGCTTGCCCTCAGTCAGCTCTTTGGCACGCGGCAGTTCCATGACTGCCTTTTCCATCGCCTCGCGGGTAAGATCCGGCGATACCATGATCTTATCGCGGACCTTGCCATTGATCTGCAGGACGATCTCGATCTCATCCTGTTTCATGGCCGCCTCATCATAGGACGGCCATTTCTGCTGATGGACACTGCCCTCGCCAAACAGATGGCTCCAGAGCTCCTCGGTGATATGCGGTGCGAACGGTGCGAGCATCTTGACGAGGTTTACCGCCATCTCACGCGCCAGACCGGCATTTAACTCTTTGTCCTGGAAACCATAGAACGCATTGACGAGCTCCATGACCGACGAGATTGCCGTGTTGAACATAAAGCGGTCGCGGACATCTTCCGTTACCTTCTTGATGGTGACATGCAAGATACGGCGCAGCTCTTTCTCGTCCTTCGTCAGAGCCGTCACATCATAGTTGTCCTTGCCAGCTTTGATGCTCTCTTCGAAGTGGCCGAGGATACGCCATACGCGGTTGAGGAAACGATATGCACCCTCGACGCCCTGATCGCTCCACTCAAGGTCGCGGTCAACCGGTGCCGCGAACAGGATAAAGAGGCGCGCCGTATCGGCACCATACTTGCCGATAATTTCCTCTGGCGAAACGACATTGCCCTTGGACTTGGACATCTTCGAACCATCTTTCAGTACCATGCCCTGCGTCAAAAGGTTCTTGAACGGCTCATCGAAATCGACAAGGCCGGCATCCTTCAAGACCTTCGTAAAGAAACGCGAATACAAAAGGTGCAGGATGGCATGCTCGATACCGCCGATGTACTGATCGACCGGTGCCCAGTAGTTGACCTTATCCTTCGCGAACGGCATCTTGTCGTTGTGCGGGTCCGTATAACGCAGGAAGTACCAGGACGAGCAGATGAACGTATCCATCGTGTCAGTCTCACGCGTAGCATCCGCACCGCATTTCGGGCACTTGCAATGCAGGAATTTCTCACTGCTGGCCAATGGCGAAACAGAACCAGCTTCAAAGGAAACATCCGTCGGCAGCATGACCGGCAGCTGCTCTTCCGGTACCAGTACCTCGCCGCAGTGCGGGCAGTTAATGACCGGAATCGGAGCACCCCAATAGCGCTGGCGCGAAATCAGCCAGTCGCGCAGACGGAAGTTGACCTTGCGCTTGCCAAAGCCTTTTTCCTCGGCATAGTCCATGATGGCCTTGACTGCCTCATGCATATCCATGCCCGTGAACTGGGCCGAGTTGACCAGACGCCCGTCCTTTTCGACATAGGCCTCCGTCATTTCCTCCAGCACGAGCTCCTTATCCTTCGGCTGCAGCGTCAGGATGATTGGCAAATCGTATTTCTTCGCAAACATCCAGTCGCGGGAGTCACCGGACGGAACGCCCATGACTGCCCCCGTGCCATAGTCAGCGACGACATAGTTCGTAATCCAGAGCTGTGCCTTCTCGCCATTAAACGGGTTGATTGCATAGAAGCCCGTGAACATGCCCTCTTTTTCCGACTCGCTCGACGTGCGCTCGATATCGGACTGGTTGCGGACCTTCTGGCAGAATGCCTTGAGCTCCTCTGCCTTATCGCTCTTTTCGATCAGCTTGTCAACGAGCGCATTCTCCGGGGCCAGCGCCACGAACGTGATACCGTAAGCCGTATCCGGACGCGTCGTATAGACGACGAGTTTCTCGTCAAGCTCCGGAACGTCCAGCGTAATCTCAAGGCCTTCACTGCGGCCGATCCAGTTATCCTGCATCGTCTTGACGCGCTCCGGCCAGCCTTCGAGCTTGTCGAGGTCTTTAAGCAGCACATCGGCATAATCCGTAATCTTGAGGAACCACTGGGAAAGATCCTTTTTATGGACATCCGAATCGCAGCGCCAGCATTTGCCATCGATGACCTGCTCGTTGGCCAGTACCGTACCGCAGGTGTCACACCAGTTGACCGATGCCTTTTTCTTGTAAGCCAGTCCCTTTTTGTAGAAGAGCTCAAAAAGCCACTGGGTCCACTTGTAGTATTCCGGCATGCAGGTCAGCACTTCGCGGTTCCAATCGTAGGAGAGGCCCATCTTCTTCTGCTGCTTCTCCATGTTCTCGATATTGCTGAACGTCCAATCCGCAGGGCTTACGCCATGTTTGATGGCCGCATTCTCAGCCGGCATGCCGAAGGAATCGAAGCCCATCGGATGCAGGACATTGAAGCCCTCCATGGTCTTATAGCGGGCCATGACATCGCCGATGGCATAGTTGCGGACATGTCCCATGTGAAGATTGCCCGACGGGTACGGGAACATCTCCAGCGCATAATACTTCGGACGGTTCGGGTCAGCCTCGGTCTTGTAGACATCTTCGCTTTCCCATTTATCCTGCCACTTCTTTTCAATCTCCTGCGGTGAATACTTCTCCAACACAATCTCCTCCTACAATATACGAATCCCCGCCTGCAAAATGCAGCCGGGGATTGAAATTCGCGTTTTACAGCTAAAGCATATTATACCGTAACAATAGGCATAGCGTCAACTGTCAATCGTGTTCATTGTGTAAAAACTTTTGTTTTTCCTGTTCTTCCTGCCATTTACGCCGTGCATCCTGATACGACTCGCATTCGAGCGTAAATCCCTTGCCCGAAACCTCCGAGGTATCCGACACGATCATGAATGCCTGCGGATCGTAATGGTCAACGATCGTCTTGACACGGCTGACCTGCGTAAGCCGCACAACAATGAACAAGATGTCCTTGTGCTCGCGCGCAAAGCCGCCCTTGCCCTCGATATAGGTAACGCCACGATGAACGTTCTCCATGATATCCTGGCAAATCTTTTCTGCCGCTGGCGAAACGATGAAAATCGACTTCTCGCGATTAAGGCCGGCAGCCACACGATTCGTGAGCTCAGCTGTCACATAAATCGAGACCAGCGTGTACAGGGCCTCATCAACGCTGAACATCCATGCTGATGCCATGACGATGACAAAGTTCAATAGGAACACTACCGTTCCGACATCGAGCGAATAGAATTTCTTTGCCACAGCACCAACGACATCCAAACCGCCTGTATTCGCATTGGCACGGAAAATCATGCCAAAACCGATACCAGCCATGACGCCGCCAAAAATTGCACTGAGCATACCGTCCTGTGTCACGTTCCAATCGACCATGAAATGCGTCGCATCAAGAATCAGCGACAACACTACAGTACCGACAATCGTATCCCAGGCGTAAAGTTTGCCGAATACCCGATAGGCCAGATACAAGATTGGCAGGTTATACGCAAGGTTCTGCATACCTACCGGCAAACCAGTCAGATAGTAGACAATCAGTGCAATACCACTGATGCCGCCTGTCAGCAAATGCGCCGGAATGATAAAGAGGTTGAACCCCAGGCAGACAATCAGGCAGCCTATGGCAATCTGGATATATCTGCCTGCATGTTTCTTTATGCCCAAATTACTCATCCTTATCGTCCATCAAATCATCTGAAAAAAGTCCTGCGACGACTGGTCCGCCAGCACTTCGACTGTCCCCTTTGCCTCTTCCAGCTCCTCTGCGAGCCGCTTGCAAAGCACAGATACCACGGGGAATTCTGTGCCGAAATGCCCCGCATCGATTACATGCATACCAAGTTCAACCGCCTGTTGTGCTTCATGATATTTCACATCGCCAGTCACATAGGCATCAGCCCCGAGAAAGGCCGCCCGCTGGATGAACTCTGCCCCGCTGCCGCTGCAAAGTGCCACCTTGCGCACAGGCCGCGCTCCTGCATCCACGAGCCGCACGTGCTGAGCTGGCAGAGCATCGCGCACCTGCACGGCAAAATCCTGTACGGTCATCGGCGCTGGCAGACTGCCAACACGCCCCATGCTGATGACCGAACCATCGGCTTCCTGCCGCTCAATGACAAAAGCAGATAATTTCGTAAGACCGATAGCCTGCGCCAGCACATCATTGACACCGCCTTCGGCAATATCGAGGTTCGTATGCGCTGCCACTACAGCAATATCGTGCTTCAATAGCTGCTGCAGCCGGCGTCCGAGCGGCAAATCCGTGCGCAGCTTGCGGATTCCCTTGAAAATCAGCGGATGATGCGCGACAATCATGTCCGCACCGCAGGCCACAGCCTGCTCAACCACCGCATCACTGACATCGAGGCAAACAAGAATCTTATGTACCTCCTGATTCAGAGCCCCGACCAGCAGCCCCGGATTATCCCAATCCTCAGCCAGCCGTTTCGGTGCGATGCGCTCCAGCGCATCCATGACCACCTGACATTTTACCATGTGAGCCGTTCCTCCAATTCCTTGACTTGCTCCTTGATGACTGCATATTTTTTGGTCTTGCAGGCCCGCGGGCTCTTTTCCATGCCGTTGAGCACCCGCCGCTGCTGGAACAACAGCGACTCGATATGATGCTTCAGCAACGGCGGTTTCTTCTGCCAGAGCACTGGCCCGATCAGCAAATCAAGTGGTGTCGGACGCTTTGCACGACCACGCTCAGCCTTGATGATTTCATAGATGCGGCCATCCGCCACGGCCAGCGCCTCATCCGCAATATGCCAGCCTTGACGGTATAACCAGGTACGCAGTTCCGATGCACCATTCATCGGCTGCAATACCAGCGTCGACAACTTCTTCACCACCTCAGGTGACTGCTCTAGTATCTGCGTCATCAACACACCGCCCATGCCGGCGATGCAGACGGTATCCACTTCGCCAGGTTCCAGCACCTGCAGGCCATCGCCCAGCCGTACGGCAACCTGATCGGCGTCCATAGCATTCTCATGCACGGTGCGCTTAGCAGCTTCATAGGGCCCCTCATTCAGATCTCCGGCCACAACAAAAGTCGCCTTTCCTTCGCGAATAAGATCGATAGCCAAATAGCCATGATCTGTACCAATATCTGCCGCCCGGCAGCCAACTGGCACAAAATCCGCTAATGCCTGAAGTCTATCATCCAACTGCATGATGACGCCTCCTGTCAAAAAAATAAAAGGGTGTAACCTTCCGTTACACCCTTGTGTTTCCAATGGCTCCTCGAGCAGGATTCGAACCTGCGACAGCCTGATTAACAGTCAGGTGCTCTACCGGCTGAGCTATCGAGGAATTACTAAGTCAATGTCTCGCATCAACATTAATTATTATACGCATCAGCACGGTTCATGTCAAGGATTTTTTTAATCCAGGAAATCCTTGAGCTTACGGCTGCGGCTGGGATGACGCAATTTGCGCAGCGCCTTGGCCTCAATCTGGCGGATTCGCTCACGCGTTACCCCAAAGTTCTGACCAACTTCCTCCAGCGTACGGGCACGGCCATCATCGAGACCGAAACGCAGGCGCAGTACCTTCTCCTCACGCGGCGTCAGCGTATCGAGCACCTCTTCGAGCTGTTCCTTGAGCAGCATGAACGAAGCAGCATCGGCCGGCGCCGGTGCATCCTGGTCCTCGATGAAATCGCCCAGATGCGAATCCTCTTCCTCGCCGATTGGCGTCTCCAGGGAAACCGGCTCCTGTGCAATCTTCATGATCTCACGGACACGCTCTACCGAGATGTCCATCGCCTTGGCAATCTCTTCCGGCGATGGCTCACGGCCCAGCTGCTGCAAGAGCTGGCGCGATACACGGATGAGCTTATTGATCGTCTCAACCATGTGAACGGGGATACGGATCGTACGCGCCTGATCGGCAATCGCACGCGTGATGGCCTGACGAATCCACCAGGTTACATAGGTACTGAATTTATAGCCCTTCGTATAGTCGAATTTCTCAACCGCCTTGATAAGGCCAAGATTACCTTCCTGGATCAGATCCAGGAACAGCATGCCGCGGCCGACATAGCGCTTGGCTATGCTGACAACCAGGCGCAAGTTAGCTTCAGCCAGACGTTTCTGCGCCATCTCGTCGCCTTCCTGCATGCGCTTGGCCAGCACGACCTCTTCCTCAGCCGTCAGCAAGGGCACTCGGCCGATTTCCTTGAGATACATGCGGACAGGGTCATCGATGCTGACACCTTCGGGCACAGAAAGATCGATCTCGACTTCCTCATCCTTATCGTCGATATCGACCTCATCATCCGACTGCTCGCTGCTGCTCGAATCATCGATGATTTCGATTCCCTTCCTGCTGAAGGTATCGTACATATTATCTATTTCATCCGGGGAAAGATCCTGCGTCTGCAGTGCCTCGACCAGCTCCCCATAGGTCAACGTACCGCCATTGCTCTTGCCCTTCGACAAAAGGTTTTCCACAATCTCCGAGCTGCGGTTTCTGCTGCCAGCCTCAGCCTGAATTTTTTTAGCCTCAGCCATTCAGCATCCCCCTTTCCTCACATTCCATGACTACCAATCTATCCAACTCACAATTCATCCATTTCATCTTTGATCTTCATAACCTCATTCAGTTCATCGACATAGGCTGTATTTCCCGCTTTCATATATGCATCCGCCTTGCGGGAATGTTCCACGAACAGCATATTAAGATAGGCTTTTCTGAGCACTTTCAGGGAGTCATTGTAGGCCTCGGTTTCCGCACGCCCGCCTAAATTTTCTACCAGCGCCCGAGAGAGTTCTGCCGCCGCGTCCTCACTGAGTTTCTCCGCGGCCGTAACATCATCTGGGACCTGCCCCTGGCTGCTCAAATCCTGCAGGAACAACAGGATTTCCCGCTGGACGGGATCGCCGATGCCCGCAAGCGGCAGCACCGACTCAACATGGTGTATAAGCGAAACATCCTGCCATACCATGCGAACGATAATGCGCCCCGCACGCCGGATTGCATTATCCTGCTGCCGTACCGCCTGCCTGATAGGAGCGCGTACCGGTGCGTTTTCCTCCGCCACTGCCCCTCGGGCATAGCGCCGAAGCTCATCGCGCACGACACCCTCGTCCAGCAACAAGATCTGCGCGAGCTTCTTCTCGTATTCACTGCGTACCGCTGTTTCCTTGATACCTGCCAGCACCGGCAGCATCTCATGCAGCGCCCTCACCTTCCCATCGAGTGTGTCGTAATTGACATGCTTGAGGACATACTGCAAACGGTACTCAACAAGCGGCAATGCTTCCTTGACTAATGCACGGAAAGCATCAGCACCATGCTTGCGGATGTATTCATCCGGGTCCTTGCCATCGGGAACTACGATGACCCTTACGACAGCGCCTGTATCCCTGACGATGGACAACGCCCGGATTGTAGCTTTCTGGCCGGCCTCATCGCTGTCATAGCAGAAGTAGATATCCGGCGCATAGCGCAGGAGCTTCTGGCAATGCTCGGCTGTAAATGCTGTCCCCAACGACGCCACGACATTTTTGACGCCAGCGCCGAATACGGAAATCGCATCCATATAGCCCTCGACAACGATGGCATAGCCTGCCTGCTGGATAGCCCGATGGGAGCGATCCAGACCAAAAAGGAGTTTTCGCTTATTAAATAATATCGTCTCTGGTGTATTGAGGTACTTCGGTGTGCTGTCATCGAGTACCCGGCCGCCAAAACCGACCACCCGCCCGCGTTCATCCGCTATCGGGATGATTACACGGTTGCGGAACCGGTCGTACAGGCCGCCGCCATTATTACGCTCTGCTGAAAGCCCGCTTGCCAACAAAAAATCCTGCTTCACTCCACGCTTCGTAAAGGCCGTGGACAACTTATCCCAGGCATTCGGGGCAAATCCCAGCTTGAACTCTTCGATGGTCTCAGGCGAGATACCCCGTCCGGCAAAGTATGCCTTGCCTGCCTCACCATAATGTGTCATGGTCAGGCAATTATGAAAGAAATCCCGCGCCATCTCATTGACTTTGCGCAAATCCGCCATCTCCCGTTCACGGGCGATTTCCTGCGGTGTGCGCTGCCGCTCCGGCAAAGGGATTCCGAGCTTTTCTGCCTGCAACTTGATAGCCTCGAAATACGTGACGTTCTCAATCAGCGAAATGAACTTGAACACATTGCCACCGGCATGACAGCCAAAGCAGTAAAAGAATCCCTTATCCGGAACGACGGAAAAAGAAGGAGTCTTCTCGTTATGGAAAGGACAACACCCCCAATAACGATTACCCTTGCGCTTTAAGGGAACATAGCTCTGGATGACATTCAGGATGTCGGACTGGGAGCGGACCTGCTCCACAAATTCGTCCATTCTCTCGCTGCGCATACTCGACCCCTTGCTGATACCAAATTAGATACTTTATAATAAGGTACCTGTATGTCATTCGTCGTCAACGACAAATTTCCTGCTTTTCGTGAAAATTTCCTTCGAAAGCAACTCTGCTGACATACAGCCCTTTTTACTATTATTATTCCCGCAAACTTGCCAATATCCTTTTTCCTATTGACAAATTTGAAAAAATTTATCTCAATGAACCATAAATCCTACGGGTGGCATGTAGATTTCATGGAAGAGCTGTACCGCATAGCTGTCCGTAAGACCAGCCACATAGTCCGTGACAATCTTCTGCCTGCCCCAGCGTTTTTCCCGGCGGATGAATTCCTCCGGCAGTTCATCGAAATGTTTCAGGAACCATTCGTAGAGTTCCCGCAGCACAAACACCGCTTGACGACGTTCATGTGCCAAGGTCTCCGAATGGTAGATATGTTCAAACATGAAATTGCGGAAAGTGTCCATGACTTCCTTCACTTCATCCGAAAGACCGACATCGTCTTTTCCCTGCGAATGGAGGATCATATCTGAAACCATGCTCGTGATCATATGGGAAGTATCCTGCCCGAGCCTCTCATAGACTATAGCTGGCAAATCGCCGGGCTGCAACAGCCCCGCCCGCAAACTGTCATCGTAATCATGACAGAGATAGGCAATCCGGTCGGCCGTCCGCACGATGCGTCCCTCCAAGGTCTTCGGCAGCGCGTCTCCCGTGTGGTTCACGATGCCATCCTTGACCTCAAAAGTCAGATTCAAGCCCTGCCCCTGCCGCTCAAGGAACTCGACCACACGCAGACTCTGCTCGTTGTGGCAGAAATGTCCCGTAAGCTCAGCCATCGCGGCTTCGCCTGCATGACCAAACGGCGTATGCCCCACATCATGACCGAGAGCGATTGCCTCCGTCAAATCCTCGTTAAGGCGCAGTCCGCGCGCAATCGTCCGCGAAATCTGCGAAACTTCGAGGCTATGCGTCATGCGCGTACGATAATGATCGCCGGCGACGATATAGACCTGCGTCTTGTGCTTGAGGCGGCGAAAGGATTTAGAATGCAAAATGCGGTCGCGATCCCGCTGAAACGAGGTCCGGAACGGGCACTCCTCCATCGGATATTTCCGGCGGGCTTCACGGCTCTTAGCCGCCAATGGCGAAAGGATTTCATATTCCTGCGCTTCGATGCGCTCCCTTACATTCATGCTCAAGCCTCCTTTTAACAGGGTTTCCTTCTTATTCTACACTATTTCCGTCAAAAAGTCTCGTCTTTTTCTTATTTTCCTTTGGTTGCAAAAAATCCCCCACCACTGTCCGCAGCTATGCAGCCTGCAATTTTGCAAAAAAAGATACTTTGACGTACAATATAGGAAAGAATCTGTCATGAACAGGAGGGATTTGCCTATGAAACCAGCACGCTGGCTGCTCACCGCAGCCATTGCCGCGCTCATATCATGGTCTGTGGCACTGCCTGGGCAGGCTGCACCACAGACCATCACGCTCAGCGTCACAGATCAAATCATCAAAGGGCAGGATAAAGCCATCGTCACGGCGGACCACAGCACCTACAACGAAGACACCGCCCGCTACACGCTGCGCGGCAACGTCAAGATCCAGTTTGGCAACCGCACCATCCTGACCGATGCAGCTAAAATCAGCACGCAGACTTTGCAGCTTTGGACAGAAGGCAATACGAAGCTCACCGAAGGCGAGCTCTGCTTCGCCGGCGGGGCTGTCTATGCCGAGCTGGCTGGCAATGTCGCCTGGTTCTTTGGCCCGAATTGCAGTCTGGAACGCCCCGGCCTTGCCATCCACTCCGATAATATGGCCTATCATTGGGACAGACAGACCGCCGTCTTTGACGGCCATGTGCTCTGCATCTACAAAGGCGAGCACCGCGCCGCGAGCCACCTGGAATTTGACTTGTCAAACAACGAAATACACTAAGCGCTACACGAAAAAGAACCCTTGCGGAAAGTGATGCATCACCTTCCGCAAGGGTTCTCTTTTATCGCTTAACTTACAGGACAACCTTCGAGAAGTCAGCTACGCGATTGATCAGTATATCAATCGATTTGAGCAGGCCCAGACGGTTGTTCTTGACCTTTTCATCCTTATCCATGACCATGACGCCATCAAAGAAAGCATCGATGGGCTGAGAAAGCTCCGTCAGCGCATCGATAGCGCCCGTGTAGTCCTGGCCTTTGACCAGGCTCTCGACAGCACTTGCCGTCGACGTATAAGCCTGATACAGGGATTTCTCCTCCGGTGCCGTGAATAGGGCCTCATCGATAGCTGCCGTCTCAGACTTCTTCGCGAGGTTTGCCGCACGGACAAACGCCTGGATGTTAGCCGTTGCAGCATCCGTAGCAACGAATTTTGCCACTGCATCTGCACGCAGGCTGACTGCATAGAGATCGTCGACATCCTCGAGGACTGCATCGACGACATCATACCGAACATCCTCGAGGACGTTCTTTAACCGCAGGCGCATAAAGTCTGCGACATCCTGCTGCATCTTCGTGCGGGCAGCTTCATCCGTAATCTGATAAAGATCCATAGCCTTGGCTACGACCTTGGAAAGGCTCAGCGTGTATTTGGCCTCAATCATCATATGTACAAGACCGAGAGCCTGACGGCGCAACGCGAACGGGTCCTGCGAACCCGTCGGGATCTTGCCGCGGCTGAACGTACCGACAATCGTGTCGATCTTGTCAGCCAGCGAAACGATGCGGCCAGCCTCACTCTGGGGCTGGTTGTCCCCAGCGAAGCGCGGCATGTAGTGCTCATCGATAGCGATGGCAACCTTCTCGCACTCGCCATCGAGTTTGGCATACTCGCGGCCCATGATGCCCTGAAGCTCCGTGAACTCCTGAACCATGCCCGTCACCAGGTCAGCCTTGCAGAGCTCCGCTGCCCGTCTGGCATGCTTGTGCGTCTTCTCATCCGCACCGAGTTCATCCGCGATGAACGTTGCCAGTTCCATAAGGCGCTCGGATTTTTCGTACATCGTACCAAGGCCCTGCTGGAAGACTACCGTCTTGAGTTTCTCGCGATGCTCCTCCAGGCTCTTCTTGCGGTCTTCATCGAAGAAGAACTGGGCATCATCAAGACGGGCGCGCAGCACGCGCTCATTGCCGTGCTGAACAATCTCCAAATGCTCGCTGCCGCCATTGCGAACCGTGATGAAAAGCGGCATCAGGCTGCCATCCGCAGCCTTGACCGGGAAATAACGCTGATGGTCGCGCATCGGCGTGATGACTGCCTCAGCCGGCAGCTTGAGGTATTTATCCTCGAATTTGCCGCAGAGTGCCGTCGGATACTCGACGAGATAGAGAACCTCTTCAAGAAGATCCTCGGTAATCTCAGCCGTACCATTCTGTTTCTTAGCTACTTCCTCAATCTGCTCGCGGATCATCGCCTTGCGTTTGTCCTGATCGACGATGATGAAGTTCTCTTCGCAAGCCTTCTCATAGCTGTCTGCATCGGCAATCGTAAAATCGCCCTGCGACAGGAAGCGATGACCGCGGGACGTGCGGCCGGATTTTACCTCAGCTACCTCAAACGGGATGACTTCGTCATCGAGCAGTGCCACGATCCAGCGCAGCGGACGGATGAACTTGAAGTCAAGGTCGCGCCAGCGCATGTTGTTCGGGAACGAAAGACCGCAGATGAGGTCTTTTAAAAGTTCCTGCAAGAGCTCAGCCGTAGCCTTGCCTTCCTCATGAACCATCGCATAGACATAGCCGTCCTTTTCGACCAGGTCTTTCGGGTCAACGCCCTGGCCGCGGGCAAAGCCCTGGGCGGCCTTGGACGGATTGCCGTCCGCATCGAAGGCAATCTTGACCGACGGGCCGCGGTTCTCACTGGAGACATCTTCCTGTTTCTCAGCCAAATCTTTTACAATAAGTGCCGTACGGCGCGGCGTACCCAGCGTGCGGATACTGCCAAAGGCAATGCGGTTCTCCTGGAATGCTTTTTCTGCATTCTCTTTCAGCTGGGCAAGGATGCCCGGCATGACATGGGCCGGAACTTCTTCCGTGCCGATTTCGAGTAATAAATCCTTGCTCATGCTTACTTCTCCCCTCTATGCAACATCGGATAGCCCAGTTCCTCACGCTGTTTCAGATAGCACTCAGCGCAGAGACGGGCCAGCTTGCGGACGCGGCCAATGAATGCCGTGCGCTGTGATACGGAGATAGCGCCGCGTGCATCGAGCAGATTGAACGTATGCGAGCACTTGAGCACGTAGTCATAAGCCGGATGGACATAGCCCTCGGCGATGACGCGGACAGCCTCGGCCTCGTATTTATCGAAGAGCTCGAACAGGAGCTTCTCATCGGAAAGATCGAAAGCATAAGCCGACTGCTCATACTCGTTCTGATGGAAGACATCGCCATAGGTGTAGTCATCCGTCCACTGGATGTCATAGACGTTCTCGACACCCTGAATGTACATCGCCAGACGCTCCAAACCATACGTGATCTCCGATGCGACCGGCTTGATGTCCTGACTGCCTACCTGCTGGAAATACGTGAACTGCGTGATTTCCATGCCATCGAGCCAGACCTCCCAGCCGAGCCCCCAGGCGCCCAGCGTCGGCGACTCCCAGTTATCCTCAACGAAGCGGATATCGTGCTTCTTCGGATCGATGCCGAGACGCTCAAGGCTCTCGAGATAGAGCTCCTGAATGTTATCCGGCGACGGCTTCATGATAACCTGGAACTGATGATGCTGGTACAGGCGGTTCGGGTTATCGCCATAGCGGCCATCAGCCGGACGGCGCGACGGCTCGACATAGGCAACATGCCACGGCTCCGGGCCGAGCACGCGCAGGAACGTGGACGGGTTCATCGTGCCGGCGCCCTTCTCGACATCATACGGCTCGGCCAGGATGCAGCCCTGTTCCGACCAGAATTTCTGCAGGGCCAGGATGATTTCCTGAAATTTCATGGGAACAACTCCTCTTCTAATAAATCTGCTACGGAAACGCAAAAAAGTCCCGCCCCCGTAACGTTATCGTTACAGGGACGAGACCTATCTTTCAAAATCCCGCGGTTCCACCCTGATTGGTTTCCTCAAAGGAAGCCCGCCTCAAAGTATTGGATTCCGCTCCAAAGTGCCTTTCATCTCATTGACGGCCTTTCACCATCGCCGTCTCGCTAAGGGGAGAGACTACTTCTCTTCTTCATCGCTGCTTACGAGTTTAGCAAAATCAAAGACACTTGTCAACTCCAGACTCACTTCGTCAGCTTGATGCCCGGAATGATTTTTTCCTCGATCTGTTTGCCGATGCCATCACTTTTCTCCTTGGGATAAGCCAATGTGACCAGCCACGATTCGTCTGCGTCCTCAAGATAAACCACCTTGAGCACTTCGTCCTCACCGCGCAGCTTGCCGTTTACCGTCGTCACGATGGCATTGCGGCCATCGATGGTCATTTGCTTTTCCTGCTGAGAAATGTTTGTCATCTTAGCAGCCTTGGCCAGCGACTGGATATAGCCCGTGCGCATGGCTTTTCCCATGTCCTCATAGAACTGGTGTGCCTTGGGCTCCTGTGCCGGGCCATAGTTCTGCTCGATGCCCTGGCGGTTAAACGTATTGGCCGTGAACTCGGCCAGATGGATATCCTCGCCAGTCGGCCGTTCCATGCAGCTCTGGCGTTTCTGGATAGCCACCGCCAGCTGCGGGCTTACTGGCACATCCTTCATCGAACCGCTCAGAGAAAATGGCAGCTCCATTGAAAGCTTATATACCTGCCCCTGCACAGACACCTGCTGCAGCGGCTTATCGCCAAAACAGCCCGTCAGAAATATACACGTCAGCAGCAACATCAACGCTGCCAGCAGTATCTTGTGTTTCTTCATTGCGTTAACCCTTTCATCAAAATGACCGTTTACAGCTGCTGGATAAAGGCCAAGGATTTGAGCGGCCGTCCCAGCAGCGACTGCAGATAGCTTAGCAGCAGCTGCTCCGCCTGTACCAGCAAACGCGCACTTACCTTGAGCTGCGCAGCCTCTGACCAGTCAAAATTCCGCAAGCTCAGAATGAAGCGCCGCAGCTCAGCAGGAAACGCCACCATGCCGGCTGAGCTGCAATCCTCACAGAGCACGCCGCCCGCGGCCTGCTGGAAATACGCATCGCCATTGATTTCCCGGCCACAGTGTACGCAGTGCTCATAATGCAGCTGCATGCCTGTAAACTCCAGCAGCTGGTAAACTGCCGCCAAGGCCGTCACGCGCGGATTTCGCGTCTCAAAGGCAGACAAGATCAGCAAAAGCTGCGAAAACATCTGTGGTTCGGGCTGGCCTTCCGGCAGGAACTCACGCAGGAACTCCGCCACGAAACTGCCATACGACATAGCCGTCAAATCCTCGCTGAGTTTGCGGTAATGCTGTTTCAGCGTACACTGCTTCACCGTATCCACCCGCTGCCCTTCGGCAAGCTGAAGCTCCAGCAGCGAGAACATCTGCATCCCGCCAGCCAGCGGACTGCGCGGCCGCCGGCAGCCAAAGGCCGCAGCCTTCACCAGCCCGCGCTCGCGCGTGAAGAACGTCATCATCTTGTCGGCTTCGCCCCAGTTCTTCGCCCCGAGCACTACCGCTTCGGTCTGATAGATCGCCATTATTTCTTTTCCTTCTGCAGCAGCGCGCTGGCCGCTGCCTTTGACAGATTGCCCGGCTCAGCCGCCAGCGGCGCGGACTGGCGTTTCGGCATGACCGCACCAGCTGTCAGCATATACTGCAAAGCCGATTCGCTGCTGATATCGAGATAGATAACATCGGTCTTGCGCACAAACAAGTTCGTACCCGAAGTCATGTTGAGACTCCAGGGGACAAAGACGCAGACATAATCATCGCCGAGCTTTTCCTTGAGCATCTCCGGAACATCAGCCATGATAAACCCCAGTGCCTGTGACTGATGGAACGGTACCAGCACCACCTGGTCGAACATGTTGTTGGACTCAAACACCGCCGTGGACAAGTGCTTGACACTATTATAGATGAATTTGACGACGGGAATCTTCCCGAGCAGTGTTTCCCCGATATGGATCAAGCGGCGGCCTGCCCAATACGACGATGCCCAGCCCGTCACATAGATAATCACCAATAGCGTAATAAGCCCCATCCCGGGGAAGTAAAAGGGCAGATGCTTGCCAAGGACTCCCTCCGTAAAATGCAGCGTCTCAGCCACCACAAAGAACGTGATAGCCAATGGCACAAGCAGTATCAGTCCATTGATAAAGCGGCGGGAAATGCAGCGGGACCAGCTGCGATTCGGCTTATCGCCCGTACCCCCGCTCATCGTTCATCACCAAAACCGAAGTTGCGCAGGATACCATCGCGGTCACGCCAATCCTTGCGTACCTTGACCCACAAATCGAGGAACACCTTCGAGCCCAGCAGGTTCTGGATATCCGTGCGCGCCAGGGCACCAATCTCGCGCAGCATTGCGCCCTTGGCTCCGATGATGATGCCCTTCTGCGAATCGCGCTCGACATAGATTGTCGCGCGGATATAGACATCATCATTCGGACGCGTCGTCATCTCATCGACATCGACAGCAATCGCATGCGGAATCTCATCACGCGTGAGATGCAGTGCTTTCTCGCGGATAAGCTCGGCCACGATAAGCCGTTCCGGCTGATCCGTAATCATATCATCGGGATAGTACTGCGGCCCCTCAGGCAGGTATTTCTTGACCTCTGTAAGCAAACTGTCAAGATTCGTTTCTTCCTTGGCCGAAATCGGCACAACGCCAGCAAAATTATACTTATTGGTATAGTTGGCAATGATAGGCAGAGCCTGCGACCGCTCAATCAAATCGATCTTGTTGACGACGAGGATAACCGGTTTCTTTGTCGCCTGCAAGCGTTCGAGAATGAACATTTCGCCCGGCCCCAGCTTCTGCGTGGCATCCACTACAAAGAAAATCGCATCGACTTCCTTGAGCGTGCCCTCGGCTGCCTTTACCATATACTCGCCGAGCTTGTGCTTCGGCTTATGGATGCCCGGCGTATCGAGGAATACGATCTGCGCATCAGGCTGCGTCAGGATGCAGAGGATGCGGTTGCGCGTCGTCTGCGGCTTATCGCTCATAATGGCGATTTTCTCGCCGATCAGTGTATTGACCAGCGTCGATTTGCCGACATTCGGGCGGCCGATAACGGCGATAAACCCTGATTTATGCTTGCCCTTCTTTGCTGCCGGCTGTTTTACGGCCGCCTTTTCCGGCTCTTTCTCCGCCTTATCCTCGCGCGAGATGCCCAGCTGCCCCATGACATAACGCTGCTCTTCTTCCATCTCCTCACGGTCCGCATCTTCCATATGGTCATAGCCCAAAAGATGCAGCATACCGTGAACCGTCAGGAAAGCCATCTCGCGGCGCACGCTGTGCCCATAGTCTGCCGCCTGTTCTTCGGCACGCTCCACCGAAATGATGAGGTCACCCAGCACATCGACTTCGGGTTCGCCTTCGATCTCCGGCTCCTCGCTCTCATTGAGCGCAAACGACAGGACATCCGTCGGACGGTCAATGCCGCGATACTGTTTGTTGAGCGTATGGATATACGCATTGTTGGTCAGCGTTATGCTGACCTCGCCATTCTCCACATCGTAGAGCTTGCCGACCATCTCAGCTGCCGCCTTGACATTATCGATATATTCCTGCGGAAACGTAAGCTCCTCTGGATAATTGCTGATGATTACTTCCATTCCTTATGCCTTTCCCTGTCTCTCTGCCTCAGCTTTGGCCTTGGCTTTTTTCTTCTTTGCTTCCCAGTCGCCATACGCCTCAACGATGCGCGTCACGACCTCATGGCGGATAACATCCATCGGCGCCATGCGCACGATGCCGACGCCCTTAACATTCTTCAACACCTCCGCCGCCTCACGCAGGCCCGAGGTCACGCCGCGTGGCAAATCGACCTGCCCGAGGTCGCCCGTAACGACCATACGGGAGCCAAAGCCCAAGCGCGTCAAGAACATCTTCATCTGCTTATCCGTCGTGTTCTGCGCCTCATCGAGAATGATGAACGCATCCTCCAGCGTGCGCCCGCGCATATAAGCCAGCGGTGCAATCTCGATAACGCCCTTAGCCATGAGCTTCTGGTATGCATCCTGCCCTAAGATATCCTGCAGAGCATCGTAAAGCGGCCGCAGATACGGATCGACCTTATCCTGCAGATCGCCGGGCAAAAAGCCCAGCCGTTCGCCAGCCTCGACAGCCGGGCGCGTCAGGATAATCTTATTGATCTCCTTATTGCGCAGGGCCGCCACCGCCATGACGACTGCCAGATACGTCTTGCCCGTACCAGCCGGCCCGATGCCAAAGGTAATCGAATTGTGACGGATGGTATCAAGGTAAAGCCGCTGACCGAGCGTCTTGGGTCGCACATGACGGCCGCGCGACGTCACGAGAATCGTATCGCCAAACAGCGTATGGAGTGCCTCGCCCTTGCCCCCCTTGACGAGCCCGATGCCATAACGCACCTCATGCATCGTAATCGTCGTGCCCTGACGGTAGAGATACTGGAGCTCTTCAAGCACCTTGGCCGCCGGCTCCACCATCGCGGCCTCGCCGAGAATCTCGATGCGGTCGCCACGGCTTATGAACTGACAGTCAAAATTCTCCCGCATGACCTGCAGGAATTCATCGCGCTCACCCAAAAGCGAATAAGCCTCTTTATGGTCTTGGAAAACAATCTGCTTTTCTAATGCCTGCTGCAAAGAATCTGTTCACCTGCTTCTCTCTTATCGAATAAACAATAAATACAGTCCCATTGTACCACATATCCAGCCCGCAACCAAAATACTTCCCAAAGAAAAAAGCCTGCACCTCCGACTTCGTTTACCTATATATCCATGTAAGTTGACTGTTAACTGTAAAAGCTATAAAATGTTAACGACGGATTTTATCCTCACAAAATAATGAAGCGAGGCTGACTGCTATGAAAATCACGAACATCCAATTGCTTACCGATAAAATCATCGCGGGACTGCGCCTAAAACGCAGCGATGACCTTTCGTATCTTCTGACAGCGCCGCTAAAGGAGCTGCAGGAAGGGGCACGCCGGCTGCAGGATCACTTCTGCGGCAATCACATCGATTTCTGCACCATCATCAACGGCCGCAGCGGCCGCTGTGGCGAAAACTGCAAGTATTGCGCCCAGGCAGCCTGCCATCATACCGGCATCGACGAATATCCCTTCCTGCCCAAGGAAGAAATCATCCAAAACGCCAAGGCCAATCAAGACGCTGGTGCCAACCGCTTTGCCATCGTTACGTCGGGACGTGCTCTTGCCGGAGCAGACTTCGACAAGGCCATCGATACGTACAAGGCCATGCACGACAAACTCACCATCGGCCTCTGCGCCTCCCATGGCCTGCTGACCCGCGAGCAGTTCAAGCGGCTGCGCGCTGCCGGTGTCACAAGCTATCATCATAACATCGAGACCAGCCGCCGTTTCTTCCCGCAAATCTGCACCTCACATACGTATCAAGACCGCATCGATACCATCAAGATTGCTCAGGAAGAAGGCTTCTGTGTCTGCTCGGGCGGCATCATCGGCATGGGCGAGACCTGGGAAGACCGCCTCGATATGGCTATCAGCCTGGCTGAGCTCGGCATCGAATCCATTCCCATCAACGCGCTGATGGCAATTCCAGGCACAGGACTTGCCAACCGGCCTGCCCTGCCTGCTGAAGATATCCTGCGCACCATTGCGATTTTCCGCTTCATCAATCCAGCAGCCAATATCCGTCTGGCGGCCGGCCGCAAGCTGCTGCCCCAAAACGGTGCGACCGCCTTCCGCGCCGGCGCCTCGGCTTCGATTACCGGCAACATGCTGACGACTTCCGGCACGACCATCAAGGAAGACATGGCCTTGCTGCGCACACTTGGCCTTACGAACCAAAACACAACCTGCACCGCCAGCTGCGGTACGCACTGATTTATAAAAATAAACAGCAAGGTGGATTGCCTTATCGAACCATCCACCTTGCTGTTTATTTTATGCGTTTGGCATTGAATTTTTCAATCATCTTCTCAGGCTTGTAAGATTCCTTAGCCTTGCGCAGGCCCTCATGGCCCATATCTTCCTCGCGGTTCACATAGGTCATGCCCTGCCAGCAATGTTCGATGAACCCTTGATTGATGGCCGGATAGGCGCCACGGATATCCGGATCGGCTTTCTCCACATGCACGACCACGGTATCGGTGTTCAGCTGCTCGCCGAAGGTGAACGCAATGATGCGCCCATCAAGGCGGATAGCTCCGCCCTTGAGCCCGAAGTACTCAAAATCCGCAAACACCTCACGGATAGCCTGGCTTTCCCAGCCGATAAACGGATCATCGGGTTCATCCTGGATGCGCAGGTCATACCAGCGCTGCAGCTCATCCAGGCAAGCCGGCAGGATTTCCTGCGTCATCGGCAGATACTCCGCCTGCGGATATAGCTTGCGAAAAGCATTCAAATGGTTTTTCTTGGAATGAAGCTTGCGCCCGGACAGGGTGATGAGCTTTTCCGCCAAGTAGACGTAATCGTAATTGTCACGATCTGCCTCAACGGAAAAAGCAGCCCCTTCATATCGCTCCAGCACAGCCGCATAGCTTTTTTCCATACCAGTCATGAAGAACGGCCTGTCCTGCGCCTCAAAGTAGGCCAGGAATTTTGCCGTAGCCTCCTGCATCTTCTCCTCGGGGCCATAGGGCTGCAAAGCCATCAGCTGTCCATTCCATTCAGCAGTCATATAGAGGACACCGTCCTCTTCGCACCACTTGATATGATATGGCTTGCGCCACATGAACAGATTCGTAAAATTGAAATGGGAATTTTCATAATAACGACTTTTAAAATACCGGTCAAGCAATGGCTTGTCGGCCTTCGTCAACGCACGGAATTCTATGATAATCATCCTCCTGATGACACACTTTCGTTACTGTGTACCCTCTCATGATAACAAATCTGTCAAGTACCGGCTGTGACTGACTCACTGAAGCTTCATCATTTGACGAGCACTTTCCGCCTGCTGCGCCACCTCAGCTACATCAGCACCGCCATTGGCAGCTATTGCCGCCAGAACAGCTCCCTCGACCAGCGGACAGTCGACCAGCTTTACCATATCATCCTTGAGATTCTCCTGCACCAGTTCAGCCGTCATGACAGCACTGCCCATATCCATGAGGATTACAGCACCATCATGACCACAAACTTCCTCGACAGCCAGCGTGATTTTCTCATAGCTTGTCCCGAGCATGCCATCATCCAGTCCGCCAGCTGCGGCAATCTGCGCATCACGCGCCATCATTTCCGCCAGCTCTTTCACGCCCTCGGCCAGCTTCTGGCTATGTGATACGATTACAATCCCTACCAACGCCTTCCCTTCTCTCCTGCTTTATTTGAAAATGCGGCCAGATGTCTGACCGCATTCCATCAATGTATCCTATTGTACCATAATTTCCTGCAATTGCAACAAATGTCTTATTTGTAATAAGCCACGCCAGCCTCAAACAGCTGCTGGTCTTTGCTGCCTGGCACGTTGACAGCAATATGCTCACCAATGCGCTCCGAATGTCCCATCTTGCCAAGCACACGGCCGTCGGGGCTCGTGATACCCTCGATGGCATTGACCGAACCATTCGGGTTGAACGGGATAGCCATCGACGGATTGCCCGACACATCGACATACTGCGTGGCAATCTGCCCGCGCACGCGCAGCTTCGCGATGATTTCCCGATCGGCAACGAAACGGCCCTCACCATGCGAGATCGCAATCGTGTGGATATCGCCCACCTTGACATTGTTGAACCATGGCGACAAGTTCGATACGACCTTTGTCTGCACCATGCACGAAGCATGGCGGCCGATGTTGTTATGCGTAAGCGTCGGCGAAGATTCCGAGAGATCACGGATATCGCCATACGGTACCAGCCCCAGCTTGATAAGTGCCTGGAAACCATTGCAGATGCCCATCATCAGGCCATCGCGCTTGTTCAAAAGCTTCATGACCTCTTCCTTGATGCGCGGATTGCGGAACATGGCTGCAATGAATTTACCCGAACCATCCGGCTCGTCACCGCCACTGAAGCCGCCCGGCAGCATAATCATCTGCGAGCTGCGGATGCCCTTGACAATAGCCTCGACCGTTTCCTCAACGGCAGCCGGCGTAAGGTTGCGGACAACCAATGTCTGCGCCTCAGCCCCAGCACGTTCCCAAGCCCGCGCCGAATCGTATTCGCAGTTCGTGCCAGGGAATACCGGAATGAATACCTTCGGCCGGGCGATATGCGTCTGCGGCCGCAGCACATTGCCCTTTTCGTAGGGAATATACATTGCCTTTTCCTTGCTGCTCTTTTTGACCTGCGTCGGGAAAATCTTTTCGAGCGGCGTCGTAAACGCTGTCTCTGCATCGGCAAGCATAACCACCGTCGCGTCACAGACAATGCTCGGGCCAGCCGTCGTCACACCGAGCTCACGGTAGCCAGTTCCCGCCAGCAGCGTCTCAACATCGGTATGTTCGGCCACCTCGAGGATAATCGAACCATAATCCGGCGTGAACAGTTTCTCCATCGTTATCTGCTCTGCGAACTTAAACCCAATGCCATTGCCGAGCGCCATCTTCGTGACCGCCGCAGCGATACCACCAACGCCGACACTCTGCGCCGCAAAGACCTTCTTGCCCGCCGTCATCTGGCTGATTTTCTCCCAGTTATGCCGCATCTTCGCAAAGATCGGCAAATCCTGGCTGTCTTTCGGTGCCGGCACCAGATAGACCTTGTTGCCCGGATATTTGAATTCCGGCGAAACCGCACAATCGGCTTTCATGACATCGACAGCAAAGGCTGCCAGCGTCGGCGGTACATGAATATCCTCAAACGTTCCCGACATCGAATCCTTGCCGCCGATGGCCGGAATCTCAAGCTCATGCTGCGCCCAGAGCGCACCGATAAGCGCGGCAAACGGATTGCCCCACTTCTTCGGATCTTTGCCAAGACTTTCGAAATATTCCTGGAAGGTCAAGCGGATATTATCCGCACGGCCGCCCAAAGCAACAATCTTAGCTGCCGACTCGACAACCGAGTAGAGTGCGCCATGGAACGGGCTCCACTCCGTAAAAGCCGGATTAAGCCCAAAGGTCATCGCCGTTGCCGTATTCGTCTCCGCACCAAGGACCGGCAATTTCGCGACCATGCCCTCAGCTGGCGTAAGCTGCTTGCGGCCACCGAACGGCATCAGTACCGTATTGCCGCCGATCGTTGAATCGAAACGCTCGGCCAGGCCCTTCTGGCTGCAAACATTGAGATCCGACAAATTGGCCAGCCAAGCCTTCTCCAGATCCTTGCCGCAGGCCTTGACCGCCGCCGGGATTTCATGCAGATAGCGTTTCTTCTCATCGGGGCTGCTGATTACAGCAGTGACATGCTGACGCACACCGTTCGTATCGAGGAATTCGCGGTTCATCTGCACGATGGGCTTACCGCGCCATTTCATGATAAGCCGCGGCAGTGCTGTAACCTCGGCGACCTTTGTCGCCTCCAGATTCTCTTCGTCGGCGAACCGGACAAAAGCCTCCAGATCCTCCGGATCGATGACGACAGCCATGCGCTCCTGCGACTCAGAAATGGCAAGCTCCGTGCCGTCAAGTCCCGCGTACTTCTTCTTGACTGCATCGAGATCGATGACAAGCCCGTCGGCCAGCTCGCCGATGGCAACGGCCACACCGCCAGCACCAAAATCGTTGCAGCGTTTGATCATGCGGCTGACCTCTGGATTGCGGAACAGGCGCTGAATTTTGCGCTCCGTCGGCGGATTGCCTTTCTGCACCTCAGCGCCGCAGCTCGTCAGCGACTCCTCCGTATGCTCCTTGGACGAGCCCGTTGCTCCGCCGCAGCCATCACGGCCCGTACGGCCGCCGACGAGCACGATAAAGTCCCCGGCTGCAGGACGCTCGCGGACAACATTGACCTTTGGCGCAGCCGCAATGACCGCACCGATTTCCATACGCTTAGCCATGTAGCCCTCATGATAGACTTCGCGTACCTGTCCCGTCGCCAAGCCAATCTGATTGCCATAAGCACTGTAGCCAGCCGCAGCGCCCAACGTGATTTTCTTCTGCGGCAGCTTGCCAGATAGCGTATCCTTGAACGGACGGCGCGGATCTGCGGCACCAGTCACGCGCATAGCCTGGTAGACATACGAACGCCCCGAAAGCGGATCGCGGATAGCACCGCCCAAGCATGTAGCTGCGCCACCAAATGGCTCGATTTCCGTCGGATGATTGTGTGTCTCGTTTTTGAACATGACGAGCCATTCCTCGTCCTTGCCATCGATATCGGCCTTGACGACAATGCTGCACGCATTGATTTCCTCCGATTTGTCGAGATCTTCGAGCTTGCCCTGCTTCCTTAGTGCCTTCATGCCGATGACGGCAATATCCATCAGCGTCACATCGCGGAGATTGCCTCCATAGATGTCCTTGCGGTCTTCCAGATATTTGTTGTAAGCCTTTGTGATAGCCGGAGAAAAATAGCCTTCTTCGATGTCCACCATATCAATGGCCGTCGTGAATGTCGTATGACGGCAGTGGTCAGACCAGTAAGTGTCGATGACGCGCAGCTCCGTGATGGTCGGTGCCCGCCGCTCCGTCTCCTTAAAGTACTGCTGGCAGAACTTCAGATCCTCGAAGCTCATCGCAAATCCCTTGTCAGCCATGAACGCCTTGAGTCCCGCCTCATCGAGCGTATTGAACGCTTTGAGCACCTCAACGTCGGCCGGTTCCTCATAGTGCATGTCCAGCGATTTCGGTTTTTCCAGGCTCGCCTCACGGCTCTCCACGGCATTGATGCAGTAATCCTTGATTTTCGCAAAGTCATCGCGGCTCACATCGCCCACGATGACAATAACGCGGGCCGTCGCGATCCGCGGACGCTCTTTCTGCGTGACCAGCTGTACACACTGGGCTGCTGAGTCGGCCGTCTGGTCGTACTGGCCCGGCAGATATTCCACCGCAAATGTCCGCGAGTTCGGAAAATGCGGCAGTTTCTCCTCATATACTACATCCACCGGCGGCTCTGCAAATACCACCGACTTTACCGCTGCATACTCTTCATCGCTGAGGCCTTCGATATCATACCGCTTGATGATGCGGACGGCCTTCAGTTCCTCAAGATGGAACGTCTCCTTGAGGTCGCTGCAGAGCTGCTGGGCGGGGATGTCAAAGAATCCCTGTCGTTTCTCTACGAAAATTCTTCTTACAGTCATGAGTGCTCTTTTCCTCCAAATGAAAAAATACTGAAAACATAAAGCTTTATATAGATAAATAGGCATAGCAGGCCCCCTACCGGCCTGCTATGCCTATTGCATCACAAACAATCCACTGCAATCTTGACGACTACCTTGGTTACCTTGCCTGGCGTATCATCTACTGCCCCCTGCGGACGATGTACATCCTCCGGATAGAGCACAGCAAAACGCCCCGGAGACAGCACAATATTGCTTTCCGGTATCAAGGACTCATAGAACGTTATATCTTTTTCGGCATCATAAGGGCTCAACACCGTAAGATCCGGGCTGAACGGGCACCATCCCATATACTCTTCGCCCTCCACGACGAATTGGATATCCACATATTTCGTATGTGTCTCCGGATGGCACTCACGATATAAGCGCGTCGTATAACGCTGCAGATTGGCCACACATTTATCCCCATCGATTGGATAGCGGCCATCCGCCAGCTGTGTAAAATCATGTTCGCGCAGATAATCCAACGCTTTCTGCACCATAGCTGGATATCTTACATGGCTGTCATCCAGCGAATCAATGCTGCCAATAATCATGCCATACCCCTCTTCTCATTCTCATAACTAACATCTTTGACAAGCATCCCGCTTGTCTTCAGTATCATTTTACCTAAAACAGATGCGTATTGCAAGGATACAGGGCTATTTTATCAAAAAGCGCTTAATTTTTCTACAAAAGGACATGCGCCCCAAAATTCTCCATCATCTGTTTCCTCTCAAAAGACCATCTGTAAATTATATCTTGCCAACAGACAGACCCTGTGATATGATTGTCATATATTGCAAAAGGCAATGACTGAAAGAGTATCTGTCCATCTTCTCTCCAGAGAGGCGGTGTTAGGTGTAAACCGCCGGGAGGACACAGAGAAAGCTGCTCACGAGCCTGCATGGCCCCATAAGCCCTGCCGTCAGCCGCGTTAAGGCATTGAGTGGATTCCTGCCGATTGCAGGGTCCGATTAAGGTGGTACCACGGGAATAAGCCCTCGTCCTTTGCAGGATGAGGGCTTTTATAGTAGAAACACAAGGGAGGAATATATCCATGCGTGAACTCTTAGAGCTGCTCGAACACGATGCACGCCGTCCAGTAGGCGAGCTGGCCTCCATGCTGAACCGCAGCGAGTACGAAGTCGAGCGAGACATCAAGAATCTGGAAAAGGACAAGATCATCCTTTCCTATAATACGCTGATCAACTGGGAAAAATTCGGTGATGATACGGTCACGGCTGTCATCGAAATCAATCTGACGCCCCAGCGCGAAGTCGGCTTCGATGCCATCGCCGAGCGCATCTACCGCTTTGACGAAGTGCGCACCGTCTATCTGATGAGCGGCAGTTTCGACCTCATGGTCATCATCGAGGGCAAGTCGCTAAAAGACGTCGCCAACTTTGTCGCCAAACGCCTGGCCACCATCGAGGGCGTCACGGCTACGCGCAGTCATTTCATGCTCAAGCCATACAAGAAGGATGGTATCATCATCAACGACGAAGAGCGTGACCGCAGATTGGTGGTGTCCCCATGATCGAAACGAAAAACGACTGGGCAGACCGCCTCTCCCCCGGCGTCAATGCCATCGCTCCCTCGGGTATCCGCAAATTCTTCGATATCGCCGCCCAGATGGAGGATGTCATCTCGCTTGGTGTCGGCGAACCGGACTTTGTCACACCATGGTCTATCCGTGAAAGCTGCGTCTACGGATTAGAGCAGGGCTACACATCCTATACGGCCAACCGCGGTCTGCCCGAGCTGCGGCAGGAAATCTGCAAGCACTTCCACGACTGCTATCAGACCGACTACGATGCAGCCACCGATGTCCTGGTGACCGTCGGCGTCAGCGAAGCTCTCGATATCGCCATGCGCGCCATCCTCGCCCCAGGCGACGAAGTGCTGATTCCCGAGCCTTGCTACGTCTCGTATCAGGCCTGCACGATTTTGGCCGGTGGTGTTCCCGTGGCCGTTCCCGCCAAAATCGAAAACGAATTCCGCATCACACCGGCTGAGCTTGAGGAGCATGTCACGGAGCGCACCAAGGTGCTGCTGATTGGCTATCCGAACAACCCGACTGGTGCCATCATGACGCGCAAAGATCTCCTGGCCATCGCCGACTTTGCCGAAAAACACGACCTTATCGTCATTTCCGATGAAATCTACGGCGACCTGACCTATGGTGGCGAAGAGCATGTCTGCTTCGCTTCGCTGCCGCGCATGCAGGAGCGCACCATCCTGCTCAATGGCTTTTCCAAAGCCTATGCCATGACGGGCTGGCGCATCGGCTATGCGCTCGGCAACCCGACCATCATCGCCGCCATGACGAAAATCCATCAGTACACGATGCTCTGTGCGCCTATCACGGCTCAGATTGCCGCCGTCGAGGCACTGCGCCACGGCGAAAAATACATGAAGAAGATGGTCTCGGAGTACGATCGCCGCCGCCGTCTGATTTATGATGGCTTCATCAAGATGGGCCTTGAATGCTTCGAGCCCAAAGGCGCCTTCTATATTTTCCCCAACATCAGCGCAACCGGCTACACATCGGATGAATTTGCCGAAGAGCTGCTGAAGGCTGAACATGTCGCCCTCGTCCCCGGCAGCGCCTTTGGTGCCTGCGGCGAAGGTCATGTCCGCTGCTCGTATGCGACCTCCATCGACAAGATTTCCGAGGCACTCAACCGCATCGACAATTTCCTCAAGCATCATAAAAAATAAAAACGAGCCGGAAAGCAACAACCGCTTTCCGGCTCATCGTTTCTTCAAGATTTTGTAGTATGGTGAGGATTTTTGCTCACTATATCAATCGCCTTAGCGATTGCCTGGATAACCGTAACCTCACATTCCGTGCTCATCTCATTGACGCGGACAAAGACATCGCCCTTGCGGGTGGACACATATCTGGGGGGCAGCTGATTAAGCGCCAGCGCCGCAATATCCGAACGGCATTGCTCACACCGGCAGCAGGATGGATACTGTTCCAGTACAATATCCATCTTGTCCTGGACAACTTCCTCCATGCAGTTTTTCAGTTCCATAATAATTCCTCCCTATCGGGATTCATTATAACACGTTTTCAGTCAGAAGCAAATCCAGCATAATCTTTCTGAATTTGACAAAAACGCTGACCCATGCTATACTATCAATTGTTGTCTAGGACAATAATCATGCGCTCGTAGTCCAGTGGATAGGACGTTAGCCTCCGGAGCTGAAAGCGTGGGTTCGACTCCCGCCGAGCGCACCACCTTGATTCAGATAGCTTTTCGCATTCTTCTTTATGAAGTTGCGGAAAGCTTTTTTTCTATCCTTTCTTCTGGCAAATAATATTCCCCCGTGGATTATCCACGGGGGAATATTATTATCCGGAAACTTACAGTATTCACCAGAAACAATCTTTATCTTCCTGCTTCTCGACCCATTTGTGAGCTACGTCTTTTTTCACCCACCACTCATCGAAATAGATTTCGACATCTCTTTCGTTGCTCTCATCGGAACATCTATGGGACCCCAGCACGAAGTCCCCCTCAAGGACATCACCTGGTTCGAGCCGGTTCGGTTTGGCGTAATATTTGCGTACCCAGCCACAGCTGTAGCCATGAAAAGCGGATACCACTACGCTTTTATTCACGGGATTGTAATAAACCACGGTCCCCTTTTCTGCAAATGCACTGCTCGATAGCATCAAGGTCAGCAAAAACAACAAGGGGAATACTTTTTTCAACGACATGGTCCTCACTCCTTACCGATGATTCATCCTTATACCAACCGGCTTTTCCCTGCCTGGGGGCATTCTACTCTTTATATCCCTGAGGCGGGCAAAGTGTTGTCGTCTTCCCCTCATTTTTTCACTCACACGGCACCATGCTCCAAAAGATCTTCAAAGCGCTCGCGCACCTGCGGTACCGACAGCCCAATGATGACCTGGATGGCGCAGCCATTATGCACAAGGCCATGGGCGCCATGGGCCTTGAATACCTCTGGTGCGGCCAGCAAACTGTCATCCTTGACCGTCACGCGCAGCCGCGTCGCACAGTTCGTCACATCCACGATGTTTTCCCGACCACCGAGATCCATTAAGAATGCCGCAGCCTCCTCCGCCAGGATATCCCCTTTCGCCTTGGCCTTGTAGTCGGCCTTGGTGTAAAGTTTGACCTTCTCATCACCACGCCCCGGCGTCTTGAGATCGAGCTTTAGGATAAGCGTCCGGAATACTGCAAACCAGATTCCCGTAAAGATGAGTCCGACCACAATCTGCGTCAAAAACGTCGGCCAGTGATTCTGGAACAGCGGAATCCAATCCTGGAACAGGGCACAGTCTAAAAGGCCGCCGCCGAAATTTCCCGTCACGCCCAGCGCATACAGTGTGGCCGAGAGCGTACCTGCCAGCAATGCGTGAACGGCAAACAATACAGGCGCTACAAACAGGAATGTGAACTCCAGCGGTTCCGTAATGCCGCAGCAGACAGCCACCGCTGCCGCCGGGAATACCAGCGCACCGATTTTCTTGCGGTTTTCTGGCTTGGCCGTGAAATAAAGTGCCAGCGCGATGCCCGGGCAGCCAAAGACCTTGCTCATGCCATGCAGCGCAAAGCCGCCCTGCGGGAACAACTCGATCAAAGGCTTTGTCGAAGCCGCAAACTCCTGCAGGTGCTGGAGCCAATAGACCTGGATGCCATTATCGACCACAGCCGGCCCGAAGATAAACGGCAGGTAAATGAAGTGATGCAGCCCTGTCGGAATCAAAATGCGCTCGAGGAACGTATAGACCCATACGCCGCCTACGCCTGCGCTGACCAAAAAGCCCTGCAATGACGCTATTGCCAGCTGGAACTGCGGCCAGACCACGCAGAACAGCAGCGCAATCGGGAACATCAGCCAGAAGCCAGCCACCACGACGAGGGACGAGCCGCGGAAAATGCCCAGGCTTTCCGGCATATTGACATCAAACAGTTTCCCATGCAGCCAAACCGAAATGGCTGCAATGAGAATCGCACCGACAATACCGGTATCGAGGGTCTTGATGGTCGCCACCATCGTAAGCCCCGAGCCGGCTACGGCCTCACGCGTGAAGTCAACGCCAAAACTCGGCCCATAGATGGACAGGATGGCACTGACGAAATAATTGAAGATGATGTAAATCAGAAAAGATTCCATACAGGCCCGAGCGTTATTCTTTTTCGCCAGGCCAATCGGAAGGCCGATCGCAAACAAGAGCGGCATCTGGCGAAAAACCGTCCAGGCACCTTCCTGGATGATATACCAGAAATTGTACCAAAGCGTGCCCTTCTCGGCGATAGGGCCGAGAAGCATCGCATTGGTGCACAGAATGGAGATTGCTACAAATATACCAAATACACCGAACATCAAAACTGGCGTGAACATCGCACCACCGAAGCGCTGGACGTTCTGCATGACAATATCTTTTGAAATCTGCATGACAAACTCTCCTATTCCCCGTCACAGGCTTTTAGTGCAGTTCCGGCCAATACGCTTTATTCGCTTCGATGAGATCATCCAGGATTGCCTTAGCTACCGACGCCGACGGCACTGTCTTCGAAAGGGTCAGCGCCTGCCAGAGTTTCTGGTAGCTACCATTGATCCAGGCATCGACCACGAGTTTTTCCACCGATACCTGCTGCTCCATCAAGCCCTTCTGGAACTGCGGAATCTTGCCAATGCTGATTTTTTCATAGCCGTTAGCCCCGACGATGCACGGAATCTCCACCATCGCCGTCGGATCGAAATTGGCAATCGCGCCATTGTTCTCCACAATCAGCAGCATGCGTGCTTTCTGGTTTGTCGTGATGGCCTCAGCCAAATCGACGATATAGCTTGCGTGGTCATCGGCCTCAAAGGCACAATCCTTGGCTGTGCCCTTCGCCACGATATCCTTAGCTGCCGCGAACACATTCTTTTCGCGATGCTCCATGACTTCATTGGCCCTCGTGTGGTCAGGATGCTGGTTGTCATGCTGGAACACATAGTCCGGATAGAGATAATATTTGAGATACGTATTGGGCAGCGTATCGGGATCGACTGCATAGACATCCTTGGCCTTGGCGAAGGTATCCTGCCAGCTGGCCTCAACATTTTTGTCATTGGGATTTACGACATAGCCATGCGCCTTGACATGCGCCTTGATTTGCGGCATGAGATCATGTCCCTGCTTGTCGCGGATATCACACCACCAGCCGAAATGATTGAGCCCATAGTAGCGCACCTCCATATCCTTGCGGCCATTCGGCAGCTTGAGGATTTCCGCCATGCGCTCTTCGATGCCGACAGGCATATCGCAGATATTGATGATGCGGGAATTCGGCCGCAGACGGCGCGTGGCCTCAGCAACGATAGCCGCCGGATTCGAGTAGTTGAGCATCCAGGCCTTCGGCGAATATTTTTCCATATAATCGAGAATCTCCAGAACGCCGCCGATGGAACGCATGCCATAAGCAATGCCGCCCGGGCCGCAGGTCTCCTGCCCGAAGACGCCGTGACGCATCGGGATTTTCTCATCCTTCTCACGCATCGCATATTTGCCGACCCGGATATGCGCCATGACGAAGTCCACATCGGTAAATGCTTCCTCCGGATCGGTCGTATACGAAAAAGCGATTTCCGGCGCCCGTTCCGCGAGCAAAATCTTGCAGGCTTCCGCAATCTTCTTCTGCCGCTCGGCATCGTTATCGTAGAATTTTATCTGGCGAATCGGGAACCGATCGCTGTGTTTCAAGAGCATCAGGACAATTCCTGGTGTGAAGGTACTTCCGCCGCCGGCAATAACAATCGATGACTTTTTCATAATAAAAACCCCTTTCAAAAATGATTGCCTGTGAAAAACCTTCGCGAATGGATTTCATGGCTTTATCATAATCAAAAGGAGTTACGGTTTCAATAGTTTTGGCGTGGTTCGGGAGACGTCACCCCAGCCTGTGACTTGTCACGATCTGGCGTGATATATCACATTTTGCCTTAGGTATCTTCGCTGTCACCATCCTGCTCTGCCAAAAACTGCGTATAGCTGACAAACCAGATTTCCACCATCAGGAAAAAGGCCAGCGTCGACTCATAAGGACGTTTCGATGCCACGGGAAGCGCCCTAGGCGTCACATAAAGATTTTCGGTACTGAGCCGTGCCAGTGAATTGCTTTGCAGCCGCGTCATCGAGATCAGTGGCACGCCTTTAGCATGCAGCGTCTTGGCAAAATCCACCACACGGTCACTCTCGCCGCTCAGTGAAATGATGACAAAGAGATCCTCAGGCGTCGCATTCTCCATCGTGATGCGAAACTCATCCGGGCCGTAAATGGTATACAGGTATTGATTCATCTGCAGGAACAGCCGCGTAAGTTCATTGGCGATATTACGCTGCACGAGCCCCGAAGCAAAAACAAACACGCGGCGGGCACGATGCATCAGCCGGTTGACACGCTCGAAATCCTGCTTGGCAATTTCCTCGCCGATGGCCTGGCACAAAGCCGTCGTCGCCTCCGCGATCGTCTGCGTAGGCTTATCATGCGGCTTGGCATACTCCATCTTGAGCACAGCCTTCAAATCACTGAAGCCATCAAAGCCCAGCTTCTTGGCAAACCGCATGACAGTCGTGCGCGAAACATGACAGGCATCCGCCAAATCATAAATCGATATATAACAGCATTCTTCCAAATGCGCATAGATATAACGCCAAACAATCAAATCCGTATCGTTCAACCGGCTAAGATTATGCTTCACCAGCTCTTCAATCTTCATGCCACGCCTCCTGCTAGCAATATAACAACTGCTTACAGTATAGCACATTCCAGCCGGAAAATTGACCGGTCAATTGACAAGTCAATCTGACTTGTCAATTTGACTTGTCATCGCTTGACCAGCCAGTAAGGAATTTCCCCTTGACAGAATTTCTGTATACAGTATAATAAGTCACATAATATTTTACATGTTTACAATATATATTGCGAATAGTAAATATCTTGTCTTTTTCTCGAAGACAAGAGTATGTAGAAAGTGGGGATATTTATGAATATGGAAAACACCATAAGCAATGCCAAGGCACCTGCCAGTACGAACTATCGCTGGAAAGTGGCCAGCTTGATCTTTCTAGTCAGTTTTGTCGCCTACATGGATCGCGTAAACCTTTCTGTCGCCACACCAGTCATCATGCAGGAATTCGGTTTCACGAAAATCGATATGGGGCTTATCCAAACCTGTTTCTTCGGCGGGTATGCGCTGATGCAGGTTCCCGGAGGGATTTTAGCCGATCGCTTCGGTCTGCGCAAAACCGGTACCTTTGCCATTCTTTGGTGGTCAATCTTTACCGCTCTGACTGCTCTGGCCCAGGGAAAATTCAGCTTCGCTGCCATTCGCCTGGCCTTCGGCCTTGGCGAGGGCCCAGTCTTCCCTTCGCTCGGCGCCGCCTGCTATAAATGGTTCAATCATGCCGAAAAGGGCAAAGCCAGTTCCTCTATCCTCGGCGGCACCTTTTTCGGTCCGGTCGTCGGCCCACTGCTGACTGTCGCTCTGATGGGATGGCTCGGCTGGCAGGGCGTCTTTATAGTCTTCGGTATCCTCGGCATCGTCGTGGCCTATGCCTGGCATCACTATACCCGCGATACCCCGGAAGATTGTCCTTATGTAAGTGAGGAAGAAATCAACTACATCAACGAAGCGCGCAGCGGCCAAACGGAAAAAGCCGTAGCTCCGTGGAAGAAGCTTCTGCTAAACCATCGGTTCTGGGCTGTCGGTCTTCAGTTCCTCGTCGTCGATTACATCATGTATGTTTTTCTCTCCTGGCTGCCCATGTTCCTCACCGAAGTATATGGCCTAAGCCTCAAAACCATGGGCTTCTGGACCTCCGTTCCCTGGATTGCCTTGACCTTTATGGTCTTCTTCGCCGGCTGGTTTTCTGACCGCCTGGCTGCGGGCAAGAACAGTGAACGCCAGTACACCATGCGCACGGTCACAGCTATCTTTGGCATCGCTGTTACTTCCGTAGGACTTTACGCAGCATCCCGCATGGCTTCCGTCGAAGCTGCTGTCTTCTGGATGACGCTGGCTCTCGGCTCCCTCGGTTTTTGTATGAGTGCTACCTGGTCATCGGTCATGTCGCTTGGCGGCCGCTTCAGCGGCTCTGTCTCCGGATGGATCAATCTCTGGGGCAATATCGGCGGTGTCCTCGCCCCGATTGTCACGGCATTCCTCGTCGAGACCTACGGCTGGAACAACGCATTTTCTATCACGGCTCTATTCGGTCTCATCGTAGTCGCCTGCTGGCTGGTCATCAAGCCAGGCAAGCAGCTTATCGCCGATAACTAACGCTATCATCATGGACAGGCTAAAAAGTGGCTGTTGCATAAGTGATTTCTCACGCATGCAGCAGCCACTTTTAGGTATTCATTCCCCTTTTGCCAAGAGCCAATCAATCAGATTATACTGGCGAATCCCATCGTAATTTGCCTTAGCACCAATAACATCCAAAGTCAGCAGGATTTTGGGATGGTTATCCCTTATTTTCTGCAAGACACGTAACTCACGTTCTTTTGTCTTCTCATCCATCACACTAGCAGCGACTTGATAATAAGTGACTTCCTCACCATTTTCGGCGACAAAATCAACTTCGTACTCAGCTACCTTGCCAATATTCACGCGCATATTACGCCGCTTCAAAAAGACAATGGCTGCATGGTAATCGTAACATAGCGCCCAGATAAAAGAGTTGCCAGTTCACCGGACAGCATAAACGCATTCGAGCCTGTGATATATACGTCCGTATCCGGCTGGATGAACAAACTATCCACTGCTCGCTCAAAGTCTTGGCAATTCTGAACTTCATCCAAAAAAATATATGTTTTTCTCCCTGGCTGTAGTCTTTCTTTCACATACGCATACAGCTTGCGGTAGTCCAATAATTCTTCATAGGCCAGGTCTTCCAAATTTATCCAAATAATCTGTTCCGACGACACACCTTCCGCTTTCAGTTTATCGATGAACAGCGAAAACAGCGTTGATTTACCACAACGCCGGATACCAGTAATCACCTTAATGACCTGCCTATCCTGCCAACGGCACAATTCTTGTAAATAATCATTGCGTTGTATCATCACTACTACTTTTTTATAAAAAAGCGACAACCGATTTGGTTGCCGCCTATAGAGATTAACGTTTCATATTGATCATTGTTTCCAGCATCTCATCACTGACCGTGATAATCTTGGAATTGGACTGGAAGCCACGCTGGGTGACAATCATATCCGAGAACTCGCTAGCGATATCGACATTAGACATCTCGAGAGCCGACGGCGTAATCGTGCAGCCAAGGTCACTGGCCGTCTTGACATTAGGCGTACCAGAGTTATTGGAAGTCTGATACAAGCTATTGCCTGTCTTGGTAAGGCCAGATGCATTATTGAACTGTGCAACCGCTACCTGTGCCTCCGTCTGTTTTATACCATTAGTGTATGTTCCCGTAATAATACCCGAACCATCAATCGAAATGCTACTCAAGGTACCAGCCGCATTACCATTAGTTGTTCCTTTAAAAGTGTTGTTTCCTACATACTGCGTAAGTTGCGATACATCAATAGATACCGTCTGACTACGATTAGCACCATCTCTTAGTGTAAACTCAATAGCCCCCGAACCATTGAGCAAGCCACCTGTCGTCGAAAACTGCATAACATAAGGTTTCATATCAATCGTTGTTACCGAACCATCATCTTCCGCAATACTATTGGTTGTTCCCGTTATATCTTTTCCATCAACCGAAACAGTCCACTGATTACCATCCTTTGAAGTTTCTCCTGACCCAGTAGCCGTTTTAGTGAAATAAATTGGTACTTCATGATTTTTTCCTAAGCTGTCCACAACATTAATAATTGTCGTAACAGGCAAACTGTGCCCGATATCATAGATACCCGAGCTAACCGTCTGCGTCGTGCCATCAGATAGCGTAAGCATTAACGCATCTGTCTTTGATGCCGTAACCCTGCCAGGAATGATTTCATTTACTACTGTATTACTACTTTCTTCAATGCCAGTAATTTGCGATTGCACTGAAATTGCCTTGATTGGCGCTAAAGGTGCATAACCAGCAATAGTTGTATTAACTACCGTACCACCTGCATTTGTGTAGCTGTAGGGATCGCCGACTTTATAGGTAGTTCCTGTTGGTACCGTATCATCATGCGTTGTACCATCAGCCAGATAAATCCGAACCTTACCGGCTGTAACATTTCCTGAAGTTACCTTGGTACCCTCGTAACCATCACCAACTTTATATGTTTTTCCGTTTGTAAGTCCGGTTATCGTTGTTCCATCCTCTAAAGTAAGCGTTACCGGACTTGTCGTTCTTGCTGTTACCGAAGAGCCATCCGTTATCTGGCGCAATGCATATCCATCGGTAATAGCTGTCGAACCTACTCGTAAGGAAGCACCTTCCCCTTCATCTGATACTACCGTCATCTCATTTACTGTAAAACTCACTTCAGCCCCCACAATCGTAGCCGAATGTCCAGAATATGTATATTTATCAGTATTAATTACATAGGACCCACCTACTGCGGAAACATCATGTTTTGTTCCATCTGCAAGAACCAACACCAATTTTTCATTTGCATTGCAAGTAACCGTACCTGACGATATCGACGTTGTAGCCGTATCTCCAACTTTATATGTTTTTCCATTTTCACCATCGGCTGTACGCCCCGTTGATGTATTTTTTAAAGATACCCTCACTTTCGCCGTTGCCACAGCCTCATCACCAGCTGTATTTGTCGTATAGCCATATTTCCAATCAGCATTTGTGGATTTATTGGTAAAAGTATGGATTGTTCCATCAGCCAGCGTTACCGTTACTGGCGTATGGTATTTATTTACCGTTACCATATTACCAACTGTAGTGTAGGTATTTTTCACCGATGAATATACATAATCCGGTGTATAAGTAATGCCATCTGTGCCATCTACTGTAGTTCCATTCGACAAAACTAACTTACAAGGCATATTCTCACTGCACGCCCACGATTTTTCATTACTGCCATTAACATTCGTCACGACTGCAGTATCCGCCTTTAAATTATTTGTGTAAACAGCCGTAGTTGTTGCCGTTGGTGCCATACTCTTTCCAGATTGAATTACAATATCCGTAACCTCACCAGATGTATTAAGTTCTCCATTGGCTGCCATCCACCCCTGTACTTTAAGGCCACTCCCCGGCAATACATAGTTACCAGCTGCATCAAATTCAAATGCACCATCACGGGTATAATAAGTCTCATTGCCTTTCTTAACTACGAACAAGCCATTTCCCGACAAGCAAAGGTCAGTATTCTTACCCGTAGCCTGCACCGAACCATCGGTAAACAGCATATCAATGCTCGCCACACCAGTGCCAAGACCAATCTGCTTCGGATTCGTACCGCCAAGATTTCCCGTTGGTGCCGATGCACCAGCCTGTGTCTGGCTAAGCGTGTCCGCAAAGGTCACTCGGCTGGATTTAAAGCCTGTCGTATTTACGTTGGCAATGTTGTTGCCGATTACATCCATTCGCGTCTGATGGCCTTTGAGCCCCGAGACACCGGCATATAATGAACGCATCATGATGAATCACTTCTCCTTTATCCCATGTGCCTTAAAGTATTGCGGCACTGTCTATGTTGGTAAAAATATTTTCTTTAGCACTTGCTTCATCCACGGCCGTGATGACCGTGCGGTTTTTCACGCTTACGACGAGGGCCGTCTGCTTCATCCAAATCAGTGCTTCCCGCGAGCCTTTGGCGGCCATGCGGTCAACAGCAGATTCCAGACGCGCTTTGTCCTCCTCATCCAATGCTATCCCGCGCAGTTCCAGCCGCTTTTCTGCATGGCGCGAAAATTTGACGCCATGTTCCACCGCGTGCAGTTCGCGGGCAAATGCCGTTGCGTTTGGTTTTGGCGACGTTCCCTGTCTCCTGCCGATTCCTGCCATTCCCTGCTCGGCTTTCGCTGGTGTTTTGACGATTTCTTTCATAGTTGCCTCAACCCTCATGTGTGTTTTAAAACCTATACTTTTTGGAATAGACAAATTTTATTTAAGAAATCTTGCATTTTCACCGATAGATATAGTAGATTAATATAGAAACAGCCTATTCAGAAAAGTATACTTTTCCGAATAGGCTGTTTGCTTATTTCCGACGCTTTTCGCGCTCTTTTTGCTGCTGACATTTATTATAGAACGTAGAAACCGGCATGTTTATTTTCCTGGCTGCCTGGTTCAGTGAAAGCTCTCCGCGCCGCCAGGCTTGATACACACGGGCAAATCCCTGTGGCAACGGCTTCTGCGGCCGGCCAAAGCGCACACCGCGCCGATGTGCTTCAGCAATCCCTTCGGCCTGCCGCTGACGGATGTTATGCCGCTCGTTTTCGGCCACAAAGGACAGCACCTGCAAGATAAGGTCGCTGACAAATGTCCCCAATAGATCCTTGCCTCGCCGCGTATCCAATAGCGGCATATCAAAAACGACAATATCGGCGCCTTTGACTTTGGTTATCTTCTGCCATTGCTCCAACACCTCGCGATAATTGCGGCCCAGCCGATCAATGGAATGGATACAGAGAATCGTCTCGTCATCGATACGCTGCATAAGCTTCTGATACTGCGGCCGCACAAAATCCTTGCCCGATATTTTATCCATATAAATGTTTTGCGGCTCGATTCCCATCTTCCGCATAGCGGCCAGCTGCCGCCCCAGATTCTGCTCCCGCGTGCTCACGCGCACATATCCCAAGATTTGCTGCATAATAATCCTCCCCAATATAATAATAGGGCTATGCACGCATACAGCATGCATAGCCCCATTTATTTTACTGAGTATCTGTATTATCCCTCAATGGATTTCATCGGCATCGTTCCATTTGGCATTCTGCTTCTGCAGGGCCGCAAACGATTGACGGATTACCGGGCAGCCATAACACTCCTGCCCATCAAAAGTATCTGCTTTAGCAAAGTGTTCCATCAGATGTTTGCGGCAGGCCTCGTCGACGATAGCTGGCTGCAGTTCTGCCAGCGTCTTTTTACGTCCGCCCAAAAACTGCCGCATCCACGAATTCCACTGCGCATATTGGCGATAGAGCTGACGATGCAGAAAATCAAAACCATTGCCCGCAAAATTTTCCTTGGCATTGCAGAGTACATTACAGTTGGCACATTCATAGGTCGTTACCGTCGTGGTCTTTACATGGGAGACGCACGACTTCGGCAGTGACCAGGCAAAGTAGCCTGTCATCTTCGCCATGCGCATGATATCGGCATGCTCCTTTGCCAGGCGCTCAATATTCTGCGGGATATAGTGGCGGACCATGGCCTCCAGATTTGCCTTAGTCGCCCGTACAGGAAACGGAATCAGCTTGCCGCACTCTTCTTCGGAATCTGCCATATTCGCCTTATGTACCATCCCTAAAATCAACAGCGTCCGCTGCTGCTTCATCAACGACAAAAATTCGTTGCTATTGCTGATGCCCCACGGATCGCCATCTTCTTCCATAGCTTTATGCAGTTCAATTGCCACCAGCAGCATGCGCTTATGCAGTTCCAGCATTTCGCCAAACATGTCCTGCATTTCCTCGCGGAGTTTCTGCTTATCACTATCTGCCGCCATCCTGTGTCACTCCTTCAAACCCTCACCTTACATCTAATTCCTTTTATTTTTTCGCGGTCGATGGCCAAACTCCTTTATTCTCAGCGGATAAAATACGGCTTGAGTACAATCGTCACAAAAAATACCAGCGCGGACAGCACGACGATCGTTGCTCCTGCCGCCATGTTGAAGTAATAGGCCAGGATCAAGCCACTGATGCCAGTAAGCAATGCAATGCCGATAGATACCGCATGATATTGCTTGACATTATTGGTGACGTTGCGCGCTGCCGCCGCCGGCAGCACGAGGAGTGCGTTGATGATCAGGATGCCGACCCACTGGATGCTGATGGATACGACGACAGCCAGGATAGCGGCAAACATCCCCTCCACCCAAAAGGTCTCAATACCGCGGCTACGCGCAAACGAAGAATTGATCGATAGAACCAGCAGCTTATTGTAGAGCAAGGCCCAACCGCCAAGCACCAGCAAAAAGACCAGCGCCAGCGCCTGCAGATCTTCCTCGGTGATGCTCAGCACATCACCGATAAGAAACGAAGAAAACTTATTGAAACCGCCGCCAGCTGTCATGATCATAAGGCCCAAAGCAATCGCTGTCGAGGAAAAAACGCCGATAATCGTATCGGTCGAGGCCGTGCTCTTATTCTTGATATAGGTAATGCAAAGCGCAAACAGTATGGAAAACGCGACCAATGAGACAAGCGGTGAAACCACACCTAGCAGTACCCCGATGGCAATTCCCGTGAACGCTCCATGACCGAGTGAATCCGAGAAAAACGCCATGCGGTTCGACACGACCATCGTGCTCAAGAGGCCAAAGAGCGGCGTGACCAGCAGGATAGCCAGCAAGGCATTCTTCATAAACATATGGCTGGCCCATTCAAAAGGCAGCAGGGTATCCATGACACCATAAATCATTTCCATCAGCATCCCGCCTCACTTTCCGCTTTGCTATCATTGGCATTTCTGACTTCACCGCCCGCAAGCATGCCGAAAATACGGCGCGTGCGCGCATCGCCAAACACCTCTTTCGGCGTCCCGTTCGTGATGACGCGCTTATCCAGCAGCACAACCTGATCGGCATGACGTGCCACCATATTGAGATCATGCGAAATCAGGATAATGGCCATATCTTCTTTCTCACGCAGATCCGCAAGGATTTCATAAAAGAGCTCCAAGCCGTTCTGGTCAACGCCCGATACCGGCTCGTCAAGCAGCAACAAATCCGGCAGCGGATCAAGAGCCAGCGCGAGCAGTACGCGCTGCAGCTCGCCGCCTGAGAGCGCACCGAGACGGCGGTCAATCAAATGCGCGGCATGGACGCGGGCCAGGCTCTTTTCGACCTGCGGCCGCAATCTCTTATCTGAGCAAAGCCAGACGGGACGTTTTGACAGGCAGGCCATAAAGATATCCATAACACTCGTTGGGGCGCTGACATCAAAGCGCAGATACTGCGGTACATAGCCGATGACAGGATGCCCTGTATGCTTGCCCTTGGCATCGACATAGTGGAGCTTGCCCTGATGCGGTACCTCGCCCAGGATAGCCTTTAAAAGCGTGCTCTTGCCTGCACCATTCGGGCCGATCAAAGCCGTGAGCTGCCCGCAATGAATATGGATATTCACGTCCTCGAAGATGACCTGGCGGCCAATCCTGACCGCAAAGTCCTCGATGCGCGTGCAACAGAGCTTGGCACAATCTTCACTCGACGATGCATGATGATGTATGATATTCTTAAACAATTTCGTTACTCCTTATATTCAGCGGTTCAGCTGGCGGAACGACCGGCTCCCGGCTATAAAGCCCAATAAAGCATAAAGCAGCAATACCGCCACCGAGGCCAGCGCAGTCTCAGCGCCGCTGCCAATCCCGCGCAACAAATAGCTCGTATGCGTAAGCGGCAGCAGTTCGATGAAATAACGCAGCAAGTCCGGCAGCGCCTGCGTCGAAAAAAAAGTGCCGCACAAAAACGACATCGGCAGCAGGATATAGGTGTTGACCTGGCTCATTTCCTCATACGTCCGTATCTTCATCGCCGCGATGAAGCCGATTTCCGCAAAGATGATGCAGTTCAGCACCAGCACCAGCAAAAAAAGCGGCGTAAGCGTGAAATGTGCACCAAAGACCAAAGCCAGCACTACGATGATGGCCGAGGAAATCAGCCCGCGCAGTACAGCCGCGAGCACCTTGCCGATGACAAAGGCATCGGGCCATATCGGAGCGATGATGTATTCTTCCAGGCTTTTATGATAGATACGCTCCGCATGCACCGGTGTGATGCTATTGAAGCTGATATTCATCGAATTGAGCGCCAGGATGCCTGGCACCAGAAAGTCAAGATACGTCCCTGACTCCACCTGGATACTGCGGCCCAAGCCCCAGCCAAAAGCGACGAGATAGAGCATCGGGGCCACCATGCGCGACAAGATAAATTTCGTCAGCCGGCGCTTCAGCACGACCCAGTCGCGCCAAAATACCGTCCAGATATCGTAAAGCATCAGATGCCCTCCTTTCGCCCGGTAAGCTCGATGAATACATCCTCGAGATTGGTCGGCCGTATGAGAATCGACCCCTCACCTGCCTGCCGGCCAGCGAATTGTGCCGCAGCCTGTTTTTCAGCAAAGAACTTATACGCGCGCCCTGCGCCGCCATCCCACTCTACCGTATAACGTCCCAACTGCTCACAAAAATTTGCCGGCGTATCGAGCGCCACGAGTTTGCCTTTATTGAGGATAGCCACGCGGTCACAGAGATTTTCTGCTTCCTCGATATAATGCGTCGTCAAAAAGACCGTGACGCCGTCACGGGCCATCTGCCGGATAAGCTCCCAAATCCGGCGGCGGACCTGCGGGTCAAGTGCGACCGTCGGCTCATCCATGAACAATATGCGTGGGCGATGCAGCAGCGCGCGCGCGATCAGCAAGCGGCGTTTCATGCCCCCCGACAGACGGCGGACGCCATCGTTCACCACATCCGTGAGCTCGACATACGCCAGCAGCTCACGGATGCGCTGCCGCCGCTCCGCGCCCCGCATATGGTGCAGCCGTGCATGCAGCGCAAGATTCTCGCCAACCGTCAAGTCCTGATCGAAATTCACATGCTGCGGCACCACGCCAATGACACTCTTTAGTGCCTGTGCATGCTCCGCCAAATCCATATCCTTATAGCGGATATGACCGCTGGTCGGCTGCGTCTGCATCGTCAGCATACGGATGGTTGTCGTCTTGCCTGCGCCATTCGGGCCCAGCAAGCCAAAAATCTCCCCGGCCCCAATGGCCAGCGAGAGATTATCGACTGCTGTCTTTTCACTATTCTTCCCCGCCTTCGTCTTATGCGGAAACTTCTTTGTCAAATTTTCTATGGTTATCATGACGTATCTCCCATATCTTCTACTATAATATTGTAGCAAATTCGTCAAGACTTGGACTTTCCCGTAAAATTCCGCTACAATAGATTCTAGCAGAATCAACAAGGAGATGTAAACATGACCGCTAAACAAATCAATCTTTCCCCCGCAGAGGCCCAGCGCATGACGCGCAGCATCCAGGCCCTGCAGAAACGCCTGCGCGATATGCACGCGCAGCGCGATGCCATAAACCTGGCACTGGCGCGCGTGACGCCAGACAATCTCGGCCTGGCACTGACACAGAAGAAAAATCTAAAAGCACTCAGCACTGCTTACGACAAACTCACACAGGAAACCAGCTGCCTTGACCCGCTCGATGCCGCTCAGGTACTCGAAGAAGAATACAACTACATCCTGACCATCGGCAACGTTCTCGAAACGACACGCGAGCTCAAGAAAACTGCGCATCTTCACGATAGCAACCGCGAAGCCATCCGCGAAGGTCTCGTAAAATTCTACGATGGCCTGCGGGCCGAACTTGCCGCAGCTGAAACTGCCGCCAAAGCGAAACAAGGAGGTGCCCCCTTACGTTGACCCGTCAGATTTTATCCACACTGCTGCTGTCGGCCACGCTGCTGCTCGCTGGCTGCGCCGGCCAGACGCCAAGCCCTGCTGCCGACCCCGAGTCCTCTGCGGATAGCTCCGCAGCTGCCACAGAAACCACAGCACCAGCCTATATCACAGCCGATGATAGCTTTACCAACCTGCAGCTTGATACGCCGGCTATGCCTGTCTACGACAGCTACACCATCGCCGAGCGCCGCGCCAAGAATCTCCCCACACAACTGCCGCAGCTCACCCCCTATAAAGACGGCAAGGTAGCCTATCTGACGTTTGACGATGGCCCCGATGACAAGAACACCCCTGCCATCCTTGACATCCTGAAGGAAAACGATGTGCCCGCCACCTTCTATGTGACTGGTGCGCATGCCGAGCTGCACCCCGATGTCCTGAAGCGCATTTTCGCTGAGCATCATGCCATCGGCAACCACAGCTATGACCACGATTACCGCAAGCTCTATCCAGCGATTGATGGCTTCCTTGGCGAAATGCAAAAAACCGATGATATCATCAAAAATATCATCGGTGTGCGCCCGCTTATCCTGCGGGCTCCAGGTGGTGTCATCGGCAACTTCACGTCAGCTTACCCGCCCGCACTTGCAGCCAATGGCTATGTCGAACACGATTGGAATGTCAGCTCGGCTGACGCCGCCCCCGGTCATCCGACCGCTCAGGATTTCATCGGCAATATCGACAGCCAGACGGATAACAAGGACTTTGCCATCATTCTGATGCACAGCTCCGAAGGCCATGAGGAAACGGTCAAAGCTTTGCCGGAAATCATCCGCCTCCTCAAGGCCAAAGGCTTTTCTTTCGGCGTCATCACACCGATGACGCCTCAGCCTTGGTAAGTCTCAAAGGTTTTCCAGCAGGCGGATTTCATTCTTGAGAATGTATTCCTGCTTCCCAGGCATACGGCCATTGACGAGATAGGCAAACGCCAAATCTACCGCCAAATGCCCTTGCCGGTACGGATGCTGGAAAATCGTGGCCCGCACCACACCGAACTTCATCATTTCCACGGTCGTTGGCACGCTGTCAAAAGCGATGACCATCGGCCGTTTTTCTTTGGGCAGCTGCATGACCGCACGGCCAATCCCATAAACGCCAGCAGCCAGGGAAACCAGTGCCGTCGTCTCAGGATGCGCCAAAAGAAACGCCTTCGTACGCTCATAGGCGAAAATCTCATCATCTTCATGTTCGATGACGTCGATGACATGGAAATTCTCGACCCGCTGCATGCGATGCATGAACCCATCGAGACGCTGCTTATGGCCAAGCACCTGCCGGCTGCCAAGAATCAAGCCAATCTCAGCGCTGCGGCCAATCATAGCCTCCAGCAAAGCGCAGGACGTGATGCCGCCATTATAATAATCACTGCCGACATAGCAGTGGCGTTTCGACCCGTCCACATCGTTATTGACATTGACGACAAAGATGCCCGCCGCCACAAATTCGTCAATCTTAGCAATAACACGCGCATCATTGATAGGATTGAGAATCAGCGCCTTGACCTCTGGCTGCAATTCTTCCATGAGCCGCAGCTGTTCCTCTGGCTGATAGCCTTTCATCGTGCGGATGTCTACCTGCAAGCCATAAACTGCATACTCCCTTGCCGCATCCTTCATGCCCTCTATCACTTTGTCAAAAAAAGCATTTCCCTCCGACGATAAAATCACGCCGATGATGGGCCGATTCTTGCGGGCCGCTAATGCTTTGCCAGCCGGATTCGGCTCATAGCCCAGCTGCTTAGCCATCTTGCGGATATGCTCAGCTGTTTCGGCATTGACACGGCCACGGCCATTCAAGGCACGGTCAACCGTCCCGCGCGATACGCCGCAAAGCTCAGCAATTTTCTTCATGGTAACCATACTATCATCTCGCTATCCTGCATAATCCCTTATTCTCGTTCCTTATGATATCCGTATTTTAGCAAGTTTTTCCGCTTTCGTAAATAACAAATCCTTTTAATAAACAAAAGCCTCCTCTGTCATCTCTGGCAGAAGAGGCTTTCGTGCTCAATCAGCAAAGTTCGATATTCTCTCCCTGCAAACCAATCCAGGCACCCTCACGGTCAAGACCGCTTTCCTTATGCGCAATCAGCCATTTGTTGTCCGCAAACAGCAGCCGGTCCTCGGCCTGATTGCCGGGCTTTTCCCGCAGTTCCTCATTCGTCCCTTTCGGCAAGACAACACCGCAGCGGAACTCCTGGCCTTCCTTGCCACACGGCGCATAATGAAGCGTCGTCGCATAAAGCTCGACTGCCGTGCCTGCCGGCACGAAAAATACTTCCATCTTGCTCGTATCATAGGTATTGTTCTCATAGTCGATATCCTGCTGGCGGCCCAAGATCAGATAAAGGTCTGTCGCTGCGATATCGATTTCCGAAGAGCGATGATACTCAACGGCATTGAGCTTCTCATTCCAGCCGCTGCAATGACCAAACTCAATGGCCTGCTCGCCATAGGTCTTATCCTTGAGCTCCTGATAGAGCGGCAATTCCTCAAACGCACGGACCGACGGCTCATAGACCACTTCGCCTTTCTTCACAGCCGGACGGGCTTTGATCGTCTCCACAAAACCTGTGACATCCAATGGCAGAACACGGCCATACGTACGAAATTCTTTTTCTTTGACACTGCTGATTTTCATTTTCTGCACCTCGCGATTCTATTCATCCAATTATTTTTCTAATTCTTTGTAGCTGAAATAGTCAAAGTCAGCAGGCAGCGCCGTGCCCGTGATATCGATGCAATTCATGCCGACAAATGCCCCAGTAAAGAAGCCGCCGCCCCGCACATAATCGTCGGACAGCTTCCAGCTAGCCAGCGTAACAGGAAGGAACGTAAACGATTCGCCATCAAAGGAATACCCATAACGGTAGCTCCGGCCACGTACCTCCGCTTTGAAATGGACCGTCTTCACATCCTCCGGCACAGGGATTTCCTGCCCGGCAAGCGGCATCGAGAAGCTGCCATTATCGGCAATGACCAAATCGATACAGCGTCCCTTGCTCTCATTCCAGGTCACATGGATGCTCGACCAGTTCTCCGTATTATAGTAGCAGGTCATGCCCGCCATCTGCTGGAACGATTTTGGCTGGAATTCTACGCTCGTCTGCGCATCAAAGGCAAACGACTGCCAACGGCGGGCCACATGTGCCTGCGTGAATTTCGACTGCAGGGATTCGCGGCCGTAGAGCCGCAGGAATCCCGGACGATCCGTAAGGCTGCCGAGCGTTTCCGTAAACGGAATCCGCAGCGTCTGGAAATTGATATTTAAATCCGTAGAATCAAAATCATCTACTTCTTCATAGGTTGCTGCCCATTCCTGCACCGGAAGATCCGGAGCCTCGACCTCCAGGCTGCCCTGACGACCGCCCACTACCACCGGCCAGCCATCGTGCCACTCGATTTTCTCGATAGCGGTCTCACGGCCCAGCGGGCAATAGGCATGCTGCTCACGCTCGCGGCTCGGGAAACCTGATGGTGCCGGCAGCGGCCGTCCCGTCAAGTGCGCCAGATACCACTCGCCCCCCTGCGTTTGCACCAGCGAAGCATGCCCGCATTTCTGCAGTGGATTATGAACCTCCGTCCAGGCAGACAGCATGGGGTAATCGGGCTGGATTTCATAGGGCCCATGGATATCCTTGCTCCGTGCGATGGTCTCCGAATGCTGATACGTCGTACCGCCCTCAGCTGTCATCAGATAATACATATCATTGATGTGGTAAAGATGCGGGCCTTCGGTGTAGGCAATATCCGTGCCCTTGTAGATGATTTCCGGCTGGCCAATGAGCTTTTCTTCCGCCACCGAATATTCCTGCAAAGCGATACCATAGAAATTATGATGGTAGACGCGCTGATCCCAATACATATTGACCAGATATTTGCGGCCGCTCGGGTCATGGAAAAGCGACGCATCAAATCCTGCCCCATTCAAAAGGATTGGCTTTGACCACGGCCCTTTGATATCTTCGGCCGTCGTAAGATAATTATGGCAGTCCTTCCACATGCCATCGACGACCTTGACATCGGTGTAAATGAGCCAGAACTTACCATCGGCATAGCTAAGGTCTGGTGCCCAGATCCCGCCCGAATCCGGATTGCCTTTCATATCGAGCATTTCCGTGGTGTCAAGCGGATGGGCAATAAGATGCCAATGCACAAGATCCCTGGAATGATGGATCTGCACGCCCGGAAACCATTCAAATGTCGACGTGGCAATGTAGTAGTCATCCCCAGCCCGCACGATGCTCGGGTCGGGATTGAAACCTTTCAAGATTGGATTCTGTATCTTCATGATAAATGCTCCTTTTTACATAGTCCCTGTTGCCGGCGTTCCTTCATGTTCCTGCGCCTGCTCCTGTGCATGGCGGCTCTCAAGCTCCGTCACGATCTCATGATAACGCGCATCATCGAGGCCATAGAAGCAGATATCGATAAACGCCACAGCGAGGAACAGCAGCGGAATGAGCGTCGTCGTCAGCAAAATGCCCTGCAGGGCCTCAGGCGTCTGCACCTGATTGGCCACATAGCCAAACCGCGCCAGCATGAAGCCCGGAACGATACCGCCGAGCGCAAGCCCAAACTTGAAGAAGAAACCGATGATTGCATAGATCATACCGCTAAGCCGCTTACCTGTCTTGTACTCACCATACTCGATGGTCTCAGGAATCAGCGCCCACATAAAGCCGCCGGCGACGATGATACCGCACGAACCAATGAAGCGCGCGATGAGCACCAGCGTGATATTTTCAGCCGGCACCAGATAGGTGACGATACAGCCCACCATGCCAAGTACCAGCGAGATGCGCAGCAGATTGATCTTGCCGACGAGCTTGTTGAACGTCGGTACCAGTGGCAGCAGGAAGAAGGCCGGCAGAGTACCGATGAGGCCAAACCACTGGATGAGGTCCGGACGGTTGCAGTTATAGGTAATGAAGTATGTGCCAATGGAATTCGTGACTGCCATCATACCAAAGAGGATGATAAAGAACAGACTAAGGACAACCAGCGGACGATTGACCTTGAACTGCTTGAATACATCGACAAAACGCAGCTTCTCATCATTTGACGGATCGATCTTGATGCGCTCCTTCGTCTGCGAGAAGCAGTAGAGCAGCAGCAAAGCGCCAATGACGCTATAAAGCCCCATGGTTACCTGCCAGCCAAACCGTGACTCCTCGCCCGTATAGCTGCCCGAAATCATCGTAACCAGTACCGGAATGCCAAACGAAACGATAAGGCCGCCCAGATTGGCACAGAGCATGCGGATAGAAGTCATGCTGACGACTTCCTTGTTATCACGGGTCATCGCTGCCGTAAGCGCTCCATAAGGAATGTTAATCGTCGTGTACACTAAGGACAGACCGATATAGGTCGCATACGCATAGATAATGCTCGCGCCCTGCGTAAGTTCCGGCGTGCTGAAGCAAAGGATGCCGAGCACCGCAAACGGGAATGCACCATAGAGCAGATAGGGACGGAACTTGCCGTATTTAAAGGTATGCTTATCCACAAACGTACCGACGATCGGATCGACAATGGCATCCATCACGCGCACGATCAGGAACATTGTCGCGACAATTTCCGCTGGCAAGCCATAAACATTGGTATAGAAAAACAAGAGATACGTACAAACCGTGGTATAGATGAGGTTGCATGCCAGGTCGCCCATAGCGTAGCCTGTCTTTTCCCGCATGCTCAGCTTATAATTTTTCAAAGCTTCCATTTTTTCTCCCTCTCCCGGCTTTATCAACAGCCGATATGACGCAGTTTCTTACCATCCATCAAATTCTTTTCGATATTTTCCAATGTGACGTTTTTCGTCTCCGGCACATAAGCAAGCATCAGGACGATAAATAGTCCATTGAGCAGTGCATAAAGCCAGAATGTATGCGCCGATCCCAATGTATCGACAAGCGTCAGGAACGTTGCACCGACAATCGCACAGGTAATCCAATTCGTCATCGTCGAGCAAGCCACGCCAAATTCACGGGACTTGAGCGGCTGGATTTCCGAGCAGAGCACCCAGACAATCGGCCCTGCACTCATGCCAAAACCGGCAATGCTGACCATCGTCATGATAGCAGCCAGATACGAAACCGACACATCCGCCGTACCAGCTTCAAGCATCGACATGCAGACACCTACCACTGCCATGGACAGTGCCATAACCCCAAAGCCAATCTTAAGCGTCGGCTTGCGGCCATTCTTGTCCACCATAAAGATGGCAATAAACGTCGACAATACAAAGACAATACCATTGATAACTGTGCCGATCATCTGGTCTTCGGTCGTAGAGAATCCAGCCAGGCTCAGGATTTTCGGTGAATAATACATGATGACATTAAAGCCCGTAAACTGCTGCATGGCCTGCAGCAGCACGCCGAGGAACACCGCCCGGCGGACATTCTTGTTCGCCTTGAACAAGGCCCAGCCATCCTGCTTGATTTTAAGAGCTTCCTTGATCTCCATAAGCTCTTCTGCTGCTGCCTGCGCACTGCCATGCAGGGAATCGAGGACATGCGATGCTTCCTCCAAGCGGCCAACAGCCGCCAGCCAGCGCGGGCTGTCCGGCAAGCGGAGGACCGTCAGCAGCAGCAGTACGGCCGGCAACGCTATGATCATCAACATCATGCGCCAATTGCCCGTGTAACTGAACGCCGTATCCGACAGGAACGCTGCCAGGATTCCCACCGTTACCATCAGCTGATAGCCGGATATCACTCGTCCCCGTGCATTCTTATCCGACATTTCTGCTAAATACAACGGGGCTGTATAAGATGCAATGCCAACGGACAATCCAAGGATCAGCCGGAAGCCAATAAGCATATCGGCGCTGACAGCAAAGCCTGACCCCAGCGAACCGATGATAAAGAGTGCGGCACCGATCATCAAGCTCTTCTTACGGCCAATCTTCTTGGCCATGACCGACGCAATGATAGCACCGGTTGCGGCGCCGACCATCATCGAACTGACTACCCATTCCTGCGCGGCACTGGTAAGATTCCATTCCTGACTGATGAACGGCAGTGCCCCGGAAATAACCCCCTGATCGAGGCCAAAGAGCAAGCCAGCCATGCCGGCCGCAAAGTAGATAAACATGCGGACATGCGCTACCGCCCGCTTTGTCTCCTGCTCCTCAGCCATATCTTTTGCGATTGAAGCCCCCATGAGCGAATCCCTCCCTTATAATACAGCCAAATCGCTATAACATTCTTTGAGCTGGACATATAGCTTCTGATAGAGTTTGTGGCCTTTCTCATAATACGCATGCGCTGCCGGGTCCGGCTGGCACCAGGTATCCTGCTCAATAAAATGGCGGCAAGCCGATGGCACATCACGGAAGATACCTGCTCCAACACCAGCCAGGATAGCCACGCCAAGTGCCGGCCCTTCCTGTGCCTTGATGGTCTTGACCTCGCAATTGTACATATCAGCCAGCATCTGCCGCCAGATGCGGCTCTTGCCACCACCGCCACAAGCCATCATCTCATTGACATCGACATTCATCTCTTTGAGAATACCGAAGCAATCCGCCAGTGAGTAGCTGACGCCTTCCATGACCGCCCGCAGCATATCCGCTTTCGTATGGATAGCCGACAGGCCAAAGAACACGCCCCGGCACTCCGGATTCAGATGCGGAGTACGCTCCCCCATCAAATATGGCAGATAGAGCAGCCGATGGCTGCCGATTGGCACCTTGGCAACATCTTCATTGATAAGGTCATAGGCATCGACCTTTTTGAGCACCGCATCATTCTTATACTTTTCAGCCAGATTGTCGCGAAACCATTTGAGGGATAAGCCCGCCGCCTGCGTAACTCCCATGACATGCCAGCAGCCCGGCACCGCACAGCAGAACGTATGGACACGCCCCTTGGGATCGATACGCGGCGTACTTGTATGCGCAAAAACGACCCCGCTCGTACCGATGGTCGTAAACGCACGGCCATCTTCCACAATACCTGTTCCCACGGCAGCCGCCGCATTATCCCCAGCACCACCGACGACAACCGTATCGACGGTGAGGCCGGTACGTTCCGCAAACTCCGCGGTGATATGACCGGTGACTTCTGGCGATTCATAGACCTTTGGCAGCAAAGCCTCATCAATCTCCAGTTTTTCGAGGATTTCCTTAGACCAGCAGCGGTTCGGTACATCGAGGAGCTGCATCCCGCTCGCATCAGAGACCTCCGTCGCATAGTCACCAGTCATGCGGAAACGCACATAATCCTTTGGCAGTAAAATATGGCGGCAAGCGCGGTAGTTTTCAGCTTCATGATTGCGAACCCAAAGGATCTTTGAGGCCGTAAACCCCGTAAGCGCCGGATTGGCCGTAATCTCGATCAAACGCTCCTTGCCGACCCGCCGGGTAATTTCCTCACATTCTTTGCCTGTACGCTGATCGCACCAGATGATTGCCGGACGGATGACCTCATTCTTTTCATTGAGCATGACCAATCCATGCATCTGCCCGGAAAGACCGATTCCCTTGATGTCCGCAGCTGGTACACCTGACGCACGGACCACATCCTTCACCGTCTTCAAAACTGCCCCATACCAATCGAGCGGTTCCTGTTCCGCCCAGCCGTTTTGCGGCTGATAGAGCGGATATTCCTGTGAAGATGATCGCACGACCTGACAGTTCTCATCAAAAAGAACCGTCTTTGTAGCCGAGGTACCGATGTCGATACCAATAAGATACTTCATAAATACTGCCCCCCTGTTTAGCCAGCCTTATTTGCGTGCTTATGCACGCTCAAGCTTGACACCAATATAGCACAAGATAAAACAAGCGTCAATACGAATTTTTATTTTTCTAAAAATTTGTTAAAGCGCTTAAATAATAATAAACTTGCGCATTATATGATTGCTTTTACCAAAAACGCCCTATCAACGCGCCAAATAAAAATAAAACAATTGACAATGTGTTTTCTCAGTGCTATGCTATTAACCGAAATGAGGCGTGCACATGAACGCACGCAAAACCAATATCTAGCTGTGATTGTATTAAAAAAGGAGCGTTTTATCATGACCATGAGCAACATCCCAACTGTCAAATGCGGTATCTTGTCTGTCAGCCGCGACTGCTTCATTATCTCCATGTCGGAAAACCGCCGCCATGCCATTGTAGAAAGCTATGCAAAAAAATACGGCTCGCTCTACGAAGTAAAGAAAACTGTCGAAAACGAAATCGATATGCTTGCCGCAGTCAAAGAAGCAAAAGACGCCGGCTGCAATGCACTGGTTGTCTTCCTCGGCAATTTCGGCCCGGAAACCCCCGAGACACTCATTGCCAAAGAATTTGACGGGCCGGTCATGTACGTATCGGCAGCCGAAGAAAGCGGCAAAGACCTCATCAACGGCCGCGGCGATGCCTACTGCGGCATGCTGAACTGCTCCTATAACCTCGGCCTGCGTCATCTGAAGGCCTTCATCCCTGAATATCCAGTTGGCACAGCTGACGATATCGCTACCATGATTGCCGAATTCCAGCCAATCGCCCGCACGCTTATCGGTCTTTCACATCTTAAAATCATCACGTTCGGACCGCGTCCGCAGGATTTCTTCGCCTGCAATGCGCCAATCCAGCCGCTCTATGACCTCGGTGTGGAAATCGAGGAAAACTCCGAACTCGATCTGCTCGTCGCTTATCGTGCCCATAAGGATGATCCGCGCATCACGGCTATCGTCGAAGATATGGCCAAAGAACTCGGACACGAGGGCAATCCGTATCCGGAAATGTTGCCGCGCATGGCTCAGTTCGAGCTTACCCTCAAAGACTGGATGGCTGAACATAAAGGTGCCCGCGATTATGTCGCCTTTGCCGATAAATGCTGGCCGGCCTTCCCGAAAGAGTTCGGGTTCGAGCCCTGCTATGTCAACAGCCGCATGGTCTCACAAGGCATCCCTGTATCCTGCGAGGTCGATATCTACGGTGCTCTCAGCGAATACATCGGCCTCTGTGTCAGTGGCGATGCTGTAACGCTGCTCGATATCAACAACAGCGTACCAAAAGACCTCTACGAATCCGATATCAAACCTTCAACCAGCTACAAACTCGAAGATACCTTTATGGGCTTCCACTGTGGCAACACACCGCTCTGCAAGCTCCGCAAAGGCGGCGTGAAGTATCAGCTGATCCAGAACCGCCTGCTTGAAAACGGTGGGACGCCTGACTTTACGCGTGGCACACTCGAAGGCGATATTGCCGCCAGCGACATCACCTTCTTCCGCCTCCAGAGCACTTCCGATGGCAAGCTGCGCGCTTATGTCGCCGAGGGCGAAGTCCTGCCGGCAGCTACACATTCCTTCGGTGGCATCGGTATTTTCGCTATTCCGGAGATGGGACGGTTCTACCGCCATGTACTGATCCAGAAACGCTATCCGCACCATGGTGCTGTAGCCTTCGGTCACTTCGGCAAAGCTCTCTGGTCCGTCTTCCAATACCTTGGGCTCACGGATATCGCTTTCAACCAGCCTAAGGGCATGCTGTATCCGACGGAAAATCCATTTGCTTGATATTCCCTTCGCATAAACAAATTCCCTTAGAAAAAGGCAGCTGTCGTCACAGCTGCCTTTTTTCCTAAGGGAATTTTCGTTTTACTTTTTGGGGAAAACGAGAAAACGGAATATGCAAAGGGGAGAGCGCATAATTCCGCTATGTTATAGTTGTAGAAAAGCTACATAAACTATATATTTATAGTAATATCTCCTCCGTTTTCAGACAATATGCCGCACTCTTTTGGAAACAAGTGTTACAACAAAACGTAATAATTTTGGTTCGTTGTTACAATTTTTCTTTTTAGCCTTGCATAATCATAATCGCTTCCAGCGGAATATGAAAATATAACGCCCCACTCTGCCGCTGGCAATTCTCCCAAGTCTCCTTGGCAAGCTCCCAACGGATAGCCTTCCCCTGGCTCCCTCGCCTGCGCACCATCAGTAAATAGGAGAACACATCCTCTATAACTTGCACGACTTCCAATGGATACGTATTTTCGCCCGGCGCCGTGCGCAATTCCAAAAAATGTGCACGCACACCCACATAATGGATATCATCCGGCACGTCCGCAGCTGCAGCCAGCGTAAGGTCCCATTCCGTTGCCTGGATATGGCCCGCATCGATCTTGCGAGCCGATGAAACATTCTTGCAGCCAGTCAAAAGTGTAGCTGCCAGCGTCTGCGGATGGCGAAACAATTCTTTTGTTTCCTGCGCCGGCTCCATACACCCCCGGCTGATGACAGCTGCCCGGTCCGATAGCCGGTAAACTTCGCCACGATCATGTGAGACTAGCAAAGCCGCACCATGATATGCCTGCAATACCTTCCCGAGCTCAAGCTCAAGCTGCCATTTCAGATAGCCATCGAGCGCCGAAAACGGTTCATCAAGCAGCAACAGTTCTGAATCAGCAGCCAGGATGCGGGCAAATGCTGCCCGTTGCTGCTGTCCGCCGGAAAGCTCCAGCGGATACGCATCCGCAAGCTCCTGCAGCCCAAAACGAGCAAGATTTTCCTGCACTTTTTTCGCCTTGACTGCTGACGTGCCTCCTGCCACAAACTGAATATTTTCCCGGATAGTCATATTCGGGAACAATGCATAATTCTGGAACAGATACCCGACATGGCGTTTCTGCGGGCTCAGATTGATTCCCTGCTCGCTATCGTAAAGTACACGGCCATTGAGTACGATGCGGCCACTATCCGGTGTCTCGATCCCCGCAATGCATTTAAGCGTCATGCTCTTACCACAGCCCGAAGCCCCGAGCAAGGCAAACACCTCGTTGGCTGCCGTAAAGTCCACTGTGAGCCTGAAACTACGCAGTTGCTTGCGGATGCTTACCATCAATTCCATATGGCCGCCCCCTTATTGCTGCGGGCAATCCACCAATTCATCAGCATGACGAACACCAGCGAGAAAACAACAATTACCATCGCCCACGCAAAAGCCAGATCGTAATCATTGGCCTGTACAGCAGCATAGATAGCTGTGCTCATCGTCTGCGTCTTGCCTGGGATATTACCCGCAAACATGATTGTCGCCCCAAATTCGCCGAGGGCGCGCGTAAACGATAGCACCAGCCCTGCCAATATCCCCGCGCGTGCATTCGGCACAAGGATATGCCAGAAGATACGCCACTCGGACACCCCCAGCGTCCGTGCTGCATAGATGATATTCGGGTCAAGCTGTTCAAACGCGCCGCGCGCCGTGCGATACATCAGCGGCAGCGATACGATGACAGCGGCGATGACCGCCGCCTGCCAGGTAAACACCAGCGAGATATCCCATTGCAGCAGGAATTTCCCGATACAGCTGCGTTTGCCGAGAAACAATAGCAGAAAGAAGCCGACAACAGTCGGTGGTAACACCATCGGCAACGTAATAATGGCATCAGCCAGGCCTTGGAAGCGGTTCATGCGCACCACCAACAACGCCAGGCCAATGCCCGCAAAGAACGTTACCACCGTCGCCGCCGCTGCTGTTTCCAGCGTAATGATCAGCGGTGATAATTCCATATCATTTTACCTCAAAACCATATTTTTCAAAAATCTTCTTATTCGCATCACTGGCTACAAAGGCCAAAAAGTCCTTGGCCACATCCATCTGTTTGGCGTCTTTCAGCACAGCAGCCGGATAGACTATTGGCTTATGCGTATCGGCTGGTGCTTTGGCTGCCACCTTTACCTTAGCCGACATAGCCGCATCGGTCGCATAAACGACACCGCACTCAGCTTCCCCTGACTCTACCCAGGAAAGGACTTGACGGACATCTGAGCCATAGACGGCCTTTGCCTTTACAGCATCAAGAATCCCCAGCTTCGTAAATACTTCCTCAGAATACTGGCCGACCGGCACCCCTTTGGGCTCGCCTAAGGCAATATGCTTGATGCCACTTCCCGTAACCTGCTCGAAAGACGTCAGCTCCTTGCCGCCATCCTGAGGCACGATGAGCACGACCTCATTCTGCAGCAGATCACGGCGCGTCCCCGGGGCCAGCAATCCGTCCTGTTCCAATGCGTTCATCTGCTTCTGAGCAGCCGAGAAGAACAAATCCGTCTCGCCACCATTCTGGATTGCCTGTTGCAAAGCACCAGAGCTGCCAAAGTTGTAGACAATCTTGACATCCGGATGCTCTTTTTCATAAGCAGCAGCGAGTTCTTTCATGACATCCGTAAGGCTCGCTGCTGCCGCCACATGCAGCGTAACAGTCTTGCCCGCAGACGCCGCCGCGTCATTTGCCGCTGGCTGGCCGCCACAGCCGGCTGCCACAGCCATCATCATTGCCAGGATCATTACCAAAATCTTTTTCATCCGTCATTTTCCTCCTTTTCAAAACGGAAGGGAGCGCCGTTTCCTGTGCTCCCCTGTGGGTATTACCCAGGCGCAGCATCATAGCGCATGACCTTAGATGCTTTTGCTCGGAGTTACGCTACCATTATACGGCAAAACAAGCAAAAAAACTATACGAAACATCACACAAAAAAATCCTGCCCTCACGGGCAGGATTTTCACTTCCGTTATCAATGAATCAATCCATCATCATCTGTAACACCGCGCAACCGGCGGTTGATGGAGCTCAGTCCCCGGTAAACCGTACTGATGTCGATTTCATCGCCACGGTTCTCCATATACTTCTCGAGTTTTCGCTTCACACGCTGCAAAGCATTGTCGATGGATTTGACATGCCGGTCAAGATCCTCTGCTATCTCCTGATAGGACTTGCCATCAAGATAACTCATGAGCACTTTCCACTCAAGATCTGACAGTATCTCCTCCATCTTCTTCTCAATATCAATGAACTCTTCCCGGCTGATAACAAGATCCTCCGGGTCTGCCGCCTTGGCACCAGACAGCACATCCAATAAGGTACGGTCTGAATCCTCATCATAAATCGGCTTATTAAGCGAAATATACGAATTCAGTGGAATATGCTTCTGACGAGTAGCCGTCTTGATAGCCGTGATGATCTGACGCGTCACACAAAGCTCCGCAAATGCACGAAACGAAGACAGCTTATCATTGCGGAAGTCACGGATAGCCTTATAAAAGCCAATCATGCCCTCCTGGATGATATCCTCACGATCCGCTCCAATCAAGAAGTAGGATCTTGCCTTTGCCCGTACAAAATTCCGATACTTGTTAATGAGATAATCGAGTGCGACCTTGTCATCTTTATCTCTTATGGCTAATAAAATTTCTTCGTCCGTAAGATTAGCGAAGTCCCCATATAACTCTTCGCTAAAAAGTTCTGTAGTCGGTTCTGCTTCCATCGCACTTTCCCCTTTGCTGAAAACCCCCGTTTTCATTCTCTTGCTTCCCTTGATAGGAAAATTATACTCCCTCTTTGTTGTTAGCGTCAAGGATTCCTCTAGGACTTTTTTCCCCTATCTGATTGTTTTTCGCTTCAAAAACAAAAATTTAATTCCTTATTGATGTGATTTTCGCAATACATCCAACTTCTTGACGGTTTCACGGTCTAAACGGTCTTCAACTTCCAAGCGTGTGACCGGCAGCGTCACATGACCTAAATACTCTTTCTGTAAGTTTTTCTTAGTTCGTCTTACATTCTTTCTGAACTCCGAAGAAGGAATACGGAACGCGCCAGCACCAAGAATCACACTCTGCTCCGCACCGTCAGAAGTCACGACATGAACTTCCTTGCCCGCACGAACCATTTCATAAGCCAGGCGCTCAATGCGGCTGTCAGCCGTCTCCCCCTCGCCGGTATAGATAAGCTCCATATGGTCATTGACTTTGTCCCGATGTTCATCATCATCCGTGAACATCGCGTCAAACACAATGGTAATATCGATTTTCTCATACGCTCCATATTCGGCCAGCTGATGTACCAGCTGGTCCCTGGCCTCGGATAAATCGGCACGCAGGCGGATAAGTTCTGGCCAGGAATTGATGACATTGTAGCCATCAACGATATAATACTCCCTTTTCCTGCTCATAGTCAGCCTTTCTTCACTAAACGCTGCCGCATGGACTCATACATAAGAATGGACCCCGCCACTGACGCATTGAGCGAATTGATCCGGCCCACCATCGGCATCTGCACGATGAAATCACACTGTTCCTTTGTCAGCCGGCTCATCCCGCGGCCCTCACTGCCGACCACTAAGACCAGCGGCCCAGTCAAATCGGCCTCATAGTAATTCTGGCTGCCATCCATATCCGCTCCGGCTACCCAAAAGCCCTGCTCCTTGAGTTTCTTGAGTGTTTGCGCGATATTGCCAATCCGCGCGACTGGTACATACTCGATAGCCCCAGCCGACGTCTTAGCTACCGTAGCCGTAAGCGGCACACTGCGGCGTTTCGGAATCAGCACACCATGAACACCCGTCGCATCTGCCGTACGCAGAAGTGCGCCCAAATTATGCGGATCTTCCAGCTCATCAAGCAGCAGTAAAAACGGTGCTTCGCCCTTCTCAGCTGCCGCTTTGAGGATATCTTCAAGCTCCGCATAAGCTACAGGCGCAACATAAGCCATAACGCCCTGATGGCGCAGACCGCCAGCTACAGCTTCAATCTTGCTGCGCTCGACAAACTGCGTAACAATGCCACGTTCCTTTGCCAGCGCAAGGATTTCACTGACAGATCCTTCTTTATCCCCATCAGCCAACAGGATTTTATTGATGCCACGGCCAGCACGCAAAGCTTCGGTTACCGCATTGCGGCCAATCAATACATCGTCGGGAAGTTCCCGCACTGCCGCTGGGGCAGCCTTGCGCTCATGCGGTTCACGGCGCTTGCCGCTCTCACGCTTCTCTGCGTGTTCCTGCCGATTCTTGCCATTGCGGAACGGCTTTTTCTTCTTATCGCTAAATTCTTTCATCATCAATCTTTCTCCCGCAATTTCAGCATTTCCTGAAACTTACCACAGGTCATTGCCCCTTCCGGACAGCGGCCTGTATTCACGCAGCTCGCTCCCGCATTGTGGAACAAAGTCGGTGCCACTTTCTTGACCTCAGCCAGCATCTTGTACGCCATCTCACGGATTTCCCACTGCGCGCGATTGCAGCAGCGCAAATTGAAGAAATGCAGCAGCGAACGCGCATTCATCGTCACGAGGATTTTCGTCTCCGTTGCATTGGCCAGCACATAGCGTGCATCCTCCTTGGGCACGCCCATTTCCGTAAGCTCATCATACGTTTTACGGATCTTGGCCAGCAAAGCTTCGTATTTCGCCTTGGCCTCCGGCTTTTCGGCAATCGTCGGCGGCGTAATGTACTCAAAACCATGCGCCGCGACATAGCGCTGGGACTGCTGGTCATACGACGCAATGCGGTGACGGACGAGCTGATGCGTGAGCACCCGACTGACGCCTTCGATACCGAACGTGAACGTGACATGCTCAATCGTCGAGCCATGCCCCAGCGTCACCATCTTGCGCACCATTTCCTTCGCCTTCTCATCGCTGATTTTCTCAGCCAGCTCCTCAGCCCCAGCCGACGAATAGCAAAGACGTGCCGCCATTGCCACCACATGTTCCGGATTTGGCGTATATTCCAACAATTTGACTTTTATCATAAATTATTTCTTACTCCTTATTTCCTTCATCATAGCCTTTGAAATCACTTGGAACGAAGCCTCAGCCAATTCGTAAAGCCGCTCATTCTGCTCCGAAAGATAGAGACTTCCCAAAAGTGCCTCAAAGCCGGTACTGGCATGGTACTCAGCCACGCTGGCACTGCGTGGTGCATGGCTCTTGGCATTGCGCCCACGGCGATAGATTCCCTTTTCTTCCTCCGTGAGCATCGCTTCGATGCCCCGATATGCCTTGGCCTGCCAGACAGCCGATACAATCTGTGCACTGAAGGAATGGAGTGCCTGTACCTTGCACTGCTCATAGGACAGCAGACGGGTACGGACATAGAGATGGAAATATGCATCGCCGACATAGGCCAGCACCAGCGGATTGAGCTGCTTGACATCCACATTGCTGTAACGCTGCAGGATGCCATCATCTCCATCCGGCTCAAACATCATATCGACAAGTTTCTGAAAATGTTCAAACTTCATGCTTTTTTCCACCGTGCCCCATTCGGCGTATCTTCAATAACGATTCCCACTTCCTTGAGCTCATCGCGGATCTTATCAGCGATCGCCCAATTCTTTTCCTTGCGAGCATCCTGACGGATGCTGATGATAAGCTCCATGAGCTTATCGGTAAGACCATCATCGGCAGCTTTCTCTTCCTGCTCAAAGATACCGATGATAGCAGCCATCTCGCAGTAAATCTCACGGGCGCGGGCAAAGTCTGCTGCATCATAATCTACACCCTTATTCATGACATCCTGATAGTAGATGTTGATATCCTTCGAAAGGCCAAACAACTGACTGATAGCAAGTGCCGTATTGAAATCATCGTCCATCGCTTCATAGAAATGCTGACGGTATTCTTCGGCTTTTGCAGCCAAATCCTTGGCCGTATCCGCATTGCCTTCCTTCCTGCTTAATTCGTCCGCAAAAGACTTTGACTGCTGGAGACGCGCCAGACTCGTCTGCGCTTCCTTGAGGCGCTCATCACTGAAATCCAACGGGCTGCGGTAGTGCGTCTGCAAGATGAAGAAACGTACCACCTCACCGGGATATTCCTGCAGGATATCCTTGACCGTAAAGAAATTATTCTTCGACTTGGACATTTTTTCATTATGAATCGTGATGAAGCCATTGTGCAGCCAGTACTTGGCAAAACTGTGCTCATCGCCGATGCAGGCCTGCGACTGAGCAATCTCGTTTTCATGATGCGGGAAAATCAAATCACTGCCACCACCATGGAAGTCGAACTGCTCACCGAGGTACTTCAGCGACATCGTCGAGCACTCGATATGCCAGCCTGGGCGTCCCTTGCCCCACGGGCTGTCCCAGCTTGGCTCCCCCGGTTTAGCCGATTTCCAGAGAGCAAAATCCATCGGATGCTGCTTGCGCGTATCGACCTCGATGCGCGCACCAGCCTGCATATCCTCGAGTTTGCGGCCACTGAGTTTGCCATAGCCAGCAAATTTCTCTACGCTATAGAACACATCTCCGTTATCCACTGCATAGGCATAGCCATTGTCGATAAGTTTCTGTACCATCGCAATGATATCGGGAATCGTCTCGCTGACCCGTGGATAGACATCCGCGCGCTTGACGTTAAGCGCATCCATCGCCTCAAAATATGCCTTGATATAGCGGCCGGAAATGTCACTCCACTGCACGCCTTCCTTATTGGCCGTATTGATGATCTTATCATCAACATCCGTAAAATTCTGGATGTAATGCACCTTATAGCCCTTTTTCGCAAAATAACGGCGGATAACGTCCCAGGTCACGAACGGGCGTGCATTGCCGATATGCGGATGATTGTAGGGCGTAACACCGCAGCAGTAAATGCTCACTTCGCCTTCTTTGAGCGGTTTGAATTCTTCCTTGCTGCGGGACATCGTATTATAAACTTTCAGCATTCGTTTTTCCTCCAATATCTATCTGCTGGCCAGCTCAGGCTTTTTCGATGCCGGCAACGGCATACGCTGAAATCCCCTGCTCTGTACCAGTAAAGCCCAATTTTTCCTCCGTCGTCGCCTTGACATTGACCTGATCGAGAGCGACGCCGAGGACACGGGCGATATTCTCATTCATCTGCGGAATGAAATCCTTCATCTTCGGTTTTTGCGCGACAATGGTAGCATCGACATTGCCGACCTGATAACCTTTTTCGCGCAGCAGCTCCATAACATGGCCGAGGAGCTTCAAGCTGTCCGCTCCCTCAAAGCGCGGATCTGTATCGGGAAAATGGCGGCCAATGTCGCCAAGTGCGGCTGCACCGAGCAATGCATCCGAAATCGCATGCAGCAGGACATCTGCATCCGAATGCCCCAGCAGCCCCAAAGTATGCGGAATCTCCACACCGCCAATAATCAGCTTGCGTCCCTCTATAAGACGATGTACATCATAGCCCATACCAAATCTAGTCACGATAACGCCTTCCTTCCTATATAAATCAACGCAAATGTTTCTTCATCTTTTCCTTTGTCTTCTGGATAGTTTGCTTGACCATCCCACGCAGACCATCGCCTTCCTCTTTCAGGAAGACTTCCGCAATCAGGAGATCTTCGGGCGTCGTGACCTTGATATTCTTATAATCACTTGCCACCACTTTGACGGGGACTGCCAAACGTTCCACCAGGCTGGAGTCATCCGTTCCCAGGAACCCATCCTCCTTGGCCTTCTGATAGGCCGCAAGCAGGATATCCTTACGGAAGCCTTGCGGCGTCTGTACCTCCCAAACCTTGTCACGCGGCGGCGTTTTCACAACCACACCATCCTCATCCACCAGCTTGATCGTGCTCTTAGCAGGTACGGCTGCTACCGCACCGCCAACTTCCCTGGTAGCCTGCACGACCCCATCGATTGTTGCCACGCTCGTAAGCGGCCGCGCCGCGTCATGAACCAATACGATGTCCGCTTCCTCAGGCACAACAGCCAATCCATTGGCAATCGAATACTGGCGTTCCGTACTCCCGGCTACCACCTGAAACGGTTTTAGTCCCGGAACATGGCTCAGCAGCCTGCGGATTGATGACACATCCTCCTCCGCAACGACGACAACCAGATTGTCAATCTCAGATGATGCCGAAAAACGCAGCAGCGTATGTACCAGGATAGGCTTGCCGGCCAGTTCCAAAAAAACTTTATTCATGCCGACATTCATGCGCCGTCCCTGTCCGGCAGCAGGAAAAACTGCTGTTACCATATCTATACAATCCTCCCAGTATATTTATCTTTTATATCATACTACAAAAGCAGAAAAAAAGAAAATCCAGCCCTTGACTGAGCTGGATTTTCCCGGAGGATTATGAGATTTATCTTTTCTTTATTTCAGGGCATATCCATTGTTGTACATCTGATCTTGCAGCTTGCGCGTCTGATAGAGCTGTGTCGTCGTATCCAGTTCCACCATATCCAGCGTGAGCAGCTGACCCTTCTTTGCATCCTTGAGCATCCGTGTCTTCTTATTGATAAGGCCATAAACCACATAGCCTTTGGCATAGGTCTCTTCTGCTGTTGCAATCGAGCCATATGTCGTATAGCCGCCAATGCCATCGATATATTCGCCAGCCTTGAGATCGCGCTTCGCTACTGTAATGCACTCACTGACAGGACCAGCCAGGGGAATGATGGTCGGCTCATGATCGATGATAGCCTTTGCCACTGTAAGCGGCGTCTCAAGATTGCAAAGATGATACGGCCGATAGAGTGTCCAAAGCGGCCCCGGCCCCATTGAATGATATTGCATCTGGTAGGCAATCTCCTCATTCTCTGTCGCCACTGTCACAAATACCCCCGGTGCAATGCCATTGACATACTCGACAACACCATGTTTATTGAGAATACCGCCATCCTTCTTGAGTTTGAATATTTCATTGAGTTCTTTGCAGCGGTCAGCCGGCGAAGCTGCCGGGCCGTGACCGCCAATCACATCAGGAATCAGGCCGGTTGCATTTGACATAGCCGTCATCTCAACCATCGTCTTTGTTCCATCCTTGAATGAGCACAGCATGCGCGGACTCATCTTGCGGCGGGTAGCCTCCTCCAGGACAGTATCCGGATTGCAATCATAATCGAGCTTGTTGTTCTTGCCCTTGCCCATGACCTTCACCTGCATCCCCATAGCCTTGGCAAACGAATACAGCTCCATGACCGCACCTGGTTCATCACCTGCCGAGCCGGTATAGACCACACCATTCTCATCGCCAAGCTTCTTGAGATACGAGCCGATGACGACATCTGTCTCCACATCCATCATGACGACATGTTTATGATTCTTCATGGCATCAGTCGCAATCTTTACACCGACCTCAGGCACACCAGTCACATCGATCGCACATTCCACCAAGTTAGCCTGCGCAATAATATCCGAATTATCCGTAGCTACATACTTGCCCATCTCCATGTATTTATTGGCATCCTCGAGTGTCTTGGCAATGGCGATATCTTCATCTTTGACACCTGCATAATGGAAGGCATTGATGACATTTTCCAGCTTGATATCGGAAACGATAGCCGGCATGATTCCCTTCATCAATACCATCTGCGTAACCATACCGCGCCCCATCTGACCTGCACCAACAATACCCGTGCGGATGATTTTTCCTTCTTCTTCGCGTTTTGCTAACTTCATATCCATATTCAACATGAGGAACGCTCCTTCCCTGCCTGTTTCCAGGCAATAAACATATTTTTATATATTTTGATATTCAGTTATTCATGTGTAATGGTACAGCGGGCTGCCTCGCAGCCCTCTCAATGAATCTCGATAGTTGTCCCAACTTTTATATCCGTTTCGAGCAACGGCTCAGTCCCCTGCACCATGATGCAGCCAGGACGATCCGGCTCTGCTGCCCCTTTGAAGCACAAGGTACAATGACCTAGTTCAGCCAACGTATGGATTGCTTCATCACCGACAGCTGTAATCGTAAAGGCCTTGTTGCCGATTATCAGCACATCATCGACCTGCGGGGGCAGAAAAAGTTTTGACTGCGTATGAAGCACCGATATTTCTGCCAATTCCGGCGGAGCCGTATCGTTAAAGATAATAATGAAATTCGCTTCGCTGTCTTCCAGAAAGAACAACGCATCCTTTCCCCAACCGGTTATTTCACTGTAATACTTCATCACTTTCCCCACCTCCAACAGCAACCAGTCCTATCAATACAGGCCAATGCTGGCAGCATAGGCAATCAGGACAGCCGCCGGGCCAGTGATGACACGGGAATACAGGACAGCCGGAACACCGAGTTCAATCGTCTCTGGATCTGCCTCACCAAGACTCAGGCCAACCGGAACGAAATCCGCACCTACCTGAGCATTGATGGCAAACAAGGCTGGCAGTGCATACTGCGGCGGGATATTGCCCATACCGATCTGTGCACCTAAAAGCGTGCCGACAACCTGCGCAATGACTGCGCCCGGGCCGAGAACCGGTGAAATGAACGGGATAGCGCAAACCAGCGATATGACAAGCATACCGGGCAGCGTGCTGGCAATCGGTGAAATCGTATTAGCAATGACATTGCCGATGCCTGAAGCACTGATGATACCCAAGATCATGCTGACAAAAGCCATGAACGGAATGATGCTCTTAATCGTGATATCGACCGTCTCACGGCCAGCCGCATAGAATTTATTAACAACACCGCCAATGGCAATGCCCAGACGTGTAACAAGATTTTTCTCTTTGCCTTGATTCATTGCCGCGATCTCACGCTTAGCCTGCTCCTTTGTCTTTGGCGCTCCAACTGCCGACTCTGTGGAAATCTTGTCCACAGCTGCCGCATCGGCAAAGCTCAGGCAGGATTCATCGACTGCTGACACATAGAGGTCTTCCGTAATGAACTGCGCCAGCGGACCAGTCTTGCCGACCGGCAGGACATTGGCCGTAAATATTTTTTTCTTCGGATACACGCCACAACGGGCCGTACCGCCGCAATCCACAACGGCAAGGAGGATTTCCTCATCCGGTACACCTGTCGTGAAGCCATCCACAGCTTCGCCACCGGTCATCTCAGCAATCTTCTGCGCTACCGGATGAATGCCACCGCCAGTCACGCTGACCACTTTGTGTTTTTGCTCCGTCGGCACCAGCGTAAGCGGTCCGCCCCAGCCGCCAGAACCTGCTTTTATCGTAATCGAAGTATACATTGCTTTTTCCTCCTGTCATCCAGTCAATCAAGCTTCTTGCCATCTTTTGCACACATGTAGAAGTAGATTTTCTCTGTGACGATGCCGCGCAGCAGGATGACGACAAGACCGACCAGGAAGTACCGGACCGCCAAATCGCCCAGCGGCAAGCCTAGCGCTGTTATGCCCGCCGCAATGCCCATGTAGACGAACAGTTCGCCACCATTTGCATGCGGGAAAAGTCCCGTTACCGGATGCAGAAAACTGACATTGGCATCATAGAATGCCGGTTTGTACTTTTGTTTTACAAAGCGGCCAAATGTATAGCTCATCGGATTTCCCAAAAACATGACCGCCAAGACTGGCAGCACCGTGTAACGTGTAATGATGTTTTCGGTTGCCCGCTGTGCCACCCGGTTCACCCGTTCTTCACCAATCATCTTGATTACCGAGCTTACAGCCGTCATCATGATGACCACCAGAGGAATGATACCTGTTACCCAGCCGGCAAAGGTTGCCGCACCAGCCTTGAATAATTCCATAAAGCCATTTGCCAATCCAGCGATAAATTCCATGTTTTTTCCCCTCTTTCTCTTTACCTATGCTTGAACTCCCGGCATTTCCGCGCCTGCTTCTGCTTCCACCTCCTCAGTTGCACGGACCAGTCTTGCTTCTAAGGCATCAAGTGCCTGGATATGGCCCCGATAATAATTTCTTCGTTTTTCAGGCATCTCCAGATACTCAGCTTTCAATGAATAAATCGTCTTTCCAGCAATATCCTTGATTACATGAAAATGAGCAAAGATTGTAAGGCCCTGCATCATTTCTCCCCCTGTTATGCGCCCCTCCTTGTCGCAGGCGATGATCACCACATTGCCCGGCCCTAATCGCTGCCGCCGTGAACCAATCCCCAGGTTGCCCAGCTTATGCAGACGTCGTACTGCACGGCGGTATTCGCGTACCTGCCAATGTGTGCCAATCACTTGCATGACCATCAAAGCAAAAAATATCAGCAGCAATTGTCCAAAACTAAAATCCATCATTGCCTCCTTTTTTCATTCATAATCATTTATGTTTCATTATGTTTATTATTGTCTTTTGACAATTCAAATTATAACATCAAGTAAACACTTTTACAACCGTGTTTATGTTGAACATTTGTAAAAGTATTGAATTCTACGACAATTTTATTTTTACATTTATTCTTGCAATGAACAAATGCCATCAATGAACATTTATCCATTGATGGCATTACCTAGCGCCTATATTGTTTTCTCTTATCATTCACTCGCCAGCAGACCGGCCGCACACTCTGTATCGGTAATCAGGATATTGATATAGCGACCGCGGATTGCACCGAGCACTGGGGCAATCTTCGGTTTGCCGCAGGCTACACCGATGCGCCGCGGCACCTGTGCCAGCCGCCGCAGTGAAATGCCAGCCACGCGCTCATTGAAATCGCTGAATGCCTCCGCACCTCCATTGGCATCAAAATAACGCAGCGCAATATCTCCCACTGCTCCCTTGCCAAGGAATTCCTGCATCAATGACTGATCGATATACCCTTCCTGCAGAAGTGTCGAATGGGCAGGATCTAACACACCGATTCCCATGAGAACCACATCCAGCGAGGTATACATATTCGTGACTTTCCGGTTCGAACGCTCCTCCATGAACCCCTCGAGGATATCCTTGCGGGAAAAAAGTGCCGGTGCAAAGAACTGCACGCTTTTACCGCCAAAACGCTCGGCAAATTCACGGGCCAGATAATTGGAGTGGATATCCATCCGGCTCTCACTGACACCGCCGATGAGCGGCACGAATGTACAATTGCAGGATTTTTCCAGGCGGTATTCCGAGCGGACAATGTTTTGTATCGTAAGCCCCATGCTGATGCCGACAAAATAATCATCCTTCAGTATCCGTGACAGGTATTCCAGCGTCGCGCTGCCAATCTCCGAATTTATATTCCGCGTCCCCTGCTCTAAAGGCATCGAATCAACAATAATGACTTCCTGCAACGAAAATTTCTTTTCAAGTTCACGCTCCATTTGACCATAATTCGTGTTATCAGGATTCAATACCTCGATTTTCACGATACCTGTATCCTTGCCCAGCTGCAATAAACGGGAGACAGTCGGACGCGATATCCCCAAAGCGTCCGCTACTTCTTTCTGCCCCAGGCCATCCAAATAATACAAACTGCAACATTTGAAAATCAACCGTTTGTCATCCACCAATTTCTTCATTCGATCGTCCAGCCTCTCCATAAGCAAAGAGAGGAACCCCACAGTTCCTCCCGCTTACCATATTCTGTCAATTCTTCGGTTTCGCAAAAATCATGCGGCCGGCTGCAGTCTGCAGCGCCGACGTGACTTCAACGGCAATCGTCTCATTCATGAACCGCTGGCCTCCCTCGATGACAATCATCGTGCCATCATCGAGATAGGCAACTCCCTGTCCCTGTTCCTTTCCCGACTTGACCACTGTCACTTTCATAGCCTCGCCCGGAATCACAACCGGTTTCACGGCATTGGCCAGCGCATTGATATTGAGCACTTCGACCCCGCGCAGCTGGGCTACCTTGTTGAGATTGAAGTCGTTGGTGATGATCTTGCCACCAACCTGCTGCCCCAGGCGCACAAGCTTGGAGTCCACCTCCGTGATATCGTCGAAGTCAACATTCGTCACCTCAACCTTGCAATGCGTCTCCTGGCGGATGCGCTGCAGGATATCCAATCCCCGGCGGCCACGCGTACGCTTGAGTGCATCCGACGAATCAGCGATATGCTGCAGCTCTTCAAGCACAAACACCGGAATCAGAAGCGTCCCCTCGATAAACCCCGTATCGCAAATATCGGCGATACGGCCATCAATGATGACGCTGGTATCCAGCAGCTTGTACTGCTGAGACTTCACTTCCGCAGCTGCGGCAGATTGTTTCCCCTTAGCCGCAGCTGCCTGTTCCGGCGCCCTGGACACAGCCTTGGTTATTTTTTGGATGAAATCAAACACACCCGTCAAATCCTTGCGTTTGCGAATCGTGAGCGTAATGCCCAGATAGCCAAAGACAATGCTGAAAATGACCGGAATGTACTCACCGACAACAGGAATCTTGGAAAAGGCAAAGCCCAATAGATTAGCAATTATGAGTCCGAGAAACAATCCCACGACACCGGCGATAACATCATGGATTGGCATCTTATTCAGCTGCACCTCTACCCAAGCCGCAAAACGTTTGAGCTGATGGATGAAATACGACGACAGGACAAAGCCTACAATGCCGCCAATCACTGCTCCAAGAAGGATGCACACCAGGCCGGCAAATGTCAGCTTGAACCACCCCATATCAGCCTTGAGAATTTCTGTACTGATAAAACTCGTCAGCAATGGTGCCGCCAGATTCAACAGCGCACCACCGGCAATAGCCATGAACAAGGTAATAAAAAAGCGCAATACACGATCCAGCATCTTCTCCACCTCCTTTCTCTTATAAGATATAGCTATAAGGTCAGTATAGACAATTTAACTGTATACTGTCAACTAACACAATGAATTCTCAAAAGATTTTAATTCTTTATCCAGCTGCCGCTCCGCATGACAAAAAAAAGGAATTGTACATAAGCAGAAATCCACTCATGCGCAATTCCTCATGCCAGACCTCTTCATCCCGTCAGTGCAGGTTATGTGACAGGATTTCCTCCATCCAGCCCTCCACTTCCTCCGGTGTTTTGCCACAGGCATAGACGAGCTCGCTGACCAGGATCTGTTTGGCCAAATCCAGCAGCCGCCTCTCTCCGGAAGAAATCTTTCGCTGCCGGTCCTGCAGGATCAAATCACGGGTAACCGCTGCCACATCGCAGATGTCACCGCTCTTCATCCGGTCAAGATTGGCATGGAAGCGTTTGTTCCAGCTTCCTGATGCCCGTTCCGGCTTGTTCTCCAGTACATCACGTACCTCATCTACCTTCGCCATGGAGATAACATCCCGCAGACCGATATTGTCCACATTATCCGTCGGAATCATCACCTTCATGTTGCCCAGCGGCATTTGAAGGACATAGTACGACTTCCCTTCTCCGAGCACTTCACAGTTTTCGATGCCAGCGATTACGCCAGCTCCATGCATCGGATAGACTACCTTATCTCCTACCTGCAGCAAACACACACCCCCTCAAGACACACGGGTCAAGTTGAAACATCTCATTTTACCTGCGTTTTCATTATAGCATGGTTGCTGCATTATTTCAAAAGTTAAATTTTAAATTTTAACACATCATGAGCATATCGTCAAGCAGTCGTATCACAAAACAACGTTAAAAGTCATGCCAGTTCTGATTTCGTGCTGCGCATGAACAGCTGGGTAAGCTGCTCCTTCGGGTCTTTGTGGTTGTGCACGATTTCATAGACTGTCTCACAGATGGGAAGCTCTACCCGGTACTCACGCGCCAGATCCATCAGCGCCTCCACCGTATAGACTCCCTCTGCCAGCTTGGCAAACGGCTTGCCTGTAATCAGGTCCTCACCAAATCGGCGGTTATTGCTATGCGGCGAAAAAAGCGTCGCCTCATAATCACCCAGATGCGACAGACCATACACCGTCATCTTGTCGCCGCCCATCTTCTCAATGAGTCGCGAAAGCTCCCTTGTACCGCGGGCCATCAGTGCACCTTTCAGGCTGCCATAGCCAAAACCATCGAGCATCCCTGCTGCCAAGCCGATGACATTCTTCGCCGCCGCACCGATTTCGGTCCCCAGCAAATCCTCGCCATAATAGAAGCGGATCAACGGGCTGGAAAAGGCCTCGACCAATTCCTTGGTCAGCTGCATATCCGCTGCAGCAATGACCATGCAGTTGGGAATGCCACGCGTAAAATCCTGCACATGTCCCGGGCCGACCCATACAGCCACGGGAATGTTTTCACCGGCCGCCTCACGGAATACCGTGGTGAGCCGCTTGCCCGTACCGATTTCCAAGCCCTTCATGCAGAGCACAAAGCGCTTGCCAGCAAGGCCTAACGCCGCCAGTTCCTCCACAAAACTGCGCAGCTGCTGGCTGCTGATAGAGATCACGATTGTATCGGCAAACGCCAGCGCCGCTTTGATATCGTCAGTCAACGTTACACGCTCAGGCAGCTCCAAATACTCATTCTTATGCGTTTTCTGCAATTCCTGTAAATGCTTCGATCCCTTGCGGCCCCAAAGCAGGACATCATGACCGATATGATTTGCATACCAGGCATGAAACGTGCCCCATCGTCCGCAACCGAGAACTGTTATCTTCATGCTGATACCTCCACTTTCGCTCCTGTGAGGCCGCGAACGACCTCCCCAGCGATGATAAGACCTACTACCGACGGCACGAACGAGATGCTGCCCGGTACGGCGCGTTTTGCCGCACAGTTATTGGCACTGCCCGGCGGGCATACACAATTCTTGCCGCAGCCTCCCGGACTTACCGCCAGCGGCTTCTCCTTCGAGTAAACTACCTTGAGTTTCTTGACATGATGCTCCTTCATCTTCTTGCGCATCACGCGGGCAATCGGGTCGACGCTGGTCTTATAGATATCCGTCACCTCGAACTTGGTCGGATCGAGCTTGTTGCCAGCTCCCATGCTGCAGATAATCGGGATATGCAGCTCACGGCACTGCAGGACAAGATTTATCTTGCCCGTCACCGTATCGATGGCATCGACTACATAATCGTAATGCTGCTGGAAAAACTTCGCCGCATTGTCCGGCAAATAGAAATCCTCAATCGTATCGACCACCGCCTGCGGATTGATGTCGAGAATGCGGTCCTTCATGACCTGCGTCTTGGGCTTACCTATCGTTTTCGTTGTCGCATGGATCTGACGGTTGATATTCGTCAAACAGATTAGATCGTTATCGATAAGCACCAGATGGCCGACACCTGCCCGTGCCAAGCCTTCTGCCACAAACGAGCCGACACCGCCAACGCCAAAGACCGCTACCGTTGCCTCTGCCAGTTTCTTCATTCCGTTTTCTCCCAGCAGCAGTTCCGTGCGGGAGAATCTACCCAAATTGCTCAATGTATTCGTTCCTTTCCCATGCTTTTCGGCGCATAAATTATCTATCTATTATAACTGCCTGCGACGGAAAAGGGAACTGCCGGACTTCCTGCAGTTCCCTCCACGCCTGTCATCATTATTTCTTTTCTGTGGAATCATCCGTCAGCTTGAATGCCGGAATCGCAAATGCCCCCGGTTGCTTGAAAGCTGGTTTCTCCTGTGTCTTGTTCATGAAAGATGGCGTATCAAGCGAGAAAGCCGTCTTCTGTACCTTGCTTTCGGGCACCTTGACCGTCGGCGATTTCATGACCACACTGTCAGCAAAATCCGTAGCAATGATTGTTGCCTGTACATTGCCATTCATCGAATCGTCAACCACTGTTCCGAGGATGATATTGACCTCCGGATCTGCATGCTCGACAATATAGCGCGTCGCCTCATCCACATCGTAAAGGCTCAACGTATGATCGCCGGTCAAGTTCAGGATGACACCTCGTGCTCCCTTGAGTCCCTTATCAATCAGCGGGCTTTCAGCGGCCGCCTTGACGGCGTCCACCGCGCTGCGCTTGCTGCTGCCAATGCCCAGCAAAGCGTCACTGCTGTCGCTCTGACGGAAAATCGTCGAAACATCGGCAAAATCGACGTTGATAACACCCGTCGTGAGAATAAGTTCAGCCACGCAATTGATAGCTTGCTTGAGCACCTCATCGGCATACTCAAATGCCGTGACCAGCGTCATGCGGCGATTTTCCGGCAGCTTCATCAGATTGTCATTCTCTACGGCAATCAACGCATCCATCTGCGACTGCATCTTGACAATGCCTTCCATAGCGGTGCGCTTCTTGCGGTTGCCCTCAAACGAGAACGGCACCGTCACAACACCGACAGACAACACGCCCATCTCCTTGGCCAAACGTGCCACTACCGGTGCAGCACCAGTTCCCGTACCGCCGCCCATGCCGGCCGTTATGAATACCAGATCCGCACCATTGAGAGCATCTTTTATCTTGTTCTCCTCAGCCTTGGCAGCCTGCTCAGCTACAGCGATATTGCCGCCAGTACCACGGCCGCGCGTCAGTGACTCACCAATCTGGATGCAGCGAACCCCTGACTGTTCCACCAGCTGCAGCTGTTTGGCATCCGTATTGATGGCGATAAGCTCTATCTCCAGCTCATTATGCTGTCCCATGCGCATAAGTACACTATTGCCGCCGCCGCCGACGCCAAACACCTTAATCTTGACTTTCGGTTTTATGATTGATGTTTCATCTGCTGTCATGGAACATTCCCCTCTCATTTCAACATATCTTTATATGTATTCGTCACTTGCCATAATCTTTCCTGCCTGCCATGCAAGAAATATCGCAACGGCGCACCCACTCACAAAAAAAGCAGGACTGCCCATAAGCAGCCCTGCCTCCCTCCTCTGCCAGTCTATCCACGGACTCAGCTGAAGAGGAATACCGCCAAACAAGCCAGAACAATCTTCAAGCTGTCAAGCTTCACGCCAAACACTTCCTTACTTCGCATCCAGCATAATATTTGCATCTAGCAATGAAAGTTAACCGTTTAAACTGATTATACACTTGTCTATCGAAAATAGCAATCCCTATTCATCGCCATTTGAACAACAAACGTGACTGCGTAACCAGCACGCCGGCAAACATAAGACAACAGCCGGCAATCTGCATAGTGCTCATGACCTCATCAAGCAGCAGCCAGCTTGACACAGCGCCGAATACCGCCTCAAAGCTCATGATGATAGCGGCTGGTCCCGGCTCAGCATATTTCTGTCCATAAATCTGCAAAGTAAAGGCTACACCACCTGACATCACACCGCCATAGAAAACAGCGAACCAGGCTGCCACCAACGGGCTCCAGCTAATCTCCTCGAAGCACAGCGCTGCCACCGTGCTGCCGAGCCAGCAAACAGAAATCTGTGCTACCGAAAGCTCGATAGCATCCACACGCTCGGCATAACGGTCAATGAACAAGATCTGCGCAGCCCAGAAAAACGCACTCAAAAAAACCAGTCCATCGCCAAAGTTCAGCGTGATGGCACCATGGATGGACAGCAGATACAGCCCCGCCAGCGCCGCCAGCGCCCCCGCCCAGTTTTCGCCATAGATTTTCTTGCCAAGCACAGCCGCGCCCAACGGCACCAGAATGATGTACAGTGCCGTGATAAAAGCCGTCTTGCCAGCTGTCGTATACAACATCGCCACTTGTTGCAGCGAAGTAGCCAGGAACATGATGGCCCCAGAACCAAAACCAGCCCGCCAGCCCGGATGATACGTTCCCCGCTGTCTTGCCTGTGCCCGCTGACCGCGCAATGCATACCAGAGCCCGAGCAGGAACAAGAATCCTAACGAATATCTGGCCATCGCATAGGTAAAGGGCCCCAGCCCATCCATGCCCACCATCTGCGCCACAAATGTCGTGCCCCAGATAAAGGCGGCACAGAAAAGCAGCAACGAACCTTTGAGCCGCATGCAATCTCTCCTTTCATGATGTTTCCCATTATACGGACTTCAACACCTTTTTTCAACACAGTCCGCCAATTCCTGGCATAAAAAACAGACTGAGGACAAAACCAATCGGTAGCAATCCCCAGCCTGCCGGCCTTTGACAGGTATCAGCAAATACCTGTCAGCATATAGAACAAGATACATAAGAACGGCACAAAGAATTTCAGCGCCATGACTACAGCGATATCATAGTAGGAATCATGATGCGTAAGCCCGCAGATGGCCAGCAAAGTGACCAGCGCACCGCAATGCGGCACCGGGTCGATGCCCACGGAAGCGATTGCCACGATGCGGTGCAGGACCTCGAGCGGGATTCCTGCCGCCGTTGCCATAGCCGCCCACTGATCACCGAGTGCCGACAAAGCAATCGTCAAGCCGCCCGATGCCGAGCCCGTAATACCGCACATGATATTCGTCGTGATGACCGCCGAAAGGAGCGGGCCAAAAGAATCGGCTATACCGACCAGCCACTGCGTAACTGGCAAAAAGCCCGGCATTGCTGTGATGACACAGCCAAACGCATAGCCAGAAGCTACATTGAGCACAGCAGTGCCCGAAGAAAGTGCCGCATAATTGATTGGCGGCAGGAAACCATCCAGTACCATGAAACGCTTGCGGCCAATATAAGCAGCCACGATGCTGCTGATAATCAAAGCCACGCTGATAGACCAAATCGCCGAGACTTTGCCGACCTGCGTAGCCAGCAGTGACAAATGCAGTTCCTTCAGCGTCTCCAAGCTGTCGGCGCTCCAATGGAATCCCCAGGCCCAGCCAAACGGATTGGACAGGATAACGTTGATGACGATGACCAGCACCAGCGGCAGCAATGCCCAGTACCAGGGAATATGAATTTTCGGATTGCGCTTGCGCCGTCCATCAACCACATGGTTGCCATAGCCTTCTCCAGCTGCCTTGAGCACCTTTGCCCGATGACCGACCCACCCCCAGCCAATCAGCAGGAACAAAAGGGACGCAAACAAGCCAATCCCCGGTGCTGCCCAAGTGCTCGTCTGGAAATATGACGACGGAATGATGTTCTGGATCTGCGGCGTACCCGGCAGCGAAACCATCGCAAACGAAAAGATACCCACCCAAAGAGCTGCTGGCAGCAGGCGCTTGGGGATATCCGCTTTCTTGAAGACAACCGCACCAAACGGATACATGACAAAGGCAACAACGAAAACACTGAGGCCACCATAGGTCAACGCACCACAGCCCATCAGCACCGCCAGGATTGCCCGCTTTTCCCCAAGCACGTCGACAATCTTGCCCGCAACCGCCGAAGCCAATCCACCTTTCTCCATGAGCCGCGCGAACACTGCGCCAAACAGGAACACCGGATAATACGTCTTGACATATTCTGCCAAACGCGTCATATAGAGCTCACTGTAAACTGGCAGGATATCAAAGACACTGGCCAATGCTGCCAGCCCGGCAAAGAACGGTGCGATCAGGATGATTGACCAGCCCCGATACGCAAAATACATCAACCCCAGCAATGCTAATGCTATACAAAGTGCCTCCATGTCTTCCCAAGACTCCCCTCTGTAAATAGGATTTAATAATAATAAACTATAAAAACTGCGAAACGATAACAATTAGGAATGATAGATTTTTTCTCCATAGGAAAAGCAGCCGACTCCTGCCGACTGCTTCCATCCCTGCTTGTTTTGTTTACGTTTTTTATATTACCATTAATATTTTTTATTGTCAATTAAAATTTATATTTGTCCTTTTATTCAGAATATTTCATAGCAACTAACGGGCAGCCTGACGCGTACGCCAACCTGCCCGTTGTCATGATTTTTATTTTTTCTGTTGCAACGCCGCCAATTTTTCTGCCTGCCGGGCGGCAAACCGTGCCTTCATAACCAGCTTATGTTCCATGCGATCGACAAAATCCTGTGCAGCAGCGATATCCTGCGCATCGGGATGTGATGCCGCCAAACGCCACCGCTCTTCACTCTGCGGCCCGCCATGCGGATCATCGGGACCAGCATTCTTGCGCTTTTCCAGCATAGCCGGATTGATCTTGCCCCGGCAGCCAAACGTGCCGAGTATCTCACAACCTTCTCCCAGATGATAGCCGGCACGGGCAAACGAAGTGATCGCATGCTCACTATCCGGCGCGGTGCCATGCGTCTGAAAGAATACCACCTTCGCATCCCTGACCCCCGCCAGATATTTCAATGTCAATGGGTCAGGCTGCCCCAGCCGCAGCCAATAGCCAATGGCTACCACATCATAAGCCGATAAATCCTGAGGTGCGTCCTGTACACGGAAAATATCCGCATCGCCAGCCTTCTGAGCGATCGCCTCTGCAATCTGCCGCGTATTCCCTGTTACGGAAGAATAAACTACCGCCCATTTCATCATGTTATATCCCCCTGTCTCACTAGAATACCGCTATTGTAGCACAAATGCCTTTATGCCAGCCGTAAGGTTTGTTACAACCATACAACAAAAGTGGCTTTGCGTTCAGGGACAAGCTTTGCTACAATGGATTCTGTTATCTTTCATCCATCATTACTTATTATACATTTATGAGGTACAGCCATGAACCATATTTCTTCACGCGTGAATGTCGCTTTGCTAAGCACTGGTCACTTTCTCAACGATTTCTATTGCAATTTCCTGCCCATCCTGCTGCCGGTCATCATTCCGCAGCTCGGCCTTTCGCTGACGCTCAGCGGCTTATTGATCATGGTCATGTCCATCACCAGCAATCTCCTGCAGCCGGTCTTTGGCTATATCATGGACAAGCACGATTGGCGCCGGCTTCTGGTCCCTGTCCTGCCGTTCGGTGCCATCTGCATCTGCACGATAGGCTTTATCACCAGCAAAACCATGCTGTTTTTTGTCATTGCTTTGACAGGCCTTTCCGTTTCGCTTTTTCATCCGCTCGGCTCAACACTTGTCGCTAAATCAAGCAGGCCGCAAAACCTTTCCAGTGACATGTCCTACTACATCGCTGGCGGCAACATCGGCTTTGCACTGGCGCCCCTTGCCCTCGTAGCCTTTACGTCCGCCTATCCGCTGACTTCGCTTCCCTGGCTGATCATCCCCAGCATACTGCTGGCCATCATCCTGTCCCAAAGCAGCCTGCGTCAGTTTTCCACCATCCCTGACAATAGCAGTGGCAAGCCAGCGTTAAGCCTTGGCGAGATACTTGCCAACCGTTCAGTAATCAAGCTCAATCTTGCCATGGGCCTCCGCTGCTGGACGCATACCTCGGTATCCACTTTCCTGCCTTTGCTGCTGATTCACGCCGGCTACAGCTCCCTGCTGTCGGGCAGCCTTTTGACCCTGTTCCTGGTCGGCTGTACCGCTGGCGGCCTTACCGGCGGCTGGCTCGGCAAGCGCTGTTCCCATAAAACCATCATTGTAGGCTCCCTGCTGCTTGGACTTTTGCCAACCTGCTATTTCTTTACGCACGCTGGCTCAAGTGTGCTCTCTTTGCTGGCCCTATTCTTCTCAGGCTTCTTCCTGCTCTCGCCACAGCCCAGCTCCTTGGTCTGGGCCAACCGCCTGATGCCAGCCAATGCTGGCATGGCCTCCGGCATGATGCTTGGGCTCTCCTTCGGACTCGGCAGCATCGGCACCGCCATCACTGCCGCACTGGCTGACTACATCGGCCTTTCCACTGCTTTGCTGCTGACCTCACTGCCACTTCTGCTGGCTGCACTTTTCGCCGCAGCAACGCCAGTCCAGAAATGAAACGGCCGAAAAGGTCCTATGATTTATCACAGAGACGGATTACGGTATGCTCGAGTATTTCCTCACCAGCCTGTCCCGTCTTGAGCCAATAATCCGCGTCAATGAGCTCCAGCATAGCCGCCTTGAGTACCGCCTCCGGGAACTGCGCCGCCGCCCGTCCGATCTTTTCGGCAATGAAAGGATTGAGTTCCATCGGTTTTGCTAAAGCTTTGCCGCGTATTCCCTTGGCCTGCAGGGTCTTTGCCTGCCAAAGCTGGCGCACATGACGCGTCAGCAACGCCAGGATTACGGTAAAATACGTACCGTCAGCCAGCTGCCGTTTCAAAAGCATCAATGCCTTGCGGCTGTTGCGCTCGCTTATCGCATCCATCAGGGAAAAAATCGATACCTCAGGCAGCCCCGCAAAAACCTGGACAAGCTCCGCCTTGGTAATGCGGCGTTCCTTGGCAAACAACGCCAGCTTGTCAAACTCCCGGTCCAGGAACTCCAGGGAAATCTGCTGCATCATACTGACCGCTCCCTGAAAATATGCATAAGCATCGCGATCGAGCTCGCGGTTTATCGTCTGCAGTTTACCCTGCAGCCAGTCGTTGATGTTCCAGGCACGCACGGCCTCAGCCTCCAGCACCAGGCCGTATTTCTCTATCGTCTTGTATAGCTTACGCCGCTTGTCTGCCTTGTCTCCCGTCACAAAGATGACATAGCTGAACGACGGCATATCCGCAAGCACTGCCAGCAACCGCTCCATTTTCTTGTCCTTGGCCGCTGTCTTTTTCTCCCCATCGGCCTTGGGCTTGAACAATGACGTATTGCGGAGCAGCAATACGTTTTTGTCCGCAAAAAAGGGAGCCGTCTCGATCATGCCGATAAGATCATCGGTGTCGATATCCGCCGTAATTTTCTGGACAGACTCCGCGGCCTCCTGCGGCTGCGGAAAAAGCCCCGCCATTATCTTTTTCAGAGCCTTGTCAATATAATAATGTTCTTCGCCAGCCAGCAGGAACAGATGGCAATCCTGCTGTTGCTGGAGTTTTACCATAAACTCGCCAAATTTCACGTCATATCCGCATCTTTCTTTTTCTCATAGCTTATATTCTCTGCATTCTAATATTATAGTAAAAGGGCATCGCTCAGACAAGCGATGCCCCATTTTTTTCCCTGTAAAAAATCAGACCAGCCCGTGTGCCAGCATGATATCTGCCACCTTGACAAATGCCGTGATATTGGCACCGGCGACCAAATCATCCGGATCAGCATATTTTTCCGCATTTGCTTTCGCGCAACGGTAGATATTGGCCATGATGTCCTTGAGCTTATTGTCCACCTCGGCAAACGTCCACTGCAGGCGCTCGGAGTTCTGCGACATTTCCAGTGCCGATACAGCAACGCCACCAGCATTGGCCGCCTTGGCCGGTGCAAACAACACCTTGTTCTGCTGGAAGTATTCGATAGCCTCCAGCGATGACGGCATGTTGGCTCCCTCACCGACTGCAAGGACGCCATTAGCTACCAATGTCTTGGCACTCTCGATATCGATCTCGCCCTGCGTCGCACACGGCAGTGCCACATCGCACTTGACCGTCCAGACCCCCGTGCAGCCTTCATGGTACTCAGCCTGCGGATGCGTAGCAGCATATTCTTTGATACGGCCGCGGCGCACCTGCTTGATTTCCTTGACTGCATCGAGGTCAATACCATTGGGATCGTAGATATAGCCATCCGAATCGGAGCAGGTTACCACCTTAGCACCGTATTCCTGCGCTTTCTCGATAGCATAGGTCGCCACATTGCCCGCACCGGAAACGACAAGCGTCTTATCTTTGAGACTGATGTTCTTGTCGTCAAGCATATTCTTGACGAAATACATAAGGCCATAGCCCGTAGCTTCAGGACGGGCGAGACTGCCCCAATAGTCCACGCGCTTTCCCGTGAGCACCGCCGCATCATAGGCATTGCAGATACGCTTGTACTGGCCAAACAAATAGCCAATCTCACGGCCGCCAACGCCGATATCGCCAGCCGGCACATCAACATGCGGGCCGATATGACGATAGAGCTCCGTCATAAAGCTCTGGCAGAAATGCATGACCTCATTATCCGATTTACCATGCGGATCGAAATCCGAGCCACCCTTCGCTCCACCGATAGGAAGGCCCGTAAGCGCATTCTTATAAACCTGCTCAAAAGCCAGGAATTTCAAAATGTCGAGATTGACACTGGGATGAAAGCGCAAACCGCCTTTATAAGGGCCGACTGCGCTGTTCATCTGAACGCGGAAGCCGCGATTGATATGCGTCACACCCTTGTCGTCCTGCCACGGTACACGGAAGGAGACGACGCGCTCTGGCTCGACCATGCGCTCGAGAATCTTCTGTTCCTTGTATTCCGGATGTTTCTCCAGAACAGGTACGACAGTCTCCAAGACTTTTGAAACCGTGGTCTTGAACTGTTTCTGTTCCGGGTCACGTTTGCCAATGAGGTCCAGCGTATCCTGGACATACTGTTTCATGTCTGCCAAAGTAATCGCTCCTTTTGCCTAGATATTCTATTCTGCCAGCAGGGGCCTAAAGTTCCCCTCCAACGCTTCTCAGTATACTATATATCACTCAAAATGTACATAGATTTACACAAGAAACGCTTTTATGACAATTCATCATCAGCAAAACCTATCCAGCCAGACAAACGTAACATAACCGAAACGCCTATATATTCTGCACATATTGGCGCGGAATCGTCGCCAAGAACGGACTCTGATGCACATAATGCCCATAACGCTGCTGACACCAGGACACAAACAACTGTTTACGCGCACGCGTTATCGCTACATAGAAAAGCCGCGCCTCCTCCGCAAGCTTGCCGGACTTCTCCGCCTGAAAGCCGGGAAACGTCCCCGCCTGCATGCCAGCCAGGAACACATAATCGAACTCGGACCCTTTGGCTTGATGTACCGTAATGATGGGAATCTGCGGCTTTTTCGTCAATGCATCAAGCTCGGTATTCGAAAGTGTCGTGAAACGCAGGAAGCGCTCAACGGCGTCAAGCGGCCGGATTGACACATCATCGAGATTGCGTGCCTGCCGGAAAAGATCCCGCAGATTCTCCACACGCTGATATTCCTTATGCTGCGTATAATACGCACTGATGCCGGCTTCAACAACGATTTTGCCGAGAAGCTGCCAGGGACGCAGCTCCTCAGCCTGCTGCCGGAACGAATCCACGAGATCCGCCAGATCCGCAAACTTTTCCTGCCAGACAGCAAAGTATTCACGGCGCTGCTTGCTCTGCGGCCCGATATCCTTTTGCAGCGCGAACATGAGGATTTCTGCCGTCGCCTTGATATCATCAAGCGCATCATGCGAAGATTTATGGCTGACCTTACAGTAATCCCCCAAAAACTCCAGCTTATGATTGGGAAGGTTCGGATAGAACCGGCGGAAAATATCCAGCGTGTCATAATAACAGATATACGATAGCTGCGGCAGCCCCAGCCGCGCCAAGTGACTGCCCAGGATGCGCAAATCATACGTTACATTATGACCGACAATCACAGCCCCTGCCGCAAATTCACAGAATTCCTTGAGCACCTGCGCGGGGTCCTGCCCATATTGAGCCAGCCACTCATCACTCATCTTATGCACGCGCACCGAGTCACCCACGCGGCGTGTCGGCCGCAATACGCGCTGGAATTCCTGCTTGATGCTGCCATCTTTACCCAGCCGGATACCGGCAATCTGGATGATCTCATCACGTGTCGTATCCACGCCTGTCGCCTCGACGTCAAAGACAACGATGTTTTCCTGTGCCAGTGCATCCTGCAGCAACTGAAACGGATCCCCATCGCGCCGGGCAAACGGATCGATGAAATCCGTCAGCCGGATTCCTGCCCGCCGATACTCTGCCGACGACAGCTTGCGGATAGCCGCCGGACCGATTCCCTCGCCAAAGCGATTGAGGATGCGTACCAGACTCGATACATCGTGTTTATTGACAATAAGGCGTAAAAACGCCAGCACATCCTTGACCTCCTGCCGCCGGAAGAATTTCATCTCATCGATGAGCATAAAGGGCAGCCGTTGATTCTCTGGCTGCAGCCGCCCCAGCGAACGGAAATATGCCGACAGATCTTTGTTGTAGCGATTGCTGCGCGTCAAGATGCAAACACGCCCATAATCCTGTACAGGCAGCTGCTGGATGGCATAATAGATCCATTGCGCCTCCTCAGCCATATCCATAGCACCCTTGAAGGTAATCTTTTCCCCATACTCCCTGCTCACGGCCTGCAGCCCCTCAGGGTAAAGCGCTGACACACGCTCAGGAAACAGCTCCTGCAGGCTGGCAAACGAAGCATTCAGCAGGACCTGCGTCGACCGGTAATTCTCGTGCAGCACAATACGGCGCGGATGATATTCCTGCTGGTAACTGCGCAATACCTGCTCTGGATGTGACCCGCGCCATTCATAGATTGTCTGGAAGTAATCCCCGCAAAGCAGCAAATGACTGCTGCCAAAGATGCGCGCGATGATTTCATACTCCAGCTCACTGGTGTCCTGCACTTCATCGATATTGATATACAAAAAGCGGCGCGCCCATTTGACTGCTACCGCTTCCTGCGCCAAAAGCTGCCCGGCATTGACGATAAGATCCGTAAAGTCCAGCCCATGCAAGCCATGCAGCCTTTGGTCATACGCAGCCACAAGCGACGGCCCCCAGTCCTGCCAACCGCTGAACAAACGCGCATAATAATGATAGGAATCATCGACAGCCAGGGCTTTTACCGCTTTCGCTTCTCTCTTTATGAGCTGCGCGAGTGTCCGCCGGTAATCCTCAGCAGCGTCGTCAGAATAATACGCGTAGGCCGCCCGCTTTTCCTTTAGCTGAGCGGCAAGGTTCTGCACCGCCATAAGCGGCCACTCCGCCGCCAGGATATCCTTGAGCAAGCCCCGGCAGTCTGTCTCATCAAAAATCGTAAAGTCAGCAAACAGATCCGAGTGCCGTTTGGCCTCCGTCTTGATCACGTCATAACAGAACCCATGAAAGGTACGCACCACCACATGGCTACCAGATTCACCAGCCCGTGCCTCCACCCGCTCACGCATCTCCCGGCAGGCCTTATTGGTAAAGGTCAGGCAGAGGATTTCCTCCGGCAGCGCCTTCCCCTTGGCCAGGATATTGGCAATCCGGCAAGCAAGGGTATTCGTCTTGCCTGTTCCCGCCGGTGCGAGCAGCAAAATATTAGCAGACAGCTCTTCCACTGCCTGCCGCTGCTGTTTATTCAATTCCGAAAAAGCTTCCTCCATTTTGCCGTCCTCATCACTCAAGCGTTCAAGGATGACTCAAACACCTCCACACAGGACTTTTTGCGTATCGCGGCTAGCATTTCCTCATACGAGGCCGGCTGCATCCCCATGCGGACAAATTTATCGTGCATCGCAATCTCCATATTCACAGCCGCCTCAGAGACCCCGGCAGCCATTGCCTGCGCCTTAAATTCTTCTGCTTGCATCATGTTGTCATCCTCCAGCTAGTCATATTCTACAATAATATATTCGCGCCGTCCGCGCCTATTCCTTCCCGCCATCGTCCCAGGACTTGCGCCCCGTGTTATTCCTCGACATTCAGGAACTGGAGGAACCCTGTCATATCCAGCACCTCACGCACATTGGGATTCACATGCACGAGCCGCATCTTCCCCTGCTTACGCATTAGTTTCTCCGCCACCAGCAAAACGCGCAGGCCTGCCGAAGCAATGTATTCCAGCGCAGCAAAATCCAGCGTTAGTTCCGTAAGACCGGCAATCTCCTGTTTGATGCAGGCATCGAGCTCTGGTGCCGTCGCTGCATCCAACCGTCCTGCCAGTGCCAGCGTCAGTACCGTCCCGTTTTTTTCTTTCTTGATTTCCATGATTGATTGCTCCCTTCTCAGCCAGCTATGCTTCCTGACATGAAAGATTCTTGCGCAACGCAAGGATATTTTTCCCCGCTTCGCGCCGATAACTGACCTCGTCCATAATCTTCTTGACTAAAAAAATTCCCAAGCCACCGATTGCCCGATCCTTCAAGGCCACATCTGTCGGTGGATCTTCACGGGCCAGCGGATCAAAAGGCCGGCCTTCATCCATAAAGATGAGTTCGATCGATGCAGACGGGGTATCCATGACCTTCCCCCTGACCACAACCGGCCCTGTCTGCGGTGCATAGGCATAACTGGCAATATTGACAAAAATCTCTTCGACAGCCAGCTCCAGCTGGCCTCTCTCTTTGGGCGGAAGCCCCGCAGACGTAAACTCATCCAGCCAGGCATTTAGCCTGGCCAGATTCTGTATGTCCGCGTCAAGGACAATCTCTCCCTGCTTCACGCTGGCTCACCCCCTTCCCATTATACACCATATCCAGCAACGTGATTTATCCAGCTGCCGGACAAGCAATTACCCTAATAACTTCTGTAGAAAGGTTTTATTTTCCTGCTTTTTCCTGGCCTATTGTGCAAAATCTCCCGCACCATATACCTTTACCCGCATTTTTTGTCCATCCGTATAGAATACCACTGCCCCATCCTTATCTGTGCGATAACTATGTACACCTGCTTTTTCCAGCCGCTTGACGATTTCCGGTTTCGGGTGGCCAAAGCTATTATCTGCACCAACACAGAACACCCCCCACTGCGGTGCAACAGCTGCCAGGAATTCTTCCGAAGTGGACGTATCAGAGCCATGATGGCCGACTTTGAGCACCGTGCTTTTGACCTTCTTCCCCTGTGCCAGCAGTTTCTTCTCATTTTCAGCTATCAAATCACCTGTGAACAGGAAGCTGGCCTTGCCATAACTGACCCGATAGACATTAGATGCCTCATTGCCAGCCCTTCCTTTCGCATCAAGATGTTTAGGGGCAAAGATGACCTCTATTGTTACACCATCGACGACATAACGTGTCCCCTCCTCAGCCTCTGTCAACACAGCCTGTGTCCCGGCAGGAAGCTGCAAACTCAAGCGATACGCTTCTCTTCCCTCACTAGCCGTAACCACTTCTCCAACGGGTATTTTCTTGAGAATCGCGCCTGCACCAGCCGCATGATCCTCATGGGCATGCGTCAGAAAAATATAGTCCAGCTTACGGACACCATAATGCCACAGGTAAGGAATATCCACACGGGCCCCCACATCAAATCTTCTATCACGCGTCCCGCCCGTATCGATCATGAACGCATGATGCCGCGGTGTCACTACCAGGCACGCATCGCCCTGTCCCACGTCAATGAAATGCACCGCTAATTCCGCCGGCTGCATATAGCGCCAGCCAGCCAGCAGGAAAATGGCAGCTGACAGGACGGCGAGCATTTTTTTCTGCCGCAACAGCCACGCCTGCCATGCCTGCCGCTGCTGCCGTGAAAGCAGGCAAAAAGCCAGCCCGCTATAGTAAAGACCACTCCAGAAAACATCCAGCGATGGCACCCATACCTGACTGGCAGGCAGCCGCGCAATGAGGTGCGTCAGCTCCGCCACCACGCCAAGCAGCAAGCTGTCCCCAGCAAAGACCAGCTTGCCAGCCAGCGGCAGGAACAAAGCTGCTATCCCTGCCAGCAAAGCGGCAACCAGCATTCCTTCCAAAATAGGAACTACGAGGAGATTCGCTAAGAGAGCCGACAGCGATACCTGATTGAAATACCACGCAAGTATCGGTAATACCGCCGTCTGCGCTGCTATCGTGATTGCAAAGCTCCCCGCCAAAAACGCCGGCCATCCGCGCTGCAACAGCCACTCACGGATGGCCGGCGCCAGATATAGCAGCCCCGCCGTCGCCAAGAAGGAGAGCTGGAAACTGATATGGAACAGCAGCAGCGGCGAAACCACCAGCATAAAAAGGCCCGTAAGCACGAGAATGCGTCCCGCTGTTTTTTCCCGCTCCAAGGCCAAAGCCAAAAATGCCAGTCCGCCCATCAATGCTGAGCGTATCACCGGAGGCACACAGCCAGCCAGAATGCTATAAACAATAATCACGCCGATGACCAGCACGGCCGTCAACGGCCGCGGCAGCCGGAAAAGTGCCCCGAACCAGGCCATTACCGCTGCCAGCAGGCTGATATGTGAACCCGACACCGACAGGATATGGACGATGCCTGCTGTCGTGAAATCTTCCAGCAGTTCCGGACGGATACCGTCATAGCCCCCAAACATCAGCGCAAAGATAGCTGCTGCATCTTCACGGGGCATGACCGCCATCATCGCCGCCCGGTAATGTTCCCGTATGCCAGCAATCCACCGGGCAAAGGCATAGCCGGTCTGTGGATCGATCGTCACACCTTGCTTGCCAGCAGCCAGCGATGCCGTAATGCCCTGTGCCCGCAGCAAGCTCCGCATGTCAAGCTGGCCTGGATTGCGATAGCCATGCGGCACCTTTACCCTGCCAGCAGCCGTAAGCCTGTCACCTACCCGCACCACTGGCTCTTCCCCTGCAGTCACGCGCGTGTAGACATACAAACCGCCCGAGCAAGCTGTTTCTGCACCAGCAATACTGGCTTTTGACACGTCAAGGGTATATCTGACTTTTCGCTGACCGGTCAAATCTTCCGTAACACGCAGCTCCTCCCGCACGATTCCCGTGACCCTGGCCTCCGTCCCAGCAAGATGCGCAATATCGTTTTCTGGCAGGATTGCCGCTGCACCAAACCGCACCCAGCCCAGCAAAAAGACAGTCAGCAGCAGCGCCAGCCAGCTCCAGCGGCTGCTGCACCACACCAGGATTCCGCTTATGCCTGCTGCCACCAGCAGCCCTGCCATTCCCCAGCTTCCGGCCTGCCATCCGCTAAACTTTGCCAACGCTATCCCCGCACAGAGCATGAGCAGGCATCCCGCCAGAAAAGGCTGTTGCTGCTGCCCCACTTCCATCATGCCTCACGCCTTCCCTCTTGCGTTCCTCTCAGATACACAGCTTATCCTTCATCTTGGCAAACTTAGCCTCACCGATTCCCCTGACTTTCTTGATGTCTTCAATGCGCGCAAAATTCCCTTGCGTCTCCCGATATTCAATGATGCGTTTTGCCATAGCCGGTCCGACACCTGGAAGCGAATCCAGCTCTTTCTCATCGGCCGTATTGATGTTGACATAGCCGCTGCCCCCATCTTCTTTGCGTTCTGCGGCAGCTTTGCCCTCGCCATTCTTCTTTTCGGGTACGCGCAGCTGTTGGCCGTCCTGCAGGAATTGTGCCATATTGATGTGTTCCTGATCCGCAGTTGGCAGCAGCCCACCGCAGGCATTGACCGCCTCATCAGCACGCGCACCTTCGGCCAAAGTCACAACGCCCGGCCTGCTCACGGCACCAGTCACATACACCGTAATGACAGCTTTCGCATCCGGCTTTTCCTGCACCTCGGCTGCATCCAAGGCCACGGCCTGTTCCTGCATATATGTGCCATACATCGTTCCCCCCGCTGCTGCCAATAACAAGATCAGCAGGATGAACATTGATTTTTTGTACATCGGCAACGCACATTCCTCCCTTCGTCTTGCACTCCTCCTTCTACTTCTCTGCCAATGAAAAAACTCCTGCCCGCAGGCAGGAGTTTCCTCGCAATATATTATGATAAGTTGTTGGTAAGTTTTGTATGCTCAAGCAATCGCCGTGCGGAAGAAATCCTCCACGAGGCGGTCCCAGCCCATATCGTATACGTTGCGCTCACCGAGCTCGTTCTGATACTGAGCCAAAGCAATCGTCATCAAGGAATCCGCCACATAGCCATCATCATCCATGCCAGCTTCTACATAGCTGTCATGCACAGTATTGACTATCTCATTGAGCCGATCCTGTGTCATGGTGTCAATGATGTAATACATAGCCGCCAAATACTCAGCCGTATCCTTACGATAGCCGGCCGGAGTCTCCTTGACCGCGTCCATGATCTGACGCAGCTGGCTCAACGCTATGAACTTTATTCTCGTAACGTACATGTCTTGAGTAAACATACATCATTCCCCCTAACGTGGATATATCATATCATATATTTACATTGAATGCAATTTGTATGCATGTATACATTTAATATTGTTAACTGAATAATATGACTTTTCTCATAAACGTCTAAGATTGACCTTGCCAGCAAGGGAGACTATGCAGTAAAATAAAAGGGAATATGTCATAAGAGATAGTAAGGAATCATTGATTTGGGGAGGTTTACTTGATGGAAAAAATCAAGCTAAGCAAGGGGCAAGTATTGCATAAAAAAGGCGATAGCGTCCGCACATTGGAAATCGTGCTGGCCGGTGCACTGACCCTGACCGATGCCGATGCATTAGAAGTCAACCTGGGCAGCGGCACGATTGTCGGGACAGCTTATAAACCGGCTGAGACCTATCGTTTTGACTATATCGCACGTGAGGAATCGACGCTGATCGTCCTTGACTATGAAAGCGAGGATGATATCGTCGAGGCAGTCACCAGCACTCCTGCCATAGCACCAGTCATAGCAGCAGCCAGCATGGAGACTGCTGCAAGAATGCTCAATGCGCTATCGGCAACTTCCGATTCCGCTGCAGAGCTTTGCAAAGACATCAAATATAACTACAACGAATATCAATTCATGTGTGTGCAGCTCCAACAGCAGCCGGAAAATTTCGCCTTCATTCTGGCATTGACAGAACCAGAACCCGCAGAAACTTCTGCCGGCTGGGAGGCCGACCTTTGCCGGGCTTTCTGCGATAAACGCACACTGCTGGAAAAAGATTTCTATCCGCTTGATATGACCTTCTGCCTTGCCACTGTAATGCGTGCAGCCAGCATCGAACGGAAACTCTGCGGACAACTTGAAGATATGCTTACCTTCATCAACAACACAAAAACAATCGCCAAACCGTTCACAGAGGCTTTCTATGCAGTGAAATCACGTGTCGACACCAATGCCCGCCAAAGCTCTGATGCCGCCCCATCGATTCATAATGCGCTGGATATGATCCTGGCCTTCTCCGGTGTCGATACAAGCATTGCCGATACTTTTCGCAAGGACATCAAGACCTATACCGAAGTTGAAGACCGCCTGGCTAAGTCCGATGAAATGCGCCGCCTGCGCATGAGCATTGCCGAGGGTTTCTATCAGATTTATGAAGCTGCCTTCTTCAAGAGCATGGAAAATTCGCTGATTCCTGCCGAAGTCCGCATGTTCTTCCTCTTTGGTTTCGTCGATGAAACACTGGCTGGTGCAGCCAACACCGAATATCTTTACCGCACTGCAGTCGGTTGGGAAAATGACCCCGAAGGACAGATTCTCTGCCTCTACGACTGGCTGCAGAAAATTTACCAGGGCGAAGCCGTACCATCCAAGAATGAATTCGATAACGACTGGACCGAATCACTGCGCGAAGATGTGCGGACTGGCGTTCTAACGCAGCAGCAGGCGGATGAACTCCAAAACGATCCCCGGGCCATGGTCAGCTTTGAGATCCGCAACATGTTCACCTCTGCCAACAAGGCCACCTATGGCCGTCTGGCATCCTTTGTCCCAGTGTTCAACGCCCAGGATGTCGTGCGTCCGCTCGAAAAAAGTCTCGCCTCACCAGCACTGGTACGTGCAGCCTTCGACAAGGTACTCGCCGTCGACTTTGGCTGCTTCTACCGCCCGACGCTGACCTCATTCGCCGAGTTCAAGATTCCGCATTTCGTCTACAACACCGAAGTACGCCCCTACGTCATCCTGATGCCGAATTTCGGCAGCCGTGGCCTCATGTGGCAGGAAATCGAGGGCATGCGGCGTGTGACGCCCGCTCATATGATGTTGTCGATTTTCCATTCTGAGGATCTCGACGCCACGATTGTCCATATGTGTGCGCTGTTCCGTTGGGAAATGTGCCGCCGTATCCAAGGTGTACGCTACGCCGATATCTCCGAACCATCGCTGACTTCGGAGTACATGAACTATCTTCAGTTCTACCGCAAAAACGGCTATCTATCCAGCGATATCAAGGAACGCATCAAGCTCACCCTGCAAAAAGCCCGCAATGACTACAAAACCGTCTTTGTCGCTGATTACGAAAAATATATCCAGAGTGAAGCCTATGGCATGCCCAAGCTCAATAAGATTGCCCGCGAAATCCTGTTCAAATACTGTACCTTCTCGCAGAAATTCCGCGCAGAACGCGGTCACAGCCCGCAGTATCAGCCGCTTATGGACCGCTGGAACGTTGCCCACAACACCCGCACCCATAACCTTGACCTCATCCTGCGCAAGGTGCAGCGCCTGAATCCCGATGCAGTGCCTGACGAACTGCAAAATGAAATCAAATTCAGCCGTCTATAAACTGTTCCCATAATTGACCGAAAAGCCCCCATAAGCTAGATTTCTTGCTCTAACTTATGGGGGCTTTCTCTTCGCATCAGCAGGAATCTTAAGGATTCACTCCCCTGCCGTCAATAGCTCAGCGCACATTCAAACAAGCGATTCCATGGATGCGTCATTTTTAAGTTTTCCAGCGACAGTCCTGCCGGCAAATGAATATTTTTCCGGGCAAATTCCTTTAGCCAGTCCGTTCCCTGCCGGCTGGCAAAAGCACGGGCACCAGCAAGATTTCCCGTAGACTGATCATAACCAGGCTGAAGCACAACAGCACCAGCTAGTTTCTGGCGAACATTGGCCTGATAGCCCCAGTCATCAAGATAACGGGTAAGCATTAGTTCCTCCTGGCTCTGCTTGTCCATCCATTTCGCTAACATACCCGTACCGATCAGAAAGCCCGTAGTATTGGTTGCCGTGTTCCAGCCGCCATAAGCCCGCAGTTTAAACGGCAAGTCTTCTTGACACAGTTCATGCATCAAAGCGTTGTCGGCGCCATTGCCATAGGCAATGTCAGCCACAGCTACAGGATAGCCCTTCCCTACCAGCTCCTTGACCAGAGCCACGAACGGCTTCGTTCCCTTACGCGGCTTTATCGTATTTTCCAGCGTATTAGCCTCACGCGTTTTCCCATCCGGATTAGTATTGATGGCTATGACAAGCTCCGCCCGCTCGGCGGCCGGCACCTGTATTCCGCCCGCTGCAATGATGGTATTGTCTACATCATTGCCAATCTCTTCGTTGCAGTAGCTGGGAATGGTTTTGCGCCCTTTGCCAATGTTATAAGTGGTGTAGACAAAGGGAATGTCGCGTTTGTCATCGCAAACAGCCCGGCACATCATAACCATCCCAAGTTCATCCGCCCCAGATGTTACCTGTAATTTCGTCTTGCCGATATTTTGACCGTACGCACGCAAATGACGCATTTCATAGTGTGTCTGGGAATACATGGCCGCATCATCGCCACCTAAGAAGAGAAATGAGAATACGCCCTGGCCAGTCAAGTCGATCAGCGATTTATTCGCGTTGTAATTCAAACCATGACGATGTGTCCAATCCTCCATGGCAGCCGGCACGATTTCCTGCGTGAGCTTCTGCAGTTCGCGCCGTTCCTTAGCCGACGCCACCCCCATATCCTCTTTGTCGCGAAGCACACTGTAATCCCGGAGCTTCAGAGCATTCTGCTGATATAAGGCCGGCTCCATCCCATTGCCAGAATGCGTAGCTGAAAGCAGCGTACGCAAAATTGTGCCATACCCATAAAGAGACAGCCGCGGATGATTTTCATGGAATGTGCGGAAACGTTCCACACGCTGCTGGATAATCTGCTCCGTAAGTTCATGATTACGCGAGGCAACGAGGCTGCCATAAAGCATGGCATCCGTCGATACGACAGCCGCCTTTGCGCCTGGGGCATTTTCCTGCAGCCACTGCCAAAGCCCGTCTGGATCACCGGGCTGTTCCCGGGTTCCCAGCAGCGTATCCGGTGGAGTAACAACATGATACCCCAACTTTTCCACTACCTCAGAGGTTTCCTTATCCGTAATGGGACGATTATCCAACGGCACAAATAAAATCTTTTTCCCCTGTGCAGCCGCAGCATCCGCTGCTGATACAAAAAGCAAAGGGAACAATAACGTTACCGCTAACATGCATAGAATCATTCGTTTCAAAATGAATTCCCTCCTTATCTTAACCAGACACTACCGTTACTTGTCCTACGTTTATCCTTTATTCGTGAATACCTTCTCATATTCCTGCCCAAAGGCAGGGATTCTCTCCCATTCCAGAAAACCAGCTGCTTCAAGCAGTCCATACGAAAGAACATCCCTAAGGACAGACAAATCCCTAGGGATGTTTTGGCTGGTAAACACCTTCAGCCACATTCACTTCTTATATTATATATGATAGATATGCCTGCAATCAAACGGCATAAAAATTGACGAGTCTGGCATCCGAAATACCATCCATGCCCTTGATGACCGTCATGACAGCTGCGGGGATGTCATTATCAACCGTCAGCACCATAAGGCTCGTGCCCTCGATTTCCGTCTTGCCGACCTGCATAGCCGAAATGTTGATGCCATTATTGCCAAGCAGCGAGCCGATTGTGCCGATGACGCCCGGACGGTTGATATGCGGGCAAACCAGGATGCGCGCATGCGGATCGACGTCGACGCGGAACTTGTTGATGCGGACAATGCGCCCCTCGCTGCCAAACAGCGTCCCCTGTACCGAAAGCTCCTTGCCAGCGACCTGTGCCTTGACCGTGATGAGGTTCGTGAAATCCTCGACTTCTTTTTCCTTTACTTCAGTAACCTTGATGCCACGTTCTTTGGCCAAGCCCGGTGCATTGACATAATTGACTTCATTTTCCATGATCGGATTCAGCATACCTTTGACAACAGCCGTCGTCAGCAGCCCCGTATTGACTTCGGTGATTTCGCCGTTGTAGATGACTTCGACCTTTTCGACCGGACCATCAGCCAGCGATACCACCGTGCCGCCGAGACGTTCAGCCAGCGTCAGATACGGCGAAATGACTTTCATGACCTGCGGCGATACCGGCGCCATATTGACCGCTGTCGCAACCGGCTCGCCCTTGAGCGCGGCGAGGATGCCTTCGGAAACATCGAGCGATACGCCAATCTGCGCCTCAACCGTCGATGCCCCCAAATGCGGCGTCAGTACGATACCTGGAACGCCAACCAGCGGATGATCTGCACCGACCGGCTCGCTCGTATAAACATCGATAGCCGCGCCAGCCACAATGCCCTGCTTGACCGCCTCTGCCAGATCTTCCTCGACGATGATGCCGCCACGGGCGCAGTTTACAAGGCGTACGCCCTTTTTCATCTTCTTCATCTGCTCCATGCCAATCATGCCTTTGGTATCCGGCGTCAGCGGCATATGCACCGTGATGAAGTCCGACTGCGTGATGACATCATCAAACGTCCCAATGGTCACGCCAAGGGCTTTGGCACGCTCTTCATTGATATATGGGTCATATGCGATTACCTTCATATCAAACGCCATGGCACGTTTCGCCACACCAGCACCGATGCGGCCCATACCGATAACACCGAGCGTCTTGCCCCGCAGCTCAACGCCGACGTACTTCTTTCGATTCCACTCGCCTTTCTGCATCGTCTCGTTGGCAACCGGGATATTGCGCGACATCGCCAGCATCATGGCCATCGTATGCTCCGTCGCCGCAATCGTATTGCCCCCCGGCGAATTGATAACGATGATGCCCTTGGCCGTAGCAGCCGGAATATCGATGTTATCGACGCCGACGCCGGCACGGCCGATGATCTTGAGGTTCTTGGCCCGCTTGATGACTTCTGCCGTCACCTTGGATGCCGAACGCACCATCAACGCATCATACGCCGGAATGATTTCGAGCAGTTCCTCTGCCGAAATCTTGTCTTTGACATCGACCTCGAATTCCTTCTTTAAAAGTTCAATACCTTTCGGGGAAATACCATCTGCAGCCAAAACCTTCATGTTCATCGCTCCTCCAATATCTTTCGGGAAAACACTTTCCTCATAGAATTCTACACAGACAGAACAAAAACCTTTAAAAATAGAAAAAGCTTCGTCCCGATTGGGACGAAGCTAAAAGTTCCGTGGTGCCACCCAAGTGATATACGCATATATCTCTCATTGCCGCTGTATCGGGCGTCCCGTCTGACTCATCGCCAGCCGCTCCAAGGTGGAACAACAGATTCTCCCTCTGACTCGCACCAGCCGTCAGCTCTCTTGGCGGTTAGTCTCTGCTGCGTCCTCTTCCTCGCGTTATCTCCTGCCTATTCTTCTGTGCATAACCGTATTATAGCCCCTCCATCTCTCATCGTCAAGTGTGTTTTTCAGAAAAACAATATTTATTTTAACGCTTGCTTTTCATAAATTTCCGCGTTAAAATATAACAAAACGCTATATGTCCACATTGCATGGACGCTCCGTTTTTGTAAAACTGTCAAAAAAAAAATGATTTGTTATAGGAGGTTATCCCATGGAAGCAGACCGCGTATACAATTTCAACCCAGGGCCGGCCACACTGCCGCTTGAGGTACTCAAAGAGGCTCAGGCCGAGTTCCTGAATTTCAATCATAGTGGCATGTCCATCCTCGAGATCAGCCACCGTGCCAAACAGTACGCCGAAGTCCACCAGCAGGCAAAAGCCGACATCAAGGAACTCATGGGGCTTGGCGATGACTATGAAATCCTGTTCTGTCAGGGCGGTGCCAGCCAGCAGTTCGCGATGATTCCGCTGAATTTCGCGACTAAAGAACACCCGGGCAGCTATGTGCTCTCCGGCAGCTTTGCAACCAAAGCCTACAAAGAAGCAGAGCTCTTAGGCGTTGGCGAGGTTGCCGCCTCTTCCAAAGCGGCCGACTTCCGCCATATCCCAACGCAGGATGAGCTCCAGATCAATCCGAAGGCAGCTTATGTCCATCTTTGCTACAACAACACGATTTACGGCACGGAGTATCACTATATCCCGGATACACACGGCGTACCGCTCTTTGCCGATATGTCTTCCGACATGCTCTCACGCCCGCTCGATTTCCAGAAATTCGACTTCATCTACGCCGGCGTACAGAAAAATCTCGGCCCGGCTGGTGTCGTTCTCGTCGTCGCCAAAAAAGAGCTCTTAGCCAAGAGCCCGCAAACACTGCCGACGATGCTGCGCTACAGCACGTTCCTCGATAAAGACTCGCTCTATAACACACCGCCAGCCTTCTGCATCTACATGGTCGGCAAAGTCGCAGCCTGGATCAAAGCTAACGGCGGTCTTGCCGAAATGGAGAAACGCAACCAGAAAAAAGCTAAGGTTGTCTACGATGCTATCGACAATTCCGGCGGTTTCTACCGTGGCCATGCGGACAAGGACAGCCGTTCCTTCATGAACGTCACGTTCCGCCTGCCCAGCGAAGAGCTTGAAAAGAAATTCGTTGCTGAAGCCCTCGAACATCAGCTCAGCGGTGTCAAAGGCCATCGCAGTGTCGGTGGCATGCGCGCCTCCATCTACAACGCGATGCCCTACGAAGGTGCTGCCCGCCTTGCCGCATTCATGGAGAAATTCCGCAAAGCCAACGCTTAACCGAATACATATTTTTTACGCAAAAGACGTCACCGATAACCGTGACGTCTTTTCCCGTGTCTATGCCTGTGCTATAATTGACATGGACAACAAGAATTAGAAAGTCACAGATAGGAATTGATAACATGCACATGCGACACACACACTTACTCAATCTTGTAAACCAAAAGAAACGCGTTGCTGTCACGGAGCTTGCACAGGCCTTGGATGTCTCCGAAGTAACCATCCGCAAGGATCTCAATCTCCTTGAACGCAAGGGCCTGCTGCGCCGTGAGCACGGCTACGCAGCTATGACAGCCAGCGATGATATCGCCAACCATCTTTCCTTCAACTATGAACGCAAGCGCCAGATTGCCCAGCGGGCAGCAGAAACCATCCACAATGGTGAAACCGTCATGATCGAATCGGGCGGCTGCTGCGCATTGCTCGCCGAAGAATTGGCCACCAACCGCCGTGATGTCACCATCATCACCAACTCAGCGTTCATTGCTGACTATGTACGCAAACAACCCAATGCCCATATCATCCTTCTGGGCGGCGAATATCAGAACGAGTCGCAAGTCATGATCGGCCCGATGATCCAGACCTGTGTCAAAGATTTTTCCGTCAATAAATTTTTTGTTGGTACCGACGGACTCAATGAACACGGCTTCATGTCCAACGACATCATGCGTGCTGAAGCAGCCCGTACGATGGCCAACAGTGCCAACCAAGTCATCGTCCTGACCGAATCCAGCAAGTTCCAGACAACCGGTGTCGTCTCGCTGCTACCGCTCGAACGCGTCAGTGCCGTCTACACCGATGGCGATGCCGACAGCCATTCACTCACGCTGCTCAACAACAGCGGTATCCATGTCTATCCGGTCTGATTTTCTGCACTACTACATAAAAAATCCTTATAGACACCATCCGTAAAAATTACTTGCAAATATATCTAAAGGTGTTATAATATCTTCTTGTGAGTTGGTACTAATACTTACTCAAAAGTTATTCAACACAGGAGGTATAGACATGCAGGATTTAGCAAAGGTCCTTGGCCAGAAACTCAACAGCTGGGAGTTCCGCGAAGCTTGGGAAGAAAGCTCGATGGAATACGATTTCCTGGACCGTATTGCAACGGTATGTGCAAAAGTTGCTCATAACGCTGATGAAACCAACAACTGATCCGGTTGCCGACAATAAATAAGACCTCACTTCACTTGAAGTGAGGTCTTTCTTTATTTTGCTGTTTTTTTCGTCTTTTCTGCCGCCGTATTCAGGAAGTAACGGAAATCCTTGCGCTCACCGCGCTGGATATCTGACTCAAACATACGGTTCCAAGGAAACGTGACATTGATATCCTCGAGGCTCTTGAATGGAGGCAGATTCTCCTGGGCAAATTGCTCCATCATACGGGTCGACCGCACGCCAACCGCTTCGCGTTTGTCATTGAGCGAACCATAGAAGCCATCGCCACGCAGCCAGGTCAGCTGGCGCGCCACGACATTGCGCACATTGGCCTGATAGCCCCAATCATCCAGATACCGCGTGAGCAACAGCTCATCGATATCATCATTCTTCATGTATTTCGTAAGCATGCCTGCACCGATCACAAAACCGGAGCTGTTGGTTGGCGTGTTCCAGCCCGAATACGCCTTGATCTTGAACAGCAGCCCGCGTTTCTTTAGCTCCTCCATCAGCGCATTGTCTGCCCCATTGGCATAAGCGATATCGGCAATACCGACCGGATAGCCCTTACCGACGTATTCCTGGACGATATCGGCAAAGTATGACGTACCCTCACGCGGACGGCCATCATTGGCACGATCATTGGCTTCATATGTCTTGCCATTTGGATTCGTATTGACCATGAGTACAAAATCCGCATTCGCGGGGCTTGTTACCGGCATACCGCCACCAGCCGTGATAGCTGAGCTTACCGACGCACTGATTTTCTCATCCGAGTAAGCAGGCACAGTCGCCGGACCACGACCCCAATTGTAACGGACATACACAAACGGCACATCCTTGCGCAGGTTATTGACTGCACGCGACATCAGCAGCATGCCCATCTCGTCGATACCAGCCATTGTCTGGAACTCCGTCTTGCCCAAGTCCCTGCCCTCTTCGTCAAGATGGCGGCTCTCCATATGCGTCCGCGAATACGGCGCATTATCATCGCGTCCAAGTACCAGATAATTGAATAATTTGGCCCGCGTCAGCTTGATCAGCTGCTGGTTGGCCGAGAAGTTCTTATCACGCCGTCCCAGCCAATCCTGCATATGTTTGCGCGGAATAAGCTCTTCCAAAAAAGCCGCTTCTTTTTTCTCACGGCGGCTCAGCCCTTCAACCTCTTCCTTATCCTTGAGCACGGTATAGCGAAAGATATCCGCGCCGTAACTGCGATAGTATTCGGGCTCTTCATGGCCAGATGCTTCCCCCGAACGCGGCGTGCGCATAATCGAACCAAACACATAGAGCGGCAGCTTCGGGTTTTCCTTGCGGAAAGATTTGAAGTTCTCGGTACGGGCCAGGATCTGTTCCTTGGTATAGTTGTGCTTGCGTGAACCGACAAGGCTGCCATAGATCAGCGAATCCGACGAAACGACCGCTGCATCCGCATCCCGGGCATTTTCCTGCAGCCAAGTCCACAATTCATCGGGATGTCCAAGATCCTGCCGGTTGCCCAGCAGCTTGTCCGGCGGAACAATCACCTCATACCCCAGTTTCTGTACCACTTCAGCCGTCTGCTTACTCGATATCGGCCGATTATCATGTGGCACGTAAATAATCCTGGGCACTACATTCTGCTTATGGCGTGCGGAAGCCATCGGAAATGCCATGACCATCACACCCAGCACCAATACTAGTGCCAATATACGCCGTTTCAAAAAACCGCTCCCTTCAATACCTTTCCGGCTCACTCTGCCGTCTTGCTTTTGACCAGTCCCACCAACGCATCTTTTACTTCATCCGGAAGGTTGAGTTTCGTCTGGAACTCAACACCGCCTTCTTTTGGGCAGGCACTTTGGATATCAATCATATCGATAAGCCGATGCCCCTGATACTGTGTCCGGCCAAAATCCGAATCAGCGAGCACCTTGCTGTAATCCACGCGCACGGTATTGCCATGGATTTCCAAAGGCAAATCATCCGAAAGCTCGATATGCCCCAGCATGCGCTCCGCCATGGACAGCGATATTCGCGAAAACACCCAGGACATAAGCCCCTGCGACGGCAAATTGCGCTCGCGTACGCGATAGACCATATACGATTTATCGCCTTCATGGACAAATTCCTTGATTTCGCCCGAAAGCTCAATCCGCCCCACTTTCGTGTCTGTATCCGCCGTGATGTCCAGCCGGCCATTGGCATGTGATTTGACCGTTACTGCCTTCACATGCCCCTCAGCAGGAATACGCTTGGCCAATGCCTCGTTGATCACATCGTCTGGCACAAAGAGCTTGCCCTGACTGATTTCCAGCAGCGATTCCTTGGACCATGTCTGCTGGATGACCTTCAAGGCCGGCCCGTAATCCTTGACCGCCTGCTGCACGCCTGACCAGTCGATATTCTGTATTTTTTCCTGCCAACCAGCTGGTAAATCTATCATTTTATTTACTCCTCTGCCCCCGTCCCTTTGTTCTCACGGATTGTCTGCCAGAGATCCTGGGCACGTTTATACATCTTGTTATCTGTATTGCGGATATTCTGATCGCCAATGATGCGGGAGATATACTGCGTCGCTTTCTCATAATCATTCATACGATAATAAATAGCACCAACCAAGTACATTGCCATTGTATCGGACATGCCATTGATCGGATAACGCTCCGTCATCAGCGAGCGGTCATACAGCTCAGCCGCACGCTGAAGCATCTCCTTTTCCTTCTCCGGCTCCTCGGCATCACGGTAAATCCACCCCAATTCAAGGTACAGACCTGCGCGTTTGGCCAGCGGCTGATCGGTAAGCTCCGCATAAAAGATAGCAAGCTTGAATGAAGCCACAGCATCAGGAACCTGACGTTCCTCGACAAACTGCATCCCCAAAGTACGCTTCGATAAAAACTCCTCAATCTTGCGTTTATGCAGCGCCGGCATAGTCCCTAAGAAAGTCTTCTCATCAGCTGCATACCCGCAATGCTCGCAAAACCATATTTTATAAAAATACGGATTGAAGTCCTTGTAATGCATGCAGAAATCTTCATCCATCTTCTCCATCATCAATTTGGACTTTGTCTTGACGATCCGCGTCGATTCCCCACAAATCGGACACTTTTTCTCAACAACAAAAGTAAATTCACCCATAGTCTCTCCCTCTTCTTCCATTGGATTCCCTTAGACAATATATCTAGAATACCACATTATCACGGAAAAATAAATGAAAGCTGCGCTTTCCCAGCTTAGAATTGACTGAGAAGAGCCTTTCCCATTGCGGGAAAGGCTCTTTCTACCCTGTTACTGGCAATCAGCGTCCATATTTCCGGCAAAGCCCTGCAAGCTCATCTGCATCAGCTGTCAGACGATAATCCGGCTTGAGCCGCCATTTCCAATTGAGCCCGACAGTGCCTGGAATGTTCATCCGGCTGCGTTCATCAAGCTGCAAGATGTCCTGCATCGGAATCATGGCCAGCCGGGCATCAGCCGCATAAGCAAACTCGATAAGTTTGCGTGCAATCCTGTCCGGTCGGTCGGCATCAGCATGCAGCATACCAGCCACTGCTGCCCGCATCGTATCATCGATATCCTGATTATACCAGCCAATCGTCGTATTGTTATCATGCGTGCCCGTATAGACGATGCTGTTTTCTGGCGTCACGCAGCCCAGGCGCCCCTGGGCATTGAAATGCAGCGTGAAATGCAGCACCTTCATGCCAGGGAAGCCACAGGCATCACGCAGCTGTCCGACTTCGTCCGTAATGATGCCCAAATCTTCAGCGACAATAGGCATCTTTCCGCCCAGCTCCTCACGAATCTCATCAAAGAACGGCTTGCCAGGGCCTTTGACCCAATGGCCATTGATGGCCGTATCCGCCTTGCCATCGACCTCCCAGTAGGATTCAAAACCTCGGAAGTGATCGATGCGGACAATATCCACGAGTTCAAACAGCTTGCGGAAGCGCCGCTTCCACCAGCCATACTTCTCCTCCTTCATGGCCGTCCAATCATACTGCGGATTGCCCCAGAGCTGACCTGTCGCACTGAAATAATCTGGCGGTACGCCTGCTACCGTACGGGCCGTTCCATCTGGGTTCAGGTCAAACAGATGCTGGTTAGCCCAGACATCAGCACTGTCCCCCGCCAGGAATATCGGCATATCGCCCATAATCAGGACGCCTTGCTGCTTGGCATATGCATGCAGACGCTGCCACTGCTGCGCAAACAGGAACTGCTCGAATTTGACCATGCCGATGGCATCAGCCAAACGTTTGGACAACTCTTTGAGCGCTTTAGGCTCATGCTTCTTGACAGGTTCCGGCCATTTATTCCAGGCAACGCCCTTATATTCCTTCTTGGCCGCCTGAAACAGGGCAAAATCCTCCAGCCAGTACGCCTCGCGTTCACAGAACGCCAGATACTCGCCATTGCTGTCTGCCTCAGCCTTGAACTTTGTCCATGCCTTCTTGAAACATTTATTCTTGAAACTATAAACCCACTCAAAATCGATAAAGGACGAATTGCTCACATAAGGAACGCGTGCTTCGGCTGCCGTCAGCCACTTATGCGCCAGGAGGTCTTCGATATCGATAAGCAGTGGATTGCCCGCAAAGGCCGACGAAGATTGATATGGCGAATACCCCACATTATCCGTCGGGCCAAGCGGCAGGATTTGCCAGACATGCTGTCCAGACTCCTTGAGGAAATCAACAAAATGATAGGCCTCTTTTCCCAGATCGCCAATGCCATATTTCGACGGCAGGGAAGTCGGATGCAGCAGGATACCTGCCTGCCGCGGATACTTGCGTGGCTGCCGTTTGTGCTCCAGCAATATACCGGTCAATGGTGCCAATTTGACTTCGACCTGGCCACGGACGACTGGATACTCTTTGCCACTGCCCAAAGCATCAACGAAGCAACCATCAGCAAAATCGCTGACATCCATATAGACCATCCGGCTCTCACTGCGGCTGCGATTGAACGCGACCAAAAACGCTCCGTCCTCAGCCTCAGCGCCAAAGACGTCTTCGCCGCCACGGATGACACGCGCATAAGCGATCGTATCGCCATCAGCGCTAAGCGGCAGCAGGCTGCCAGTCTGCAAGACCGTATGCTTGTTGCGCAGAGCGATGATTTTCTTATACCACTCGCGCAGATAGAGATCCCCGCCGTCCCATGGATAAGGACGGCGATTATACGGGTCCTTGAAGCCCTGCATACCAATCTCATCACCATAGTATATACATGGTACACCAGGATACGTCATCTGCCACAAAGCCGCCATCATGAGCCGCGCAGCACCAAGGTTATACTGTTCCTTGTCAAGCCGCGCGCGCGATTGTTCAACAGCCGGCATGCCATCGTAATAAGCCGCATCGCCAAGCAATGTGATAGCGCGCTGGACATCATGGCTGCCGATCAAGTTCATCATCGCATAGAAATTCTCGCGCGGATAATTTTCCCGCAAACTCTCAAAACGGCGCTGCGCCGTCTGGCCATCGACATGTCCCTTGAGGAAATCAAACAGGATGGTGCGGAACGGATAGTTCATCGCCGAATCCATTTCCTGCCCGCAAAGATACTCGCGCGGCACACCATACGCAATCTTATGCGAAGCATCTTCCCAGACCTCGCCGATCATGACAGCCTCGGGATTGCTTTTCTTGAGTTCCGCAAAAAAAGACTGCGAGAAGGGCTCCGGCAGCTCGTCAATGACATCCAGCCGCCAGCCGGCAACACCTTCATTTAGCCAATGATGCAGGACACTATCCGGCGCTGAAATGATGAAATCCATATACGAAGGCGTCGTCTCCGTAACATTCGGCAGCGTATTGAAATTCCACCAGCTGTCATATTCATAGGGGAAATTGCGGAAATTATACCACTCGTAATATGGCGACTCCTTGGACTGGAATGCGCCCACCGTATCATATTGGCCCGCACGATTGAAGTAACGGCTGTTGCTGCCCGTGTGACTGAACACGCCATCAATGATGATACGGATGCCTTGTGCCTTGGCCGCCTCAATGAGTTCGCGGAAATCTTCATTGGTTCCCAATATGGGGTCTATTTTATGATAATCGCCCGTATCATAATGATGATTGCTTTCCGACTCAAAGACCGGATTCAGGTAGATGACCGATATGCCTAATTCCTTCAGATAGCCAAGTTTTTCCTTGATGCCCTGCAAGTTGCCGCCAAAGAAATCATACGCCACGATTTCCTTCGTGTCGGGGTCCTTGTAATAGCAAGGATCGTCTGACCAGTCCGCATGATAGACGGCCCCCTTCTTGGGAATCAGTTTATCGCCTTTACGGTAAAAACGGTCAGGGAATATCTGATACATGACACTGTGTTTGAACCAATCCGGCGTTTTAGCCCCTTGAGTGTAGACCGTGATCTGGAACGATGGCGGCACGTGGTCATAGACATTGCCCAGGCCCCCCCATTGCTCCGGATTGTTGCCATAGTAAGTCGTACCCTGCGCCGTCGTAATGATGAAGTAATACCATAACAGGCAGCCCTTCTCTGGCATTTCCATATCAACACAGTAGAACTTTTCTGCCTTGCTGCTATCATCCTTCGTCGTCAGGTTCACGAGCTTCTCGCCCGATTTGTCATGCCAGAGCCGCAAGAGAACATGGCGGATTTCCTGTTTGGTCTTCAGCCGGATTCCCAGCCGGACTTTTGTGCCGGCCTCCGCCGCACCAATCGGCGAGCGGAAATAGATATTCTGGGAGTTATGCTCGACCTCACTTCTATCCAGCATAAAATCTCCTCCTTCTCTTCTCTTACTCAGTCCCGCTTGCATAAAAGGCGGCAAAATCATTGCCGCCCCCATGTAATTTAATTATTCTGCCAACAGCCTGTTATACAGTGCCTTGTATTCCTTGGCAGAGTTCTTCCAACTATAATCGGTATTCATGGCATTCTCGACGATATGCTGCCATTCTTCAAAATTCTCATAAGCACTGAGTGCACGCTTCAGCGCATACATCATCTCGTGCGCATTGTAATCACAGAATACGAAGCCATTGCCCTCGTTGGTATACTTATCGTACTGCTGGACTGTATCCTTGAGGCCGCCAGTCTCGCGGACTACAGGAATAGCACCATAGCGCATAGCGATCAGCTGGCCAATGCCGCACGGCTCATAGTTCGATGGCATGAGGAAAATGTCCGCTGCCGCATAGATGCGTTGTGCCAGCTCATTCGAGAAACGGATATTGGCTTTGACTTTCGTCGGAAAGCGCCATTCCAGTCCCTTGAACCACTCTTCGTACTCCTTGTCGCCTGTCCCCAAGATGACCAGCTGGATGTTTTCATGCTGCAGGATCTCATCCATCATGCGCACGATAAGATCCAGGCCCTTGGCCTCAACGAGACGGGAAATCAGGGCGACCATAGGCGTACGGCGGCTCATCGGCAAGCCCAGGAAGTTCTGAAGCTCCGTTTTGTTGTCGGCCTTACGGTCACGGCTGTCCACATCGTAAGTCTCAAACAGGTTCTTATCGGTAGCCGGATTGTAGATATTGTAGTCAATGCCATTCACAATGCCATACAGCGAATCACGGCGGCTGCGCAGCAGTCCATCAAGATTCTCGCCGAAGTAATCGTACTGGATTTCCTGCGCATACGTCCTGCTGACTGTTGAAATATAATCTGCATAGATGATGCCGCCCTTCATGAAGTTTACAGCATCGTAAAATTCCAAATCGCCGTTGTTGAAATACTTCCAGTCCAGTCCCAGGACGTCGCTCATGACCTCTTTCGGGAAAACGCCCTGATATTTAAGGTTGTGGATCGTATAGAGCGTACGGATCTTGCGGTAACGCTCATCATCCATATGTTCAAGCTTCAACAGGACATTCACCATGCCTGCATGCCAGTCGTTCGTGTGGATGATATCCGGCCAGAAATCGACAATAGGCAGCAGATTCAGCACCGCACGGCAGAAGAACGAAAAACGCTCCGCATCGTCATCATAACCATAGAATCCCTCACGATCGAAGTATTCCTGATTGTCCACAAAGTAATAGATGATTCCATCTTTTTCATACTTATCCAAACCGACATATTTCTGCCGCCACGCTACGCTCAATTCGCCATCGTAGACGTGCTCCATAGCATTGCGGATCTCGGGAGCGATCTTGCCGTATTTCGGCATGACCACACGTACCTCCACGCCTTCTTCTTTCAATGCCTGCGGCAGCGATCCTGCTACATCAGCCAGGCCTCCGGTTTTTGCAAATGGTACTGCTTCAGATGCAACATAAAGAACTTTCATTCCCATTTCCTCCTTAATCATTGCCAGCAGCTTTTTTCTTTGCCGTGGTCTTCGTGGTTGTGGACTTTGTCGTTTTCTTAGCCGCAGCCGTCTTTGCAGCCGTGGTCTTGCGGGCCGTCGTCTTCTTGGCAGCTGGCTTCTCAGCCGTTACCGTTTTTTTCTCAGTAGATTTCTTCGCTGCTACCGTTTTCGTTGCAGCTTTGGCCGTTGTCTTCTTGACTGTTTTCGGCTCCGCTTTCGTTGCCGTTTTCTTAGCCGTCGTCTTTGTCGCCGGCTTGGCTGCTGTCTTCTTGGCCGTTGCTTTCACTTCGTCCTTTACTGCTGTCTTCTTGGCAGTTGTTTTCCCAGCAGCTTTCGTCGTCTTCTTGGCAGCAGTCTTGGTCGCAGTCTTGGTCGCAGTCTTGGTCGCAGTCTTTTTCACACTGGTCTTCTTTCCAGCCGTTTTCTTGACTTCGGCGGCTTCTGCCTTGCTGGCAGAATCACTTTCCTCATGGCCTCTGGCATCTACTTCCGCCGAAGCCTCAGGAAAAGACGTTCCTGCACCAGACTGCCCCTTGAGACGCAAATATACCGTAGCCAGCGGCGGTACCGTAAGCGTGATGGACTGCTCACGGTTATGCCACGGCACATCCTGACTGATGATTTCCCCATGGTTGAGCACGCCGCTGCCACCAAAGGCCTCATCATCCGAGTTGAATACCTCAACATAATGTCCCTTCGACGGTACACCAATCCGATAATTCTGACGGACTTCCGGCGTGAAATTGCAGACTGCGATGATAAAGTCATTGCTGTCCTCAGCCTTGCGGACAAACGAGACAATGCTGTTCTCATTGTCGTTGCAGTCAATCCACTGGAAACCATTCCAATCGAAATCGACCTGCCAGAAGGCTTTGTTGTCGCAATAGAACTTGTTGAGCGCCTTCGAATACGCCTGCATCTTCGTATGCATATCGTACTGCTCAACCAGATGCCAGTCAAGGCTGTCATCGTAATTCCATTCAATGAACTGTCCGAACTCGCCGCCCATGAACAGAAGTTTTTTGCCTGGATGCGCCATCCAATACCCAAAGAACGTACGCAAGCCGGCAAATTTCTGCCAATAGTCCCCCGGCATCTTGCTGATCAATGAACACTTACCATGTACGACCTCATCATGCGACAGTGGCAGCACGAAATTCTCGGAGAACGCATACATGAACGAAAACGTAACCTTATCGTGATTCCATTTGCGATAGATTGGGTCAAGGCTCATATACTTGAGCATGTCGTTCATCCAGCCCATGTTCCACTTGTAATTGAAGCCCATGCCACCCATATATACCGGCTTGGAAATTAGCGGCCAAGCCGTCGATTCCTCGGCAATCATAAGTGCCTGCGGATGATACTGGAAGATAGCCTCATTGAGCTTGCGCAGGAAATCCATAGCTTCGAGATTGCCCGTATCGCCGTATTTGTTCGGCTGCCACTCGCCATCTTTGCGCCCATAGTTCAAATACAGCATATTGGCGACCGCATCGATACGCAGCCCATCGATATGGAACTCTTCAAACCAGAACATGGCATTGGAAATCAGGAAGCTCTGAACCTCCGTGCGGCCATAATCGAAGTTCGTCGTGCCCCATTCCCAGTTCTCGGCGCGCTGCTCGTTGTCCGACTCATAAAGCGTCTGTCCATCGAAGTGGCGCAGTCCCTGCTCATCTTTGCAAAAATGTCCCGGTACCCAGTCCATGATGACAGCGATGCCATTCTGATGTGCCTTGTCAACGAGATAACGGAAATCATCCGGCTCACCGTAGCGGCTCGTCACCGCAAAATATCCCGTAGCCTGATACCCCCAGGAACCATCGAAAGGATGCTCACAGAGCGGCATGAACTCAATATGCGTATAGTTCATTTCCTTCGCATAGCCGATAAGCTGATCTGCCAGTTCGCGATACGAAAGATATTCGCCCTTCGCATTGCGGCGCCAGGAACCTGCATGGACCTCATAAGTCAGCATCGGACGTCCATACGAAGACTCCTTGCGCTTCCGTTCCAGCCAATCGCCATCCTGCCAGTCATAATGGCTCATATTATAGACACGCGACGCTGTCTCCGGTTTCTTTTCCGCATAGAACCCATACGGGTCAGCCTTCATGATGCGCGGGCCACCCCACTGCGGTTCAATCGCGTACTTGTAGATAGCACCTTCCTGAACGTTTTCGATGAACACCGACCAGATTTCACCATCTTCAAGCCGCGACATCGTATTGACACGATCATCCCAGGCATTGAAGTCACCAACGACACTGATGGATTTTGCATGTGGTGCCCATACAGCAAAACGAACACCTTTTTTGCCGTTTTCTTCCACGAAATGAGCCCCTAGCATCTCATAGGCATGATAGTTCGTTCCCTGATGGAACAGGTATCGGTCAAATTCACTAATATCTGAAGTCTTCAAAAAAAATCCCCCTTAAATAATCGTGGATTTCAGGCGGGCCCCCCTGCCCGCCCAAAACCAGCGGCATACGTGCTTACGACATCATGACAGGCTTGACTTGCCAGATCTCATTGGCGTACTCATCAATCGTGCGGTCAGACGAGAAGCAGCCAGAGTTGGCAATGTTCATCGCCGAAGATTTCAGCCAATTGTATTTGTCCTTATAGCGACGCATGATTTCCTCATGCGCCTCAGCATAGGCATCAAAATCCTTGAGAATGAAGAACTCGTCATTGGCATGCAACAGATAATCATACAACGAATGGAAATCACCATAACTGCCATCCACGAGCTGATTGACCACCTGGCGTACACGCGGATTGGTGTTGTATTCATCCCAAGCCGAATACGTACCCGTTGCATAGTACGTCAATACTTCCTCCGCACGGAGACCGAAGATGACACAGTGTTCATCTCCACCAACGGCCTCGCGGATTTCAACATTAGCACCGTCAAGTGTTCCCAGCGTAATGGCTCCATTCATCATGAATTTCATATTGCCGGTACCCGAAGCCTCCTTGGAAGCTGTCGAGATCTGCTCACTGACGTCTGCGGCCGGATAGACGATCTCGCCGATCGATACGCCAAAGTTCTCGATGAATACGATCTTGATCTTGCCCTTGATGCTGGCATCGTTGTTGACCTTCGCCGCCACTGCATTGATGAGGCGGATGGTCTCCTTGGCGATGTAGTAGCCCGGGGCAGCCTTGCCGCCGAAGATATACGTCGTCGGCAGCATATCGTAGCTCTTGTCCGTCTTGAGCTTGTTGTACTGGTACATGATATGCAGGATATTCATAAGCTGGCGCTTATACGAATGGATGCGCTTCACCTGGATATCGAAGATCGAGTCAGGATCGACATCGATGTGATTATGCTCTTTGATATACGCGGCCAAAGCCACTTTGCGCAGGTGCTTGACCTTGCCCAGCTCCGCCAGGAACGGCTTGTCATCGACATAATCGTTGAGCAGGTCGAGCTGCTCCGGATGACGATGCCAACGGCGGCTGCCGATGGTCGCATCGATGAGGTTCGCCAGCTCGGGATTTGCGCCCATGAGCCAGCGGCGATGCGTGATGCCGTTCGTCTTATTGTTGAACATCTTCGGATTGTACTCACAGAAGTCGTGCAGCGTCGTGGTCTTGAGGATATCCGAGTGGATCTTGGCCACACCGTTCACGCTATGGCAGCCGACAATTGCCAGGCGGGCCATATGCACCATGCCATCCTCGATGATCGAGAGTGCACGTACCTTGCCTTCATCCTGCGGATAACGCTCGCGCACTTCTTCCAAATGACGGCGATTGATCTCATCGATTATCATATAGACGCGCGGCAGCAGCGTGCGGAACATATCGACCGGCCATTTTTCCAGTGCTTCTGGCATAATCGTATGATTCGTATAAGCAATCGTACTCTTCGTGATAACCCAGGCCTCATTCCACTCCAGGCCCTCTTCATCGACCAGGATGCGCATGAGCTCAGCCACGGCTACCGCCGGATGCGTATCGTTGATATGGATGGCGATCTTCTGGCCAAAGTCATGGATGTCCATGCCGGTTTTCTTGTAATGACGCACAATGCTCTGTACACCAGCCGACGTCATAAAGTATTCCTGGATCAGGCGCATACGGCGACCATCATAGGTACTGTCATCCGGGTAGAGATAGCGCGTGATACTCTCGACAAACAAGCGGTACTCGTTTTTCTGCCGCATCTGTTCCTGGGTCAGCATGCCGTAATCGGAAAAGTCACGGTTAACCTCAGCATTCCAGAGACGAAGCGTATTTACCGTATTGTTATGATAGCCGACAATCGGCACATCATACGGTACAGCCATGACCGTCATAGGATTCTCATAGACAAGTTTGAGGCTGCCATCTTCCATTTCCTTCATATAGGCATGACCATTGAATTTGACATCGACAGCTTTATCCGGCTTGCGATACTCCCAGGCGAAACCATCGCGCAGCCAGTTATCAGGAATCTCGACCTGGTTGCCATCGATGATTTTCTGCTCGAACAAACCGTACTGATAACGGATGCTGCAGCCATGCCCTGGCAGACGATGCGCTGCCATTGAGTCGATGAAGCAGGCTGCCAGGCGGCCAAGGCCGCCGTTGCCGAGACCAGCATCGGGCTCTTCTTCATAAGTCTTGAGCAAGTCAAGGTCGAAATCGCCAAGGACTTCCTTGACAGCTTCCTCTATGCCCAGATTGATGAGATTTGCTTTGAGCAACCGGCCCATCAAAAACTCAATGGAGAAATAATAGACCTGTTTCTCTTCACGCTCCCCGTAGGTGCGATTCGTTTTGATCCAGTTATCCGAAATATACTGCTTAGCCGTTGCGGCCACTGTCTGGTAGATCTCCGTCGGTGTCAGTTCATTGAGATCCCGCCCCCACATGATATGTGCCGTATTGACGAAGCGGTTTTTCAAACCTTCTTTGAGCTTTTCAAATTCTTTGTTTTTAGGACTCTTCTGTTTCTTCTCTCTGGCCAAATCCAAACACTCTCCTTTGGCTGTATTCTTCCTCATGAAAAATAGCAAACAACAACAGCCGTTGTAACGCCACTGCCCGTTATAAGCAGTGGTGCCTCGTTACAACGGCTGACCTTGACATCAGATAACGACATTCTTCGTGACGATCAACGGATAGTTCTGTGCCCCCTTGAGCCATTTCTCCTTCGTGATGACCACGTTTTTGTCGCAGATAACATTCTCGATGAGCGAGCCATCCTGAATGTCACATTTCTGCATTATGATAGAATTCTTGATTTTAACGTCTTTGCCAACCTTGACGCCACGGAACAGGATACTGTTCTCGACCTCCCCGCGGACGACACAACCGTTAGCAATCAACGAATTCTTAACCTCTGCCGTTTCTTTATACTGAACCGGCACTTCATCCTTGACCTTCGTATAGATAGAGTTTTCGCCCATAAAGAGCTCCTCCCATACCTCAGGCTCCAGGATATCCATATTGGATTTATAGTATGCCGCCGTGGAATCCACATGGGCAACATAACCATCATGTTCACAAGCATAGATGTTGTATTCCGAAGCACGGCGGATAATGCCATCCATCAGCAAATCCTGGCCACCATGCTCATAGGTATAGCGGACCATCTCCGCGAAGATGCGCTTTTCCATGAGATACACACTCATGGAAACCTGTGAACCATCATAGACAGCCGACTTCTCAGCAATGTCCGTAACGAGCCCATTTTCCGCTGTCTCGATGACAACGTTCTTGCCCGTAGTTTCCTCCGTAACCGTATGATATACCATCGTGATATCGGCACCGGTATTCTGATGGAAGCGCAGGAGCTGGCTGAAATCTACGTTGTAGACAAAGCTGCCACTCGTCAGCAGAACATATTTCTGCGTGCTGTGCTCAAAGAAATCCAGATTATGATAGAAATTCTTCAAATCACCTTTACGGGTCGTGCTTTCCTGCTGCGGAGCTGGAAGATAGAACAAGCCATCATGACGGCGCGCCAGATCCCAATCCTTGCCCGAACGCAAATGGTCAAGAACGGAACGCGGCTTGTCGGGCAGCATTACCCCAACATTGGTGATGCCGGAATTAACCATGCTTGAAAGCGTGAAATCGATCAGCCGGTATCTGCCAGCAAAAGGTATGGACTCCACGGCCCGTCGATCCGTCATCTCCCGAATCAGGCTATTCTCTTCCTGAAGATTGATAATCCCCATTACTGTTTTCAATTTTATTCACTCCGATCCAACTATGACTAAGGTTGCTGTGTAATCTTGTGTGTATCAGCCAGCCTGTTTGCTGCCTGCCTCTGTCAATACGGTCTCGCCCTCGGCTACTACAGTAATGGCGCCCTTTTCGCCAGCCACCTTCGCTCCCTCGGCGATTTCGCAGTTCTGCGCCACGATCGCATAATCGACCACAGCGTTATCGCGGATGACTGTCGACGGCATGATGACCGAGTTCGTGACTTTCGCGCCCTTGCCGATGCGAACGCCCGGGAAGATGACTGAGTTCTCGACCTCGCCAAGAACCATCGAACCTTCACTGATCATCGAATTCTTGACCTTGGCATTCGGGCCTACATAATGTGGCGGCATCGACGGATTGCAGGAGCAGATTTTCCAATCACCATTGATTTCAAATGGTGGTACATCCTGCAAGAGATCCATATTTGCCTGCCAAAGGCTCTCAATCGTCCCGACGTCCTTCCAATAGCCATCAAATGCATAGGAGTAAAGACGTGCCTTGTCTGCGAGCATCTTAGGAATGATGTTCTTGCCGAAATCATGGCTGCTCGTCTCATCCTTGGCATCATCTTCAAGGTACTTCTTGAGGAAGTTCTTATTGAAGATGTAAATGCCCATCGATGCCAGGTTGCTTTTCGGTTTTGCCGGCTTTTCCTCGAACTCTTCGATGCGTCCATCCTTATCCGTGTTCATGATGCCAAAGCGCGGTGCCTCATCCCAAGGTACTTCGATGACACCAATGGTAGCCTCGGCCTTATTCATCTTATGTGCCTCAAGCATCCACGAATAGTCCATCGTATAGATGTGGTCGCCAGACAGAATCAGTACATACTCCGGGTCTGCCAAATCAATGAAGTTCAAGTTCTGATAGATAGCATCAGCCGTACCGCGATACCAGTCAGCCCCTTTCTCCCGTGCATACGGCGGCAGGATGAAGATACCGCCCTCTTTCTTATCCAAATCCCAAGCGCTGCCTGAAGCCAGATAATTATGCAGTTCCAGTGGACGGTACTGTGTCAGTACGCCTACCTTATCAATGCCGGAATTCGCACAGTTGCTCAATGGAAAATCAATGATACGGTATTTGCCACCGAACGGCACAGCCGGTTTTGCGATTTTCTTCGTCAACGCCCCCAGCCGGCTACCCTGACCACCAGCCAGAATCATTGCTAAGCATTCTGTCTTTCTCATAAAAAATCCCCCTTGGATGTGTAGAAAGCAAATTCCCCTGTTTTGTTTGCTTTCCATATATGTATCTATAAAACAGATTTCTCTGTTTATATACGAATATCCATTTTTAACGCAAAACCACAATTTTCCATCAAAAACGTTCTTTTCCCCTCAAGCCGCAGCGAGAGATTTCCACATCTGCTGCCCATAGCAAGCCCGCTGCCCTTAAGAAAATCAATTTATACTTTAGTAGATTCGACAATTTTTTTATTATTCCTGCTTCAAAAGAAAAAAATTACCATAAATTTTATTTTTTATTTAATAAATATAAACTATGTAAATAAACGCAAAAAAAAGACGCTTCTATGATATAAAATCATAAAAACGTCCAAACTAACGCACCGACAAACAGCGCAATGCTGAATCCCCGCATCGCATTGCTGACTGCCCTGCCATGAGCACCGAAAAACAGCGGCGCAAGCGGCCGCATCTCATGCACCAAAAACGATATGCAGATCACGATCAGCGGGCCATCATCAGTCACCCATTCATAGAGCAGGATGAACGCAACCATGACTATGGCCAGCAGCTCGCCACGGGCATAACCGGTCTTCTTCGGCTGCAAGGCTTCATCGTGCACCGCACGGCTGACTGGATTGCCAAACTCATCCGTGCGTTCCTCTTCACGGACAAACCAACGGTATCGCATGCCAGCCCTCCTCTAACCTCAATACAACGCCGCAGTATCTTCAACCAGGCCATCAAGCATATTATATAAGCTGCGGCCCGGACAATCTGTCGAATTGTACTCACGATGTCCTTTGATATGCTCGCGGTCAGGACTGATGCCATAAAAACGGCAAAGAGCGGCCAGCAGCTCAGCAGCCGACTCCATTTGGGCTGACGTCGGTACAGCCTCCATGAAATTGCCGACCACATTGACGCCAATCGTATGCCAATTATGCTGATAGCAATGTGCCCCGAGCATATCCATCGGGCGCCCGCGCTCAATCGTGCCATCCTTGCGGATAAGGAAGTGATAGCCGATTCCCGACCAGCCATTGTTGAGATGCCACTGATGGACTTCCTCTGCCGACACATCACGGTTAGTACCACCGATATGATGCAGGACAATACCATCCGTCGTCGTACGGTTTTCCAGCGAACGGAACTCCAGATCCGTCTCGCGGATGGGAAGTCCCAACCTGGCATCCTGCCGGACACCACTGCCGTCTGAATCCCAAGCCGCCTCAACCTTTGGCTGTGGCCAGACTCCCTGCGTCAAGACAGCGCCAGCTCCCATACATATGATGTTTTTCAAGAAATCCCTGCGATTCATGTATATCTACCTTACTTTTTAACAATAACAGTCTTTATTGTAATCCCCCATTCTGAAAAAAGGCGGTAAGTCCTAAAATCATGCCTGAACAGGGCGCAGCTGCCAGCTGCCATCACCAGCCAGATGAAGCTCCGTATCATGCTGGGCAAACAAAGTCGAACGATGGCCAACACTTACAATGCTCACCTGTGGCAGCTCCCGCTTGATAAGCGCATACATCTCCTGCTCTCGCGGCTCATCAAGCGCCGAGCTCGCCTCATCGAGGAAAATCCAATCGGGCTTTACGAGCAGCACCCGGGCAAATGCCAGACGCTGCTGTTCGCCCAGTGACAAAATGCGGCTCCAATCATCGATATCATCAAGACGGCTGGCAAATTTTGCCAAGCCGACCAATGCCAGCACTTCCTGCAGCCGCTCTGGGTTGCCTTCGGCCGTCAACGGATAGTAAAGTGCACGTCGCAAACTGCCCAGCGGTAGATACGGCCGCTGCGGCAGGAACAGGATGCGGCTGCCCGCCGGAAACGTAATCCCGCCCTTGCCGTACGGCCAGATGCCAGCCAATGTACGCAAGAGCGTACTCTTGCCGCAGCCCGAAGCCCCTGTTACCAATACGCGGCTGCCACTCGGCAATGCCAATGTGCAGTCCTGCAGCAACACGCGCTCATCCGGCAGCTGCACATGCAAAGCCGTAAGCGAAAGTTCCTGACCTGCCTGTTCGCCGCGCTGCACGCCATTTTTGATGGCACTGACTTCCTCGATATGCTCCGTAAAACCAAGCAGTCGGCGAATCACAGCCAGCAGCTGCGCGATGGTATCGTAGGACGTGACAAAAAAAGACAGCGCATCCTGTACGCGGCCGAAAGCCGACACCGTCTGCATAAGCCCGCCCAGTGCCATACCCCCCGCAAAGTACTGCGGTGCCGCCAGTACCAGCGGCACGATGATTGCCAGCTGGGCATAGCCATTGACGTAAAAATTCAATATCTTTGTCTGGCGCATGAGCTGCCAGTAATTCTTGATGACATGGGCAAAACGCTCTTTGAAGCCAACACCCTCAGACGATTCGCCGCGATAGAAAGCAACGCTCTCACTGTTCTCACGCACACGCATCATATTGAAACGGAAATCCGCCTCATACCGCTGCTGGTCGAAGTTCAAACGGATAAGCTTGCGGCCTGCAATATGCGCGCCGACAGTGCCCAGTACCGAATAGATGAGTGAGAACCAGAACATATAGCCATAGATGACAAATTCATGACTGCCTAATGGCACCGTAAAAGCTCCTGACAGATTCCACAAGACGACGCCGAATGCCGCCAGCGTCGTAAACTGCTTGAGAAAGCCAATCAAAAGCTGCAACGTCAAAAGCACAAACTGATTGATATCCTCACTGATTCGCTGATCAGGGTTATCGGTGTCGCTTTTCAAAACCTGCAAGCGATAATAAGATTGCTCGCGCAGCCACTTGCCCATGTAGTCATTGGTCAGCCAGGTACGCCAATTGATCTGGACCATCTGGCGCAGATAGATGGCATAAACAGCAATGAAAATATGCAGCGAAGCCAGTCCCGTGAATTCACCGACCAGCGGCCAAAAGCTATCTGCCTGATACTGCTGCAGGGCATTGTAGAATTCATTGAACCAGCTGTTTATGCAGACGAGCAAGTATACATCAAAAAAGTTCAGTCCAATGACAAAGGCCAATAATCCTCTGGCACGCCATTTATGCTCAGAATTCCAATAGCCGCGGAACAAGCGCCAAAAATCATACATAAATCTTCTTTTCACACCGTTCACATCCTCTTCTATAATAGGCTAAAAGGCCATTGTATTTTAGTATAGACGTTTCTCCAGTTTCCCGCAAGGCTTGATTATGATAGAATAGAAGTGGTCTTAGGCCACAACAACAGGAGGTTTATACACGAATGATTCTCTATATATTGGGCTTTACCGCCCTATTCTTGCTTTTTTTGCTCTACCGTTATCTGCCGAGCAAGAAAATTTTCTGCTACTTCTGCCTGACGCTCTTAGCCGCCGGTGGCATCGTCTACTTCCTCTGGCCGGCAAAAGAACCTGCACCAGCTGCCATAAGTGAAGAAGATATAAACTATCAGCTCGAGCAGCAGCAGATATTTGCGGCTTGGTATGCAGGGTATCAGCGCGACATCAGTGAACTTGACCGCAATTGGCAATGGTACCATCAGATTCTCGAAAATTTCAAAGAAGACTCGATCAGCATCCAGACGGCTTATGTCCGCCTCAAGCAGCTTGACCAGGACAGTTTGCAGCTGCGTGACCGCATCAGCCATAATGCACCACCCGTCACGCTTAACGATGGCTGTTACGACCTGCTGATTGAAGTCATGAAAAAGACCAACAGCTATGCCGATGCCCAGTATCGTACCATCGCTCTCACCAAGGCAGCTGCTGACCCTGCCAACCTGCGCTCCAACGACCAGGCAGAACAGAGCCGCATGCTCCAATCCATCATGATCCGCGAATCGCCAGCCGGTCTCTACACAGCCAAAGAGATTGCCACCATCCGCGACTACCTCGACGTACAGGAAGATACATCTCCTGCCCAAAAGCAGTAACTGCATATGGATACAAAAATCCCCCGTAAACCAGATTGTCCATCCAGTTTACGGGGGATTTGCTATCCAATGAACCTTGCCTTATGTTTTTTATATCAATGCGCTGCGCGCGCTAAGGCTGCGCGGCGTTTAGCCCGCAGCCGATACCACGCCATCGGCAGCACCAGCATCGGGATGCCGGCAAACAAGGCTTCCTGCAGCTCTGGCGTAAAAATCATGACCACCAGGCAGAAGACCTGTGCCCAGATACCAAACAGCGTAACATACGGAAACAGCGGCGTCTTATAACGCAACGTACCGACCTTGCCCTCAGCCATCAGCTGCTTGCGGAAACGATACTGGCTCCAGCAAATAGAAATCCAGGCAATCGCGCCGGTAAAACCCGAAACAGCCAGCAAATAGGTGTAAATCACAGAATCCGGATTGAATGCATAGAGCAGGATAACCGCCCAGCAGGCACAGATGGAAACGAGGATGGCCCGCGATGGCATGCCATTGTCGTTGAGCTTGCCCAAAGCCTTGGGAGCCATATCAAGTTTTGCCAGCGCATGCATCGCCCGTGCCGCGCCATAGAGGCCCGAATTCGAGCACGAAATGGCCGCCGTCAGGATGACAAACGCAAAGAACGCCCCAAACCCCGTAAAGCCATACTGATTGACTGCTGCGGCAAATACGCTCTCTTCCAGCGTTGCCTTGTCCCAGGGCAAAATCGAAATCAGCAGCAAAATCGGAATGATATAAAGCGCAATGATGCGCCACGTCACATTGCGGACAGCAGTTGGAATGCTCTTAGCCGGGTCCTTGCATTCGCCTGCTGCCAGGCCGATGATTTCCGTTCCCTGGAAGTTAACCAGAATGATAACCATAGTCAGCACGATAGCCCAGTAGCCATTCGGAGCAAAACCGCCACTGCCCAGAAGCACACTCGTGCCAATATATCCCTGATCGCCGATGAGGCCAAGACAGATGAGTCCAGCCACAATACTGAAGGCCACGAGAGCTACAATCTTGATAAGTGATAGCCACGACTCGCTCTCGCCGAACTTATCGACATGAAACAGATTGATACAGGTCACAATCAGACTGAAAAGCACCGCCCACCAAAGCTGACTGACCATCGGCAAAAAACTATTCATGATGATTCCCGCGGCAATCATCTCCGAGGGAACATACGCGACCCAGGTAATCCAATAGGCCCAGCCTACGCCGCACGCCCAGGTTGAAGAAATATGTTCCTGCGCATAATTGACAAATGACCCCGATATCGGTTTTTCGACCGCAAGCTCCGCCAGACAGAGCATTACGCAGAGCACAATCAGGCCTCCTAAAAGATACGCCAGTATCGATGCCGGCCCGGCCTTTTCGAGGACATACCCCGTACCGAGGAAGTAGCCACTGCCGATGACTCCGCCCAGCGAAATCAGCTGCAAGTGCCTGTTCTTCAACCCTCTGTTCATTTTCGATTCGTTCATGACCTTACTAACACAACCTTCCCAGTACCGCTGCCTGTTTGTGATTTGTATAGCATCTGCCATCCGCGGCACTTCATTTATTACTTCCTAAAGAATACTACAAACGCCAAGGAAATACTATAGGCTGAGAAAAGTTTTATAAAATAAATTTCCCTTTCCGTCCCTGTGGATATTACGCTATAATGAAATATGACAATCCCTGCCAAGAGGTGAAACTATGAACGCATACCGAACCATCCAGGAGACTGATGACTCCATCGAGACGCTCTATGAGATACAGAAATCAAAATTCATCACGCATCTGCGCCATGCTGATACCGAAGAAGAAGCGCGCGCCTTCATCCAGGCAATGAAGAAGAAATACTTCGACGCCCGTCACAACTGCTCAGCTTACGTGCTCGGCGAAGGCGCTGACAAACAAAAATCCAACGACGATGGCGAACCCGGCGGCACTGCCGGCAACCCGATACTCGAAGCCATCAAGAAAAACGAACTTACGAATATCGTCGTCGTTGTCACGCGCTACTTCGGCGGCATCAAGCTCGGTGCCGGCGGACTGATACGCGCCTACAGCCATGCAGCAGTGCTGGGTATTGAAGCCGCAACGGTACTTGCGATGACCCCTTTCCAACAGCTCGATGTGACGGTAGGCTACGACCTGCTCGCCACCGTCGAGCACTGGATGCGCCAACATGAAATCCGCAGCCTCGAAGCCGACTATGCAGATAACGTCAGCCTGCACCTGCTCATCGAGCCTGCTGCCGTCGAACACGTACAGGCAGAGCTTACCGACCTCACGGCCGGACGCGCAAGTATCACCCCCGGCGATGAGCAGCTCATCGCCATTCCCGCCTCGTGAATACCGTCAACGACAAAAGAGGTGTTGCCCGCAAAAACTTTGGGCAACACCTCTTATTTTTATAACATCTTATCCTGCTGAGCTAACAGTTCCTTATCAGCTGCCAAGCCATACATGGCCTGCGCCTCGAGGCTGATACTTACCGTATACGCCTCACCAAAGAAATGATCGCTCGCCACATCTTTGATTTGGTCTTCTACCTGTTTCAGCTGTCCACTCAAATCGCTGATTTTCTCCGCATTCGCATCCGCACTGATACGGTCAAGCTCAGCAATCTGTGAACGATAATTGAATTTCTGCGCTCTTAGTGTCTCCAGGCTGCCGTCGTTTCCCTCTGGGCTGGCGGCACCTGCTTTTCCCATGAGATAGGGCGAAATCCGATCCGTGGGATTGTAGAGCACATTGGGAATCGACACGACTTCCATATACTCACCTCATTCCTATCATAACCCTATCTTTATTATATCGAAAAAAAAGGCCTGCTGAAATAGGCCTTTCTTCCTCATATCATTAAATTCAGATTATTTTTTCACCATGGTAGACTTCACCGGCAATGTCCGGCTTGACGCCATAATCGATAGCCCACTCGCATTTATATTTGATGGCCTGCGCATGGATGCTTGCCAGCCTGTCCTGCGTGCGCACTACCTTGCCCGGCACGCCGACCACGAGCGAGTTCGGCGGAATCACATCATTCTCACGAACCAGCGCACCCGCCGCAATGATGGAGCCACGGCCAATCTTTGCTCCAGTCAACACCGTAGCATTCATGCCGATGAGAACATGATCCTCAATCTCGCAGCCATGCACGACAGCACCATGACCGATTGTCACATAGTCGCCGATGATGCACGGATGATCATCAGCCACATGCAGGCAGGCAAGATCCTGCACATTTGAGCACTCACCAACCGAGATATAGTTCACATCCCCGCGCGCCACAACCCCCGGCCAAAGGCTGGCAAACCGCGCAACCCGTACATCGCCCGCCACAAACACCTGTGGCGCAACGAACGCTTCATCATCAATCTGCGGGCGAATCCCCTTGAACACATTATCTTTAAGCGTATACATAGAAACACTCCTTTGACCGGTCAAAATAAAAGAGCCTCGCCATTGTCCTCAAACGCGAAGCCCTTTTACACAAGGAACGTTGTCTTCAACTACGACCCTTGTAAATCGTAATTGAGAAAACGATTACGAGTGGGATGCAGCTCATACGTCCGCCTGTCCCTGCGCCTATCATAGCACCACGCCCGATAAAATGCAAGCGCTTTTCCTATTTTTTACTCGTCTTTTATCCTTTTCTATCTTTTTATTCCGTTTTTAAAACAATTTACCGCGCACATTGCCAGTGAAAAGCTCAATCTCATGGATGAATTCCTTCCACGGCTCTGGCATCTCCTTGCCACGCAGCGTGTAGCTGCCGCTGTCCTCCGTGCCATCATGCCATATGAGCTTCCATTCTACCTGCGGCAGGTAATCATCGGCAATCGTATCCGACTGCACGCTGAACCGAGCCGCCTGTGCTGCGATGCGCTCCAGCAGCAGCGGCACATTGCGCACCGAATCAAACGCATGGCGCTCCGTTCCCAGTCCCTGTTTATGGCGCGTAAACACGACGATATGCTTACCACGATTGATGATCAGCTTCTCCACCAGCTGTATCTGCTTCTGCTTCGGCAAATAGATCGTGCCACCGCTATTCTCAATCGTATCATGCAGAATAAGCGACACCTGCTCCAACTGGCGCACCTTATGGATTTCGACCCCGGGAATCCGGTTCATGAGATCGACAAACGCGGCCCAGCTGCCAGGATATGCCTGATCACCTACAATGCGGCGCATGCCAATCTTCGAATCCTTGAACGCCAGCCGCCACAAATGATGCTGCTCTGGCGGCGTCTCCGGCTGATAACTCGCCCGCCAGGACTCCAGATGCAGCTTCTCTAAGTGGCGCAGCCAGCGGCGGCCGCTTTCCAGCACCTGCATCTTTGCCGTTCCGCCTTCTTCACCATGCGTAACACGGTAATATAATTGCCGCTCCTTTACAAGCAATTCCACTTTCAGCGGATATTCTTCCATCTCAAACGTCAATTTTTCCAGCAATCCTACCTGTTCCTCCCATCATCCCCAGATTTCGTTCACTACTACCATCATACGCATAGGAACTGGTTCCGTCAAGAAATATCCTCTACATATAACCCTCATCCGTCAGCCTGCGTCTGACACCTGCCCCCAAAGGGGATACGATACCACAAGAAGTCCACGCTCTCTGCCAGCGTGGACTTCTTTTCCCTGTTATAGGGTTGTACTTATTTTTTCAGGCTCTCGCCATTGCTGGCTATGACATCTTTGTACCACCAGAAGGATTTCTTGCGGTAGCGCGCCAGCGTGCCTGAACCGTCGTCATGGCGATCGACGTAGATGAAACCATAGCGTTTGGCCAGCTGTGCTGTCGATGCACTGACAAGGTCAATGCATCCCCAGGTCGTATAGCCCATGACTGGCACGCCATCTTCGATGGCTTCGCCGACCTGCACGAGATGGTCATTCAAATACGCGATGCGGTAATCGTCGTTGACCGTCTTGCCCCCCTTGCCATCATCAACGAGCTCGTCCTTCGCCCCGAGCCCATTCTCGACAATGAACAACGGTTTCTGCCAACGGTTATAGAATCGGTTGAGCACAAAGCGGAGCCCCTGCGGGTCAATCTGCCAGCCCCATTCGGATTCCTGCAGATAGGGATTCTTTACACCACCGATGAGATTCCCCTCGCCCTTGGTCTTGGATTTATCCGCCGTTTCACAAATGCTGACATAGTAGCTGAACGAAACAAAATCTACTGTATGTTCTTTCAGCAAGGCCAGTTCTTCGGGCGTGGTCTTTATCGTAATATCATTTTCCCGGAAATAACGCTTCATATAGCTGGGATAAACACCGCGGACATGCATATCGCCGAAGAAATCATTGAGATTATTGGCCTGCATAGTAGCAATCACATCGTCTGGCTTTGGCGTCAATGGATAAGTCGGCATGGACAGGACCATGCAGCCAATCTTTGCCTGCGGATCGATCTCATGCCCAATCTTCGTAGCCAGTGCCGAAGCCACGAGCTCATGATGGCATGCCTGATAAAGGTCGGACTTGCTGAGCTCTGCCAACGGCGTCATAATGCCGCCACTCATGAGCGGCGCATGGAGCACGGAGTTGATTTCATTGAAAGTCAGCCAGTATTTTACCTTGCCCTTATACCGCGTGAAAATCGTACGCACATAGCGCTCATAGAAACCAATGAGATCATGGCTTATCCAGCCGTTGTATTTCTTTGCTAAATGCAGCGGCGTCTCATAATGCGAAATCGTCACGAGCGGCTCGATTCCGTATTTATGGCACTCAGCAAACAAGTCATCATAGAATTGCAGTCCCTTTTCATTCGGTTCAGCATCATCGCCATGCGGATAGATGCGGCTCCAGGCAATCGAGGTGCGGAATACCTTGAATCCCATTTCGGCAAAAAGCTTCACATCCTCCTTATAACGATGATAAAAGTCGATGCCGACAAGTTTCATATTGTCTGCAGTAGGCTCGGCCGTAGGTTCTCCCTTGATGCCTCGCGGCATGATATCCTGGATGTCGATGCCCTTGCCATCTTCGTTGTAAGCGCCTTCACATTGATTGGCAGCTACTGCGCCGCCCCATAAAAAATCCTTAGGAAAAGCCATTGTGCAAAACTCCTTTATGCGATTACCGTCAGAAGATTTTCTTCTTCTTTGATTTCCTGCCCTGTAGCCGTAACGATGTCCATATACTGCGCCGTGTTCGTCACGAGCACCGGCGTCGTAACATCATAGCCTGCCTTCCGGATGGCTGCCACATCGAACTCTATAAGCGTCTGGCCTGCTTTCACATGCTCGCCCTGCTTGACCCTGGCCGTGAAATACTTGCCCTCAAGCTTTACCGTATCCATACCGATATGAATCAAAAGCTCTGTGCCCTTGTCCGTGATAAGGCCAATGGCATGTGCCGTCGGGAACAGTGTCATAACCGTGCCATCAGCAGGAGCGACCACGCGTCCATCCGACGGATTGATGGCAACGCCTTTGCCCAGGACCCCCGTAGCAAAAGCCTCATCAGCCACATCTTCTAAAGCAACCAAGGAACCAGCCAGTGGCGCCTTGATGACCTCACGCTCTGCATGCTGGCCCTCTTTCGTTTCGTTAGCCGTCCGTTTTTGCGTATTCTCAGCCGACTTGGCATCCTTGTATAGAACTGCCGTAACGGCAAGGCCAAAGATAAACGAAACCGCCGAAGCAATCATGCCGCCATACATGCCCGAAAGATCACCAGTCTGCGTGTCGATGAATGTCGGATAGCCAAAGATGCCGAGCCCGCCGAACATGAACAGTTTAACGGACAGCAACGCCATCAGCGCACCACCGACAGCACCACCGATGCAGGATATAATGAAATATTTCTTGCGCGGCAGCGTGACACCATAGATACACGGCTCGGTGACACCAAAGATACCCGAGATGAATGCCGGCAAGGAAAGACTTTTTAGTTTCGCATCCTTTGTGCGCAGGAAAATGCCGAGGACGACACCGATCTGCGCAAACGAGCAGCCAAAATACGTAACGACAAGCGGATCGAAACCATACACCGTGATGTTGTTGATCATGATAGGAATAAGTCCCCAATGCAGGCCAAACATGACGAATACCTGCCAGAACGCACCGATAAACAGGCCGGCCACCACCGGGCTCACATTATAGATAGCCATGGCAGCTGCCCCCACGATCTGGCCAGCCCAGGTTGCCACCGGACCGATGGCCATGAAAGTCAATGGCACCACGATCAGGATGGTAAAGAACGGCGTCAAAAAGCTCTTGAGCATGGTTGGCATGGCCTTGGCCACTGCCTTTTCTACCTTGGCGCCGAACCATACGGATACGATAATCGGAATAACGCTCGAAGCGTAATTCATCAGGATAACGGGCAGGCCCAGCAGTTCCATATGAATGGCCGACTGGAAAATCGTGCCTTCAAAGAGGGTGTACAGCGTTTCCCCCTTCATGATGGCGGAAACCGTAGGATAAACCAAAGCTGCGCCGATAGCCATGCCCGTGAATTCGTTCATCTTGAACTTTCTGGCTGCCGTAAGGCCAAGGAAAATCGGCAAGAAATAGAAAAACATATCGCCTAAGATGTTGAGCATTTGGGCCATGCCGCTCTTGGCTTCCACCAGCCCCACGGCCATAAAGAGCGCCGTGAAGCCCTTGATCATGCCGGTTGCCACCAGCACGCTGAGTACCGGCTGGAACACGCCGGAAATCAAATCAATGAACCGATCCAGGGGGCTGAGGTTCTTATCCACATCTTCCTCGCCGCCCTTAGGTGCGTTGCCGGTAATCCCCGACACTTCCAGCACCGTATCATAGACATCGGCCACTTCATTGCCGATGACCACCTGATACTGCCCACCGCTCTGGATAACAGTCACGACACCTTCGCGGGCCTTCAGATACTCCGTATCTGCTTTGCTCTCGTCCTTGAGCTTGAACCGCAGCCGCGTGATGCAGTGGGCCAGGCTGATAACATTTGCCTCGCCGCCCACATGCCGGACAATATCCTTTGCCAGCTCTTCATACTTCTTCATCATGAATCCCTCCAAAATTAAATAACTTTGAAGGTTTGGCCAACCTAATGTAACCATCCTAAACATACAAAAAAAGCGTGGATTAACCGTGAGAACAGAAAAAGCCCTCAAGGTTTGGCCGCTCGCGCGTAACCATCCCGCTTAACTCGATTACAATAATAACAAATCAGTGGAGAAATGTCAACAAAAATCTCTGTCCCAGAACAGAACCAGCGGCCAGTCTGCCCGCCACGTTGTGCATGATATGGCTGTTGCTTCATCCCCCATGATTTTTCGTTTATTAATCAATTTTAATGAAAGCTATTTAGAATATACACGATGAATATTGCCGCAAAGAAAAGGAATCCTACGAGCATTCTATTTATGATTCATCATCATATCCCCCATTTCTTCCGTGCTACGATAAATCAACGAGGAGACATCATCTATCATGACCATGACAGCAAAAGAAATATTAAAATTCTTGCTTCCGGAATATCAAATAATAACCACTATCAATGAAAAAGGGTTCATTGCCCAAGATCCGGCAGAATCCCGCCTACGCCTTACCCCAACACAAACATATCCCAGCGGAATGGTTGCGCAGCAAACGGAACCGGCCCCAGCCGCCGCTCAACCTATGCCCCCCATATCAGCCGCCCCGTTTCCCCAGCCTGATGAGAGCCTAACCTATCCAAAGAATATATCCGGCAACGAAGAATCAAAAACAACCACGGAACCCAGCAATGCCTTTGCGGACCTGCCCGCTTCACTGAAAAAATACTGGGTGGGCTCTGAACGTGACCGCCATGCACTTTGCAAAGCGTTTCAACGGCCCTATGTCAAAGGATTCGAGCATAATATCCCCAAAAATGCCATCCTGCTCATCGGCGAAAACAGCCGCGGGAAAACATACGCCGTCAAATGTATCAGTGAACTGTTGAAACAGCGCAAAATATTCCGCTCCCCCGCTCTATCCATCATCGATTTCAACGATTACGCTGCGGATACTTCCCAGGGGCTGTTCCTAAGCGATTTATACCAGGCATTGAATACCCATACCGAAGCAGTCGTATTCGAGAATGTCGAAAAATCATCTATGCCCCAGCTTGAGATCCTGTACCAGCTTTTGACCGAGGGAACTTACAGATTATCCAAGCGGTACATGATGCACAACAGCAGTCTGGTTGAGGCCACAGGCATGCTGGACACAGGACTCGTTTCTAACATAGAGGCCCGGGGAAAGTTCTTTGTCTTTACGACGACCCTTTCACAGGCAAAGATAATCGCATTTCTGGGAAATAAAATCATAAAGGAGTTTGGCGACATCATCGCGCTGGATCCCATCGCAGGCAAACAGATAAAGGACCTGGCCTATACGCTCTGCGTCAACATGCTGCACAAGTGCAAAGACAATCTGCATATCGACGCTGAAGTCGACGAAACACTCATCAACGAATTAAGCACCCACTATGGCACCACGCATAGCATAAAAGATTTAGCCACTTACATAGAAGACCAGCTCTATGACCCTTTGACGGAGATGAAGCTGCAAGAGAAACTCCATGACCATGAGCGCATTCAGCTGTCATATGACAAGGGATATTGCGTAGCAGCAGAAAGCGGCGAAATCATAAGGACATCTGCCTACCAGAAGAATTACTATGCACTTGAACTTGAGGACGCGCGTCAGGAATTGGAGCAGGTAATCGGTCTTGCCAAAGTAAAAGAATACGTGCGGAATCTGGAAAACAACGTCAAGGTCCAGCGGCTGCGAGCCGGCAAAGGCTTAAAAAGCACCAATCTGTCCATGCATATGATTTTCGCAGGCAATCCCGGCACAGGAAAAACGACCATGGCCAGGATTGTCGCCAAATACCTGAAAGCAATCGGTGTGCTGTCCTCCGGCCATTTATGCGAAGTGACGAGAGCCGATTTGGTAGGCCAATACGTTGGCCATACCGCAGCAAAAACCACAGCTGTGATCAAGAGCGCCATCGGCGGCGTGCTGTTCATCGATGAGGCCTATTCACTCAGTAGAGGGAAAGGCGATGTTTTTGGCACAGAAGCGATTGACGCGCTCGTGAAAGGCATGGAAGACAATCGGGAGGATCTGGTTGTAATCCTGGCCGGCTACGAAAAGGAAATGCAGGAATTCCTCAAGACCAACAGCGGCCTGAAGTCCCGCTTCCCCAACATTGTTCATTTTGAAGATTACACCATCGAAGAAATGTGCCGGATTGCTGACGTCACTGCCACGGCAAAGGGCTACAAGCTCTCCGATCTCTGCACAGACGGCTTGCGGCATACCTTTGAGAAACATCAAATCAAAGGGAAGAATGACAGTGGCAATGGCCGTCTCGTGCGGAACCTAATTGAAGATGCTATCTTGAAGCAATCCCAAAGAATCATGCAAAATCCAGAAGACAATATGGAATTACTGCTCCCAGAGGATTTCGGCTTCACAGAACAAACAGGATTTGACCTTGAAAAACGTCTGAATAAAGTAATCGGCATAGAAAATGTCAAGAAATACATCCGCAGCCTTGCCGCCCGCATAAAGATCCAGGCCATGCGAAGGCAGGCCGGCTTGAAGACCGATGACACCCAAACCTTGCATATGATTTTTGCCGGCAATCCCGGGACTGGCAAAACCATGATGGCCCGGACGGTTGCAGACGTACTGTACAATCTCAAGGTCATCCCCACCAACAAACTGATAGAAACCGACCGCTCAGGTCTTGTCGCAGGCTATGTGGGACAGACGGCGATAAAGACGCGCCAGGTAATCGAGACGGCCTTAGGCGGTGTGCTGTTCATCGACGAAGCCTATGCGCTGGCGCAGGGCAGCAAAAACGATTTTGGGCAGGAAGCCATCGATACACTCGTCAAGATGATGGACGATAACCGGGACCAGCTTGTCGTAATCCTCGCCGGCTACAGCGAGGATATGCATAGCTTCCTGCGCAAGAACGCCGGCCTGCAGTCCAGATTCGCCAATATCATCGAGTTTCCCGACTACACCACCGATGAGCTCATGCAGATTGCCGAGAATATGTATGCCGGCAATGGATATGTATTGGATGCAGACAGCCAGGCCCTCCTACGAGAAAAATTTGCCGCAGCCCGCTTGGACAAACAGTTCGGCAATGGCCGCTATGTAAGGAACGTATTCGAAAAATCCATCAATAACCAGGCGCTGCGCCTGAGCAAGGAAAACAATCTTTCCCAAGCTGCATTGAGCACCATCACGAAAAACGATATACAGGAGGTCTGATGATATGAAAGAACGGATTTTGAACTTCATGGCAGGACTATGGTTTTTCGGGATATTGATGTGGGCACTGCTTTTTGGCCTCCTTGCCCTGCTCATGATTTCTTTCTGCGATATCGCCGGCATGCTTAACAGCGGATTTTCCAAATCCGCCATTGGCCTAATCGTCTGCTTCTTATTGGGAATGATTTTAACCCTAACAGGTGCGATTCCTGTATTCAGGAAATGCTACTATAAATTACCCTGGCTATACCCTTTCAGCATGATGCTCAGCATGGATCTTTTCATCGTGAGCATTGCGGAAACCATCTTAGCCAAAGGATTTTCTGTAATCAGTACGCCACGTCATACCATAACCATAGCCGTTATGGTTGTGCAACTCATTGTCTGCAGGCTTGCAATGTGCGCTTATCTGAAAAAATATCCCATGGTCATCCACCAATATGACAGGCTGGAGTGATACGAATGGAAAACAATGAACGAAAGAATGAACATACACTGGAAAACCACAGGGAATACATCCCTGACATAGCGCAGGGAATGCCAGATCATAGCCATGAAGCGGCTTCCCCTTTCACCAAGCGCATAATAAAAGAAGCCGTCCCGCTTCTCCTGGCCAGTATGCTGGCCATTATCTTCGGGATGATGAGCCATTCCGGCCACGCTGTCAACAAGAGCAGTGACGCAAAAGCAGCCCTCGAAACCCATATGTCCACTACACTGCCTGCCGGTACCAGGCTGCTGTCAAAAGACGAGCACTACGCCGGTGGCGATATGACCATCACACATAAAGATTCTGCGGCAAAAACCAAGCTGTATATTTGGGATTATGCCGCAGAAGATGGGGACTATGTGCAAATATTTGTAGATGGGGCACCACTTGGCGAGCCTTTCATGATAAAAAATACCCCCGCAGCCCTTACGGTGCCGGCTGTTGGCGAAGTCAAAGTCGTAGGCACCCGAGATGGCGGCGGCGGCATAACTTATGCAGTTTATTATGAATCGGATCAGACCACCTATTTCAATGGCATGAACCAAGGCGGCAGCAATGTGTACACACTGCTGCGGGAATAATTATTTTGCCGGCCAATACAAAAGGGGCTGTGAAATAACACATCCCTAGTAACAAAGGCGGTCCGCTGACTCAAAAGAGTCGGCGGACCGCCTTTTATGGTAAAATTTACATACCACATGAAAATTTCAACCACCAACTATTCTAAATCAAAACAGGCAA
>SVBZ01000029.1 GCA_015058575.1 Pseudoselenomonas ruminantium
AAATAATCTTGATAGAGCTCAGCTTGGGCGGGGGCGGGTGCACTTTTTCTCCGCTCCCGCTAAATGACCCGCGCGGATGCTTTCGTACGTATCTAGCGACATGTGCCGGGCAGGCCGGCGGCACGCCAATACATCGTATCGTTCTAGATAGTATCTGTTGCGGGCCATCCCTCACTGCGTTCGGGCAGTCGCTCCCGCTACGAAGAAAGTGTACCCGCCCCCGCCCTCTGCTAAGTTTGGATAAGCCTGCACAGCTACGGCGATAAGCTATGAATTACATCGATGTGCTTGTAACGGGAGAAACGGTTCGTACAAATCTGCGCATGCGGATGAAGGGGGCGAACGGGGTGGTGATTCTTTCTGTCTGGAGCGATTGTCCTGCGCAGCAGGACTGGGCCGTAAGCGTATGACCTAGAAAGAACTGTGTACGCCGCGACCAGGTAACGGGAGCAGGTAACTAAGTTCGTAAAACTCTGCGAACGGCCCATTTAGCGGAAACAGAAAAAGCACTACCCCGTGAACCCCGCGCTTCGTAGTAGCGGGATTCCATACGGACGCATATACCTCATCCGTGCGCTTCGTTGCCCCCTTAGGGGAAGGTTGGAACTGACCGTCAAACTGCAATTTTTATAAGTTATAGGAGGTGTTGCGTTTGGGGATTGGTATGGTTGAGGATTTAGGAAAATAAAGGATAAGATAAAATATGATGTAAATAATAAAGATATTGACAAAATACGATAACAATGCTATAGTTTAGACAATAGATGTGCTCGGACACAAGAGCGCAGGACAATTACCCCGTGAAAGAAGGGAGAATATGAGGATGGAAGCTTCTCGTGAACTACTGCTGCAGAAGATGCTAAAAGCAGCGAATGACGCAAGGCTCAGCTATCTAAAAGCGATTCATGCGGCTCGCAACAAGGATTTCGACAAGGCGAAGAATCTGCTAGAAATCGGTGACGGTTATGCTGATATCGGGCACGAGATTCATACCAGCCTTATGCAGGAAATATTGTCGCTGAGTGGGCAGGAGTTGCTGCTTCTGATTCATGCGGAAGACCAGCTTACCGGTGCTGAGGGAAATAAAGCGCTTGCCGTGGAGAGCATACACATCTATCAAGCGATGCAAAGTACACAATCGAATGTAGGATCACATGCAGTGTAAGAGGTGTCTAGCAATGAATGAAAAAGAAATCCGGGCCAGCATTGAGGCTGGTGATACTGCGCTGGGACTGGAACTAGGCTCGACGAATATCAAAGCCGTGCTCGTTACAAAGGACTTTCGCACAGTTGCCAGTGGCAGTCATGGTTGGGAAAACACACTGAAAGATGGCATTTGGACGTATTCGCTTGACGAAGTATGGGAAGGCATACAGCGGTGCTATCAAAATCTGGCTGCTGAAGTGCAGACACGTTATGGCATTGAATTGAGGAAGATTGGTGCCATCGGTGTCAGTGCGATGATGCATGGGTATCTGGCTTTTGACCGTGAGGGGGCGCAGCTGGCAGAGTTCCGTACTTGGCGCAACAACATCACGGCGGCAGCAGCAGAAGAGCTTACCAAGGCGTTTGCTTTCAATATCCCTCAGCGATGGAGTATTGCCCACTTATATCAGGCCATCAAGAATGGCGAAGAATCTGTACGTGATATTGGCTTTTTGACGACATTGGCCGGTTATGTGCATTGGGAGCTTACAGGCGAGAAAGTCTTGGGAATCGACGATGCTTCGGGTATGTTTCCTATCGATCCTGCGACTGGAACATATGATGAGGCACGGTTGGCAATATTTGATAAACTTGCGTTGGTGGAAAAGCAGCCCTGGAAACTCAAGGATATCTTGCCCGCTGTAAAGGTTGCAGGTGAGCAGGCGGGCAGGTTAACGGACTATGGTGCGAAGATGCTTGACGTAAGTTGGAAGCTGGAACCTGGCAGTCTTATGGCACCGCCGGAGGGGGATGCTGGAACAGGGATGGTCAGCACGAATGCCGTACGCAAATGTTCGGGCAATATTTCGGTCGGTACGTCGGCTTTTTCGATGAATGTGCTGGAAAAGCCGCTCAAGGCTGTGCATCAGGATATCGACATTGTCATGACGCCAGATGGTGCACCGGTGGCGATGGTGCATACGAACAATTGCACATCAGATCTCAATGCCTGGATGACGATTTTTGCTGATGTGGCCAAAGCTGTGGGGGCAGATCTCACAACAAGTGAACTTTATGGCAAATTACTGGGAACGGTAAAAGTGGCCCGTAAGGATGCTGGTGGATTGGTGAATTACAGCTGCCTGTCGGGCGAGAATATCACGCGCGTCGAGAGCGGCAGGCCGCTATTTGTCCGCACGCCACACAGTGAGATGAACCTGGGAAATTTTCTATTGGCGCAGCTGTACGGTGCTTTTGCGCCGCTGCGTATCGGTATGGATATCCTGACGGGCGAAGAACAGGTGGAATCTGCGGGGATGATTGCGCAAGGCGGTCTGTTCAAGACACCGGAAATCGCACAGCAGGCACTGGCTGATATCCTTGGTATGCCGATTACAATCATGGAGACTGCTGATGCTGGCGGACCTTGGGGCATGGCATTATTGGCCGTCTATGCGGCAGAGCCAGAGGATAGCCGCAAATCGTTGGCAGATTTTCTCGATCAGGAAGTCTTCCGTGGCGTAAAAAGTACGACCTGTACACCGACGGCTGCTGGCCGTGAAGGGGCAGATCGCTTCATCAAGGCTTATCGCAGCGGATTGCCGGCGGAAATAGCGGCGGCAGCCATTGCTGATATAGATGAGTAATCCATATTTTATCGTGCAAAGGAGTCGGTCACTTATGTTGAATGTACCTAACTATGAATTTTGGTTCGTTGCTGGCAGCCAGTTCCTCTATGGTGAAGAACAGCTCAAGAACGTTGCGCGCGATACGCAGGACATTGTGGACAAGCTGAATGCAAGCGGAAAACTGCCGTATAAGGTAGTTTGCAAAGGTGTTATGACGACGGCTGATGGCATTACACAGTTCATGAAGGATGTCAATTATCACGATGAGGTTGCTGGTGTCATTACCTGGATGCATACTTTTTCTCCGGCCAAGAACTGGATACGCGGTACGAAACTCCTGCAGAAACCGCTGTTGCATCTGGCGACACAGTATCTTAACGAAATTCCCTATGCAACGATTGACTTTGACTATATGAACCTCAATCAGAGTGCCCATGGGGATCGTGAATACGGATATTTGAATGCTCGTCTTGGCTTGAATAATAAGATCGTCTATGGTTTCTGGGGCGATGAGGAAGTACAGCGGGAAATTGCTGATTGGCAGGATGTGGCTGTAGCTTATAATGAGAGTTTCAAGATTCGAGTCTGCCGTTTTGGCGATACGATGCGCGATGTTGCTGTTACTGAGGGCGATAAGGTTGAGGCACAGATCCAGCTGGGCTGGACGGTAGACTATTGGCCGGTCGGTGAGCTCGTCGATGTCGTGGATGCTGTTGATGAGAAGGATATTGATGCGGCCTATGAAAAACTCAAGGCAGAGTATGATTTAAACCCGCAGGAAAATAGCGCGGAACATTTCATGGAATCCGTGCGTTATCAGTTGCGCGAATATATTGCTATCAAGAAATTCCTTGATGACCGTGGCTACAGTGCATTCTGCACGAATTTCCAGGATCTCAAGGGGCTTAAGCAGCTGCCGGGACTGGCAGCGCAGCTTTTGATGCGTGATGGCTATGGCTTTGGCGCAGAAGGTGATTGGAAGCATGCAGCACTTACGCGTCTGCTGAAAATCATGGCCCGTAATGATCGTACGGTCTTTATGGAAGATTATACCCTCGATCTGCGCAAGGGCCACGAGGCTATTTTGGGGGCACATATGCTTGAGGTCGATCCGACTATTGCAAGCGATAAGCCGAAAGTCGAGGTGCATCCGCTTGATATCGGGGGCAAGGATGATCCGGCCCGGCTGGTGTTCACGGGCGCTGACGGGGCGGCTGTAGATGTTACGGTGGCTGATTTCCGTGAGGGGTTCCGGTTGATTTACTATCCGGTGGATTGCCGCAAAGCTGAGGCGGCGACGCCGCATTTACCGGTAGCCAAACAGCTTTGGACGCCGACGGTGGGCCTCAAAGAGGGCTCTACAGCCTGGATACAGGCTGGTGGCGGGCATCATACGGTACTGAGCTTCCATCTGACGACTGAACAGATCCGTGAGCTCGGGATTATGCTGGGCATGGATATCGTAGAAATCTGCTGAATCAAGGGGTCCGTTGGCTCAAATATGAGCCAATGGGCTCTTTTTTTATGCCAAATTGCAGTTTGCCGGTCAGTTCTAGCCTTTCCCTTACCGAGGGGAAGGTGGGCGCGAAGCGCTCGGATGAGGTGTATGTGTCCGTATGGAATCTCGATACTACGAAGCGCGGGGTTCACGGGGTAGTGCTTTTTCTGTTTCCGCTTAAATGGGCCGCTTGCAGAGTTTTAC
>SVBZ01000030.1 GCA_015058575.1 Pseudoselenomonas ruminantium
ATTGCAGTTTGCCGATTAGTACGTACTTAAAATAAACTTGGAAGAGCTCAGCTTGGGCGGGGGCGGGTGCACTTTTTCTCCGCTCCCGCTAAATGACCCGCGCGGACGCTTTTGTACGTATCTAGGTGCATGTGCCGGGCAGGCCGGCGGCACGCCAATACATCGTGTCGTTCTAGTTAGTAGTAGCTGCGGGCCATCCCTCACTGCGTTCGGGCAAGTCGCTCCCGCTGCGAAGAAAGTGTACCCGCCCCCGCCCTCTGCTAAGTTTGGATAAGCCTGTACAGCTGCGGCGATAAGCTATGAATTACATCGATGTGATTGTAACGGGAGCAACGGTTCGTACAAACCTGCGCATTCAGATGAGGGGATTTGCTGCGGGCCATCCCTCATTGCGTTCGGGCAGTCACTCCCGCTGCAAAGAAAGTGTACCCGCCTCACCCTCTGTTAGGTTTGGATAAGCCTGCTCTGCTGCGGCTATAGGTCACGAATTACATCGATGTGCTTGTAACGGGAGCAACGGTTCGTGCAAACTTGTTCATACGAATGTCAGGGGCGAACGGGGTAGTGGTTCTTTCTGTCTGGAGCGACTGTCCTGCGCAGCAGGACTGGGCCGTAAGCGCATAAGCTAGATATAGAGATGTACGTCGCGACCTGGTAACGGGAGCAGGTAACTAAGTCCGTAAAACTTTCCGAACGGCCCATTTTAGCGGAAACAGAAAAAGCACTACCCCGTGAACCCCGAGCTTCGTAGTAGCGGGATTCCATACGAACGCATACACCTCATCCGAGCGCTTCGCGCCCACCTTCCCCTCGGTAAGGGGAAGGCTAGAACTGACCGTCAAACTGCAATTTATAAAAGTCCGCTGGCATTTGTAGTGACCCCATAAGTTAGATTCCTTGGTCTAACTTATGGGGGTCTCTACAATTAGTGCCAGCGGACGTTTTATTATGTGTGTTTGAAGTGCTTATAAATACTTCATCGCTTCTTGTTTGGCCAGCTGGTCGCAGCGTTCGTTGAGGTCGACGCCTACGTGTCCTTTTACCCAGTGAAAGGTGATTTGATGCTGGGCGTAGAGCTCGTCGAGCCGCATCCAGAGATCCTGGTTGAGTACCGGATTGCCATCGGCTTTTTTCCAGCCGCGGTTTTTCCAGGATTTGAGCCATCCTTTGGTAAAGCCATTCTTTAAGTACTGGCTGTCGGTGTAGATTGCAATCTTGGCTGGCGCTTGGGGGAATGACATGGCGGCGATGGCAGCGGATAGTTCCATGCGGTTGTTGGTTGTGCTGGGCGTGCCTTCATGGAGTTCGGTTATTTCGCCGGTGTGTACGTCGGTGACGACCGCAGCCCAGCCGCCGGGGCCATCGGGATTGCGCAGGCAGGAGCCATCGGTATAGATGACGTAATCCTGTTGATCGTCGGGGATGGCAGGCGTGGCTGACAAAGAAGCTGCCGTACGTCTGGCTGTTTTTGTGGTCCGTGGAGCAGCGGGGGCTGCCTGCGGCAGGGAGCGCTCACCGCCGTTTAGCCAGGCGAGTGCCTCACTGATATCGGTAAATCCTTTGTAGCGGGCACCGGCAAAACCGTCGACCTGTTTCTTGCATTCGGCCCAGGTCGTGAAGATGCCGCAGGCGCGGCCTGCGCGTACGGCGTATACTTTCTTTGGCATAAAAACCTCCTGAATCATGAAGTTAGAATATCTCTATTATATAAGGAAATGCGGGGAAAAAGAAGTTGAAATTTCTGGTTAAAATAGTAAACTTATCTTTACTATTTCGACTATCTCTGTTAAAATCGAAAGGTAGTATAGGATAGGAGTATTCTCTGTGGATGGGGAAGGGGATGGTAAGGCTGCTGAAGTTGCTGGAGCTTGTCGGTGCGTTCGTTTTGCGCCGGCTGGATAATTTGGGCACGATCGTGCTGCTTTACCGTGATACCATGCGCGAGCTTGGACATAAGCCGCGCTGGCGTCATATCCTGGCGCAGATGTCGCATCTTGGTGTTGATTCCTTGTTGATTGTGAGTCTGACGCTGCTGTTCACAGGTGTGGTAATGACTTTGCAGACGGCGGATATTTTGATTCGTTTCGGAGCGCAGGGGACAATTGGCGGGATTATTTCCATCGCTATTGGCCGTGAGCTGGGTCCGGTGCTGGTCGGCGTTGTCTGTGCGGGCCGCGTGGGGGCGGCTATCACGGCAGAGATTTCGACGATGAAGGTTACGGAACAGATCGATGCCTTGCGCGTTATGGCGGTCAGTCCGGTCAATTATCTCATCGTGCCGCGCATGATTGCCTGTATGATTGTCGTCCCGATACTTACGGTGTTCGGTGATATCATCGGTGTGATAGGCGGCTGGTTCGTGGCGGTTTACTACAATGGCATCAGTTCGTATCTGTTTATGAATTCCATTCATAAGTTTACCGAAGTCTTTGATATCACAGGTGGTGTCATCAAAGCGGTATTTTTTGGCAATGTCATTGCTGTATTAGGCTGTTATTATGGCTTGCATAGTCCAGATGGTGCGGAGGGCGTAGGTAGGGCGACTACCAAGACTGTCGTTTCTTCCATTATCGTCATTTTTATCTTGAACGCCGTGCTGACGTTCATTCTATATTGAGATTTACTTGTTAAAGTGTGAGGAATCATGATTCGACTTGTGGATGTGTGCAAGAGCTTTGGTGAAAAAGAAGTCCTGCACCATATCAATCTGACAATCGAAGATGGGGAGACGCTTGCCATCATCGGGGGCTCAGGCTCAGGCAAGAGTACGCTTTTGCGTCTGCTTATCGGCTTGATACGGCCGACTGCGGGAGAGATTTGGATTGGCAATCAGGAAATCACGCAACTATCGGAAAAGGAACTCGACAAAGTCCGGCTGCATATGGGCATGGTATTCCAGTATTCGGCACTGTTTGATTCGATGTCCGTAGGGGACAATGTGGCGTTTGGCTTACGTGAGCACACGAAGCTTCCCGAGACAGAAATCCAGCGCATTGTGGCAGAGAAACTGCATCTTGTTGGTTTGGATAACGCGGCACAGCGAATGCCAAGCGAGCTTTCCGGCGGCATGAAAAAGCGTGTGAGCCTGGCAAGGGCAATTGCCTTTGGCCCGGACATCATCTTTTACGATGAACCGAGTTCAGGGCTTGACCCGCTGATGACGGCGAAGATCGACGAGCTCATCCTGCATACGCAGCAGTCGCTTGACGTGACTTCTGTCGTCGTCACACACGATATGGTGAGTGCGTGCCGTATTGCCGACCGTATTGCGATGGTTCACGAAGGGAGAATCATTGCACTCGATACGGTTGAGAATATCAAACATAGCCAGGATGAACGGGTGCGGGCTTTTTTCCGTACAGTGGCGATAGATAGGGAGGCACAGGGATGATGACAACAGAGGCAAAAGTAGGTGCGTTTACGCTGGTGGGGCTGGCACTCTTGGCTGGCGTCATCGTCATGCTGAGCGGCTTCAAGTTCGGTGGTGACGAGGATTACACACTCTATGCCGGTTTTCGTCAGGTCATTGGCGTAGAACCGCAGTCGACTGTCCGGCTTTCTGGTGTGCCAGTCGGCGAAGTCAAGGAAGTCAGGAATGATGGCCGTGGCGTTACCGTGACGATGCGCATCCATGGTGATGCGCAGATCCCGAAGGGGTCGCAAGTAACGGTCGGCTCTGCTGGTGTCATGGGCGAGAAGTTTATCAACATCGTACCGGCAGACACGTATAAAGGCTGGGTTGAAGATGGTGACTACTTGATTGGCCAGGACGAGGAAGGCATGGATGCAATGTTCGCCAACCTCAATAAGCTGACCGAACAGGCGCAGACCTTGATTGCCGATATGCACGGTATCCTGGGGAACGCGGATTTCCAGCAGTCGATCATCATGATGGCTGTGAATATGCGCGATACGACAGCACATGTCAATGGACTCGTGGCGGCGCTGGAAAGCATGGCACAGTCCAATCAGGGTAATATCAACCAGATGCTGAGCAACATGAATACAATGACAGCAAGCCTCAATCGGACGGCGCATGTTGTCGAAGCTATCATGACGAATCTTTCGACTGTGGGAGCTGATCCGCAGACGGCTGAGAATCTGCGGCTGACACTTAGCAACATTGCCGAGGCCAGTGATAAGATCCGGGTGATTGCGGAAGGGCTGGCTAAAGTGGCTGGCGATGAAAAGACTATCGAAGATACGAAGGCTATCATCCATAATACGCGTGAACTGACAGAGAAGGCAGGAAAAATGAAACGCCGCCTTGAATCTATCAAGGTGTCACCGGAGATGGATGTTCTCTACAGCGGGGGCCAGGGAAAGTGGAGCACCAATTTGAATGTCAATGTGGGAGCACCAGAAGGGGCATTCCTGAATTTTGGTATGGATAATATTGGTAAAGATGGCCGAGGGAACTTCCAGCTGGGGACACGTGCTGGAAGTTTCGGTGCGCGTGGCGGTGTCATCTATGGCAAAGCTGGTCTTGGTGTAGATGCCTATGCAGACGATAAGTTCAAGTTTTCGGCGGATGTCTATGATGCGAGTGATCCATCGGTGCGCCTACGGGCACAGTATCGTCTGGGGAACAGTGATACCTGGCTGATGGGCCAGATGAATGATGTCAATGACAGTGAGCATCGCGCAACATATGTAGGCATCAGGCAGTCATTTTGATTTTTGATAATCTCTGCCCGCGCAAGCGGACATCTATATAAATGATAAAATCTGATTTCAAGGGAGGATATAGTCTTGAAGATGAATAAAGGTTTTCATAAAAAATTAACAGCGCTTGTTATGGGCGGCTTGACGATGATGATGGTGACAGGAACGGCGATGGCTGCGGACACGGTGCAGCTGGATCTCAAGGACAGCGTGCAGATGGCGCTGGAGAATAACCGCAATATCAAGAGTGCCTTGGCGGGCGTAGATGCGGCGAAGTGGAATCTGTCGTCTTATCGCCGCAAGACCGGCGTGACTTTTTCTTGGGCAGCGACGGCTCAGCGTATTGGCGGCAGAACGAATGAGTTAAACGGCATCGATGGTTCGCAGTATGGCAATACCTGGAAGGCTTCCATGCCGCTTTACAATGGTTCGCTGCGTGCAGCTATCGATCAGTATGGCTATGGGCTCAATGAAGCCGATGTAACGCTGGAGAATGTGAAACAGGGCATCCGCTATGAAGCAACGGCGGATTATTATAAGATCTTGCAGTGCCGCAATCTTATCAGTGTCCAGCAGGATGCCGTCAATACGCTGCAGGAACATCTCGATAATGTCAATGCGCAGTATCGCGTGGGCACGGTAGCCAAATCAGATGTGCTGGCTTCACAGGTACAGCTGGCTAATGCGCAGCAGGCACTTGTGACGGCGCAGAACAACTACGATATAGCCATCTCGACGCTCAACAATGTGGTCGGACTGCCGACGGACACGGTGCTCGATATCCGTGATCAGCTTAAATACACGAAATACGATTTATCGCTTGATGACTGCACGAAGTATGCACTGGCTAATCGCGCCGATGGTGCAGCTGCGTATTATGCGGTTAAGCAGGCTGAGGCAGCCATCAATACGGCGCGCTCGGGTTATTATCCGACGGTCAATGCTGTGGCCAGCAAGACCATTGCTGGTGACAGAGGGTTCAAGGATAATGAATCGGAAACCTGGGTGGCAGGTGCTGAGGCATCGTGGAATATCTTCGATAATGGTGTAACCGCAGCGAATATCAAAGCAGCAGAAGCCAGCCTGGTCACGAAGCAGGAAAAAGCTCATCAGACGGATGAGACCATACAGCTTGACGTGCGCACGGCATATCTGAGCTTGCAGGCTGCAGAGAAGAATATCCAGACGACGCAGGTAGCTGTGACGCAGGCTGAGGAAGATTATAAGATTGCGCAAGTCCGCTACAGTGCTGGTGTTGGTACGAACCTTGACGTCATGGATGCCAACGAGAAGCTGACGTCAGCTCGGACGAATTACTATACGGCACTCTATCAGTACAATACAAGCAAGGCAGCGCTTGATAAAGCAATGGGCCTGCCCGTAGATATCGATGTCGTGAAGTACCGTGAGTCGCAGCTTGCTGGCAATCGTGTCAAGAAAGTCCGCGAGGATGCCAAGCTCCATGCGGATGCAATTCTTGAACTGACAGAGGAAGCAAAACAGGCCTCCAAGGAAGAGGCCAAGGCTGGCCGTCAAATAGAGCGGGAAGCACAGAAGGCAGCCAAGGAGAAGAAGGTTAAGGAGAGTGTAGCAACGGCTAAGTCTGCACCGGTGGCAGAACCGGCTGAGGCAGCACAGAATACGGATTCAGTAGCAGAGGAAATGGCAAAATAAATCTTGCCGGAATAATATAGCCAGGGACTGGGCTTTTTGAGGGGTATATCATGAAGCGGAAATCAATGGGAATACTGGCAGTTGTTTGTTGTATATGCGTGATCGGGGCACTGGGGCTCCGCTATTATATGCAGACGGCTGCTTTCATGGAATCCGCTGGCCAGACGATAGCCTCGGTAGCCACAGAGACTTTAGGCGTGCAGGTTGATGTCGGGGATGTTGAAGTGACGTCCTTCCGCACGCTGGAGTTGCACAATCTGGCAATCTATGATAAGCAGGCGGCAGTCATCGCACGGGCGGAAAAAGCGCAGGTGACCTACCGCCTGCTTTCTGCGCTTTCGTCGCCAGCAGAAGCGATAAAAGAAATCACGGTCTCGAATGTGACGGCTGTTGTCGAGCAGCGCGCCGATGGCAGCTGGAATTATCGTGATGTAATCAGTGAACAAGCGGACGGCCAGCAGTTCCACGGTATCGTCAATATCGAGGATGCACAGGTGACCGGCCGCATGGAGGGGAAGGAACTGACGCTTACGGATGTCGATGGCAGCTTGGATTTTGCTGATTATCCGGTGCTCAAGGCACAGGTCACAGCCAATAATCAGGGGGCAGCCATTGAGGCGTCGGGAACTTTTGATGATGCGCGGCAGATCGTCAATGCGGTAGTCCATGATGCTGACGTGAAGAATTATCTGGGGCTGCTGCCAGATGGTTGGCTGCCAGAGGAAACAGCGATTGAAGGCGGCAGGATCGATCAGGCGGAACTGCATGTATTCCGTGATGGCAGCCGTTTGTCGCTTTGCGGTGAGGCGGACTTTGCGGATGGGGCTTTATGCATCCAGTCGACAAAAATCACAGGTATTAAAGGCCATACAGCTTTTACGAATGCCGAGGCGCTGCTTTCGGTGGAGGCAGAAGCCAATGGGCAGCAGGCTAAAGCACATGGCAAAATCCGCTTGGATGCAGGAGTGCCATATCTGGATCTGGAAGTGACGTCGGATTCGTTTGACCCTGGTAAGATTCTTGTGAATATTCCTTATCAAGGCGCGGCATCTTTTACTGCGAGGGTCAAAGGTACCATCCAGAATCCGTTGGTTGATGGCAGTGTCAAGGTGGCAGCTGGCTCGGCTGTAGGGGTGTCTTTCCGGAACTTAGCAGCGAAAGTCCGCTATCAGGATGGTCATGTGTTTGCTGAGGACATGCATGCTGATACGCTGGGAGGGCATGTGGCAGGAGAGTTTGCCTTATCGACGCTTGATTTAGGGTATACAGCGCATGTGCAGGCAAAAGGCATCGATATGGCTGAGGTGGCAGCCGTGCTTCCCGCTGCGCAGGAGGTTACCGGACGTGTATCGGGAGACATTGGCCTTAGCGGTACTGGTCTGGATCTGGAGGCTATGCAGGCATATGGCAATGCCAAGCTGCAGAACGGCAGTTATCAGGCTTTGCCCATAGAAGATCTCAATGGGTCGTTCTATCTGGCTGGTGATGACCTCAAACTGGACTTTGTCAGCATGAATCTGCCGGGCAAAAGCCGTTTGGGTGTTGAGGGAACAGTGATCGATGTACTTGCGGCACCGAAACTTGACTTGGCGTTTTATGGCGCGCATTTCGATTTATCCTTGCTGCGCAAGCTCGAGCCGGATGCTGATTTGACAGGTGTCAGCGATTTCAAGGGGACAGTGCAGGGGCCAGCCGTCAATCCGCGGGTAGAAATCAAATTTTCTGGTCTTAAGGGTACCTTGTTCAAGCAGCCATTTGACAGTCTTAAACTCATGGCCAGCGGCAGCCTGGACGGTGTGCATATCGATGACTTCCTGATGGAGAAAGATGGCCGGGAAGTTTGGCGGGTGGCTGGTTCTGCCGGTTTTGCCGGCGAGCGCCGGCTGAATCTGCGAATCGATACAATGGGCGCCCGCATGGAAGATATCGCGGCATTGGTGGCACCGGATCAGCCCATCACGGGTAATGTCGATAATATCATTACACTTACGGGGACATTGGATAATCCCAAAGGTGTTGGTTATATTCATTTCTATCGTGGCAGTTATCATGGTGTCCTGCTTTCAGGTATGGACGGCGATTATTTCCTGGATAATGGTGTAATCCGTTTGCAGGATTTTCATGCGTATTCGCCGATGATCGATATGGTGCTCAATGGCACCATCAATCAGTCGCAGCAACTTGATATGGAGGTAGAAGCTCAGGATATCGATCTCAAGCGTGTGGAACACAAGCTTCCCTATGAGGTAAGCGGACATGGGACGTTCAAGGGCAAAATCCTCGGGACAATGAATAGCCCTGAGTTTTACGGTGTCCTTGAAGCACCAAGTCTGGTGCTGAATGAACAGGAAATCACAAATCTTCGTGGGTTAGTCAAATATCGGCGTGAAATTGCCAATCTTGACCAGTTCTGCTTTGAACAGAATGGTGGTACGTACGAGGTTACCGGGTCAGTCGATACGGCTACAGAAAAAATAGCAGGCAAACTGAAGGTTGAACATGCAGATGCCAATGCAATCGCGGCACTGTTCAATCAGAAGAACGATTTGCTGCAAGGCCGGGCCGATTGCACAGCTGATATCGGCGGCACGCTGCATAATCCGCAGGTAGAGATGACAGGCGGTATGAAGCAGGGAAACGTGGGTGGTTACGATATCCACGAGGTGGCGTTTAATCTCCGGCTGGAAGACCAAGTGGTGTATGTCGATAAGTTCGCGGCTCTTCAAGGGCAGAACGGCCAGGTAAGCCTGACTGGCAGCGCCAGCTTGTCGGGGGGGCCACTGACGGCAAAACTTTCGGCTTCCAATCTGGAAATGGGGATGTTTGCGCGGTTGGCAGGTATGGGGGCCACAGTCATTGGTACGGCTGATGTTGAAGCGGTATTTGGCGGTGTGCTGGCAAATCCGTCTGCGGATGTGAGTATCAAAGGGCGGAATGGCGGCGTGCAAGGTTCGACTTTTGACAGCCTTGATGGTGAGCTGCACCTCAAAAATGGCTTGGTGCGTGTCGATTCACTGACTGTGAAGAAAATGTCTGGAAATAGAACTTATCAGGCTAGTGCACAGGGGATTATCCCGTTGCGGGCAATTGCAGCGAATCGCGATGAAGAGCTTGACGATATCGAGCAGATGCAGCTGACGCTTAATCTCGATCAGGCGGATCTTTCCCTGCTGCCGCTGCTGTCCCAGCAGATTGATTGGGCAGTCGGCGCTACGACGGGCAGCTTGAAGCTTCATGGTACATTAGCGCATCCTTATATTGATGGGGCGTTGGGAGTCAAAGCCGGTGCGGTCAAATTCAAGGCGATTGAGAATCCGGTGACCGATATGAATGCAGATATTGTATTCATGGGCAGTAAGATGACAGTCAAAGATTTTTCTGGTAAAATGGGCGATGGTACGTATTCGTTGACTGGTGATATACAGTTTGACGGTGTGAAGCCGCAGAAGTATGACTTGAAGTTGCAGCTCGATAAGCTGGATGTACAAAGCCGTATGTTCCGTGGGCCGATTACTGGTGAATTCCGTCTGTTCGATACGGATTTTTATGGAGAAACACTGCCGAAGCTCTATGGAAAAATCAATTTTGCTGATTGTCTTGTCTCGGTTCCGGCTATTCCCGATAGTGAGGGTGAGCTGCCGGAGGCTGTACTTGATGTGCAGGTCAATGTCGGGAAGAAGGTTCATTTCTATAGCCCGTATCTTTACGACATGTATCTGACCGGTCAGGTCCATGCGGGCGGCATCACAAGCCATCCGAAAATGTCGGGCAGCTTGGAGGTCAAGCGTGGTGGCACGATTAACTACTTAAAGACAGAGTTTGCCATCCGCGAGGGGCGGGCGACGTTCAACCAAGTCGCTTCGTTCCTGCCGAGCATTGATTTCTTTGCGGATACGCGGCTGACGCGGACGCGGGTATTCCTCGCGGCAAGAGGGCCGCTGGGGAATATGCGGGTCATCTTGTCGTCAAGCCCGCAGATGAGCCAGACGCAGATCATCCAGTTGCTGACGTTGCGCGATGCCTATAAGCAGGGCCAGAATAACATGACAGCGGCGGATCTTTTGACCGTGGGCTTGCAGATGAGTTTCTTGTCGGAAGTAGAAGGTGTCATGCGGGATGTTCTCTATCTCGATCAATTCACGTTATCGCGTGGTAATGGCTCGGCTTTTGAAAATCGTGCCGAAGAAAATGAAAGAAACAAATACGATTTTAATGTTCAGATGGGAAAATATATCTCGGACAAGGTTATGGTAAAATATACGCGCAGCCTGGGCGGGAATAAAAGTGTCAACCGTTATGGCCTGCGCTATGATTTCGATGACAGATGGGGCATGACGCTTGAGCGTGAAGGCCGTGACTATGTTGTCGGTGTTGAAGCAAGGACATCGTTCTGATATGGCATTATGCAGGCAAAGGAGGTGAGCAGGATGCAATTTGAACAATATGTCGCGGCGCTGCAGCAAGTGAAGACCTTGTCTCCCGCGCGGGAACGAGCGCTTTGGCAGGCGTATAAAGAGGAGGGGCAAAGCGAAGCCCGCCGCCTGCTCATCGAATCTTATCAGCCTTTGGTGTTTAGGCAAGCGGTGCCTTACCGCAATTTGCAGAATATCATGGATATCGTGCAGGAAGGGACTATCGGTCTTATCGAAGCCGTGGAAAGTTATGAGCCGCAGCGTGGTGTGGCGTTCAGCCTGTTTGCTGTGCACCGCATCCGCGGGCGCATGCTGAATTATCTGCACAAAGAAGGCCGCGTGGATGTTGCTTGTATGGATGCGCGGCCAGCGGATGGCGGGCTGACGCTCAAAGAAAATCTCATGGATTTGAGCCCATCGGTTACCGAGCAGGCGGAGTCCAATGAGCTGGCTGCTAAATTGCATCAGGCGATGGCGCGGCTGCCAGCACGCGAACGTGCCGTGCTTGAGGGCATGTACATGCAGAGCGAAGAAGCTGGTGACGTAGCTGAAGGGCTGCAGGTCAGCAAGTCGCATATCTACCGGCTGCAGAAAAATGGCATCCGCCGCGTGCGCGGTATGTTGTCAAGGTTCATGCAGCATTGGTGAAAATGGATGAAAAACAGTGAAATAAAGCTCAATGAGGCTTAAAATAAAGGATAAATGCCAACGTTTATCCTAAACCGCGTTACATTGCAGGTCACGCTCTATATGGCCAAATGGATTATAAGATAGAGTGGTTTACAGGAGGTTATGTGATGGCGGACCGGCGCAAAACGCAAAAAAATCATATCCGGGCAGCTCGGGACTGGCTTGGTGAGGCCGAGCATTCCTTGGAGCATGAAAATGATATCCAGGGTGATCTCAAGCTCATGTTAGCGCGGGCGGAGCTGTCGCAGGTGCAAGACAGCCCACGCTGTGCCTGGCTGAAGTGCTGGGCAAGGCGGCTGCTTCCGCCTGTTGTGGCGGTTTTGCTGGTGACCGCCGGCCTTATGGCGGGCGGCCGTCTGGCAGGCGATGATACGCCGCCGGTGCCTGCGGCTCCTGCGGGAGAAGATACGGCAGAGACGGCTAATGTCACGCCTGCCGTGGCGGAAGAGCCGCCACAACAACAGGCAGAGGAAAAAGCATCTGCTGTGGCGGCAGATACTGAAACTGCAGGGGCAAAGGCGCTGGAACTTCCAGCCGAGCCTGTAGCTTCTCCGGAAAAGAAAGCAGCGGTGCCGGTACAAGAGCCGGTGCCGGATGCGCAAAAACAGCGACTCATGCAGTCAGCGGGTAAAATCCTGCGGCAGCAATGACGATAGAAAAAACATCAACCTTAGGAGGTTTGTCTGTTGAATAGAAAGAATGAACGATTCCTTGCCTATGCGGTCGCATTGGCTACCAGTTTTTCCGTATTTCCTGGTGCTGCTTATGCAGCCGAGGGTCAGGCACCAGCAGTGTCTGCCAGCACGGAGGCATCTGCTGCTGGTGCAGTAGATGCTGCGCCACAGCCACAGGCCGATAAAGCTGCGGCTGGCAGTATTCCAGCCGAACAGCCGGCGGCTGAAAAAACGGCGGAGGGTACGGTTGATGCGCGTACGGCTGAGTGGTCGCAGAAGCGTCCCCAGGATAAGGATATCAACGATATGCTGAGCCAGTATGAAGGCAAGACGATTGTCGATACAGTCTTTGAAGGGGCAACAAGCCTTACGGAAGGCACGGCCAAGGCGGCTATTGGCATGCATACCGGCGACATGTTCACGGCGGCCGGTCTCAATAAGGATCGCGAGGCAATCTACAATACGGGGTATTTCTATGACCTCTATCCATCCTTTGAGGTAGTGCCGGAAGGCGTAGTCATCACGTATCACGTGCTGGAAAATCCGGTATTGAATGATGTGAAAATCTCGGGCAATACGGTGGAATCGGATGAGGTGCTTTATGGTCTTGTGACCGTCAAGAAAGGCGAAATTCTGAACAGCCGTACACTGCAGGATAGCGTGCAGGCTATCCAGGACCAGTATCGTAAGGATGGTTATATCCTGGCCAAGATTACGGATATGAATATTGACCGTGAGGGTGCGCTGCAGCTCAAGATCAATGAGGGTGTGCTGGAAGGCTATAAGGTCAAGGGAAATTCGAAGACTAAAGACCGCGTTATCTTGCGGGAGATGCGCCAAAAAGTAGGCGAGCCGTTCAATTCCAAGAAGGCGCGCCGCAGTATGCAGCGTGTTTATAACCTCGGCTTTTTTGAGGATGTTAACATCAAGATGAATCCGGGTGTTGAGCCGAATGCTGTTGTCATGGAGCTCGATGTCAAGGAGAAGCGTACGGGTACCTTTGGTATCGGTGCGGGCTATAGCAGCCAGGATGGTGTCCTTGGTATGATCAGTATCGGCGACACGAACTTCCTCGGCACTGGTGATGCCATCAATCTGACTTATCAGAAGAGTGGCGGCAACCGCGATGCGCAGGGCTATACGTTCTCTTATCGCAAACCGTGGCTGGACTCCAAGGAAACTGTGGGTACATTGCGTCTTTATAATCGTACGTACGAGTATGATGATTATAACACGGATGGCGGCTTGATCGAGTCGTATATGCGCAAATATGCGGGCGGTGAGATTATGTTTGGCCGGCCGGTCAGTGAGTATTCGACGAACTATATCACGTTCCGCAATCGCGATGATAAATACGTACGGCATACCGGTGGCAGTACATATCCTGCCGGCCGTAAGGGAACGGCTTGGGAGAAGGAAAACTTTGGTACTACCCGCAGCGTTACACTCGAGCATGTCACAGATACACGTGATAATATCTATAACCCGACAACGGGCGGGCGTGTCAGCCTGATGGGTGAGGTAGCTGGCCTGGGCGGCGATTTTAACTTCCAGAAGGTTACGATTGAGGATAAACGTTATGTTAAGGTAGGCCATGCACAGGTGGTCGCTTTGCGTGGGCAGTATGGCGTGGGCCGTGGGCATATTTCGTATTTCAATATGTATAAGCTGGGCGGTCAGGATTCGCTGCGTGGTTACCGCGACGACCAGTTCCGCGGCACACGCATGATGCTGGCTACGCTGGAATATCGTTTCCCGCTGGCATCCAAGGTTCAGGGCGCATTGTTTACGGATTGGGGTGCGGCTTGGAGCGATGGCTTGACGCCGAAAAAACTCAAGGGCAGTATCGGTGTTGGCTTGTCGCTGAACACACCGCTAGGACCGCTGCGCCTTGACTATGGCCGTGGCAGCAATGGCGGCCGCGTGCATTTTACAGTAGGCGGTTCATTCTGATAACAGGCAGGGGAGAAAGGAAGTGCCAGGCTGCATGAGGTATGTAGCAGCAGTACTGGCGGTAGTTTGCAGCTTTCTATGCATGGTGCCGTCTGTGCTGGCAGCACCTGCTCCCTGCATTGAGCAGGTGGAAGCCAAGGTCACTGCTGCTGGCAGTCTGCCGCCTTTGGTGCAGGAACGCATGGAGCAGAGCGTGCGTGTGATTGCTGGCCAGCTATTGGAAGGCAAGCCGGTTGCAGAGCTGCCAGCAACGCGCCGGCAACAGGAACAGCTCATCCATGAGGTATTTGATAAGGTACTGGTTGGGTATACCGTCAAACGTGTAACCATCCAGCCAGCACCGACTGCAACGGTGGCTGTAGAGCTTTATCCTTGGGCAGATACCATTCAGCAGGTAGTGGTTGAGACAAGTGTGGAGGGGATGTCGCCACGCATTGAGAAGCTGGTCCGGCAGGATATCGCAGGCGTGGAACGGGTTTTCCAGTCGGCACTTACGGGGCTGCCGATTGCTGCTTCCGATTGGACAAATGGTGTGTTAAAGCATCATTTGAATGATTATCTGGCGGAGCACCTGCCGGAGTTCCGGGCTGACTTTGAACTGGATCCGGAACAGCTGGCTAAAGTGCAGCTGGTGCTTTATCCGCGGTTGCCTGTGGTACGGACCGTGGATCTTTCCATGCGATCGGATACAGTGCCAAACTTTACGTTGCTCAATCATCGTCAGCTTGTCCAGGAGAAAGCTAATGAGCTGGTGGGGGTGCCTGTGGCCTTTGTGGACCGGCACAAGCAGGAGCTTTCCCAGCAGTTCGCTGAGGAGCTTGATTGCCAGCCGGATTTCCGGATCATGCATATGAAGACGAAGATGACGCTGTCGGTAGCTGAGCAGCTGCAACTTATGAGCCGTTCGGATACGAGCCGTTACCGGCTGCGGCTTACTGGCTGGGCCGATGTTGGCCGCAGGAATAGTAGTGGCAAGGCAGAAGATGAGAATCTGCTGGTGCGCCTGCATGCGGGCAGCATGCTGTCCCAACAGGATGAGCTGTTCCTGCTTTTGGATTTCGCACCGCAAGCAGTGAATTGGCGTTGGGCCTTGGGATATGACCGCCGGCTCAGTCCTTATACGCACGGGCAGATCCGCTATGATTTCACAGCAGGGGATTTTGTACTGGCGGCAGCGCAGCAGCTAGCTCCGCGCTGGATGCTGCGGTATGAGTACCGGCTGGCCGATGCGCTCGGAGAGGCTGCCTTACGCTATAAGCTTCACGATTTCCTCAGCGTGGAGTATCTTATCGACCGGCGGCAGAAATGGTTTCGCTTTATAGGTAATTTCTAATGGATGGTTCGAGAATGGCCAACGGAAATTTGCTTGAATATGGAATGAGAGTTTGTTATAATGAAGGTCGTATATGGTCAGCCATAGCGAAATCATAACTCTTAAACAAACCCGTAAGGGAAAAGGAGAAAGAAAAATGGTTAAATTAGAGAAAAAACAGGTAAAAATCATCAGCGTATTGATTGCGATTGTATTTATCGGTTCTGTTGTAGCCTTAGCTTTGACGCAGTCGGGATCAGGGATTGCCAGCGCTGCCAGCTCGAATGTTGGTATCGTTGATTACAACCAGATCATGAGCCAGCATCCGCAGGTACAGACGGCCAACACGGAAATGCAGCAGGCTGTCCAGGATGCCCAGAAAGAGTTCGAGTCGAAGGCGGCAAACATGAACGACCAGGAAAAACACGACTATTATCAGCAGACACAGCAGCGTCTGCAGCAGAAACAGCAGGAACTGATGGAGCCGATCATGAAGAATGTTGAGGAATCCGTCAAGAAGGTGGCCGAGCAGAAGGGCCTTTCCGTTGTTCTGGAAAAGAGTGCAGTCGTTTATGGCGGCACGGACATCACGCAGGATGTTGTAAAACAGGTAAGCAAATAAAACGGGATATAGACCTGGAAATACCGAGCCACTTGTTGTGCTCGGTACTTCTTTTAGGGGGGAGACGGGCATGGACGAGGAAAAAGCCACGGAGGATGGCGCTAGGAAAAGGCGCCGTAATATCGCGGTGGGCGCAATCGCTGCAATCGCATTGCTTGCAGCTGGTGCGGGAATCTTCCATAGCCTGGTTCGCCCGCCCGGAGAAAGCCAGCAAGAAAAGCTGGCTGCTGATGCTGGACTGATTGACTGGCAGAAGGTCATCGAGGCGCATCCTGATTACGCGAGGCTGGCGAATCTGCGCGAGGAATGCAAGGTGCTGGAGATGGAGACGAGTGAAGTTGGGGACATCTTCACGGTCAAGCCGCCGGAGCAGGATCCAAAGCCCTTAGAGGATTCGGTATGGGCGAAGAATGCTCTGGACATCGTCGGCCAGCGGGCTGAGATCGAGCGCAAAAGCAAACGTGTTGCAGCGGAGTATCGTGCGCAGACGGAAGCGGCCTATCAGGAGCAGAGCCGGGCTATTGATGAGGAGTATCTTAATGATATCCTGAATATCAATATCAAGCTCGACAATCAAGAAGCGATGCATAATCCGCTGGATTCAGATCAGCAATTGGCAGAAGAACGTGCCATCTGGCTGCAGCAGCGTGAGCAGCTGCAGCAGGAACGCGGGCAGCGTCAGCATGAGCTGAGACTGGCGTATGAGCAGCAGGTTGCACAGCATGTCCAGCAGGTCTTGGGACCGGAACTTGCTGCCTGGCGGGCAAATCTGCCGCAGCAGCAGGCCCGGCAGCAGGCAGAGACCACAGCGGCGCAAACCGAGGCGGACAAGCGCAATGCTGCGACTATGCAGAAGCAGGTGGAAATCGCACAGCAGGTTCAGCAGCGGCTGGCAAAACGCCAGGAATTGCTGGCAAAGCAGGGAAAGCTGCAAGCGCTCGAGACACATATCATGAATGATGTGGCAGGCAGGGCTGCAAAGATAGCGATATTGCACCATTTTACTTTGATACTGGTGGATCATCCCCATGTGCTTACGAGCTTTTTGCCGGATGCGGAGCAGGTCAACCCGCTGCAGCGTACGTATAGCCGGGCTATTGGCGTGACAACGGTGGATGTGACCGATGAGCTTGTACAGGAAGTACAAACGCTTACGCCTGGCGGTGATGCGCAGGTTCAAGATACAGATGATACTAAAGGTTATTAATAGAAAGAAGCGGATTACAGATGAAATTACGCAAGAAATCAACAGCCCTGGTAATGGCGGCGTTTGCTTCCATGATGCTTATGAGTGGCTGTGGCCAGGCAAAAATCGGTTATATCGACGGTGAGCGGGTGACGAAAGAAGCACCGCAGATTGCATCATTGGTCGAAGAGGGAAATCAGAAGCTGCAGGAAGCGCAGACGCAGGCAGAGGCAGATCTCAAGCAGAAATTGCAGGAGAATCCGAACATGAGCCAGGAGGAGGCACAAAAGCTGCAGATGGATACGCAGCGTAAACTGCAGGGCCTCAATCAGTCATATGCTCTGCAGCTGCGTCAGAAGGTGGATGCGGCATTGGCTAAAGTGACCAAGGACAAAAAGCTGGATGCAGTAGTCAATAATTCCAAGGAGCAGCCAATTGCCATCATGGGGGCTACAGATGTGACGGATGATGTCATCAAAGAACTGCAGTAAGGATTAGATGGGAGAGGAATCATGAAGAAAACGTTGCAGGAAATCGCCGATTTCCTTGGTGGCCGGGTGGTAGGTGATGCGGCCATCGAAATTCACGGTCTCGATAATATCGAGAGGGCAGGTGCCGCTGACCTGACCTTTGCTGTGGAACCGCACATTGAGGAAGCGAAGACCTGTCAGGCGGCTGCTGTCATGCTGCCGGAAGGGGTTGGAGAGTTTCCAAAGACAGCGCTTTATGTGGAAGAGCCGCGTGCGGCTTTTGCCAAACTTTTGGAGCTTTTTACGCCGAAACTTGAATTCCCGCAGGGGGTTAGCGATAAAGCGCATATCGGCAAGGATGTGAAGCTGGGCAAAGATGTTGTCATCATGCCATTTGCTGTGGTTGATGATCATGCGGTAATTGGTGATCGTGTTACTCTGTACCCGCATACCTACATCGGCCAGTATGCCGAGGTGGATGATGACAGTGTGATTTATTCGAATGCAACGGTCCGTGAGCATTGCCGCGTAGGCAAGCGCTGTGTAATCCACAGCTCGGCGGTCATCGGTTCTGATGGATTTGGTTTCACGACCAAGGATGGTGTGCACACAAAGGTGCCGCAGGTTGGCAACGTCGTACTTGAGGATGATGTAGAAATCGGCGCTCATGATGGTATCGATCGTGCGGCTATGGGCTCGACGGTTATTGGCAAAGGAACGAAAATCGATAATCTCGTACATATCGGCCATAACTGCAAGATAGGCCCGAATTGCTTGATTGTTGCTCAGACAGGTATTTCTGGTTCGACGACGGTTGGCCACAACGTTACTTTTGGCGGTCAGGTCGGTACAGTTGGGCATATCCATATCGGGGCCAATTCGGTATATGCAGCTCGTTCGGGCATCATCGGCAATATGCCGGAAGGCGTGTTCTGTGCGGGCTTCCCGGTGCAGCCGCATGCTGAGTGGCTGCGCATGCAGGCAGCTATGAAGCATTTGCCGGAGATGCATAAGAAGCTCAAGCAGCTCGAAAAGAAGCTCGCCAAGTACGAGAAAGAGTGATTTCACTTAGTAACAGGCCTCCTCGTTTTGAGGAGGTTTTTTACTGTGGTTACCGGAGCGATTAGGAGGAGGAAAATGGTATCATATTATCTGCTTAAAGCAATCAGTGCCATTGTCTGTCTGCTGCCGCGCGGATTCGTCGAGGCCATTGGGCAGGGGCTGGGCAATTTTGCCTGGCTGGTGATTCCGCGGAAGCGCAAAGTGCTGGCTCATGATCAGATCGTTGCTTGTTTAGGCGTTACGGATAAGGAAGCAGAGCGGATCGCAAAAGCCAGTGTCGTCCGCTTTGGGCCGATGTTGTTTGAAGTATTGCGGTTTCCAGTAATCAAGAAAAATCCGCAGGCGTATGTGCGCATCGAGGGGCTTGAAAAGCTGCAGCGGGGAATGGCCGAAGGACGCGGCGCTGTGATAGCTTCGGCGCATAGCGGCAACTGGGAACTTATGGGCGGTGCGTTTGCTATGGCAGGCATCCCGCTTGTCGGCGTAGCCATGAAGCAGAAATCGTCTGGTTCGGATCGGTTCATCAATGAGTACCGCACACTGATCGGCATGCATATCACTTACAAGACTGGCGTGCGGGAAATGTTTGATATGTTGAAGAAGGGATGGGCAATCGGTCTTATCATGGATCAGGATACGAACCTACATGATGGTCTCGTACTGGATTTTTTTGGACAGCCTACGAATTGTACGCCGGGCGCGGCGTCCATGGCTAGATTCCAGGATGTGCCGATCTTCACTTCGTTTATGCACCGTGATGCACAGGGGCAGCATACGCTGTTTGTCGAGGGACCGTTCCATGTGGAAAAGACAAAAGATAAACGCGAGGATGTCCGCCAGATGACACAATTCCTCACCCATGCCATCGAGAAACATGTGCGCAAATATCCCGAGGAGTGGTTCTGGCTGCATGACCGCTGGAAGTCTATTCGAGAGGAGTAGGTGGCCAGAACTTGCGCAACCAGGCGTTGTCCGTTAAAATAGAGAAGGGTAATTGATTGTCGGGAGGATTAATTTTGCAGAATCAGATTACACTAGCCACAGAGGCTTCCTATACCGGCGTCGGTCTGCATTCGGGACGTGATGTCCACATGGTGTTGAAACCGGCTCCGGCAGATACCGGAATTGTCTTCATCCGCACGGATTTGCCGGAAAAGCCGCAGATCCATGCGGTGGCCAGCAACGTCACGTCGACGCTGCGGGCAACGACCGTGGAGGAAAATGGCCATAAGGTATTTACGATTGAGCATCTCATGAGTGCATTCCATGCTCAGGGCATCGATAATTGCTATGTGGAAATGGATTCGGAAGAGCCGCCGGTAGCTGATGGCTCGGCGCTGGCTTTTTTTGATCTCATGCAGCAGGCGGGGCGTCAGGAGCAGGCAGCAACGCGCCGTGAGATAGTGATTGATAAGGTATACCGCATCGATGATGAAGAGCATAAGCGCTTTGTCATGGTGCTTCCCTATGATGGGTTTCGTGTGAGCTTCACTTCGTTGAATCCGCACAAGCTTATCGGTGTGCAGTATGAGAACTTCGAAATCACGCCGGAAACGTATCATCGGGAAATAGCACCAGCGCGTACGATTGCCTATGAAAAGGAAATCAAGGCATTGCAGGAGATGGGGCTGGGCCTTGGCGGTACGCTGGACAACGTCATTGTCTATAATGACGAGGGTTGGCTGAACCCGCTGCATTTTGAAGATGAGCTCGTGCGCCATAAGATCCTCGATGTCATTGGCGATTTGCGGCTGGCTGGCCCCATACGCGGGCATGTCATCGCGGTGGCTTCCGGCCATGCGCTGAACACACAGCTGGCGAAGAAGATAGCTGCTGAACTGGGATGAAATTGAGTGGATTATTAAGAGGAAGAAGGAATAACCATGGTATTAGATATCAATGAGATTCAGAAGATCCTGCCGCATCGCCCGCCGATGCTGCTGGTGGACCGCATCATCGAGATCGATCCGATGAAGTCGGCTACAGGTATTAAGAATGTTACGATGATGGAGGACTTTTTCCGCGGTCATTTCCCGGGGCATCCGATCATGCCAGGCGTGCTGATCCTTGAGGCTATGGCACAGGTCGGTGGTGTCATGATGTTGTATCCGGAAGAGAACCGTGGCAAACTGGCCTTGTTTGGCGGTATGGAGAATGTCAAGTTCAAACGCCAGGTTGTTCCTGGAGACCAGCTGGTGACGAAATCCCATATTGTCCGTGTACGTGGCGATTTTGGAATGCTGCATTGCGATGGCTATGTAGATGGGCAGCTTGCAGCATCGGCTGATTTCAAGTTTGCCATGCGAGATGGCGATAAACTGTGATTTTTACTTGTTTTTGCCAGAGAGAAAGAGATAATCTTTGTTCAACTCGATAAACGCCTGGATTTGCTGTCAAATGCGATGTTAAAATTTGAAGTTTACTAGGGAGTATATATAAAAGGACAGAGCAAAGAGGACTGCCATTCTGTGTAAGCGGAATGGCAGTTTAGGATAGTTGAAGGAGTTGGAGTAGATGAATACTGAGAATAACAGTATTACGAAGCATATACACGAAACCGCAATCGTAAAGCCTGGGGCAAAGATTGCGCCGAATGTTGAGATTGGCCCGTATTCGGTCATCGGCGAGAATGTGGAAATTGGCGAGGGGACTGTAATCGGTCCGCATGTCGTCATTACTGGCTGGACGGAAATCGGCAAAGACTGCCATATCTTCCAGGGAGCATCGATCGGCGAGGACCCGCAGGATCTCAAGTTCAAAGGGGAAAAGAGCTACACCTATATCGGTGACCGCACGACCATCCGTGAGGGAGCGACGGTTCACCGTGCTACTGGCGAGGGTGAGGAGACGCGCATTGGCTGCGATTGCCTGCTTATGGCTTTGACGCATGTAGCGCATAATTGCGTGATTGGCAATCATGTCATCATGTCTAATCTGGCCAGCCTGGCCGGGCATGCAATCGTGGAAGACCGGGCTGTTATCGGCGGCATGACCGGTGTGCATCAGTTTGTCAAGATTGGCCGCAATGCAATGGTAGGCGGTATGTCACGTCTGACGCAGGATGTCGTTCCGTACACGATTGTCAATGGTCAGCCGGCGAAGGTCGTTGGCCTTAACAGCGTGGGAATTTCACGTGCGGGGATCAAGGTTGAGTCCCGCCGTAATCTCAAACAGGCATACAAGATTCTCTACCGTTCGGGGCTGCGGATGCAGCAGGCCATTGCGGTTATTGAGCAGGAAGTCGATTCCTGTGAGGAAGTGGATCATCTGTTGCGCTTTTTGCGCAATGCTGAACGCGGCATTTGCCGTGAACGCCGCGAGGCTGAATAACGATTAGTCAAGGGAGTTATCCGCATGGAGAAGATTGGACTGCTGGCCGGCATAGGCTTCTTGCCGGTAGAGTGCGCCAAGGCAGCCAGAGCACAGGGCTATGAGGTCTATGTTGTCGCCTTGCTGCCGGAGACCGAGAAATGCCTGCAGGAATATGCGACAGATTATCAGGAAATCGGCGTATTCAAGGTGGGGAAAATTCTCAAGTATCTGCGCGATAAAGAAGTCACGCAGGTCACGATGATTGGCAAGGTTACGAAAGAGCTCCTGTATGCGCATAAGACGATGCCGGACTTCAAGACGATGCAGATCCTCATGAGTCTCAAGAATCGTAAGGATGATACGGTCATGGAGGCACTGGTGGATGTCCTGGAGAAAAATACCGGGGCCAAGGTTGTCGACCAGACGGCGCTTATCCGTCCATTGATGCCAGCTGCTGGCACGTTGACGCGCCGGCAGCCTACGGCTGAGGAGCGCAAGGACATGGAGTTCGGTTTCAAGATGGCTAAGGAAATCGGACGCATGGATGTCGGACAGACGGTAGTAGTCAAAGATTTGGCCGTTATGGCCCTTGAGGCCATTGAGGGAACCGATGCCTGTATCCGCCGGGGCGGCCAGCTGGCCCGCGGTGGCGCTGTGGTGGCCAAAGTGGCCAAGCCGCAGCAGGATAAGCGTTTCGATGTGCCGGCTGTTGGCCTTACGACGCTTAAGACCATGGTGGAAGTCGGAGCAAAAGCGCTGGTCATCGAAGCTGGTGAGACGCTGCTGGTGGAGAAAGACAAGGTTTTGCAGCTGGCTGATGCCAACGATATCACCATTGTTGCGATGTGACTTAGAGACGCAGTGGATACAAAAAATTGTGTCCACTTGCGTCTTTTTTGTGTATAATAGAGAGTGGACTATTATGAAGAAATGCAGGAGGTGATTCGCATGAAAATCATGTTTTCTGCTGGGGAATCATCCGGCGATGTACATGGCGAGCAGCTGGCCACGTCGATTCTGCGCATGGACCCATCGGTTGAGCTTATCGGCTTTGGCGGTGCGCAGATGGAACAGGCAGGAGTCCGGCTTTATGAGAATTTTGCCGACTATAATGTCATGGGCGTCTGGGAAGTGCTCAAGAATCTGCGGCGCATCCTGAAACTATTGGACGGGCTTACTGCGTTTATGCGTGAAGAGCGGCCGGATCTGCTGGTGCTTATCGATTATCCGGATTTCAACTGGCGGCTGGCTAAGCGGGCCAAGCAGCTTGGCATACCGGTTTTTTCGTATATCCCGCCATCAGCGTGGGCTTGGCGCAAAGGCAGGGCAAAGGCCTGTGCAAAACTGGCCGATGAATTCGTAGTGATTTTCCCGCATGAGCTGCCGGTCTATGAGGCAGCGGGGGCAAATATCTCGTTTGTGGGCAATCCACTGGTCGACAAGGTGCGGGCGAAGCTGCCGCGCGAGGAAGCACGGCGCTATTTCCGTATTCCTGCGGACAAGACTGCGGTGCTGTTGATGCCGGGCAGCCGCCGCCAGGAAATCGAGCTGCTGCTGCCGGCGATGCTGCAGGGAGCTAAGCTGCTGCTGGAACGCAAGCCGGATACGCATTTATTGCTGCCGGTGGCGGATGGCATCGATGAATGCCGTATCCAGCAGCTGGTTGAGGCGGCTGGGGTGCCGGTAAGGCTTGTGCATGATGACCGGTACTCACTGATGGGCGCGGCTGATGCGGCCGTGGCTACCTCAGGAACCGTAATCATGGAGGCGGCGCTGCTTGACCTGCCATGTGTCGTTCTTTACCGGCTGTCACCGCTCTCATATGCGATTGGGCGGCTGCTGGTTCATGTGGAGAATTTCAGCCTGCCCAATATCCTGCTCGGCGAGCAGTTCGAGCGTGAGCTGCTGCAGGATGAAGTGACGCCGGAAAACATTGCCGGTGAGCTGGAGAAGCTCTATCCGGGACAGGCGCATCGCAAGCTGGTGGTGGAGAAGCTCCAGGCAGCTTGTGCCAAGCTCGGAGGCCCTGGCGCATCTTTCCGTGTGGCGGAGAAAATCCTGGCGGCAGCGCGCCGTTTGGCGACAGCAAAATGATTATCGGGGGACAAACATGAAGAATTATCGACGGCTGCTTCAGTATATGCGGCCTTATCTCAAGCAGCTGTTCTTGGCTATCATCTGCATCATCATAGCAGCCGGCTGCAACCTGTACCTGCCTTGGATCATCAAGGATATGATCGATAAGGTACTGGCTGAAAAAGACATGATGATGCTCAATGTGATTTGCGTGGGCATTGTCGTGGTGTTTTTGGTGCGTGGCATCTTTTATTATGGCCAATCGTATCTGGTATCGTATATCGGCCAGAAAGTCATCATCGATGTGCGTGAGGTCATGTTCCGTAAGTTCCAGCGCATGCCGATGGCTTATTTCGACAAGCATCAGACGGGTGAGACTATGAGTTTCATTACCAATGATGTGGCTGCAATCCAGTCGGCGCTGGTCGATCAGCTTATCGAGATGGTGACAGAGGGATCGATTCTCATCGGTTCGATTGCGATGATGCTCTACCTGGATTGGAAACTCTCGCTGTTGACACTGGTGGTCATTCCACTGGTCGGTCAGGCCATGAAGATATTCGGCCGGAAGATCAAACGCAATGGTACAGTTATCCAGGAACGCATGGCGGACATCACTTCGCTGTTGCAGGAGAGCATCTCAGCTATCCGTGTTGTCAAATCGTTTGTGCGCGAGAAGTATGAGACGGATCGCTTCCAGCGCCAGAATCAGCTCAACTTCCAGGCGGCCATGAAGAATGTGCAGCTTACGAGCCTCTTGACGCCGACGGTTGAGTTTTTGGCAGCGGTATCGGTTACGTTCATCGTTTGGTTCGGTGGCTATGAGGTTGTCAACAACGAGATGACGGCCGGTGCGCTCGTGGCGTTCCTGACTTATGCGGTCAACCTGGCCAATCCGGTCAAGCGGCTGTCACGTGTCTATGGCAATCTGCAGCGGGCGATGGCTGCTGTTGACCGCGTATTTGCGGTCATCGACCTCGAGGAGCCAATCCATGATAAGCCCGATGCCAAGAAGCTGCCGGAAATCGCCGGGGCGGTAAAGCTCGATAAGGTATCGTTTGAGTACAAGAAAGGCGTACCGGCGCTAAGCGATGTAACGCTTGAGGTCAGACCGGGCCAGATGATTGCGTTTGTCGGCCCTAGTGGTGCCGGTAAATCGACAATTGCGAATCTCATCCCGCGCTTCTATGAAATCACGGAAGGTGCGATTTCTATCGATGGACAGGATATCCGAGATGTCACGGTAGCATCGCTGCGTGAACAGATTGGTATCGTGCCGCAGGAAACGGTGCTGTTTTCGACTACTGTGCGCGAGAATATCCGCTATGGACGCTTGGATGCGACGGATGAAGAGGTCGAGGCGGCAGCCAAAGCGGCCAATGCCGATGAATTCATCCAGAACCTGCCGCAAGGCTACGATACGAAAATCGGCGAGCGTGGCATGAACCTGTCGGGCGGCCAGCGTCAGCGCATGGCCATTGCGCGGGCCATTTTGAAGAATCCGCGCATCTTGATTTTGGATGAGGCCACGTCGGCGCTCGATACGGAGAGTGAGAAAATCGTACAGGCGGCTCTCGATAAATTGATGGTTGGCCGCACGTCTTTTGTTATTGCACATCGTTTGTCGACAATCTTCAACGCTGATCAGATTTTTGTCATCGATGGTGGCAAAGTCAGAGAGCATGGAACGCATGAAGAGTTGTTGAAGCGCAATGGATTGTACAGCTATCTGTACAATATCCAGTTCAACAAGCAGAACGTCTAAGGAGGAAGGGAAAGCGATATGCAATTTCTCTACAATATCGCGGCGATACTTGTCGTCATATTGATCATCCCCGTGTTCATGGTCCGTTCGGTCCGTGAAAAGGGCTTTGTGGAACGGATTCGGCAGAGTCTCGGGTTCTTTCCCGCCCATGCGCTGGATAAGGTAGCCAAGAAGCACTGCATCTGGGTGCACGCTGCTTCGGTCGGCGAGATTGTCGCTACGAGCCCGCTCATCAAGGAGTTCCGCCGCGAGTTCCCGAAGACACCGATTTTGGTATCGGTGGTTACGACAAGCGGCTATGAGATGGCGAACCGCATCATCAAGGATGCAGATGCAATCATCTATTTTCCTTTGGATTTGCCGTTCCTGTCTGGCAGTGTACTGCGCCGTATCCATCCGCGCGTATTCCTGCCGGTGGAGACGGAGCTTTGGCCGAATTTCCTGAAAACGGCACGGCAGATGCATATTCCAGTCATGATGGTCAATGGCCGCATCAGCGACCGCAGCGTCAAGCAGTATAAGCATCTGCGCAGCATCCTGACCGATATGATTGGTACCGTGAAGAAATTTGCCATGCAGTCGCAGATCGATGCGGACTACATCATGCGTCTCGGTGCGCCGCCAGAATTGGTTACCGTCACGGGCAACACGAAGTTCGATCAGACCTATACCGATGTTAGCGCTGAGGAAAAGGCGAAAATCATCGCTGAGATGGGCCTGATGGACAATGAGGGGATTTTCCTGGCTGGATCGACGCATCGCGGCGAGGAGGATCTTGTCCTCGCTGCTTTTGCGGCCGTGCGCCGAAAGCATGCAAAAGCCAAGCTGGTCATTGCACCGCGTGAGCTGTTGCGCACGCAGGAAGTCATCCACCTGTGCAAGAAGGCTGGGTTTTCGGTCACGACGCGTACGAAGCTCCAGCAGCAGGCATCGCACGATGAGGATATCGTAATCCTCGATACGATCGGCGAGCTGGGCAAGGTATACAGTGTCGGCGATGTGGTTTATGTCGGCGGCAGCCTTATCCCGCATGGCGGGCATAATATCCTTGAGCCGGCGGCACATGGCAAGGCCATCATCGTGGGGCATCATATGTTCAACTTCAAGGATACACATTCCCTGTTCAAGAAACGCGATGCCTGCATTACCGTAAATAACGGCAAAGAATTGATAGAAGAAACGGTACGTCTCTTTGACGATCCGGATCACCGTCACCGTATGGAGGCGGAGACGCTGGCCATCGTCAATGAGAACAAGGGCGCGTCCCGCAAGTCCGCAGTGATCCTGCGCGAGACGCTCGAAGAATATGAGAGCGATCCGGAGAACCGCCAGCTGGCGCGTTCTACCCAGAAAGTCGATAATTTCCAGACATACTTCATCGATCTTGTCCATAGTAAGGAAGTCAATGGTTTCTGTGCGCATCTCATCATGGCGGTGTTGTACGTTTTCTCCTTGATTTACGGGGGGTTGGTCAATCTCAAGCTGGCCGGCTATAGCATCGGGCTGTTCAGGCAGCGTCGCCTTGGCTGCTATGTCATCAGTCTCGGCAATGTGACAGTGGGCGGAACGGGCAAGACGCCGACGGCCCAGCGCTTGGCCACGGCCATCCGTGATATGGGTTATCGCGTAGTGATCCTGAACCGTGGGTATCGGGCAAAATGGCATGGTGAGGTCGGCATTGTCTCGGATGGACAGCGGCTCCATATGAGTGCGGCTGAAGCTGGTGATGAGGCGTTCATGCTGGCCAAGCATCTTCCCAATGTGCCGGTGCTCATCGGTGCGGAACGTGCAGTAACAGGGCAATATGCCATCGATCATTTCGGTGCGGAAGTCGCAATCCTTGATGATGGCTATCAGCATTGGCAGCTGGAACGCGATATGGATATCCTGCTCATTGATGCCGTCAATGTTTTCGGCAATGGTTATATCCTGCCGCGCGGCACACTGCGCGAGCCGGTTTCGCATATCAGCCGTGCAGATGTCTGCCTGATGACCAAGGTCGACCAGGCGGCATCTGGTTCCTGTGAGTATATCCGTGATACTGTCAAGCGTTACAATCCGGCGGCAACGGTGGTGGAGAGCATCCATCAGCCGCGTTGTTTTGTGCCGCTTGCAGATTGGTATGTCGATATTGCCGGAGAAGGCATCGATGTTGGGAATATGCGTGGCAAGAAAATCATGGCGGTCTCGGCCATCGGTAATCCAGCCTCGTTTGAGCAGACATTATCGGATCTTGGGACAGTCATCATTGAGAGCCTGCGCTATCCGGATCATCACGATTATACGATGCAGGAAATGTCTGATATCCTGCATCAGGCCAAAAATATGGGGGCCGAGGCAATCGTCATCACGGAAAAGGATGCGGTCAAGGTTCCGGCGGAAGTCATCCAGGCAGGCTGGGATATCCCTGTTTATGTCATCTGCGTGGAAGTGACGTTCCAGACGGGACGGGATGCATTCCGTCATATGCTCGAGGATCGTTTGGCTGAGCGCCTGGGATCCCGTAAAAACGCGAAAAAATAAGTAGTTATAACTTTCCGGAAAGGATGGTATATGCCATGAATGTATTATGTGTCATACCTGCCCGCTACGCATCGACGCGTCTGCCGGGCAAACCGCTCAAGGATATTGCCGGCAAGCCGATGGTCTGCCGTGTCTATGACCGGGCTGCTAAGGCAGCAAAGGTCAGCCGGACGCTGGTCGCTACGGATGATGAGCGCATCTTGCAGGCGGTGCAGGAGCATGGCGGCGAGGCTATGATGACACGCAAGGACCATCCAACGGGAACCGACCGCCTGGCTGAGGTGGCCGCAGCTTTTCCTGAAGCAGACCTTATCATCAATGTACAGGGCGATGAGCCGCTTATAGAGCCGTCGCTTATCGATGAGCTGGCTAGTGTATTCGATACGGACAGCGAGCTTCAGATGGCTACGGTGAAGACTGAGATGACGGAGAAGGATGAACAGGAAAACCCTAACAACGTCAAGGTCGTTACCGATAAGGACGGCTATGCGCTCTACTTCTCGCGGTCGCTGCTGCCGTATCCGCGCAACGCGGGCTGTCCGGTATACAAGCATATTGGCATCTATGCGTATAAGCGGGATTTTTTGCTGCAGTATGCCAAGATGGAATCGACGCCGCTGGAGGCGGCTGAGTCGCTTGAGCAGCTGCGGGCGCTGGAGAATGGCTACCGCATCAAGGTGGTCGAGACAAAGGCCAAGTTCGTCGGTGTCGATACGGCTGAAGATTTGCAGAAGGTTAACGAGATTTATCAGAAAATGGGTTTATAATAAAAGTTGTAAATTCTTATAAAGGAGAGGCGAGTATGAATAAGGTAAAAGTGGGAAACTTTGAAATCGGTGGCGGCGAGAAACTGACGCTGCTGGCAGGGCCATGCGTGCTGGAAGGGCTTGACCGCTGCCTGCTGATCGGCCGCACCATCAAGGAAATCTGTGCGCGTCTGGATATCAACTATGTATTCAAGGCTTCGTTTGACAAGGCTAATCGTTCCTCCTTCCATAGTTTCCGCGGGCCTGGGCTGGAAAAGGGCGTCGAGATGCTCCAGCAGATCAAAGAGGAACTTCAGGTTCCGGTAGTTACGGATATCCATGAGACGTATCAGGCTGAGCCGGTAGCGAAAGTAGCAGACATCCTGCAGATTCCGGCATTCTTGTGCCGCCAGACGGATCTTCTGCATGCGGCAGCGCAGACGGGCCGGGTCGTAAATGTCAAGAAGGGCCAGTTCCTGGCACCGGAGGATATGCGCAATGTGGTCGATAAGCTGCACGAGAGCGGCTGCAATCAGATCATGCTGACGGAGCGCGGCGCATCGTTTGGCTATCACAATCTCGTGGTCGATATGCGCTCGCTGCCCATCATGCGCTCGTTTGGCTATCCGGTCGTCATGGATGGCACGCACAGCGTCCAGCTGCCGGGCGGCAATGGTACGACTTCGGCCGGCAACCGTGAATACGTCGAGTACCTTGTCCGGGCTGCTGTCGGTGCCGGGGTTGATGCACTGTTCCTTGAAGTCCATGACAATCCGGAGGAGGCACTTTCTGATGGTGCCAACATGGTTTATCTGGATAAGCTCGAGGATCTGCTCAAGGATGCTGTCGCTATCCATGAAATCGTACGCCAGAAAAAAAGCTGAGTAAACGCTGATTTTGATTCGTACACGGGCATAAGGGGAAAAGACTTGTGATGAAAATAAAAGAAAAGGCAATTGAAACACTGGAAATCGAAGCGGAGGCTGTACAGAAGCTCAAGGAACGCATTGATGATGAATTCGTGGCGGCTGTGCAGTGCATTTTGGACTGCCAGGCGCGCGTCGTCGTGACTGGCATGGGCAAATCGGGCCATATCGGCCGCAAGATTGCTGCTACACTTGCAAGCACGGGGACGCCAGCGTTCTTCATGCATCCGGCTGAAGCCTTCCATGGCGATTTGGGGATGGTCACGGAGCGCGATGTCGTCATTGCCATTAGCAATAGCGGTGAGTCATCAGAAATCGTCAATATCCTGCCAATCATCAGCCGTATCGGCGCGACGATAATCGCCATGTCCGGCCGCCGCGAGTCGCAGCTCGGCAAGGCCTGCGATCATTTCATCGATATCGGTGTGGCGCGTGAGGCCTGCCCGCTCGGACTGGCTCCAACAGCCAGCACGACGGCGACGCTTGCCATGGGCGATGCCTTAGCGATGGCTTTGATGTCGGTGCGTCACTTCACAAGTCAGGACTTTGCCCTTTATCATCCGGGCGGGGCATTGGGCCGCCGGTTGCTCCTCAAGGTTGCCGATGTCATGCATACGGGGGAGGAAAATCCAATCGTCTTGCAGGATAAGACGGCTAAGGATGCGCTGTTTATCATGACGGACAAGGGACTGGGTGCTGCCTCGGTTGTGGATGAGACGGGCAAGTTTGTCGGCCTCATCACCGATGGCATCATCCGCCGGGCGCTGGCTAAAGACTATAAGTTCCTCGATGAGCCGGTCAAGAACATCATGTTTGAACAGCCCCTGACAATCGCACAGGATGAGCTGGCAGCAGCTGCACTTTCGGTTATGGAGAAGCATAAGCCGCGCCCCGTTACGGTATTGCCGGTCATTGATGAGGAGCAGCGGCCAGTAGGTATTGTTCATCTGACGGACCTTTTGCGTCAGGGGGTTGTCTGATATGGAGCAGAAAAATGGAGCACTTGAGCGGGCGCAGGCATTGAAATTGATAATTTTTGATGTCGATGGCGTATTGACCGATGGCGGGATATATATTGGCGAAACCGGCGAACTTTACAAGCCGTTCTTTTGCCGTGACGGCCTGGGCATCACCCTGGCGCATAAAGCTGGGCTCAAGACGGCCATCATTACGGGGCGCAAGTCTGCCCAGGTGGCTTTCCGCGCTGGCGAGCTGCATATTTCGGAAGTGTTCCAGGGCAGTCTGGATAAGCGGGCAGCTTATCGAACGCTGAAGGAAAAACTTAGCCTGCGTGATGAAGAAATCGGCTATATTGGCGATGATCTTATCGATTTGCCCATTATGTGCCAGGCTGGTTTGCCGATGGCTGTGGCCGATGCGGTGCCGGAGGTCCGCCAGCAGGCATTGCTGACGGCGGGCTTTGCCGGTGGGCATGGGGCTGTGCGGGAGCTGATTGAGTTCATTCTGAAGGCGCAGGGCAAATGGCGGGCTTTGCTTCAAGATTTTTACGAGCCGGACACAGAAAGCGGTCTGGCGCAGTGATACTTTTGTTAGAAACATTTTTGTGGAGGAATGTAATCCATGCATTATAAATTCGTGATGTTTATGAGCTGGCTCATATGCCATACACCGTATGGACTGCTTATGGCGGCTGGCCGTGTGCTGGGCAATCTCTACTATCTCTTGATCAAAAAGGAGCGCGAGCGCGCTGTGGCGCAAATGATGCCGGCGCTTGGCCTGTCTGAGGCTGAGGCGCGCAAGGTCGTACGGGAGTCGTTCGTGAATCTGGCACGCAATGTATTGGAAATCCTCTATATGCCGCGGCTCAATGAACAGAATTTCACCAAGTATATCGAGGTCGAACATTTAGAGCGCATGCGCGCGGCTTTGGCTGAAAACAAGGGAGTTGTCGTCCTTACGGGCCATATCGGTACCTGGGAATGGCTGTCTGCGGCGTTTTCGCTCAATGGGATGCCGGTCACGGCTATCGCTAAGCCGCAGCCGAATATCCAGTATACACAGGCTCTCGATGATTTGCGCAAAACAATCCATGTAGAGATTTTTTCGCGTGGCACGAGCGAGCTTATCGCGGCAGCACGGGCACTCAAAAAAGGAAAGATCCTGGGGTTTTTGGCTGATCAGGATGGTGGTCCGGGTGGTGCCTTTATTCCGTTTTTGGGCAAGATTGCTTCAACGCCGATGGGCGCAGCAGTATTTTCCCGCAAGTTCAATTCTCCGGTCATTCCCGCGTTTATTCTGCGCCAGCCAAATGGCAAACATAAGGTGGTTGTCGGCGAGGCCATGCGCTATGAGGATACAGGCGATACGGATAAAGATCTGTTTGACTTTACGGTGCGCATGACCAAGGTCGTGGAGCAGGTAATCCGCGAGAATCCTACCCAGTGGCTCTGGTTTCAGAAGCGCTGGAATACGACGCCGGATATGCAGAAGACGGGCAAACACCATACTGTCAAGGCACGGGAGGCTGAAGGATGAGTAAGAGGACAAAGGCCCTGCTGGCAGCCGGGCTGGCGATTTTTGCAGCATTGGTCGTCTGGACAGTGACGACAATACCCGAGGTGCCCGCTGATAAGGCGAAGGTAGAAGTGCCGAAAACCATGTCATATGAAGGCAATACACTCAGTGAAGAAAAAGATGGGCGTAAGCTGTGGGAGTTGACAGCGGAGCGTATCGATATCGATGTCGAAACGCAGGATGTTAAGCTGGTAAATATTACAGGTCATTTTTATGCAGAAGATGGCCGTACGGTTGAAATCAAGGCGGCTGAGGGAACGTTTGAAAATGCGACGAAAGATGTCGCAGTCAAAGGAAATGTGGACATCCATACCAGTGATGGAGCAAGTCTTACAGGGCAGGAACTGCGCTGGCAGGCCAAGGAATCCATGCTCGCCGCTATTGGCGACGCAGTGGCGGAAAAGGATGATATGAAAATCAGCGGCGACCGCATCGAGAGTACGGATGGTTTCAATAAAATCAAGGTTATCGGCAAGGCACACCTTGTCAAGGGAGGAGAGAACAAATGAGCAAGTTGAAAAAGATACTGCTGGCACTGGCAGTAAGCGCGGCTTTGCCGATGAGCAGCATGAGCGCTGCTGGTGAGCCGGCAGAACTTGATGCCGATACGGTCACTTATGATATGAGTACAGGTGTCGCCACGGCAACGGGGGATGTGCTCATCAGACGGGGAACGTCCCGCATTACGGGGGCTAAGGCCACGTATAATTCCAAGACACAGGAGGCCATGGTAGAAGGTAGCGTCATTGCTATGCACGATGGTATGCGTCTTACCTGTGCAAAAGTGGTATCCGACGGCCAGGGGCATATCCTGGCGTCTGGAAATGTGCAGGGCGCGCAGGCCGATAAAGGGTTTTCCAGTGAACGGGTTGACTATTATCCGGATCAGGGCAATTATGTGCTGATGCCGCAGGGCGGCACGCTGGTAAATGCCGATGCGACTTTCACGGCCAGCCGCATTGAAGGCTGGCTGGACGAGGAACATTATGTCGGCACAGGCAGTGCGCATTTGGTCAGTCCGGCACGCAATATGGAAGCCGGCGGCGATACGATGGATTATCAAGGCAAGGCGCAGGGTGTTGTAGTTGTCACGGGCAATGCCTGGGCAACCCAGGATAACAACACGCTCAAGAGTAATCGCCTGACGCTCTATCTTGCGCAGGATGGGCAGGCTAAGGTAAAATAAACGGATAGACGATTATCTGGTTTTGGAGGGCATGAGCTTTGCATATCGAAGCGAAGAATCTGGTAAAAAAATTCAAGGAGCGGACAGCTGTTGATAGGGTGTCCCTGCGGGTAGATAAAGGTGAGATCGTTGGCCTTTTGGGGCCAAACGGTGCTGGCAAGACGACATCGTTCTATATGATCGTAGGACTTGAGCGTCCTACGTCTGGCGAGGTGTATCTGTCGGATATCAATATCACAGAGCTGCCGATGTATCGCCGGGCGGAACTTGGCATCAGTTATCTGACACAGGAGGCATCGATTTTCCGTAAGCTTACGGTGCGTGAGAATATCATGGCTATCCTTGAGACGACCAAGCTTTCCAAAGCGGAACAGATTATGAAATATAAGGAACTCATTGAGGAGTTCCATATCGGTCATGTACAGGAGCGTAAGGGAACGGAGCTTTCGGGAGGCGAGCGCCGCCGCGTGGAGATTGCGCGCTGTCTGGCGCTGGAGCCGCAGTTTATTCTGCTCGATGAGCCGTTTGCCGGTGTCGATCCGCTGGCAGTGGCAGATATCCAGGAAATCATCCAGTATTTGCGCCAGCGAGGCATGGGGATACTGATTACGGATCATAATGTACGTGAAACGCTGCATATCGTCGATCGTGCTTATATCCTCAGTGAAGGGAAAATCCTGCTGGAAGGCGACAGCCAGACCATCGCGAACAGTCCGGTGGCCAAGAAATTCTACCTCGGCGAGAATTTCACGCTTTGATTGGAGAAAGAACGATGCATTTTAGAATCTTAGATAAATATATATTCCGCGAGATATTTCTGACCTTCTTGTTCGGCATTGCAGCATTTACAGCTGTTTTTGTCGGGTCGGGAACGCTTTTTAGCATAGCCAAATACATCACGGAATACGGTGCTTCCCTGCAGTCGGTAGTAAAGATATTCGTGCTGGGGCTGCCGGGAGTCATCATGTGGACGTTTCCAATGTCCATGCTGCTGGCAAGCTTGCTGACTTTTGGCAAGCTTTCGAGCTCGAGCGAAATCACGGCTATGAAGTCATGCGGTATCAGCTTTTCGCGTATTGCAGCTCCGGCGGTAATCATGGGCTTTGTAGTCAGTATCGGTGCGATTGCCTTTAATGAATACGTTGTTCCCTGGGCGAATACGGCCTACCATAATGTATTGTATTATGAAATCCAGGGAAAGAGTGGCATGAAGTCACAGGAACATATCATTCTCAAGGAGCTCGACCATGATAAGATAAAGCGTTTGGTTTATGCGCGGGCCTATAATGCCGATACACAGACGCTTCAGAGTATCACGCTGCAGGAATTCAATGCTGACAGCAAAGTCAGTCATGTCGAGAATGCTGAGTTTGCGGAGTGGAATGGCGACGAGTGGATCATGCATAATGGCATGATTTATGATATTGCGCAAGAAGATGGGCAAAGTGAGCATACGATGCGTTTCAACAAGCAGATACTTCCCATCAATGCCAATCCGAAGCAGATTGTCCGCGAGCAGAAAGAGCTCGAGGAGATGACGATGAAGGAACTGCGTGAGCAGATCGAAATCATGAAGACGCAGTATGTGGATACCAAAACGCTGGAGGCTGAGCTCTATCAGCGTGTCACTGTGCCGATGGCGAGCCTGATCTTTGCACTGGTCGGTGTGCCGCTGGGCTTACAGCCGACGCGCAATTCGTCCTCGGCAGGCTTTGCGATGAGTGTTATCATCATTTTTTGTTATTATGCTTTGATGACTTTGGGCAATGCGCTGGCACGTGGCGGTATCCTGCCGCCGATGCTGGCGGTTTGGATTCCGAATATCGTAGGCATGGTGGCAGGTTTTGTTTTGATTCGGCGGGCATCGAGGTAAGGATACTGAAACTTTGCAGGAAGGTGGAATGATGGCGGATGTATGGAGTCCTTTTGATTGCAGTACTGATCGTTACCGGCGGTGCTATCGCATTTATCGGTGATCGGCTGGGAACAAAAATCGGTAAGAAACGGTTGTCGATCTTTGGCTTGCGGCCACGGCATACATCGATCATCATCACTATTTTTACGGGCATCTGCATCACGACTTTGACCTTTGGGGTCATGGCGGCTGCCTCTGAAAATGTGCGCACGGCACTTTTTGGCATGGAACGGCTGAATCGGACAATGCTGGAGACGCAGGCCAGTCTTAAAGATGCGCAGTCAGATTTACAGGTGGCGCAGATTGAGCAGGAGCGTACTAATGATGCGCTGGCAAAGTCCAAGGAAGATGTGGAAGATCTGCGGAATCAGCAGGCGGAGCTTGAGGCTGAGTCTGCGCGGCTGCAGGAGGGCAACCGTTTGCTGGAGGCAGCTACGCAGGAGCTGACATTGCGCAATGATACTTTGTCGGCACAAAACCGTACGCTTGCTGACCAGAATGGTGAATTAGCAAATAGTAATGTACAATTGACGCAGGATAATGTTGCGCTGGAGAAGCGGGCTGCCAATTTGCGTGATGGCTTGATTACAATTCGCGAAGGGGATATAGCCTTCCAGGCTGGTGAGGTCATTGCCAGTGGGGTCATCCGTGGACATCGGCCGGTGGCTGATGTCGATCGTGACATGCAGGCCCTGGCGCAGCTGGCCAATCGTAACATATCGAATAAACTCGGGCAGGATAATTCTGACCAGGATATCTGGATTTATCAGCCGGAATATGAGGCGGCAGTGCAGCAGATTGCGGAAAGTCCGCAGGATATGGTCGTGCGCATTGTCGCTGCTGGCAACTTGTTGCGCGGCGAAGCGGTTCGCACGACATTGGCGCTGTATAAGAATAGCGTGATTTATCGGGATAAGGAATTCATCATTGCCCGTCCTTATATGCTGGATGGCGGTTCGGATGGCGAGGCCGAGCAGACCGTGATGAGTTTCCTCAAGGATGTCAATCTGGCGGCAACGACTAAGGGGATCCTGCCTGACCCAATCCGTGGTTCGGTTGGTGTCATGGAGGGCGCGCAGTTCTACGATATCGTCAATTCCCTGCGTGGCCGTCATGGTGCGGTGGTCCTGTCAGCCTATGCGAATGGCGATACGGATGCGATGGGGCCGCTACGGCTGACGTTGCGGTCGGAATTCCAGACCAATAGCGCTGTTCGTTGATTGAAAAAAGCCTTCCCTGCGGGGAAGGCTATTTTATAGGAGGAAGCATGAATATCGCAGCACTTGATCCTGGCCGGGATAAATGCGGTTTTGCCGTGCTGGCCGGCGATGGTACAGTACTTTTGCAGCAGGTTATCGCGACGGCGGAACTGGAACAGGAAGTTTTGGCAGCGCGGCAGCGTTTCCCGTTTGCCTGCCTGATTGAAGGAAATGGTACGACGAGCCAGGCGGCACGGGAACGCCTGACTGCTGCGCTGCCGGATCTTTCCGTTATCGTGGTGGATGAATACCGTACGACGGAAATGGCGCGCAGCGCGTATTGGCGGGCCCATCCGCCCAAGGGGTGGCGGCGTTTGCTGCCGGTGACTATGCAGGTGCCGCCGGAGCCTGTCGACGATTTTGTCGCTGTGATCCTGGGGCATCGTTATTTGCAGACAAGAGAGGAAGAGAAGCATGAATCGTGAAAAACAACAGCGTCCGGGCTGGACGGAGTATTTCCTGGATATCGCCAAGGCTGTCGGCCGCCGGGCAACCTGTCTGCGTCGCCGTTATGGAGCCATTATTGTCAAGGACAAAATCATCATCAGTACGGGCTATAATGGTGCGCCGCGTGGCGAAGCGAATTGCATCGATACGGGCATTTGTGAACGTGAGCGCCTGCACGTGCCTAAAGGGCAGAATTATGAGCTGTGCGTAGCGGTACATGCGGAGCAGAACGCCATCATCAATGCCGACCCTGCGGCGATGGAAGGCGCGGCTATTTACATTGTCGGCATCAATGCCGATGGCAGCCTGGCATCGGGCAAGCCGTGCCTGCTTTGCCGCCGTATGCTGCGCAATGCCAAGCTGGGGCAGGTGATATACTACGAGACCGATGGTAGTATCGTCACTTGCCGCCCCGATGAAATCCATGATTAAGCACTGCATTCAGCTTATTTTCATTGACACTCGGAAGTCACTGCGGTAAAATAGGCTTGCTATAAAAATTTGAATACATAGGGAAAAAGAGGTGCACTTGTATGCCGGATTATATGATGGCGTTTGTGATTGCAGCCGGTGTGGCTTTGCTCATTACGCCAGGCGTGATCTTTTTGGCGGCCAAGACGGGAGCGATGGATGCTCCTGATGCGAGAAAAGTACATAAAAAGCCAATCCCGCGAATCGGCGGGCTGGGTATCTATGCAGCGTTTATGGTAGCGATGCTCAGCATCATGTTTGTGGTGCCGTTGTCCGATGAGGTTACGAACGAACTCATTGGTCTTATGGTCGGCGGTTCACTGATCGTGCTGGTCGGTATCATTGATGATTATAAGAATCTGCCGGCCAAGGTCAAGCTTGTCGGTCAGATTTTGGCAGCTGCAGTGCTCGTAGTTGTTTTTGATGTGCGCATCGACTTCATCACTGATCCGTTCGGTGACTATATCTATACCGAATGGTTTGCAATCCCGGTGACGATTTTCTGGATTGTTGGTCTGACGAATACCGTCAATCTTATCGATGGCCTTGATGGCTTGGCTGCTGGTGTGTCTACCATTGCGGCCATCACGATTTTCCTCGTGGCTTTGCAGCAGAGTTTCGTACTCGTAGCTGTGCTTACGGCGGCTTTGGCAGGTGCAGCCTTTGGTTTCCTTTATTACAATTTCAATCCTGCCCGCATTTTCATGGGGGATTCGGGCAGCATGTTCCTTGGCTATATGCTGGCAGGTATTTCGGTGATTGGTGCGGTGAAGAGCGCTGCGACAATTGCGCTTATCGTGCCTATTCTGGCGCTTGGCCTGCCAATCCTTGATACGACGTTTGCGATTGTGCGCCGCTATCGTGGCGGTGTGCCGATTTTCAAGCCCGACAAGGGCCATCTGCATCATCGCCTGCTTGATCTTGGCTTCAGCCAGCGTCAGGCTGTACTGCTCATGTATGTGATCAGTGCGCTTTTGGGCCTCAGTGCAGTGGCACTTACCGAGGTCAGCACGCAGATTGCCATCCTCATCGTCTGCGCGGTTGTGGTGGCAGTGCTCTTTGGGGCAAAGAAGATTGGTATTTTCCGATTGAATGACTCCGCGCATCAGCATTGAGCCCGCGGGGATATACAGCGTAAGAACCCAGAAGGCAGGTGGAGACCTGCCTTTCTTTATAGAAAGGGGATTTTTGATGGATAAGAAGAAAATCAAGGTGATGACGGTCTTTGGTACGCGTCCTGAGGCAATCAAGATGGCACCGATCGTGCTGGAGCTCCAAAAGCATGCCGACAAGATCACGCCGGTGGTAGCGGTGACGGCGCAGCATCGTGAGATGCTCGATCAGGTGCTGAATCTGTTCCATATCACGCCGGATCATGACCTTGATATCATGGCGCAAGGACAGACGCTCTTTGATATCACGACAAAAGCCATGAAGGGCTTGGATGCGGTGCTATCTGAGGAAAAACCGGATATCGTGCTTGTCCATGGCGATACGACGACCACATTTGCTGGTGCTTTGGCAGCTTATTATCATCAGACGACGGTCGGTCATGTCGAAGCTGGCTTGCGCACGCATAATAAATACTCGCCATTCCCGGAAGAGATGAACCGCAAGCTCACAGGTTGCATTTCCGATCTCAACTTTGCGCCGACCCAGACAAGCGAACAGAATCTGCTGGCTGAAAATGTCAAGCCGGAGAGCATATTCGTCACGGGTAATACGGTCATCGATGCGCTGCACCATACCGTCCGTGATGACTTTGAATTTGCGGATGATATGCTGCGCAGCATTGATTTCGAGCATAAGCGCATCATTCTGGTCACGACACATCGCCGCGAGAATCTCGGTGAACCGATGCGTCATGTCTACAAGGCATTGCGCCAGCTGACGGAAGAATTCGACGATGTAGAGGTTGTATTCCCCGTCCATAAGAATCCGAAAGTCCGCGAGGTTGTCCGCGAGGAGCTTGGCGGCCTGGAAAAAGTCCATCTGATTGACCCGCTTGATTATGAGCCGTTTGCCAATCTCATGAGCCGTGCGCATCTGATCCTGACGGATTCGGGCGGTGTACAGGAAGAGGCTCCGGCACTCGGTAAGCCGGTGCTTGTCCTGCGTGATACGACGGAGCGCCCGGAGGCTGTTGCAGCTGGTACGGTAAAGCTCATTGGTACGGACCGTGAGCGCGTATATCAGGAGGCTAAGACGCTGCTCGAAGATTCGCAGGAGTATGGCCGTATGGCTGAGTCCGTTAATCCGTATGGCGATGGCAAAGCTTCCGCGCGCATCATTCAGGCAATCCTTTATCATTATGGCCTGACGGATGAGCGTCCGGATGTGTTTGCTGGCAAGTGAGAATAAGGTAAAGCCTTCCCGCAGGGAAGGCTTTTTTGGCAGGGAGATGGCTATGGGTAAGAAAGCAGCAGAAGAACAGAAACATGAGGGTTTACGCCAGGCGGTAAAGGCTTTTTCTGTCCTGGGCGGCATCGGTATTTATTTGGTTGTCTTTGTCGGCATCTGCGTGTATCTAGGCAATCTTGCCGATGAAAAGCTGGGACTTGGCTATGCCGGGAAATTCGTTGGTATCATCGCGGGCTTTCCTGGTGCCATCTATACACTATACCGTCAGCTTAAACAGGGGAATATGCTTTAAGTAGGGATATTATAGGAATTATCGGTATTTTGTTTTTGTAAAAAAAATACTTGCCATTCATTAACCAATCACATATAATAAAAATTGCGTCCAACAAGGATAAATCAATTTTATTGGTTTATACTAGTATAAATAAATGTTTTTTATAGCTAAATAGGAAAAATAAATAATATTTTTTCTTTGGATTTCTAGAAAACAAAAGGGATTTACGCCATCGATGTCGAAATATGACTGTTAGGCGGATGGTGTCCTACAGGGAAGTATACTATCGTCGTAAGTATTCAACGAAAACGACGGCTTTTGCTGCCGTTGGAGGAGGAATATGAAAGAAGTTTTATCGATATTCATAAAGCGCTTGGCATGTGGCCTTACAGTGGTGACACTGATGATTGGCAGCCTGCTCCTCGCAAGGGATCAGGCGGATCTGATTGGTGCGCTGCTGCTTGGGTATATGGCGGCGCTGGTGTTTGTCTGGAATATGGCCTGGCGGTTGTGGAGAATCGCTGCGGCTCCCACGGGTGGCGCAAAGAAGCAGATGCTTTGGGGACTGGTCCTCAGGATGATGGTCTTGCTATTGATCCTGCTGACAGCCGTAAAAATTTCCGCGCAAGTATTCGGGGTAACCGCACTGGGGTTTCTCATCTGTTATGGCCTGTCTATGTTCTTGCTGATACATATGAATTACGGTAAAGAATAACATTGGTTTCTTAGGGAAGGAGGTTGAGTGTATGGGCGAAGAGGTCGTTCATCGCGGAACAGAGCAAATCATGGGGTTCTCTTTTAACATGGAGACACTGTATATGACCTGGCTCGCGATGGCAATTGTCCTGTTGATCGCATTCCTGGCTACCCGCAATCTGAAAATCATTCCGAGCGGCTGGCAGAATGTCGTGGAAATCATTGTCTTATGGCTCCACGAGCAGCTGGATGCAATGATGGGGCAGAGGGGCCGGTTCCTGGCGCCATTCATCGTGTCACTGTTTATGTTCCTGCTGGTCTCCAACTGGCTGGGACTGGTGCCGAAGATGGCATCGCCGACCAATGATCTGAACACTACACTGGCATTAGCACTCCTGGTCATTGTCATGGTACATGTACTGGGGCTTTTCATGAAGGGTGGTCACTATGTGGCGCATTTCTTCAAGCCAACGCCGGTATTTGTGATCATCAATGCGATTGAGGAAATTGCCAAGCCGATCACGCTGGCATTCCGTCTATTTGGTAACATCCTGGCAGGCGAGATCCTTATCGTCGTCCTGCTGAAACTCATGCCAATCTGGATGCCGATTCCGGCCGTTGCCTGGCTGGCGTTCAGTATCTTCATCGGCGGAGTTCAGGCCGTCATCTTCACGATGCTTTCGATGGCATATCTTGCCAATGCAGTCAAGCATGAAGAAGAGGAATCATAATTCTACTATCTGAGAAGTTTGTACATTTTTAAGGAGGATTTTTTCATGGAAAATGCAATTATGGTAGCAGCAGCTTTAATCGGTGCAGGTCTCTGCATGGGTCTTGCCGCAGTCGGCGCAGGTCTGGGCGATGGTATGGTAACGAGCCGTTTCATCGAGGGTATTACGCGTCAGCCGGAAGCTAAGAACACGCTGTTCACCAATACGCTGATTTCCGTTGGTCTGATCGAGGCAATGGCAATCATCGCAACGGTTGTTGCCCTGATCATGCTCTATGCTAACCCGCTCATCAAATAATTCCTTTTTGATGAAGAATATGCACAAGGGGGGCATAGTAATTGATCGAGTTAAATATGACATTTTTCGCGCAGATCCTCAACTTCGTAATCCTGGTCGTATTGCTGCGCGCTGTGGCTTATAAGCCGGTCGTCAACATGCTCAAAGCCCGCGAGGATAAGATAAAGGAAAGCCTCGATAAAGCAGATGCTGATGCAGCCGAAGCTGATCAGCTGCTGGCTGATTACAAGAAAAAGCTGGCTGCTGCCAATATCAAGGCTGAAGAGATTATCCGCAATGCGGAAAAACGTGCCAGTGAAGACCGTGAGGCCGCACGTGCTGAGACGAAACGCGAAATCGAGCAGATGAAGAAAGCCGCTGCAGCGGAGATCCAGCGTGACCGTGAGCGGGCCGTTGCCCAGCTCCGTTCTGAGGTCGTGGCTCTGTCCATGGCTGCTGCTGGTAAGATCATCTCGAAAAATATCGATAAAGCTGAGAATGAACAGCTTATCACGGAATTCGTCGATAAGCTTGACAAAGATAAGATTGGTGATTTGCCATGCTAAACTTACAGCTTGCACGTAAATATTCCCGGGCTATCTTCGAGATTGCCCAGGAGGAAGATAAGCTTGTGGAGTATGGCAGGGAGCTGGCGGAGGTACGTGCCGGGCTGGACTCGGTTCCCGAGGCCGCCGCATTCCTTTCCAATCCGCAGGTCGGGACGAAGGCGAAGAAAGAGCTGCTGGCGAAGATGTTTGCTGGCGAGCTTTCGGCAAACGTGTCCAATTTCTTGATGCTGCTGGTCGACAAGCGCCGGATTGCGCTTCTCACCGCCATCGAGGATGAGTACCGTGGGCTTTCCAATGAGGCCAGAGGCATCCTTATAGCAGATGTGACGACGGCAGAGCCGGCAGGCGAGGCGCAGCAGGAGGCCATCCGGGCCAAGCTGGCGCAGGTCACAGGCAAGAAAGTGGAGCTTCGTCTCCATGAAGACAAAGACATCATCGGTGGTGTGGTCGTCAAGATTGGTGACCGCCGCATTGATGGCAGTGTTGCCGGCCGCCTCGAAACGTTGAAAAAAGAATTACTGGCGAACAAGTGATGAAACTGGGGTGACAGCGAAGTTATGAAAATGAATCCGGAAGAAATAACAGCCATCATCAAAAACCAGATCAAGAACTATAACGTTGATCTCAATGTGGATGATGTTGGCACGGTTATCGAAATCGGTGACGGTATCGCGCATATCCATGGCCTTGAAAAGGCTATGGCAGGCGAGCTGCTCGATTTCGGCAATGATGTATATGGTCTGGTCCTGAACCTTGAGCAGGACAATGTCGGTGCCGTTATCTTAGGCGGTGAGACGAAGGTCAAAGAAGGTTCGCAGGTCAAGCGCACGGGCAAGATTATGCAGGTGCCGGCTGGCGAGGCTATGATTGGCCGCGTTGTCGATGCAATCGGCCGTCCAATCGATGGCAAAGGCGAAATCAAGGCTGAGACGATGCGCCCGGTCGAGTATCATGCACCGGGCATCGCTGACCGTAAATCGGTCCATGAGCCGCTGCAGACTGGTCTGAAGGCAATCGATGCGCTCGTACCGATTGGCCGCGGACAGCGCGAGCTCATCATCGGTGACCGCGGTATCGGCAAGACGGCTATTGCCGTTGATACGATCCTCAACCAGAAGGACCAGGATTGTATCTGTGTTTATGTGGCTATCGGCCAGAAAGCCTCGACGGTTGCCCGCGTCGTCAAGACGCTCGAAGAGGCTGGTGCTATGAAGTATACGATCGTCGTCGCAGCTACGGCGGCAGACAGCGCTCCGCTGCAGTATCTGGCTCCGTATGCCGGTGTTGCTATGGCTGAGCACTTCATGTATCAGGGTAAGGCCTGTCTCTGCGTATACGATGACCTGACGAAGCATGCAGCTGCTTATCGTGCCATGTCGCTGCTGCTCAGAAGACCGCCAGGGCGCGAGGCTTATCCAGGCGATGTATTCTATTTGCACTCCCGCCTGTTGGAGCGCGCTGCTAAGCTCAGTGACGAGCTCGGCGGTGGTTCCATTACGGCACTGCCAATCATTGAGACGCAGGCCGGTGACGTTTCGGCGTATATCCCGACCAACGTCATTTCTATCACAGATGGTCAGATCATGCTCGAGACCAACTCGTTCTACTCCGGTATCCGTCCGGCTATCAGCGTCGGTCTGTCTGTATCCCGTGTCGGTGGTTCGGCGCAGATCAAGGCAATGAAGCAGGTCGCTGGTACGATGCGTCTTGACCTTGCCCAGTATCGTGAGCTCGCTGCATTCTCGCAGTTTGCATCCGACCTCGACAAGGCTACGAAGGCTCAGCTCGACCGCGGTGCCCGTATGGTAGAGACGTTGAAACAGGCACAGTACAGCCCGCTTCTGGTACAGGATCAGGTTATGGTCATCTATACGGCTGTCAAGGGATTCCTGGTTGACATCCCGGTAGAGAAAGTCGTAGAGTTCCATGCGGATTTCCTGAAATTCATGCATGCACAGCATCCGGAGATTGGCCGTAAGATTGCGGAGCAGAAGAAGCTCGATGATGCAATCGAGGCTGAGCTCAAGCAGGCAATTGAGGAGTTCAAGGAAACCATCACATATAAAATGGCATAAGACAGCGAGGTGATTCTTTTTGGCTAGTTTACAGGATATTCGCCAGCGCATCAAAAGCGTAAAGAGTACCAAGCAGATCACGAGTGCCATGAACATGGTTGCGACTTCGCGTTTGCGTCATGCAAAGGAGGCAGCCAGCGCCAATCGTCCCTATGCTGAGAAGGTTATGGAGGTTGTGAGGGAAATCGCTGCCAATGCCGGTACGGATTTCTCGCATCCGCTTCTCGAGACGCATAAGGATGGCAGGAAGCTCATCCTGCTGGTCACGGCCGACAAGGGCCTGGCTGGCGCTTATTCCAGCAATGCCTGCAAAGCAGTAGAAGCCATTGTGGAATCGAAGGATGATACGGATCTCGTGGTAGTGGGACGCAAGGGCGTTGCACACTTCAAGACCCGCGGCTATAAAGTTGTCCAGAGCTTCATTGGCATTAGCGAGCGTCCGTCCTTTGAACATGCACGCAATATTGCCGAAGATATTGTAGAGCGCTTCAAGTCCGGTGAATACCGGGAAGTGCAGATGGTCTATACGAAGTTCATCTCTGCTATCAGCTGTGAGCCGCAGAAAGTTCAGCTGCTGCCGTTCCAGTCCGAGGCAGGCGAGAATACGGGTGTGCATGCCGAGTATATCTATGAGCCGGATGCGGCTACGGTGCTTGGCTTCATGCTTCCCCAGTATCTGTATACGACGGTCTACGCAGCGTTGCTGCAGTCGGCAGCATCTGAGCTTAGCTCCCGCATGAATGCGATGAGCAATGCGACAGACAACGCGGAAGAACTCATGAGCAAGCTGGACCTCTACTATAACAAGGTACGTCAGGCAGGCATCACCAACGAGATCACGGAGATCGTTGGCGGCGCCGAAGCTCTGAAATAAGAGCATCGTTAGGAGGTTTACCATTGGCAACAAAAGGTAAAGTCGTACAGGTCATCGGACCTGTCGTAGATATCGAATTCCCGGCGGGTGAGCTGCCGGAGATTCTCAATGCAGTCACCATCAAGGGCAAGGCTGGTGAAGTAGAAATCGACCTCGTGGTCGAGGTCATGCAGCACCTCGGCGACAGCGTAACCCGCTGCATCGCTATGAGCTCTACCGATGGTCTTACGCGTGGTATGGAGGCAGTCGACACGGGTGCTCCGATCACGGTTCCGGTCGGCAATGAAGTTCTCGGCCGTATCTTCAATGTTCTTGGCCAGACGGTTGACCATGACCCGACGCCGGTTGGCAACAAGGAGTCCTGGCCAATCCATCGCCCGGCACCGAAGTTTGACGAGCAGGAGACGAGCACGCAGATCCTTGAGACCGGCATCAAGGTCGTTGACCTTATCGCTCCGTATGCCCGCGGTGGTAAGATCGGTCTGTTCGGCGGCGCAGGCGTCGGCAAGACGGTCCTCATCATGGAGCTTATCCATAACATCGCAAAAGAGCACGGCGGCTACTCGGTATTTGCCGGTGTCGGCGAGCGTACCCGTGAGGGTAATGACCTTTGGGGCGAGATGAAGGAGTCGAAGGTTATCGACAAGACCGCTCTCGTTTATGGCCAGATGAATGAACCGCCAGGAGCACGTATGCGCGTTGCCCTGACGGGACTTACGATGGCTGAGTACTTCCGTGATGTCCAGCATCAGGACGTGCTGCTGTTCATCGATAACATCTTCCGTTTCATCCAGGCTGGTTCGGAGGTTTCCGCACTGCTCGGCCGTATGCCGTCGGCAGTAGGTTACCAGCCGACACTGACCACGGATATCGGTGCGCTGCAGGAGCGTATCACTTCCACGAAGCAGGGTTCCATCACCTCGGTTCAGGCTGTCTATGTCCCGGCCGATGACCTTACGGACCCGGCTCCGGCAGGTACCTTTACGCACCTCGATGCAACGACGGTTCTTTCCCGTCAGATTGCTGAGCTCGGTATCTATCCAGCCGTTGACCCGCTGGATTCCACGAGCCGCATCCTGAACCAGGAGGTCCTGGGACAGGAGCATTACGAGGTTGCTCGCGGCGTTCAGGCCGTTCTGCAGAAATACAAAGAGCTGCAGGATATCATCGCTATCCTCGGTATGGAGGAGCTCTCCGATGAGGATAAGCTTACGGTATCCCGTGCGCGCAAGATTCAGCGTTTCCTCTCGCAGCCGTTCCATGTTGCTGAGGTATTCACGGGTTCGCCGGGTAAATACGTTCCGCTTAAAGAGACGGTTCGCGGATTCAAGGAAATCCTTGAAGGTAAATATGATGACCTGCCGGAGAATGCGTTCTACATGGTAGGTACGATTGACGAAGCTGTGGAGAAAGCTAAGAAGATCAAAGAGGAGGAATAATCTATGGCGACTATCAAGCTAGAGATTGTCTCTCCGGATAAAGTTGTTTACTCCGCAGACATCAGCATGCTCATCGTCCGTTCGACGGGCGGCGAGCTTGGCATCCTGCCGAAACATGCCCCTCTGGTCACGGGGCTTGTGCCGCATGCGATGCGCGTGCGGCTGGGCTCCGACCGCGATGAGCAGCTCATCGCGGTGGCTGGTGGTTTCATGGAGGTCACGCCGGATAAGATTACGGTGCTTGCGACTGCTGCTGAGCAGCCAATCGATATCGATATCAACCGTGCGAAGGATGCCATGGCCCGTGCAAAAGCACGTCTGGACCAGTTCCATCAGGGTGTGCCGGAGTCGAAGAACATCGACATCGAGCGTGCACAGCTTGCCATGCAGCGTGCTATGGCCCGCTTGCGCGCGACGAAGACGGAATTTCAGGAATAAGGCATCAAAAAAGAGGGTGTGACAAAATGCAAAAGCATTTTGTCCACCTTCTTTTTTCATGCCTATTTTTACTTTTTAGAGAATAACCGCTGAAAAATGGGCACAAAGCCCCTTTCCCCATAAAACAGTATTTCTACAGCTTATGCGG
>SVBZ01000031.1 GCA_015058575.1 Pseudoselenomonas ruminantium
GCCCGGCACATGCACCTAGATACGTACAAAAGCGTCCGCGCGGGTCATTTAGCGGGAGCGGAGAAAAAGTGCACCCGCCCCCGCCCAAGCTGAGCTCTTCCAAGTTTATTTTAAGTACGTACTAATCGGCAAACTGCAATTGTCTTTTATTTCCACCGCTCAAACAGCTCGTGTTCCACCCCCAGCTGATCGCAAATCTTGCCGACGAGCATATCCACAAGATCAGCCAGCGTCTGCGGCCGATGATAAAAGCCTGGGCTTGCCGGAATGATGCGGGCCCCTGTTTGTGAAAGCTTCAGCAGGTTTTCCAGATGGATTGCATGCATCGGCGTCTCGCGTGGCACGATGAGCAGCGGCCGATATTCCTTGAGTGCGACGTCTGCCGCCCGCGTCAGCAGATTATCCGATACCGCATGGGCGATACTGCCAGCTGTCTTCATCGAACATGGCACAATGACCATCGCATCCATGCGGAACGAACCGCTCGCAATAGCTGCGCCGATATCATGATTGTCATAGAGTACATCGACGCGCCGGGCTAAATCCTCACGGCTCACATCACACTCGTAGGCAAGCACCTGCCAGCCACTATCCGTGACGACAGCATGCACCTCATGACCTGCCTGCCGCAGCGTATCGATAAGCCGCAAACCATAAATACTGCCACTTGCTCCAGTGATTCCCACAACGATTTTCATAGCGCTCCCCTCCTTTCAGCAAAAGAGCCTCCCACAAGGGAGGCTCTAAATCGTTCTATCTTAGAGTTCTGCTTTCTTGATGACTTCAACGCCGCCCATATAAGGTACGAGAACCTTCGGGACGATAACGCTGCCGTCTTCCTGCTGATAGTTCTCGAGGATAGCGGCAACCGTACGGCCAACAGCCAGGCCCGAACCATTGAGCGTATGCACGAACTCCGGCTTGCTCTTGGCATCGCGGCGGAACTTGATGTTCGCACGGCGGGCCTGATAATCCGTGCAGTTCGAGCAGGACGAAATCTCACGGTACTTGTTCTGCGACGGGAACCAGACCTCGATATCATAGGTCGTAGCCGATGTGAAGCTCATATCCCCCGTGCAGAGCTTGACGACATGATACGGAATCTCGAGCAAGCGCAGGACGTCTTCTGCATTATCCACCATCTTGTCGAGCTCTTCCCAGCTCGTTTCCGGCGTGCAGAACTTGATCATCTCGACCTTGTTGAACTGATGCTGGCGGATAAGGCCACGCGTATCGCGGCCGGCACTGCCAGCCTCAGCCCGGAAGCAAGCCGTGTAGCAGCTGAAATACTGCGGCAGCATCTTGGCATCGAGAATCTCATCGCGGTAATAGTTCGTCGTCGGAACTTCAGCCGTCGGTACGAGATAGTAGTCAAGCCCTTCGAGCTTGAACATATCCTCTGCAAATTTCGGCAGCTGCCCCGTGCCCGTCATGCTGTCCTTATTCGCCATATACGGAGCGAGCATTTCGGTATAGCCATGCTTATCTGCATGGAGATCCATCATGAAGTTGATGCAGGCACGCTCAAGACGGGCCCCCAGGCCCTTGTAGAACGTGAACCGTGCGCCCGTGACCTTAGCGGCACGATCCGCATCGAGGATATCGAGATCCGAGCCGATATCCCAATGAGCCTTCGGCTCAAACGTGAATGCACGCGGCGTCCCCCATTTGCGGACTTCCGGATTTTCCGTATCATCCTTGCCGATAGGAACATCCTCACGCGGCATATTCGGGATATGCAGCAGGATGTCACGGAGTTTTTCCTCGACCTCTTTAAGCTCGCCATCAAGCTCGGCAATCTTCTGGCCGACCTCACGCATCTCCTTGATGCGCTCGTCCGCATTTTCCTTATTCTTCTTCATCGCGCTGATTTCCTTCGAAACCGCATTGCGCTGGCTTTTAAGCGTCTCGGTCTCCTGCAGGAGCTCACGACGGCGTTTCTCGATACCCTCGAAATCATCAAGATTCAGTGGATTACAACGATTCTTGAGCATCTGACGAACTTCGTCAAGATGTTCACGGACAAACTTCATGTCTAACAAAATACTCACTCTCCATATCTCAATACAATCAAACAGATCATATCATTTCCTGTCATTCCATTTCTCTATTATATCGTCTAAAAGAACCTCGGTCAATATTCAGACACTTATCTCAAAATGCTCTTTATCCTCAGGAGTTGCCGGTGGCTTGCGCACGATTCTCTTGGGTTTCGTTTTCACTGCCGGCGGCATAGCTGTCACCTGCTCACGATACTGCTGTGCCGCCTGCTTCGGTGCTGCCGCTGCCGACTCCCCGCGTGACGGATGCACAGGTACGCCGCGGCTGGCTTTGGCTGCTGCAAGCCGCTGTTTCGCCTCCGCACGTGCCTGACGCATCTCGGCTTCAGCCTTGAGCTGTTCCTGTTCCTCCAATTGTCTTAGCACCTCATCTGGCGTCATTCCACGCAAGTTCGGCAAATCTTCTGCCTCCGGCATCACCGCCTGCCGGATATCTTCAGCTGACAGTTCGCCCTTGCCCCCGCGCCGTTTCTTCATCGCCACACGATAAAATACAAATGCCAGCGCGACAACCATTACAAACGTAAACACCCAATAACCAGCGCCCTGCGTCAACGGCGAGGCAGGCTGCTGCCCCGTCATCGTTTGCGCCGAAGCCTGTGCTGCCTGTCCCCCCTGTTCCTGTGCAGCATCCGCCTGCAATGCCGCAGCTGCCTGCGGGTCAGTCTGCACCACAGGCGTCGCGCCATTTTGCTGGCTGCCAGTTTGCTGCTGCCCCTGTTGTGCCTCATTCTTAGCATCCGGCCGCGCCTGCGTCGTCTTGGAAAGCGCACCATCACCACGCGCTACAGCCTGACGGGCCTGTGCCTCCTGCCGCTGCGCATCCGTCTGCTGGCTGCTCTGCGGCACAGTCGATTCCGTCACACTGCCGCCATCCCCCATCATCACTTTTGGCACAGACGGAGGCGTCGGCGGTGTCGGTGCCACCGGTGGTGTCACTGCCATGGAAACTTCCCTCCCAATCATTCATTATCCTCATTATACCGCATCCCATCCGAATATAGATAAATTATCTAAAATTTTATGCCAGTACCGGTGTAGCATAACACAATCACACAAAACCTGACGGCCACTGCTCCCCACCGCTGTTAGCCACACCTGCGGCGGATTCTTATAAATTGCAGTTTGTCTGTTAGTTCGTGGTTAAAATAACCTTGGTAGAGCTCAGCTTGGGTGGGGGCGGGTGCACTTTTTCTCCGCTCCCGCTAAATGACCCGCGCGGCTGCTTTAGTACGTATTTAGATACATGTGCCGGGCAGGCCGGCGGCACGCCAATACATCGTGTCGTTCTAGTTAGTAGTAGCTGCTGGCCA
>SVBZ01000032.1 GCA_015058575.1 Pseudoselenomonas ruminantium
AAGCCGCATAAGCTGTAGAAATACTGTTTTATGGGGAAAGGGGCTTTGTGCCCATTTTTCAGCGGTTATTCTCTAAAAAGTAAAAATAGGCATGAAAAAAGAAGGTGGACAAAATGCTTTTGCATTTTGTCACACCCTCTTGCCTTAAATTTTCCTATATTTCATTCAATATTGCATACTTCCCGGCCACAATTCTCGCATTGAATGGACTGCTTCAGATAATCGATATCCTTGATAAAAATCAAATGCCCGCGGTACTCAATGACACCAGCTTTACGCAATTCACTGAGCATACGGTTAAGGCTTTCACGCGCCGTCGCTGAGTAGTTTGCCAATTCCTGATTGGTCAGCGGCACTGAAATCAGGATACCGCCATCGACTTCCTTGCCATAGCTGTTTGCCAGGCGGATCAGCGTCGAGTACAGCGCTCCCTTCTTGCCGTAGAGCAGCAAATCGCGGAACTTGGAGTGCTGCTTGCGCATATGCGCACTGATGATTTTCAGCAGCTGCACGGCCAGCTGCGGCCGCTTTTCCAGATAGGCCTGCAGCACAGGAAACTCGATGGCATAGACCTCAGCAGCACTCTGCGCAATCGCATTGAAGATATAGACCGGATTGTCATCATAGAGCGGCAGCTCGCCAATGATGCTGCTGCGCGTAGCCAGCCGCAGGCTCAGCACGCGCCCCGAAGTCGCATACTTCGTGATGAATATCTGACCAGTGCGCACAATATAGAAATATTTTGCGGCATCCCCCTCATGGAAAAGGTACTCGCCATCGTGAAGCATGACGACCTTGCCGGGGATTTCATAGAATTGGCGGACTAAAGCTTCCATTGCATAACCTCATTTCGTATCATCATCTCTTAGTCTACTAAAAATAATCTTAGAAAACCGTGCGTTTTGTTACATATACCGTGAGATTTGTTACTTACTTATTGATATTTTTCAATTATACTTGACTCAAATCAATGGCGTATTCAATCGCCATTCGTTATTATTCTTATGGAATAGGAGATAAAACTATGGCTGAAAACGATGTAATGCTTGCGCTCGGAAATGCCCCGAGCCGCAAGGAAATCCTCGCACACTGGGAACCAGAAAACAAACAGTTCTGGAACAAGTATGGCAAGAAGATTGCCAACCAAAACCTCTACACATCGACCTGGGCACTCGTCCTCTCTTTTGTTGTCTGGACGCTTTGGGCCACGATCGCTGCCAAGCTCAATACCGTAGGGTTCCATTTCAGCGATGACCAGATCTTCACCCTGGCTGCCCTGCCAGGGCTTATCGGCGCAACCGGCCGCCTTTTCTATACGTATCTGCCCGGACTGCTCGGCGGCAAGACCTCTACGCTTATCACGACAGCGCTGCTCCTGCTGCCTGTCATCGGACTTGGCAATGCCCTGCAGGACACGCAGACCTCCTACGATACCTTCGTACTGCTCGTCGCTTTCATCGGTATCGCCGGCGCAAACTTTTCCGCTTCGATGGCAAACATCGGCTTTTTCTTCCCCAAAGCCAATAAAGGCTTGGCGCTGGGTATCAACGCCGGTGTCGGCAATCTCGGCGTCTCACTGATTTACCTCACGGCACCGCTGCTTCTGGGCTGGAATCTGTCGGGACTTTTTGGCCCGGGCCTGCTGACGGCTGACGGCACTACTCTTTACCTGCAGAACGTCTGCTACTTCTGGGCCATTCCAACAGTTGTCACGCTCGCCTTGATTTGGTTGTTTATGGATAACCTGCCGCTGCCCAAGCAAAGTCCCAAATCCATTCTCTCTATTTTCGGCAATAAGCATACCTGGCTGATGTGCTGGATTTACACCTGCGGTTTTGGCTCGTTCATCGGCTTTTCCGCCGCCCTCGGCCTGCTCGTTGCCAAAGAGTTTCCTGAAGTCTCGTTCTCTATGGCCGCTTTTCTCGGCCCCTTCATCGGCGCGGGCGTCCGCCCCATTGGCGGCTGGCTTGCCGATAAGATAAACTGTGGCTCCCGTGTTACCCTGCTGTCGCTTTTTGTCATGCTCGCCGCCAGCTTTGCCGTATTGTTTGGCATCCAGAGCCACAATTTTGCGGTCTTCTTTGCCTCATTCCTGCTGCTGTTCCTGACAACGGGTTTTGTCAACGGGGCCTCGTTCCGCATGATTCCCTACATCTTCAACAATCCGTTCCACGCATCGCTTGTCACGGGCTTTACAGCGGCTATTGCCGCTTATGGCGCTTTTTTGATTCCTAAGATCTTCGGCTGGTCCTATGCCAGCTTCCAAAGTGTCACCCCTGCCTTTTATATCCTGATTGCCTTTACGGTAAGCACCATCGTCATCACTTGGTGGTTCTATGACCGCAAAGGCTCGGGACTGAAATGCTGAGTTCCCCTTCGCCTTCCCCGCAGTGGGAAGGCTTTTTTTTCCGCTATGTTCTTGTTACAATATAGTTAGCAAACACCTGTAAAGGAGACGATTCTATGGATCCACGTACTGGACTTACACATTTCGATGAAGACGGACAGGCCATTATGGTCGACGTCAGCGGCAAGCAGGAAACAAGCCGCACTGCTATAGCTACCGGCCGCATCAAGGTCAATCAAGCCGTCTATGATGCCATCGAACAGGGCACCGCCAAGAAGGGCGATGTGCTCGGCGTCGCCCGCGTCGCCGGCATCATGGCGGCCAAGTCCACAAGCTCGGTCATCCCGCTTTGCCATCCACTGCCCATTGCCAAATGCAGCGTCGATTTTACCATGCTGCCTGACGAATGTGCCGTCGCAGCACAAGCCACGGTCAAAGTTACAGGGCAGACCGGTGTCGAGATGGAAGCCCTGCACGCCGTAAGCGTTGCCCTGCTGACCATATACGATATGTGCAAAGCCATCGACAAGCGCATGGAAATCCAGTTTATCCACCTCGACAAAAAGACTGGTGGCAAAAGCGGCGAATTCGTGCGTTAAAACAACATTTTCTATGATACAGCTAAAAGCCGTGAAGATGATTGCTCATCTGTCACGGCTTCTGCTTTTTAGAGATACCCTTTATTATAAACTTCCCTTAACGACAGCATTCGTCTGGGCAATGGCAGTATGCGCCTTGTCAATGGCAAGACCAAGAACGCGCATCTGCTTGTCTGGATTATGGAAACCCATGCTGCTCTCAGCAGCTACAAAATCCCAATACCACTGTGCTTCGCGCAGCGTCTGACGTGCTGCGGCCAGCTGCTCATCGGTAGCACCGGCATCCATCGCCGCCTTGATGGTCTTATGGGCATTGGCTACCGTTTGGCCAGCAATGCGCTGGAGCCGGAACGTGTTGTCGCCAATCGTCTTGACACGCTTGGTCAACGTCTCAGCACTTTCCTGATGACACTTCTGGCACGACTCCTGCGGTGTGAACAGCGGATTCGTCATCCAATGCGACGTGTATTTCTGGCCATCCTTGCGCATGTACGGCATATGGCAGTCAACGCAGGTAACACCATTCATCGCATGGATGGAATCCTGCCAGGTCTCGTAATCCGGATGCTGGGCCTTGAGCATCGGCGTCTTGGAATCGGCATGAATCCAATCCTGCGTGAAGCCACCAGCATGCCCATCCTGATAATACTGGTAAATCTCTTCGGCATCGAAGCCATTATCCCATGGCTCAACGACACGGCCATCTTCCTTGGCAAAATAATACTCGTTATGGCACTGGCCGCAGACATACGCGCGCATCTCATTGTGTGATGCCTTGCTGATATCTACGCCACGGCGGGACATTGCCTCGACAAAGCCCTGCTGATAGACACGCAGATTCATTGTCTCAGGATCATGGCAGGTCGAGCAGCCAAACCACTCGTCATCCTTGATGGGCGCGGCAATCTCATCAAACGGCTTCGTCGCAAAATCCCAGCCACTCTCCTTGAAATATACATCATACATATAAGAACTCTTGCAGACAATGCAGGAGCCCTTCTGCCCCGGACGGCGCTTCGACTCAAGAATATCGATGCCGGCATACGTATGGCCGCGGTCATCGTCATACTGAAGCGCAAACTTATAGCCCTTGAAATTCTCGAGTGCCTCCGGCTGTTCCTTCAGATGATCCACCTTATCTGAACCGCCATAGCCAGTCGGCGATGGATGCATCTCATTATTCTTCATGAACGACTCGTATTCGAGTGGATAGGCATCCTTATACCCATCCCTGGTCAATTGCTGATCTTTCGGAATCTTAGCGAGCTTTACGCTGTCATCGTTCGGTGCTGCACCGATGCGAACCACGACAAAGCCGAAGAACGCGACGCAGACCGCTGCGATTCCTGCTAATATTTTCTGTAGCTTACTCAACTTTTATCCCCCCTTCGAGATGGTTCGCGCCATGAGCAATACTGCTATGGCATTTCATGCAGTCAGCACCGGTGTCGAGATCGACGCCAATCTGCGCATGAACATTCTTCATGGTGTTCTCATGGCAGCGCAAGCAATTCGCGTTGACCGTCTTCTTGCCGTCAGCCGAAAGCTTGATATGTGCCGGATAATCCCGGAGCACCTCATGGTAGGTATCCACCATGCCGGTTCTCCCTTTCTCGATCATATAGATGGCCATGTTGTCATGGGGCAGATGGCAGTCCACACATTCGAGTTTGCTATGGGTTGACTCGGCGAAAGTCCACGCCTCTGTCTTCATGGCATGACAGGTGCCGCAAAACTCCGGACTCCCCGAAAACGACATCATAGCCGCCCCAAATCCGCAAGCCGCGACACCAATGACAAATCCTCCCGCCAAACATGCCAGCGTGTGTTTCTTAAAAAGCTGTTTGAGTTCCACTTCCGCTCCCCTCCTCTCACTTCTACGCCCATTATAGCATCCGTCAAAATCGTGTGATGTTGCTCACGCAACCATTTTCAGACTTTTTTCACAGAATCAAGAATCGCAAAATTGCAGTTTGTCTGTTAGTTCGTGGTTAAAATAACCTTGGTAGAGCTCAGCTTGGGTGGGGGCGGGTGCACTTTTTCTCCGCTCCCGCTAAATGACCCGCGCGGATGCTTTCGTACGTATCTAGCAACATGTGCCGGGCAGGCCGGCGGCACGCCAATACATCGTGTCGTTCTAGGAAGTATCAGCTGCGGGCCATCCCTCACTGCGTTCGGGCAGTCGCTCCCGCTGCGAAGAAAGTGTACCCGCCCCCGCCCTCTGCTAGTTTTAGATAAGCCTGCTCTGCTTCGGCGATAGGGAACGAATTACATCGATGTGCTTGTTACGTGAGAAACGGTTCGTACAAACTTGTTCATACGAATGTCAGGGGCGAACGGGGTAGTGGTTCTTTCTGTCTGGAGCGACTGTCCTGCGCAGCAGGACTGGGCCGTAAG
>SVBZ01000033.1 GCA_015058575.1 Pseudoselenomonas ruminantium
AGCGGATGATTTATCTATTCATATCCTGCCGTCCCAGCATTTCTCGGGGCGGTTTCTGACTTCTAATCCCACGCTTTGGTGTGGCTTTGCGTTTGTAACTCCGCAGCGCAAGGTATACTATACGGGAGATGGCGGATATGGTGCACACTTCAAGGCCATTGGGCAGAAGTTCGGCGGCTTTGACTTGATGCTTGGCGAAAACGGCCAGTACAATATGGCCTGGCATGCCATCCATATGCTGCCGGAGGAAACGGCACAGGCGGCAGTGGATGTCGGCGCGAAAATGCTTCTGCCTGCCCATAGCGGCAAGTTTGCTCTGTCCCGCCATTCCTGGCAGGAGCCTTATCAGAGAATTTTACAGGCCAGCCAGCAAAAAGATTATAACTTGCTGACGCCAGAAATCGGGGCATTGGCATATATTGACAGCCAAAAGAATGCGCAGTTCGATCTTTGGTGGGAAAATATGGAATAAATGCATAGAGAAAAACAGGTTCTGCAATACAATGACATGCAGAACCTGTTTTTATTTAGCGCCGAAAAGCAAGCGTTGTCTGTCGTGTTTGCTTACCAGCCAAGGATTTCGGCAACTTTGTCCTTTAGATAAAGGGCAATTTTTTTTGACCCGTTTTTCAGGGGATGTGTGTTGTCGCCAGCATAATCGTTAGCATCCAGTAAAGGCTTTTCTTCATTCAACGGGATGAAATAGAGGGCATTATCGCCACGGGCTTTGCATTCATTCACGGCTGTTTTTATCCACTGGCGCGCCTCGTGTGGAAGCCAGCTGGGGACAGGCTCGATGACGATGATGGGGGTGTGGGGATTTATTTGCCGGACTGTTTGCAGAAGATTTTTATAGCCGCGGATGAAATCGTTTCGCTCAGGCTGATGCTTGTCGTTACCGAAATCATTCGTACCAAGGGAGATAAGGATACCATCTATGGGGAAGTTTTGCGGATTCCAAAGATGATGGGCGGGAGATCTTTTATCACTATAGAAAGTCCAGGGATAGCGATCGGCGGTATGGACACCATGACCAGGCCAGTCTTCATCCCAGTTGTGGATGACACCTTCGCCAGATTTGCCCAATACGCTGTATTCAGCATCGAGCATTCGGGCCAGCTGCGGGCCGTAGGCCATATCGTTGTCTTCAATATCATCGTAGGGGGCATCGGGAGGTCCGTCATTTTTTGCGCCGGCGGTAATGGAATCGCCTATGAATTCTAAGCTGCGCGCTTTGGGCGGAGCAGGGGGGAGCAGTGTTTCATTAGGCGCAAGCGAAAAACCGCGAAACTCGCTGATGCCCATATAGCCTTCGGTGGAACGTACCAGGAGAACCTTATGCTTGCCGGCAGCGAGTTTTTCCGCTAACAAGGTGTTTTCTCCTTGCGGACGGAAACGACGAAAAGGATTGTCATCGATGCTGACCCGCCACCAATTGCCGGAATCGATTAAATCGGCCATAAGCAGGGGGCCGGTGAAATTCGCTTTGATATAGGTAGCTCCTTGTGCACACCGGCAGGCTGCCGGAGTCTTTTCCCAGCGGCCAAAATACTGGATTCCGGAAGCATTGGCAGGGATTTTCCGAACCATCATATAAAATACCTTCTTTCAGAAAAATAAGGGTAAGCTATGCCATTATCAGATTCATTATAGTTACAGAGAGGGAGTGATGTCAATAAAGGATATAACGAAAGTGATTAATGTAATATAAATAACTAACAAAAGTTATATCTTTTATTGACAAAGGGGTTAACTAATAATATAATATGGGCGTAGGAAGATGAAACGATAAAAAATTACCTACATTAAGTTTATAGGGGAGGATTTAACATGAACATCTTTTTGGTTTGCAACGCAGGTATGTCGACTTCGATTCTGGTGAAGAAAATGCAGGAGGCTGCAGCGGCTAAGTCTTTGACGGATACGCATATCGAAGCGTTTAGCGTGGAGGTATTGGATCAAAGGGCGGCTGAAGCGGATGTTGTGCTGCTGGGACCACAGATCCGCCATATGAAAGGCGATGTGGAGAAAATCCTTGCAGGACGATGCCCTGTGGAGGTCATCAATATGCAGGATTATGGAATGATCCGTGGCGATAAAGTATTAGCAAAAGCATTGCAGTTGCTGGGAAAGGAGTAAGCGGATCATGAGCGGAGTGATTTCGGGGTTTGAACGGGTAATGATGCCGCTGGCTGCGCGCATTTCGGGCAATAAGTATTTGCTGGCAATGCGGGATGCTTTTTCCATGCTGCTGCCGTTCATTATCGTTGGTTCTTTCTTTGGCATCGTTCAGTGGGTGCTTTTAGATCCTTGGGGAACGGTGATGGGAGCCAATGGTCTTAACTTAGGCGCAGCTTTTACCGGGCTGGATACTGCTGGTGATGCCTATAAGAACTCGCAGTTTGTGCATAGCATGCAGGTTATCCAAGGGTTATGCAATAATGTCGTGACAGTAGGTTTTGGCGTGTTTTCGTTCCTGCTGGTGGCAGCTTTTGCTTATCGGCTGGGGACTATCTGGGGCGGTGACCCCTTTGCCAATGCGCTGACGGCTTTAGGGGCTTTTATCATTGTCACACCGCAGAGCGTGGGTGATGTTGGTGCCTTTGACTTGTCATATTTTGGCAATAAGGCAGTGCTTACGGCAATTATCGTAGCTACGGTGTCCTCGAAAATGTTCATCGGTTTGTCGAAGAACAAGAAACTTACAATCAAGATGCCGGATACCGTGCCGCCGGCAGTAGCCAATTCCTTTGCCGTATTGATGCCGGTGTTCATTACCTTATTTACCTTTACGCTGTTTTCGACGTTCTTGGCACAGATGGAATTTATGGGCAGCAAGGCGCTCAATGATTTGATTTATGCGCTTATCCAGGCACCGCTGATGGGCTTTTCGCAGGGCATTGGTTTCTCGCTGCTCTATCAAGGGATTGTTTGGTTCTTCTGGTGGTTTGGCATTCATGGCCATAATGTAACTGCTGCCATCCAGAATATGGTCTATATGCCGGCCCAGCTGGCCAATCAGTCGGGCGATGCGGCCTATATTTTCTCCAATGGCTTTTTTGAAGCGGGACTTATGCATGTGCTGGGGCTGCTTATTGCCATTTTCCTCTTCTCCAAGCGTGACAGCTGGCGGGCAGTGGCCAAGGTTGGCTTTCCGGCGATGCTCTTCAATATTCAGGAACCGATTGCTTTTGGTTTGCCTATCGTGCTGAATCCGCTTTTGCTGATTCCGTATATTTTGGCGCCGCTCGCCAATACTATCGTGGGCTGGCTGGCTGTTTCGGCAGGGCTCGTACCTATCTTCAAATATGTAGTACCCTGGACGATGCCCCTGTTCTTTGGCGGCACGATCGGGACAGGATCGCTGGCTGGCGGCATTTTGCAGCTGGTGTGGCTGGCGATGGATATCTGCATCTATGCACCATTTGTCATTGCCGGCAATAAAATCAAGGATACGGAGGAAGAATGATGGACGAAAAGACAGTAGAACAATCGATGCAGCTGATCTTGCATTCGGGGACGGGGCGTTCAGCGGTGATTGAAGCGATACAGGCATTGGCCAAAGACCATGATATTGAAAAGGCCAGAAAAGCGATTGAAGCAGCGGGGCAGGAAATCGGCAAGGCCCATGATATCCAGACGGCGATGATGAGCGCAGAGTGTGATGGGCAGCCGGTCGAGAAAAGCATCCTGCTGATTCATGCCCAGGATCATTTCATGACTTCGCTGGCGGTGCGGGACATGGCAAAATTGATGGTTGATTTGTATGAAGATTTGAAGAAGGGGTAATCTATGGCCAAGCAGTATCAATTCCCAAAGGATTTCTGGTGGGGGGCGGCTACGTCCGGCCCGCAGTCGGAGGGGCGGTTTCATAAGGCCCATAGGAATCTCTTCGATTACTGGTATGATCATGAGCCAGGGGCGTTTTGGGCTGGTGTTGGCCCCGACGTGGCGTCTAATTTCTACAATGATTTCCGTCAGGATATTGCCCTGATGAAGCAGGCCGGCTTGAATTCTGTTCGTACGTCCATCCAATGGTCACGTCTCATAAAGGATTTGGAAACCGGCGAAACGGATGCCGATGGTGTGCGTTTCTATAATGAAGTCATCGATGAATTCCTGCGGCAGGGCATCCGTCCAATCCTTAACCTGCATCATTTTGACCTGCCCTATGCGCTTTACGAAAAATATGGCGGCTGGACGAATAAGAAAGTTGCTGTGCTTTTTGCCGATTTTGCCGAAACGTGCTTTGCGCTTTTTGGCGACCGGGTCAAGGAGTGGACAACCTTCAATGAGCCGATGGTAGTAGCCGAAGGTGAGTATCTGTATCGGTTCCATTATCCGCTGCAGGTCGATGGGAAAAAGGCTGTGCAATGCATTTATAATCTCAACCTGGCTTCGGCGATGGCGATTGAACGCTTCCGCCAGTCGGCGTGCGAAAAACAGGGCGGGCGCATTGGTATCGTAATCAACCTGACCCCTGCTTATCCGCGGTCTGAGGCCGCCGAAGACCTGGCGGCGGCGGATTTTGCTGAAACGTTCAAGAACAAGGCATTCCTTGATCCGGCCGTCAAAGGCGTTTTCCCGCCGAAGCTGGTGGAAATCCTGCGCAAGGATGGTGTGCTTTGGGAAAGTACGTCGGAGGAACTGGCCTTGATCCAAAGGAATACCGTTGATTTTTTGGGCGTAAACTACTATCAGCCTTTCCGGGCGCAGGCGCAGACGGCTTTTGATGCTTCCCATGGCTGGCTGCCGGAGAAGTATTTTGCGCCGTATGAAATGCCAGGAAGACGAATGAATCCGTATCGCGGCTGGGAAATCTATCCGCAGGCAATTTACGATATTGCCATCAACATCCGGGACAATTATGGCAATATTCCCTGGTATGTATCCGAAAACGGTATGGGCGTGGAAGGCGAAGAAAAATTCCGGCAGGCAGATGGCACGATTGCCGATGATTATCGGATCGATTTTATAAAAGAGCATCTGGCGTGGCTGCATCGGGGGATTGCCGAAGGCTCGAATTGCTTCGGTTACCATCTTTGGACCCCGATTGACTGCTGGTCGTGGTCCAATGCCTATAAGAACCGCTATGGCCTGATTGCGCTGGATCTGGCCAATCAGCAGAAGACGTTGAAAAAGTCTGCATACTGGTTTAGGGAGTTGGCTGCCCATAATGGCTTTACGGAGTAGTAGCGGAAGGAGTGTTTCTTGATGAAAAAAAGATTGTTGGCAATGGCGGTTGGCTTGTCCTTGAGCATGCCATTATTTTCTGGTGTGGGACACGCCAGTGTGCTGGATAATCCGCAGGATAAAGCGTATGTGCAGCGCAGCGTGCTGCCAGATCATGGCAAAGCCCAAAAGGAAGCGCTGACGCTGGCGCAAGTGGAAAATTTGGCTCCGTTGGCCAATAAGGTGGTGGATAAACAGCTGACGCCAGAGGCAGCCAGGCTCTATCGGTATCTGTTGGCTGTTCCGCAGGCAGGGAAAGTCATCTACGGCCATCAGAATGACACGCACCACAAGATGTTCCGGGTGGATAGCGGCAGCGAGTCTGACTGCAAGGATGTGACCGGCAGCATCGCCGGGGTCGTGGGCATGGATTCGTTATCGCTTACCGGGGATGAATTGAAAGTAACGGCTGCAGAAAAGGCAGCTGGTGTGACGTATATGGATAAACTGGTGGAGATTGCGGCGAATGCTGACAAGCAGGGGGCAATCATCACCTTATCGATGCACATGCCGAATTTTGCGGTCGTAGCGAAAAAGCCGCGCGTGAATGGTGCTTACGATTTTCAAGGCTATAGCCCCAATGTCTTGACCGGCGATGTAGGAAAAAGGATTCTGCCGGGGGGAGACTTAAATGAAGTTTATCGTGCTTATCTGGATATGGTGGCAAACTTTGCGCTGCGTCTGCAGGATAAGCATATTCCGGTGATTTTCCGCCCGCTGCATGAACATAATGGAAGCTGGTTCTGGTGGGGAGGACAGAATATCAGCAGCAATGATTTCTTGGCATTGTGGAAATATACGGCAGAATATATGCGCGATGTGAAAGGCGTGCATAATTTCCTCTATGCGTATTCGCCCAATGGCCCCTTTGCGGATGCGGCTGCTTATTTGGACCGTTATCCTGGCGATGATTATGTGGATATATTCGGTGTGGATACCTATGATGATGATCAAAGCGGCAGCTGGTATAAGAATCTTTCCCAAACGTTGGCGGTTATGGAAAAACTGGGGCAGGAGCGGCATAAAGTCATTGCCCTTACAGAAGCCGGTGTACGCAGAGGTGGCAGCCTGGCTGTACGGGATAATGTGGATAAAAAGTGGTTTTCCAAGGCCGGAAAAATCTGCCGGGAACAAAAGGCTGCTTATTATATGGTATGGGCCAATTTTGACAAAGAGGAACATAATTTCTTTATGCCCTACATGGTGGATGATAAGCGCGGGCATGAGATGCTAGATGAATTTACAAGCTTTTATAACGAACCGGCCAGTATCTTTGCCGATGGCAATACGGACTATAAGAAATTGCAGGCAGGTACGATGAAATGAGCGGCGGGGCAAAATACCAGCAGATCGCTGACACAATCCGCGAAGCTATCCGTAAGGGCGATTATCTGCCTGGCAGTCAATTGCCCCTGGTAAAGGATTGGTGTACCGAGTTTGCCGTCAGCCGTATAACCATCAAACATGCGATAGATGAACTGGTTCGTGATGGATTGGTAGTAAAGCGCCGGGGAGCAGGGACTTTTGTCAAGGCCGTCGACGACAGTGCCGTGAGCAAACGCAGTAAGTTTTCTCAATTCGGGGGATTTTCGGAATATTATTCCGGGCACAAGATACATACGGAAGTCTTGCACTTTGCGATAATCCATCCTGACGTGGAAGTGACCGGGCAGTTGAAAATCTCTCGGGATGATTTTGTCTACGATATCCAGCGTCTGCGTTGTGCAGATGGCGAACCGGTGGTTATCGAATACACACAGATGCCGATGGATCTCATTACTGGCTTGAAGGAAAAGCATTTAAAAGATTCGCTTTACCGTTATATCGAAGGGACTCTGGGCATGCATATCCAGTCCGCGCATCGTACCGTGAGAGCTGTTATGCCTACGGAGACGGAACAGGAACTTTTGGGCATAACGGGAAAAATGCCAGTATTGGAGGTACAGCAGACAGCTTTCTTATCCGATGGCCGTCCGTTTGAATATTCCTTGTCCCGCCACCGGGGTGACAAGATGGATTTTAAGGCAGTGTCGGTAAGATAATGGGGGAGAGATAATATGAAGGAAAAATGTTTTTTAACGGCTTTTGCCATAGGAATGGGATTGACAGTAAACTGTTTTGCGGCAGCCAATCCTTTCGCAGATGTTCCGGCAGATCATTGGGCTTATGATGCTGTAGCACAGTTGGCAGCAGATGGTATCATTGAAGGTTATGGCGATAAAGACTTTCAGGGCAGCCGTAATATTACCCGGTATGAAATGGCGCAGATGGTGGCAAGAGCCCGGGCAAAAAATAGCAGTGGCAAGGATAAGATGTTGTTAGAGAAATTATCAGCAGAATTTAGTGCGGAACTTGAGAATCTTGGGGTTAAAGTCGCCCATCTGGAAAAGAATGCAGACCGGGTAAAATGGAGTGGTGTTTTTGCTCAAAAAGCCATGAGAGGCAACAGTGATGAGCATACTTGGTGGGAAAAAGAATTGTTCCTCAATGTAGATGCGGCAGTTAATGATACGTGGAATATTCATGCCGGCATTGATACGAAATGGGGAGGCAATGATGGCTGGAACAGTGAGAAAGAATTCTCGGATGCATACGGAGCTTCCCAGGCAAAAGTATCCAATATGATTTATCACTTGTATGCTAAAGGGCCGCTGGTTAAGGGCATGACAGCTACGCTGGGGCTGTTTACGCCTGGGTTACAGGATGGAGTTGTAGGCAATGCCAGAACAAAAGGCCTGGAACTAGACTATCAGGTGGGAAAAAGTACGCTAAAAGCCTATGGTGGCAATCTGCATGAGAAGGTATCGGATATGTCCTCGGTCTGGTCCGATGCGTTTCGCCGTCATGGGGATCGCGGAGATTTTGAATACGTTGGTACAGGTGCGGGGGGCACAGAAACGGGTTTCAAGGATCAAAAGCTGCGAGTCTGGGGCGTGTCTGTGGAACATCGTTTTACGAAGGATACGATGGCAGGCTTAGGCTACTATAATCTGCATTCACCAGTCGCCTATGGTGACAGTCATTTGGGCATAGTGGCCGTAAATTTACGCCAGCGCCTGACGGACAATTGGGAAATGACCGGTTTTTATTCGCATGGCAATCAGCATTATCAGAATAAAGCCTACGATGTTAAGCTGGTATATAATGGCAGTCCCTGGGGAAATAAAAAATTCGGCGGTTCTATAGGCTACCGGTATCTTGGTTCAGATGCCCTTATCATGAGCAGTGTAGTCAATGGCAGTGAAAAACCAGGCCGCAAAGGTTTTGAGGCCAGTCTTTGGTATCATTTCACGAAAAATATCCAAATACAGGGTTATTTATTTAATGGTACAGCGATAAATGAAGCGTATGATAATAATGCACATCGTACTGCCTATTTCACAAACTTGCTGTTTAGCTTTTGATGACTCATTATTGGACATCTGAATCAAGCCGCGAATCTGCTCTCGTTTGTACTTTTAAGTAATTCGCTATATAATATATGCATATAGAAGTAAGGAGGGCGGCAGTCGTGTTAAAGTATGAGGCAATCGCCAAAGAACTTAGAGAGGATATACAACAAGGTAAATATACCCCAGGGGAGCAGCTGGCACTGGAAAAAGAAATGTGCCAGCAATATGGCGTTAGCCGCATAACGATAAAACGGGCTGTCGATGAATTGGTTAAACAGGGACTGGTAGTCAAACGGCGCGGGTCGGGAACTTTTGTAAAATCGCTCAAGGATGAAGATGTGAAAGAACTGAGCATGGCAAACCAGTTTTCTGGTTTCGCGGCGACGTTCAAGGGACGCAAGGTCGCTTCGAAAATCTTGCGATTTGAGATTATCCATCCTACGGCTGAGGTGGCAGCTAAGCTGCAATTGGCTGTGGACGATTTTGTTTATGATATTATCCGGGTGAGATTGCTGGATGACCGGCCTGTGGTGGTGGAATACACACAGATGCCGATCCAGCTGATTGCAGGCCTTAAGCGGCAGACGCTGGAACGATCGATTTACAGTTATATTGAAAAGGATTTGGGCTATAAGATCCAATCGGCGCATCGCACAGTGCGCGCTGTAATGCCTACGGATGAAGAACGCGAGCAGCTGCAGATAGAGGGCGTACTGCCGCTGCTGGAAGTCACACAGGTGGCCTTTTTGGATGATGGCCGCCCCTTCGAGTATTCGATTGCCCGCCATCGTGGCGATTATAGCAATTTCCGTTCGGTGAGCATTCGTTGAAGGTAATTTAGAAAATGGAGTGATGTATTGATGTTGGAACCTATGCTTTTGAAGGCACCGTTGAAAGATTATCTTTGGGGCGGCAACCGTTTGAAGAACGAATACGGCAAGGAATCCGATTTGGATATCGTGGCAGAAAGCTGGGAACTTTCCTGCCATGAGGCAGGATTGAGCGTAATCGATAGCGGTGCGCATAAAGGCGAAACCCTGGCGGCATTTCTGGCCGGGGCGGGGAAGGCTGTGCTCGGAAGCAAGGCGCAGGATAGGGATTATTTCCCGCTGCTGATCAAATTCATCGATGCCAAGGGGGATTTGTCGGTACAGGTTCATCCGGACGATGAATATGCCTTGCGGGAAGAAGGCGAGCAGGGCAAGACGGAAATGTGGTATGTGGTCGATGCAGAACCCGATGCAAGCCTTATCTATGGCTTCCAGCAGAAAATCAGCAAAGAAGAATTCGAGCAGCGCATCGCGGATAATACGCTGCTGGAGGTCTGCAACAAAGTCCCCGTGCATAAAGGGGATGTGTTCTTCATCAAGGCAGGTACGCTGCATGCCATTGGCAGTGGTATCCTGATTTATGAGGTACAGCAAAGCTCTAACCTGACGTATCGTGTCTATGACTATGGGCGCGTAGGCAAAGATGGCAAGCCACGTCAATTGCATATCGATAAGGCTTTGGCGGTAACCAAGCTCGAAGTGCCGCAGGCTGTGTCGGGAAATACGGTGGATATTGACCTGTTCCCGGATATGGATATCAGATTATTGGCGGAATGCAAGTATTTCAAAGTATATCATGGCAGTCTGCAGGGAGACAGTACTATGTGCGCTGGCGAGGATTCCTTCCATTGCCTGACGGTACTGGATGGCACTTTGTCGCTTACCGCAAATGATGCGTCCCTCACTGTGGCAAAAGGAAGGACGGTCTTTGTGCCGGCTGGCTTGGGAAGATATCAGCTGCAGGGACAGGCAGCGTTTATTTTAAGCAAATTATAACGCGTATAAGCTGCCCCCATTTCCATAAGTGGGGACGGCAATTATTGACAGGCGGTTTGCAAACTCTTTGGGGTTTGTGAACCGCTTTTGGCTGTTTGGCGGCAGGTATCGGATTTCGGTGTGGCGAAATATTTCTACGGTCGCTAGGATTTTAAGCAAATGGTGCGGGATTATTGGCGGATAAAAATATAGGGAAGGGCTTGACTTGGAGTAAGCTTTAAGTAGTAGAGTAAAAACAAGGGAATACATATGATAGAGCAGAAAGCCGTAGAACATAGCAGGGAGGTTGAAGTGATGAAGAGAAACATGACGCGCAGGAATTTCGTGAAGCTGGCTGGTATGGCTGTGGCGCTCGCAGCGCTGCCGGGCTGTGCGACATTGGCGGCCGATACGGCAGTAAAAAAGCCGGATGGGAAGCAAAAAGTGGCCGGTACCGGCGGCGAACGCTATGTTCCCTATCAGGAACGGCAGGGGGCAGAGTCAGTGGTTTACTTTACCCGTGACTTGTCAGCGGCAGGGCTTTTGCAAATCTATGACCGCGTCAAAAAAGATCTGGGCGGCAAAGTGGCCATCAAGCTGCATACCGGCGAGCCGCAGGGCCCGAATATCATTCCGCGCCCCTGGGTAAAGGAACTTTTGCAGAAGCGTCTGCCGGCAGGCACCATCATCGAAACCAATACCTATTATGGCGGGGGCCGCGATACGACAGAAAAACACCGGCAAACTTTGCAGGTCAATGGCTGGACGGCTTTTACCACGGTGGATATTACGGATGCCGAGGGGACAGCAATGCTGCCGGTGCCCAATGGCAAGTGGTTTACAGAGATGTCCGTGGGCAAGAATATGCTGGCATATGATTCGCTGCTGACGCTGACGCATTTTAAGGGCCATGCGATGGGCGGCTTTGGCGGTTCCAATAAGAATCTTGGCATTGGCTGCGCCGATGGCAAAATCGGCAAGAAGATGATTCATGCCGGGGACTCCGGTTCCCAATGGGGCGTCAATAACGAGGAATTCATGGAGCGCATGACTGAGTCGACGCAGGCTGTAGTCAGTCACTTCAAGGATAAAATCGCCTTTATCAATGTCATGCGCAATATGAGTGTGGACTGTGACTGTGCGGGCACCTCGGCTCAGCCTGTGGTCACGCCGGATATTGGCATTGTGGCATCGCTCGACATCCTGGCCGCTGACCAGGCCTGTGTCGACTGTGTTTATGCGCTGCCCGAAGAAAGCAGGCATGATCTGGTGGAGCGCATGGAATCACGCCATAGCATGCGTCAGCTGACCTATATGAAGGAAATGGGCATGGGCAATGACCGCTATCAGCTCATCGATATCGATAATGGGGACAAAGTCATCACGGCTGCCGAGGCGGTAAAGGGCGTCAAGGGTACCTGGGTGCCGGACGGTAATTGATGGGCAGCAAAGATTTGACCGTTAGATATGACGGTCAAATTTTTTGGTAACAATATTGACATGGTGTCATTTTATTTATATAATACAAGTAACAAGAAAAGTTACACAGTGTCATTTTATACAGGCAGGAATCCGATACCTAGGATTTTTGCAGAGGAAAAGCTCACACGGCGGGAGGAAATCCTTGCTGCCGGTGCTTTAGGAGCTCAGTCATGGAACGTTGGAGGGTGTGTGGCAATGCAATATACGAAACTCGGTAATACGGATTTGGAAGTATCCCGCATTTGCTTAGGCTGCATGGGTTTTGGCAATGCAGCTGCGGGACAGCATAGCTGGACGGTGGACGAAACTGCCACCCGGGAGATAATCAAGCATGCCTTGGCACAGGGGATAAATTTCTTTGATACGGCCATTGCCTATCAGAACGGCACGAGTGAGGAATATCTGGGCAGAGCGCTGCGCGATTATGCCGCGCGGGACGAGGTGGTGGTCGCGACAAAATTCCTGCCCCGCAGTACGCAGGAAATCAAAGCTGGCGTGACCGGTCAGGAACATATTGCCAAACAGCTGGATATGAGTTTGCAGCATTTGGGTATGGATTATGTGGATCTGTATATCTACCATATGTGGGATTATCAGACCGATATTTATGATATCTTAGACGGTCTTACGCAGCAGATGAAGGCGGGGAAAGTCCGCTATATCGGCATTGCCAACTGCTATGCCTATCAGCTGGCCAAGGCCAATGCACTGGCGGCTAGGGAAGGTTTTGCACCCTTTGTGTCGGTGCAGAACCATTACAATCTGCTGTTCCGCGAGGAAGAACGGGAGATGGCAAAATTATGCGCCGAGGACAACATTGCCATGACGCCTTACAGTGCGCTGGCCAGCGGCCGGCTGGCTAGAAGGCCCGGGGAAATGTCCAAGCGTCTTTTGGAGGATAGTTATGCCAAGCTCAAATACGATGGCACGGCTGAAGCTGATGAAAAAATCATCCTGCGCGTGGCAGAGCTTGCCGATACGTATGGCGTATCCATGACGGAAATCGCTTTGGCCTGGCTGCTGACGAAGGTAACGGCACCGGTGGCCGGGGCGACCAAGCGCCATCATATCGATGGCGCGGTCAAGGCGGTAGAATTGGAGCTTGCAAAAGCAGATATTGCTTATCTGGAAGAATGCTATATCCCGCATAAGCTGGTGGGGGTAATGGCACAGAATACTGAAAGTGGCAATAAAAAAGAGCAGGTCTGGATGAAAAATGCGCCCCAGGGGATGCAGTGAGTTTATCCAGCATATGAGAAGGGGAAAAGCTTTTCGTTACGGAAGTGGTGCATATGAATAGACGCGAGTGTTTGAAAGTCACCGGCAGGGGCGCATTGACTGTGCCGGGGCGCTTAGTGGTGACAACATGCCTGCCCGTGGTGTTTATTGCGGTGATGAGTTTCCATTATATTCCCAAACTGCTGCATGAAATCCTGGGCGTGGCCTGGCTGCTGCTTGTCCTGCTGCATTTGTATCAGAACCGCAGCTGGCTCAAGAATTTGCGGCAGGGAAGCTGGAGCTTCGGGCGGCTTCTGGGAACGGTCATCGATAGTTTGCTTATCCTGGGGGTGCTGGTAATTATCCTGTCCGGCCTGGGGATTTCCAACTATCTGCTCAAAGAAGTGATGCCGCTGGCCGTGCAGCGCAGCATTGCCCTGCATCAATATCATGTTTCGCTGCCGTATGCGCTGTTGATCTTGAGCGGCCTGCATTGGGGCCTGCATTGGCAAGGCTGGCAAAGACAGTGGCAGAAGTGCATGAACTGGTCATTGCCGAAAATGGCCGGACGGCTGCTGGCTGGCACACTGGCCGCTTTTGTGCTGGTGGCTGGCGTATGGGGTTCGTTCATGAACCGCGCAGGCGACCGGCTGCTGATGAAGCATATCTTTGCGACAGAGGCGACCAATCAGCCGGGTGGCATCTATGTACTGCTGCTGGCGGGGATGCTGGGACTTTATGTGCTAGGCGGAATCGTTTTGGGCAGAAGCAGGAAATAACGCAGAAGAAGCGGAACAACGGCGTTATGAAAGCAGATGAAATTTTTGCTTGACTTGAAGTAAGCTTCAAGTGCTAGATTAGAATTGAATTCAGGGTCTGTTCCCTAAGGTGTGAAAGAAGCAGGAAAAGGAGACCAGGATGAAGAAAAGAATCATCGCGGCAGGGCTGGCAGCCGCAACTGCTATGTCAGCGAATTTTTTGACGGTGGAGGCAGCAGCAATGGCAAATAACAACAAACGTATCGCAGTGAAAGTAACCCAGACGGCAGGACGGCAGCAGCTTGGTGAGTTTGCTCCCGATTTTGCCCGCTATAATGACGATATTCTCTTTGGCGAGGTTTGGTCGAAAAATGACATACTCTCGCTGCATGACCGCAGTATCGTGACGGTTTCGGCCTTGGTGGCCAGCGGCATGGTGGACAGCTCACTCAAATATCATCTGCAGTCGGCAAAGAAAAATGGCGTGACCAAAGCGGAAATGGCAGAAGTCATTACCCAGCTGGGCTTCTATGCTGGCTGGCCCAAGGCCTGGGCTGCCTTCAATCTGGCAAAAGAGGTCTATAACGAACCGGCAGCTAAGGATACAGAGAGAAAAGGAAGCGATACGATGGATTTGGAAGCCATCAAGGAAACCAGCATGTTCCCCGTCGGTGGCGAAAATGTCAACTATGCCCAGTATTTTGACGGCAAGAGCTATCTCCATATGATTTCTACGGAACAGGTGGTCATCGGCAATGTGACCTTTGAGCCGGGCTGCCGCAACCACTGGCATATCCATCATGCCGACAAGGGCGGCGGACAGATGCTCCTGGTTACGGCCGGACGTGGCTGGTATCAGGAATGGGGCAAGCCTGCGCAGGAACTGAAGACCGGCGATGTCGTGCATATTCCCGCGAATGTCAAGCATTGGCATGGCGCGGCCAAGGATTCCGCTTTCCAGCATATCGCTGTGGAAGTGCCGGGCGAGAATACTTCTAACGAATGGTGCGAACCTGTAGCGGCGCAGGAATACAACAAACTGCCGTAAATTTATAGGAAAAGAGGGAGCCGATGAAGAGAAGGACTTTTATTGCGGGGGGACTGGGGGCTTTGGCGCTGCTGGCGGGTGGCATGTTTTTCGCCAAGAGCACCTGGTACCGCAAGGCGGCTAACAGTGTCCGCAATCTGACTGGGGACTTGGATGCGCAGTTTTTGCGGCAGCTTATCACTGCCGATGCGGCCCATAGCCGGACCATCATGTGGCAGGCGGAGGATGTTCTGGCAAATCCGGCCATCGAATACCGTGTTAAGGGGCAGGCGGAGGCTCAGCTCGTTCCTGCGCTGGAGGATTTCTTCACTGACGATGGCGTGAAGAACAATCAATATCTGGCGAACCTGCAGGAACTGCAGGCTGATACGGATTATGAGTACCGTGTGGTGACGGATACGGCTGCCAGCGGCTGGCATATGTTGCATACGGCGGGGACAGGGGAGTTTGAATGTCTGCTATTCCCCGATTCCCAGTCCAGCGATTATAGCGATTGGGAGGCATTAGCGCAAAATGCCGCCCAGCGCAATCCGCAGGCGGCATTCTTTATCAATATGGGCGATATCGTGGACAATGGCGAAGACCATACGCAATGGCAGGCCTGGTTCCATGGGGTAAATGGCATGATTGACCGCATTCCCTTTGTGCCCTTGATGGGCAATCATGAAACGTATGACCAGAATTGGAAGGTGCGGCTGCCGGAGGCCTATCTTCATTATTTCGTGGTGCCGGAAAACAACAGCCGGGATTTTTCCCGCTACTATTATTCCTTTGACTATGGCGATGTGCATTTCATGGTGCTCAACAGCCAGTGGGACGAAACCGAGGCGTTCAAGCCGGGCCTTATGGCAGAGCAGCTGAGCTGGCTGCGGGAAGATGCTGGCAGGAGCCGCAAGAAATGGAAAATCGTGCTGGTGCATAAGGATGTCTTGCAATACCGCATCCACAAACGTCCGGAACGGCAGGAAGGAATTTCGGATTTAGGCATGAATTTCATGCCGCTGTTTGATGAATTGGGCATTGATATTGTCTTTACGGCCCATCTGCATACCTACCGCAACCGGGGGCATATCAAAAGCTTTAAGCGGGATAGTAAGGGACCTCTTTATATATTGACGGGCGTAGCCGGCAATGTGCGTTATCCCGGCTTATGGATTGACCATCAGCTGGATGAGGTAGTGGCGCCCCAGCCCGAAACGGACAATTACCTTACCATGCAGGTGACGGATGAAGCGATAACGGTCAAATGTTTCCTGCCCGATGGACAGGTGATCGATACGGTGAAAGTGACAAAAGCAAAATAACGCTGACCCTGACTGTTGACAAATGCAGTCAGGGTTTTATACTATAGATTTATTTCCTGCCCGCAGCTTTAAAAGACGGGGCTTTCTAGTAAGGCTGCTGCGAAGACTACCGGCGTGACAGCCATGCTTTGGCAGGGGATTATCTGGAACTATTTGAACGAAACGAGGCAATGGTATGAACGAGAAAATTGACCGGTCAAAAGTCAAAGAACGGTATGCAGCAGGGAAAATGCGGCAGCACGCCACGCGGGCATTGTTCTTTATCGGCGGCTTCGGGGCAGCGTCCTGGGCGCCACTGGTCCCCTTGCTAAGGGAAAGACTGGCTATCGGCGAGGATGTGCTGGGGATGCTGCTCTTGTGCATCGGTATCGGCTCGCTTTTGACTATGCCATTAGCCGGAGCTGCGGCTGTGCGCTTTGGCTGCCGGAAGACGCTATCGGCAGCGGCTGCTGGCTTTGCTTTGCTGCTGCTGGCCTTGTGCCAGGTGGAAAGCATGGCTTTGGCAGCGGTTTTACTGCTGGTTTTTGGCGCGTTGATGGGCAGCATCGATGTCGTGGTGAATATCCAGGCCGTACTGGTGGAAAAGGCGGCAGGGCGCCGTCTGATGTCCGGCATGCACGCACTATGGAGCGTGGGCGGATTTATTGGGGCAGGATTGTTTGGCATCTGGGTCGGCACGTTAGGACTGACGCCACTGGCTTCGACTGTCATTGCTGTCGGGATAATGCTGGCAATCCTGGCGCTTTTCGCGCGTCATCTGCTGCCCTTTGGCGGCGAAAGCGGCGGTGCTATGGTGGCCATTCCCCGTGGAATCGTGGCTTTTGTGGGCGTGGTGGCCTGCATCGCCTTTTTGGTGGAAGGAGCCATTATGGACTGGAGCGGAGTCTTCCTTACCACGATCCGTGGCTTTGATATGGCTTTGGCAGGTATGGGCTTTACGGTCTTTTCGGCAGCGATGCTTCTTATGCGGTTTTTGGGCGATGCAACGGTGCAGAAACTGGGGCAGAAAGTTGTGGTATTGGGAGGAAGCCTGCTGGCATTCCTTGGCTTCCTGCTGGTCATCTTTGCGCCTGGCCGGTTGCTTTTATATGCAGGTTTTTTTGCCATCGGCATAGGCAGTGCCAATATCGTGCCTGTATTCTTTTCGCTGCTGGGCAAGCAGCAGGATATGCCCATCAGTATGGCAGTGCCTGCGGTAAGCACGCTCGGGTATTTAGGCATCCTTATGGGGCCGGCAGCCATCGGCTTTTTGGCCCATCAGACCAGCCTCTATGCAGCTTTTGGCCTGTTGGCCTCTTTAGTGGCAGTTCAGGCACTTATAGCAGCGTATGTTTATAAGAAGGTTTTGTGAGGGATATGGATCCCCTGGGGCAGAAATTGTTGTGCAAATGGAGTGGATGGCATGAAGAAAATTATTTTTATTGATGTAGATGGCACGCTGGTGGATTATGATAACGTTTTGCCTCTTTCGGCGGTGAAGGCGATCCGCAAGGCCAGGGCCAATGGACATAAGGTATATATCAGCACAGGCCGCAGCCGGGCTGAGGTCTATCGTGAGATTTGGGATATTGGCCTTGACGGCATGATTGGCGGCAATGGCAGATTTCGTGACCGGCGCGGTAGCAGAGGACGGTCTTTTTCATGCGTTTCAGCGGCTGGGACTGATTTGATGCAATCCATTATGTATTAATGGGTTTATGGTGTAATTCGCAGGATAAAACTTACCGGAAGTTCAGCTTCAGCATCTAGCCATTTTTGCAAGCGGGCTTGTTCGTCTTCGGCAAGCGGTGCTTTGCATGTAATGACGGCCAGAAATCCTGTAGGGCTGATTTGGCCGTCTTTGTTTTCCGTGGCAACGGCGGCTCCTTCAATACTGGTGAAGGCAGGGAATAGGATGGGGGCTTTTTCCCGTATGCGGGCCAGCAGTTTTTGATCGGCTTCAAATCGCTGATAGGCGGGGCTGTAGCGGATGCTAAGTTCTTTATACTTGCGCAAGTCCTCTTGGGCTTTGGCAAGGTTTGCCCCGCCGGCGGCGTTCCACTGGGTGTTGATGAGATTTTTGACATCTTCGGCACGGACGGTGCCGGACAGATCGTTTTGGATGATATGCAGGTTCCAGTCTGTGAAATGAGAATATGTCTGCAGCTTTTTTTCCAGTTCCGTCTGTTCCTCATCCGTGACCGTCCGGCCGATAAGCGTAAGATCCAGCCGTTTCTCCTGGGGCGTCAGATGGAAGGCGACGACCTGCGGATTGCCCTGCTGGAAATTGCTTTCGATATAGGCTTTGACTTGGGCTTGTTCCAGATTATTGCGGATGCTCTGGTAGGCCATGTACATGCTGGGCAGGATGATGAGTACGCCCAACAGGGAGAGCAGCCAGCGCTGGCGGCGGAAAACTTGCTCGGATACATAGGTCTTGGCGGGAATCTTGATGAATTTCAGTACGATAAAGGTGGTCAGGCAGATGAAGAAACTGTTGATAAAGAAGAGATAGAGTGCGCCAAAGAAGAATTTGGGCGAATAGGTGGCAAGGCCATAGCCTGCCGTACATAAGGGGGGCATCAGGGCGGTGGCGATAGCTACGCCGGGAATCACATTGCTCTTTTCGATGCGGGTGCTGCCGATGATGCCGGCCAGGCCGCCAAAGATGGCGATAAGCACGTCCCAGATGGTCGGTTCCGTGCGGGCCAAAAGTTCTGTGGAGGCAGTATCAATGGGGGAAAGGGCAAAATAGACCGCCGAGGTCAGGACGGAGAGACTGACCTGAAATAGGAGCTTCAGGAAGGATTCCCGGACATAGGCGCTGTCATAAGTAGCCATGCCATAGCCCAGGGACATGATGACCCCCATCAGGGGCGAGATCAGCATGGCACCGATGATGACAGCGGTGCTGTTCATGTTCAGGCCGATAGAGGCGATGAAAATAGCAAGAATCAGGATGCACATATTCGTGCCTTTGAGGGTACCGCCGCTATAGATGCGCGCCGCTATTTCTTCCAAAGGCGCGCGGTCCTTTTCCAGGTCAAAGATATTGGCGGCGACGGTTTTGAGGGGATTCATAGATATTCCTCCTTAGATGGCCGTTGCGTGTCGCAAACGCCATATAGTTCTTTCATGAATCAACTGCTGGGGATGAAAAAGGGAACATTCGCTTCTCCATAACTTCGTGATACAGGTCAGATTTCCTGCTTCCTAAGGGGCTGGCGCGAAAGAAAAAGAGCGATTGATGAAGAAGGGGAAAAAGAATGTTGTAAAATGTTACAGACAAAATAGGCTGTAAATGCTATAAAGCATATGAATCCGCGTTGGTTCAATAAAAGCAAAGGATTGGCCAGGTAAAATCCGGTATAACGATAGAGGACGGGGCGGATCTCCAGCCCGAAGTTCATTTCTTCGGCATAACCGCAGCCGGCGCTTGCGCCTTGCTAGGCTGGAAACGGCTTTGCTTTGCCCATCGCTACATGTGATAAGAGGCACTGCTGTTGATTATTTATCGGGAATATTCGCGGGGGTGGCAGAAGTTCTGAGCTGGACAGCTTTGGGTGTATGCTTTATGATGTGTACATATTGATTTACCATTGGAGGCATTTGTCATGGCATATGAAGCAAAATACACGTTAAGGGTCCTGATTGATGATTGGGTGGAGGAAAAGCCTTGGGAACTGGAGGGGGAGCATGGCCTTTCCTGCACGTAAAGCCCAAGGTGCTTTATACCGGCCCGGATTTCTGGCAGGAGAAGTATTCCTATGACCGGGAGAAGGATGAATACCTGTATAAGGGCTGCGGCTTTACGGCGGACGATCTGGCTGCCTGGGGTATCGAGCAGCGCGAATGCCAGGATATGATAAGGCTGGACAATCATGCAACCCTCTTCACTGGTTTTGCGCGAACGACGGACTTTGAGCATATCCCTGAAAAATTCGTGCGTGGGGCAGCGAAGGAACCGGATTCCTTTACCGATGAGATCTGCCTGCTGCTGGAGGAGGGAAATGGCCTCTGCATGGTCGTAGGATGCTCCCATAGGGGAATTGTGAATATGGTGGCAGCTGTCAAGGAGCGGACGGGAAAGCAAGTCTTTCGTGTGGTTGGCGGCATTCATCTGGCAGGGGCCAGCGAGGCGTGTGTCAGTCAAACCGTTAAAGAGCTTAAAAATCTAGGCGTAGCGTATTTCAATCTGTGTCATTGTTCCCTGGATGCGTGCCACAGCGCTGGCGTTTGGCCCATGTATCTTGATACTTTTGCTGCTGGTTCGGCAATCTGCAGCGGACAGGAGGAGGGGGGCAAGGCTTATGGCAAGCCAATCATCCATCTCGGTCCTGTGGGCATGAGCCAGGATATCGGATCCTTCCGGGAGCTGTTCGTGGCCTATGGGGAGCGCATGGGGAAACTGGCAGCCTGGCTGGCCTGACGCCGGCAAATATCGAGCGGTTGCTGATGGAACGCCATCTGGGGAAGAAGGCACGTCGTGCCTCGAGTAAAAGCCATTGGAAAGGGCCACGGAAGCGCTCCGTGGAAGATAATATACAGTACCAGGCAAAACTGGAAGGATTGCTGAAAAAGATTATGGAGGAAACCGATGGATAAACAATATGGGCGGCCAATCCCGCAGGCGGGCGAGATATGGCAGCATTTCAAACACAACGATTACAAGATCATCGCCTGTCCGGTAATCCATACCGAAACCGAGGAGCTGTACTGCGTGTATCAAGCGCTTTATGGCGAGCATGGTGTATTCTGCCGGCCGCTTTCGATGTTCATGAGCGAGGTAGACCATGCGAAATATCCGCAGGCAGAGCAGAAGTACCGGTTTGAATGCAAGTGATTCCAAGACGTGGGAGGTAAAGCCGATGAAGGTTTTAGCAGTAGATGATGAACAGAGCATACGGGAGCTGCTGGCCTTCCAGCTGCAGCAGCAGGGGTATGAAGTGCTGCTGGCGGCAGATGGAAGGGAGGCCTTGGCAAAGGCTGCGGGAACGGATCTTATCCTGCTCGATTTGATGCTGCCCGAGCTCGACGGCCTGGAGGTATGCCGGCGGCTCAAAGCGGAGAAAGAAACCGCAAGGATACCCATTATCATGCTGACGGCAAAGGCTGAGGAAATCGATAAGGTCCTGGGGCTCGAATTGGGCGCCGATGATTATGTGGTCAAGCCGTTCTCGGTCCGCGAGCTGCTGGCCCGCGTAAAGGCCGTCCTGCGCCGTGCGAATCAGGAAGAAGCGCAGGAGCAGACGTTGACCATTGACGGGATGCGGCAAGTCGACGTTCCTGCGCACTTTGAATCGCATGAATGACTTAATCGACGGCGTTCGCATTGATGGCCGGATTGAACTCGATGAAGAAAATGTCTATGCGGAGGATACGGATCTTGTCACTTTGCGCAAGCGCGTGGGCATGGTGTTTCAGCGGCCCAATCCGTTCCCGATGTCCATCTATGAGAATGTCAGCTATGGCTGCCGTGTCCACGGACGCAAGGATAAGGCGCGGCTGGATGAGATCGTGGAGAAAAGCCTGCGCCAGGCAGCTCTCTGGGAGGAAGTCAAAGATCGGCTGACAGCTCCAGCCATGGGACTGTCTGGCGGGCAGCAGCAGCGCCTCTGCATAGCCCGTGTACTGGCCGTAGAGCCGGAGGTGCTATTGATGGATGAGCCTTGCTCGGCCCTGGACCCTGTCTCGACCATGAAGATTGAAGAACTGGTTCAGGAGCTCAAGCAGGAATATACCATCGTGATGGTCACGCATAATATGCAGCAGGCGGCACGTGTCTCAGACTATACGGCTTTTTTCCTGAGCGGGAAGCTCATCGAGCATGATGTGACGGATACGATTTTTACCAATCCGCAGGACAAGAAGACGGAAGATTATATTACCGGGAGGTTCGGCTGATATGGAACAGACGCGGAGAGAATACAGCCACGAGCTGGAAATCGTGCAGGAGAAAGTGGCTGTCATGGGCGATCGGGCCTGTGCGGCGGTGCAGATGGCCATGGAAGCCCTGCTGGCTGGGGATGTGGATCTGGCCCGTGAAGTCATGCAGGCAGATGATGAAATCGATGCGATGATTGCCGATATCGAGGACAGCTGCATCCTGCTGATTGCCAAACAGCAGCCCATTGCCCATGATTTGCGTGTCATTGCTACGGGCTTCAAGATATCGACGGATATCGAGCGCATCGGCGATCATGCTTACGATATCGCCAAGACGGTCCGGCAGGTCGAAGTGCCGCTGGATAGTGAGCGGATGAAATGGGTGCAGCTGCTCGGCGATTGTGCCGTCGATATGGCCGCCAAAGCGATGCGGGCCTACCGGGAGCACGATGTGGAGCTGGCCGATGAGGTCCGCAGGCTGGACAAGAAGATGGATGCGGTCTTTGAACGGACGTTTTATGCGTTGTCCGAATTTGTGACGACAGAGGCAGCGCGGCAGAAACGCATCACGCAGCTGCTGTTTATCGCCCGTTTTCTGGAGCGGATCGGCGACCATGCGGTAAATATTGCCGAATGGGTCATCTATCGCGAAACTGCTGTGCGTATCCAGCAAAAGAAAAAGGCCTGACAGAAAGGCGGGGAAGGTCAGGCCTGGGAGGCAGAAGGCGGGAACTGCAGGGAGAAGGTGGTGCCCTGCCCAATCGTGCTCTCCACTTGGATGGAGCCATGGAAGAGCTCCGTCAGGTAGCGGACCAGCGACAGGCCGATGCCATTGCCGCCGGTGCTGCGGGACCTGGCTTTATCGACCCGGTAAAAGCGGTCAAAAATCCGCGGCAGATGCTCGGGAGCAATGCCGATGCCATTGTCGGCGATGCGGATGGTTATGCCCTGCGGCGAGGCTTCGAGGAAGATGTGGATCTTGCCGCCAGCTGGTGTATATTTATTGGCATTTTCGAGCAGATTGCGGATGATTTGCCGGAACAATCCGGGCACAGCGGCAATCTGCAAATCGTTTGGCGCGGTATCTTTAGCAGACGGGAAAAGAACCGTCTGCTTTTTTTCTTGGAAGCAGGGCGAGAGCTGGGCAAGGACGGAGCGGATGGCTGGCTGCACGGAAACTGGCGTCAGGGACAGCTCCTGGCTATGGCTGAGCGTTTCGAGCCTGGCAAGCTGCAGGAGATCCTGAATCAGGCGGTTCATGCGCTGTGCCTGCTCGTAGATGACCTGGGCGAAATGATGCGTAAGTTCTGGCTGTTGAACGTTTTGGGTGGCAAGGGTTTCGGCAAAGCCGGAAAGCGCAGTCAACGGTGTACTGAGCTCATGGGCGGCATTGCTGATGAATTCTGCCTGGCGTTCGTTGATTTCCTGCAGCAGCGAAATGTCATGGAAGACCGCCAGGATTTGCGCGGTGTCCTGCCCGGGAAACGGCGTCAGGAAAATCGTGAATGTATGGCTGGCAGGTGCTGACTGGCCCGATCCACGCTGATAGGTGATGGTCTCGGGACATTGCGTCCGGCTTACGCGCTGGGCGGTTTCTGAAAGTCCGGCACTGCCGAGCAGATGGATGCTATGGCGCTTCAGCGGCTGGTCTTTGAGCTGGAATAGTTCCTGTGCCTGGCGATTGGCCTCGATGATCTGGCCGCGGCTGTCAATCAGCATGACGGCATTATCCATTTGCTCCAGTACCAGCGCGAGTTTCGCTGCTTCGGCGCTGGCTTCGGCAATCCTGCGGCTGAGGTTTCCGGTCAGCAGGTTGATGGTCTGGATCAGCTGATCGAATTCGTCGCCGGAGCGCCAGTTGATGCGGTGGCCGTAATCGCCATGGGCGATGATGGCGGCATCCTGGCGCAGGCGCTGCAGCGGTGCGACCTGCCGCTTCGCCAGCCAGACAGCCAGCACGAAGGCGATGACAGCGGACAGGAGGATGGCGGCGATGAGAGCCTGCCGGAGCGTCTGATAGGAGGCTTCGGCGGCAGTAAGCGGATTTGAGGTGCGGATGATGCGGACAAGCTGGCCGTCTTGGTATACGGGAATGGCTACATACATGCGGTTTTCGTCCAGCGTATCACTATAGCGGATGGCGGTGCCGTATTCGTGGGCGAGAGCCTGCTGGACCTCCTGGCGCTGAAAATGGTTGTCGAGCTTGGCTGCGGGCTCGGACGTATCCATGAGCACCGTGCCGTCCACGTTGAGGATGGTAATGCGGAGCCCCGTGTTGTCACTGAGCTGTTGCAAGAGACTGGTGAACTCGTGTGAGTTGGAACGCCCCTGCGCAGCGAGCGTCTGCTCGATAATCTGTGCATTGAGCACCAGGGCGTCCTGCTCTTTCTGCATGGTGTAGGCATGGAAATAGTGCAAGAGCAGCAGGCAGGTGATGGTCAATGCGGTAAGGGTGGCCAGAAGGAATGATGCCAGGCATCGGCGGGTAATGCGGGAGTGAAACATCGAAAGTCATCGTCCTTTTTTTTAGTTATGTCCATTCTAACATATAGAACCGCAGCTGGGCGCGTTTTTACAAAGAATTAACAAAGACGCAACAATCAAAGGCACTGAGACTGCTAGGATAAGGGAGAACGAAGGCGATGCCTTCGGGGAAAAAACAGTTGGAGGGAGAAAAATGTTCAACAAAATGAAACCGATGATTTCGCTAGGCATGGTGGTGCTGAGTATGGCAGTCCTGCTTACAGGCTGCGGGGGAACGCAGGCCGATAGCAGCGAGGCGGGCACAGCGGGGCAGCTGGCAGGCAAAGTATCCGTTTCGGGGTCTACGGCGCTATTGCCGCTCTTGAAACCGGCGCAGGAAGCCTTTGAGGAGCAGCACAAGGAGGTAACGGTCAATGTGGCAGGCGGTGGATCTTTTACGGGGATGAATCAGGCCGCTGAGGGCGCGGTACAGATTGGCGCCTCCGATGTCGATTTGCCTGCGGACTATAAGGACAAGGGCCTCGTCGACCATAAAGTCGTCGTGGAACCGTTTGTCTTTATCGTTGGCAAAGACAATAAAGTAGACAATCTCACCAGACAGCAAGCCATCGCTATCCTGACGGGGAAAATCACGAATTGGCAAGAGGTCGGCGGCGATGACCTTCCGATCACGCTGATTCATCGGGCCAAATCCTCGGGTTCCCGGGCTACCATTAGCGAGGTGGTACTGAAGGGACAGGCCTTTACGGATAACGCGATTATCCAGGATTCCAATGGTGCGGTAAGAGCTGCCGTCAGCAATACACCGGGGGCTATTGGCTATGTGGATGCGCCTTATGCCGATGGCAGTGTCAAGGTCCTGAAGTTCGATGGCGTGGAATACTCGCCCCAGAATATCATCGAAGGGAAATATCCGCTCTATGGGTATGGCCATCTGTATACGAAGGGTGAAGCGCAGGGGGCGGTCAAAGCCTTTCTTGACTATGTGCTCAGCGAAGAATTCCAGAACACGCAGGTGGAGAAACTGGGCTTTATCCCCATCGGTAAGCTGAAACGATGAGCGGGCAGGAGATGATTATGGAACGGGCAGTGACTGCCGGGCAGAAGGCGTCAGGGAACATAGAGCCTGGCCATCGCCGCAGGCTGTTTTATGATACGTGTGGGCGGCTTTTCTTTATTGCCGCTGCCTGTCTGCTGACGAGTATAATCTTTGCAATTATCTTTTTCGTCGGCAAGCAGGGTCTGCAGACTTTTGCTGCTGTCAGTCCGCTCGAATTCTTTTTTTCCGGCCAATGGGACCCGCAGGCCGGAAAGTATGGCGCACTGTATTTCATCCTCGGCTCCCTGGGAAGTACGGCGCTGGCAGTCCTTATCGGAGCGCCGGTGGGGCTTTTGGGGGCAATCTTCTTGGCCAAGGCCGCGCCAAAGTGGCTGAAGCATATCATGCGGCCCGCCATCGATCTTTATGTGGCCATTCCTTCGGTGGTATATGGCTATGCCGGCCTGGTGGTGCTCGTGCCATTCCTGCGCGAAACCTTTGGGTATGCGACTGGCTTTGGCGTACTGGCGGCTTCGCTGGTACTGGCCATCATGATCCTGCCGACGATACTATCCATCAGCATGGATGCCCTGCAGGCGGTGGCACCGTCCCTGGAGGAGGCAAGCCTGGCACTCGGGGCGACCTGGTGGCAGACCGTGTGGCATGTGATCCTGCCTGCGGCTTCTCCTGGCATCTTGACTGCGGTGGTGCTGGCGATGGCCAGGGCCATAGGCGAAACGATGGCTGTGCAGATGCTGATTGGCAATACGCCGCAGCTGCTTACGTCGCTATTTGTGCCTACCGCGACAATTACCAGCAATATCGTGGTGGAAATGGGCAACACGCCTTTTGGGTCCGTTTGGGGCAATGCGCTGTTTTTGCTGGCATTTGTCCTGCTGCTGTTGTCGTTCCTGCTGATTCTTTTGGTCCGCCGCTGGGGAAAAAGGAGGTTTGCCTGATGGATGCCAAAGCGCAGAATCAAGCAGCCGTGGTTGTTTTATGGCTCGCCGGCCTGTTCATTCTTGATTTATTGGTGATATTCATTGGCTATATTCTCTACCAAGGCCTGCCGGTCTTGTCCGTGGCTTTTGTTTTTGGTAAATCCAGTGATATCATGGCTGGCGGTGGTGTGGGGGCGCAATGTTTCAATTCCTTTTACCTGCTGCTGCTTTCCATGGGGCTTTCACTTCCCGTGGCGGTAGGCGCGGGGATTTATCTGGCGGAATATGCCAAGGAAACAAGACTGACGAAGTGCATCCGCCTTTCGGTGGAGAGCCTGGCAGCTGTGCCGTCAATCGTCCTGGGCTTGTTTGGCATGATCGTTTTTGTCCATGTGCTGGATCTTGGCTTCAGTATCCTGGGCGGAGCCTTGACTTTGGTCCTGCTGAACCTGCCGCTATTGGTCCGGATTACCGAAGAGGCTGTCCGGTCAGTGCCGAAAGCCTATAAGGAGGCGAGCCTGGCGCTGGGGGCTACGCAGTTGCAGACGATCGCGCGGGTAATCCTGCCGCAGGCACTGCCAGGCATCCTCACGGGCATCACGCTGACAGCCGGCCGGGCGCTGGGCGAGACCGCCATCCTGATTTTCACTGCGGGGACTACGGTATCCCGTCATATGTTTGATTTCGATGTCATGGCGGGGGGAGAAACACTGGCGGTGCATCTATGGTATCTCATGAGCACAGGCCTGGTCCCCGATCGGGACATCATTGCCGACGGAATCGGTGCCCTGCTGCTATTGATCATACTGGCGTTCAATATGGTGCTTCTGCTGTCCGTCAGATTTTGGCAGCGGCGGGCAGGCTGATGGCTGGCCGCTTTCGCGCGGGGCTTATACTTCGCCATCTTCCATGATGCCCAGCTTTCGTTTCCAGTAGCGCGAATAAATGGCGCCGAGGGGATTGTGGGCCAGCAGCCGGTCTTTTACGACCAGCGTGGTGACGGGCCCCGGACAGCTGCCGTTGAAAATCGTGTCGTGTCCCACGCAGAGGCCGCAGGAGATGAAAAGTTCCGTGCCTTTTTCGGCCAGGAGTTTGGCCTGGAACTTTGGATTGCACATGGCTTCATGCGCCAGTTCGGGCTTGACCTGTTTGAGGTCAAGCTCCTTTTTATTGAAGCTGCAATTCTTGCAGCAGACGCTGAAGAATTCAAAGCCCTGCTGCCGGTAGTAGCGGGCGATATAGCGGGCTTCGGCATTGAGCCCGATGCAAAAGGCCATGCCTAGTTTCTTATAGCCCATGGCTTTGGCGAATTCAGCGGTTTCCTGCAGGCGCGTGATGTTGCTGTAAAAGGTGCCTTCGACATACGCCGCAGCTTTCATGATGCGGCGTTCGTCCTCGCTGTAGGCGGCAAGGATCGTTTCACGGTCAATGCCCGTGCAGTTGACGCCCTTGGTGTAGCAGGCATGTGATGGACAGTTGGCACAATCGGCTTTCATAATAAAATCCCTCCTGAAGTTAGTAAAAAGGTGTCCGGCCAATTGCCGGGCACCTTCATTATACTATATGGATGCTTTTATTTGGTACGTTTTACGTTGTCGCCATAGATGGTCTTGAATTCGTCATGCATCGAGATGGTATGCCAGCCATTCTTGACCGCGGTGGCCTTGAGCTTGCTGGCTTTTTCCAGATTGCCGAGCTCGCGTTCCGTGTCGTCGCAAAGAACGAAGAAGGCCATGCTGGGGTAGCGGTTGTTCTGGAGCGTGTACTCGAGCATGCCGACATCGCCCGAAGAATTGCCAAAGGAAAGCACAGGCTGCTGACCAATCTCGACGATATTGCTGAAGGCCTTGCTGGTCTTGCCGTTTTCACCGAGGAACTTATCGGTGCGGACAATCTTGTCTTTTGCCTTGTCGAAGGTATGCTTGTCCGGCGTTTCGCCCGGTTTCATTCGTGTCCATAAATTTCTGGACATAGCTTTTGTATTCGGCTGGCGTCATGCCCTTATAGGCTTTCGGGATGGCTTTTGAGAGCTTGGCACCGAGTTCTTTGGGAATCGGTTTTTTGTCCATGATGTAAGGCTTTACCTGCTGGGCAATGGCTTTCATTTCCGGGGAGGCCTGATAGTTCTGGTCCTCGAGCGCGCGCTGCAGGAACATCATTTCCTGGAAATAATAGGGCGCGGTCTCACAGTACAGGGTGCCATCGAGATCGAAGGTGGCGATGCGGGCTTCGGGCGGAATGTAGTTCTTGCTGGCCGGATTCACGGCGTTTTCGACAAACTGCGTGAGCGCGGCGATAGTGGGGGAATTCGCGTTCCAATACTTGAAGTCGGCGGCCTTCTGCACATGGATCGCTGCTACCTCGGCACGGCTGGCGGCATCCACAGCGGGAGCCGTGCTCCAGACAGAAGCAGTCATAAGCGAAAGTGCGAGCAGCGCGCGGCTGGGCATGGGGCCTTATGATGCCATCGGCTGGATCTTGGCAGCGCGCACGCAGGGCCGGCTGTCCTTCCGCACCGTCCGTGTGCTCATCGATAGCTGCGCCGTTTCCATTGGGTTTGCCTGCGGCAGCATCGTGGGGCTCGGGACGCTGGTGCTGGCTTGCGGGACAGGGCCGCTTATCGAATTCTTCAACAAACATATCAGTCAGCCATGGCTCTATGGAAGAAAAAATATGGAGCACTGAAACTTGCAGTTTGCCGATTAATACGTGCTTAAAATAACCTTGATAGAGCTCAGCTTGGGCGGGGGCGGGTGCACTTTTTCTCCGCTCCCGCTGCGAAGAAAGTGTACCCGCCCCCGCCCTCTGCCAGGTTTGGCTAAGCCTGCTCTGTTGCGGCTATAGGTTACGAATTACATCGATGTGCTTGTGACGGGAGCAACGGTTCGTACAAACCTGCGCATGCGGATGAGGGGGGCGAACGGGGGAGTGCTTCTTTTTGTCTGGAGCGACTGTCCTGCGTAGCAGGACTGGGACGTAAGCGTATAACCTAGAAAGAACTATGTACGTCGCGACCAGGTAACGGGAGCAGGCAACTAAGTCCGTAAAACTCTGCAAGCGGCCCATTTTAGCGGAAACAAAAAAAGCACTACCCCGCGAACCCCGCGCTTCGTAGTAGCGGGATTCCATACGGACGCATACACCTCATCCGAGCGCTTCGCGCCCACCTTTCTTTCAGTAAGGGGAAGGCTGGAACTGACTGGCAAACGGCAATTTATTATAGATTTTTGCCGTGCAGACCGCGCTGTATTGTTTTGACATGTCAAGTTTCTTTACGATGACAAGTCAAGTCCGCCTTATTTTGACAAGTCAAATTTCTGCTTGCAATTGAGAAATGTTTTCGATATAATGGATACATAAATGAGAATACATATCATTTGCAAGAGGTGATGATGGTTGGCGAAAGACGATTTTGAACAGGTGCTCGGCATGCATGCGGCGCCGGTGCTGCTGGGAATCAAGACGGCGAATCTCTTGTCGTTCCGCAAAAGCTGCTTTGAGGATTTCGATGCGCTGCTGGCATCGTATACGACGTGTTTCCGCTGCAAGGGAATTTCGGTGTTCCGGGTGTCAGAGGGCGAGGAGTATGTTTTACTGCTTTTTTACCGGCCGGGCGTATTGTCAAAGGAGCTGCGCCAGCCAGAGGCCATGAAGCTGCTGGAAGCATACGGCTATCGGCGTGAGGATACGCTGGCTGAACTGCTGGAGCATTTACGGCTGCGCATGCGGCTGCGCAAGACCTTTCCGCATGAAATCGGTTTGTTCCTGGGCTATCCGCCCGAGGATGTCGCTGGTTTCATCGAGCACAAGGGACGCGATTATGCGTTCAGCGGCTATTGGAAGGTTTATGCGAATGAAGAACGCACGCGGGCTTTGTTTGACCGCTATACGGACTGCTCGCAGCATTTCTGCAGTGAACTTGAACGTGGCCGCCGTTTTGAGGAGCTGGTGCGTGCGGTTTGACGCCGCCGGCAAATGGATAAGAAAGAGGGAATTGTTAGATGGCAAAGATGGCAATCATTTATTGGACGGGTACGGGAAATACGCAGGCAATGGCCGAAGCTATTGCCGAAGGTGTTTCGCAGGCAGGCAGTGAGGCGAAGTTGTTTGAAGTCGAGCAGTTCGATATCAACGATGCCGGCAGCTACGATGGTTTGCTGCTGGGGTGTCCGGCGATGGGCGATGAGGTATTGGAGGAAGGCTGCTTTGAGCCGTTCTTTACCGAGCTTGAGCCGCTGCTCAAGGATAAACCGGTGGCACTCTTTGGCTCGTATGGCTGGGGCGGCGGTGCCTGGATGCAGGACTGGGCCGAGCGGACGCGCAAGGATGGGGCCAAGCTCTTCGATGATGGCCTGGCCATCGAGAATGCGCCGGATGCTGATGGCATTGCGGCCTGCCAAAAACTCGGCAAGGATTTTTCGGTACAGTTTTGATGGCAGCGAAGAGCGTGCTATGAAATAATACGTTGGCAATAAAAGACGGACCACCGGCTCTTTTGAGTCAGTGGTCCGTCTTTTATTGTTATTTTCCGTCTCTCATACCTAACAGGCAGGTCAACGGGCCATGAGCTTTCCACCGCCGGGGAGCTTGATGGTCTGACCGTTCAGGCTGGGATTGGCGGATTTGTCGTAATAGATATTATGCTTGTTGCTCTGGATGTTGGCGAAGTCTTGCTGCGCGTCGCATATGGTCGTCACATAGGCATCAGCCGTAAGATTCCAGCACGTGTCCTGGGCCAGGGTGATATGGGCAGCTTCTGCCTGCTGGTCGCTGTTTATGGTACCGGTAAACGTGCTGCCGCTTTCGAGGTCAAGTGTGACCGTGCTGATATTGTTGGCCAGGATTTGACCGGTCAATTCTTGCTTCTTGGCTTTCAAGGTGAAAACGCCGCCGTTTTTCCCTTCGCTGCCCCAGCGGTCACTGGTGACATTTACGAGGATATCGCCTGCTTGGTTTAGCGTCGTGTTTTCCAGTGTGGCTGTGGCCGTGGTATTGGTAATGTAGAACATGGGGCCATCGGACTGGTTGTTCAAGGTGGAATCGATGGCGGTGAACTGGGCGATGCCCACGTTGGCGTCGCCGGAGAAACTTTGATAAAGCATGACACCGTGCTTTACATGGCCGGTCAGCGTGGAATCCTTGAGGAGGATGGAGTTCTTGCCTTCTACTACGGCGATTTCACTGCCGGTGGCTTCGCCAGTGCCATTGGTCAGCTGGATGTTGCCCGTGGAATAGATGCAGGGGCTGCCTTCGCCAGAGGTCCTGATGCGGGCGTCTTGGACAAGGACGTTGCCTTCGCCGCGGTCGGTGGCCAAGGCGCCGCAGTGAGCGCCTTCGGTGATGATGTCTACATCCTCGGCCTGGATTGTGCCGCCATAAGTAGCATCAAGCCCCCGGGAAGAATTGTTTTTGGTGTGGATCTTGATGTGTTTTGCCTGGATGCTGGCCTTTTCGCCAGTGGCAAAAATGGCATTGGCGCCATCGGCATCGGAGCTGAGGTCCAGATTCTCCAAGACAGCAGTGCTGTTGTTGACGAGGAGGATGGCGTTCTGCCCCGTAAAGTTGCTGGCATCGGCACTGGAACTATCACCGGTCTTGGTAAACTGGGCCCTATGCAGGGCAAGGCTGCCGCTATTGCGCACCAGCAGGACATTTTCATCGGTCTTGGTATTGGCCAGGCTGAGGTTCTGGCGGGAGACGGTGGTGCCATCGACAACTTCGGTGGCTTTGAGGTCTTTGGCATCGTTTTTCACTTCCTGCATCCCGCCGAATTTGCCATCAGGTGGCGGGCCAGGGGGCAGTTTTCCGTCTGGGGCGGCCGGCGGCTGTCCCATGCTGTTCATGACAGCAGCTGGCGGATTGTCAGCTGCCAGGGCTATGGTACAGGAAGTATCCATAACTCCGAAACAGGTCAGTGACAGGCTGGCAGCAATAATGCGTTTCCTTTGTTTTGGCGATAAAAAGGACATAATCGTACGACTCCTTTATGTCGTCATCCATGAATGTATTTTCCCATGGGAGGCATTATACAAAGCGTATATTGGAAAAGAATTAGGAGAAGTTCATAATTCGGTTAAAATGATATGCAGGCGACTGGCGGCAGAAGGCAGGAAGAAACTTGCGGCAGTTGACAGGGATAGTCAAGATGTCTATGCTTAGTATCAGTGAGTTTCTTTTTAATAGAAAGGGATTGCGATTATGTTAAATCGATTGTCGTCGTTTAAAATCATCAGCCTGAGTTTCTTGCTGCTGATCTTTTTGGGGACGGTTTTGCTCATGCTGCCGGTGGCTACGAATGATGGCCGCGGGGCGCCGCTTTTGACGGCGCTTTTCACGACGGTGTCAGCCTCGTGCGTTACGGGACTGACGGTGGAGAATACGGCACTTTACTGGTCGCATTGGGGCCAGGCCGTTATCCTCGTGCTGATACAGATTGGCGGCCTGGGCGTTGTGACGATGGCTGTGGCGCTCACCATGGCTTCGGGAAAGCGCATTGACCTGCGGCAGCGAAGTACGATCCAGGAGGCTTGGGGCTGCTCGCAGCTTGGCGGCATCGTCCGCATCCTGCGCTTCGTGCTGAAGCTGACGGTGGGCATGGAACTCTTGGGGGCAGCTTTGCTTGCGCCGGTCTTCTGCCGCGACTACGGTTTGCTGCAGGGCGCATGGATGGCCCTTTTCCATGCGGTTTCGGCTTTTTGCAATGCGGGTTTCGATCTCATGGGGGAGCGTGGCGGCGGTTCGCTGATGGCGTATGCCGGCGATCCCGTGGTCAATCTGGTCATTATCGGGCTTATCATCTCCGGCGGGCTGGGGTTCATTACCTGGGCAGATCTTTACGATAAGCGGTGGCACTGGAAGCAGTATCAGGTGCAGACGAAAATCATCCTCTGCATGACGGCCGGGCTCATCCTGCTGCCGGCGGCGCTGCTGTTTTTCCGTGATCTGGCCGCCGAGCCGCTGCAGCACCGGCTCTTCATGGCGCTGTTCCAGGCCGTGACGCCGCGGACGGCCGGCTTCAATACGATGGATATCGAATCGCTGACGGAAGCCGGACGGATTGTCCTGGTGGGGCTGATGCTCACAGGTGGAGCCCCGGGCTCGACGGCTGGCGGTGTCAAGGTAACGACTGCGTTTGTGCTCATGGCGTCAGCGGCGGCGTCGCTGCGCATGAAGACGGATATTGAATGCTTCAAGCGCCGGATTGCGCCGCAGAGCCTGCAGCAGGCCGTGACGATTTTCCTGCTGTACCTGTCCTTGTTTGCGGGCAGTACGTTTTTGATCAGTGAAATCGATGCGATTCCGGTCATTGACTGCATGGTCGAGACTTCATCGGCCTTGGGGACGGTGGGCCTTTCCATCGGGCTCACCGAGCATCTGAGTGTCATTTCGCAGCTCATCCTGATCGGGCTGATGTATTTTGGCCGCGTGGGCGCTCTGACAATGATCTATAGCTTGAATAACCAATACCGTCCCAACAGGGGACGGCTGCCGGAAGAAAAGATTACAGTAGGCTGAAGAAAAGAGAGTAATGGAATTATGAAGAAAACAGTACTATTGATTGGACTTGGGCGTTATGGCCGCCATGTCGCCCAGAAGTTGCACGAACTGCATCATGAGATCATGGCCGTGGATAAGAGCGAGGCCCGTGTGAATATGGTGCTTCCCTTTGTGACGAACGCGCTGGTGGCTGACAGTACCGATGAAGAGTTCCTGCGGTCGCTCGGCATCCGCAATTTCGATCTTTGCATCGTAGCCATTGGCGATGACTTCCAGAGCTCGCTCGAGACGACGTCGCTGCTAAAGGACCTGGGCGCAAAATACGTGGTGGCGCGCGCCTCGCGCGGAATCCATGAGAAGTTTTTGCTGCGCAATGGCGCCGATGAAGCGGTTTATCCGGAAAAGCAGCTGGCGAGCTGGACGGCAATCCGCTATGGGTATGACCATCTGCTCGATTACTTTGAACTCAGTGACCGCTATGCGGTCTACGAGTTGCCGATGCCGGCGGAGTGGTGCAACCATACGATCGGGGAGCTTCAAATCCGCCAGAACTATCATGTCAATGTGCTGGGCATCAAGCAGCGGGGGGCGCTCAACGTCGAAATCAGCCCGCAGACAAAATTGGTGGCCGAAGACACCATCCTGGTAATCGGCCGTCATGAGGATATGCATAAGTACTTCCGGATTTGATCCTATCTTGCCTTGGCCGCAGCATTTGCCGTATAATAGGTAGCTGTATGCAGTTATTTCGTAACAAAGGATGATGGAATCTATGGAACAAATTACAGAGCGGCCCAAAGCACGGGCGATTGCGCTGCTGCCGATACTGGTCTTTCTGGTGCTGTATCTCGGGGCAGGCATCTGGTATGAGTATATCGCACCGGTCGAAGGCCAGATGGGCTTCTATGTGATGTCGGTTGTCGTGGCGTTCGGGCTGGCCCTTATCGTGGCTTTTGTCCAGAACAGGCGGCGGCTCTTTATCGAGAATATCCAGCTTTGTGCCAGGAGCATCGGGGATGTAAATATCACGATCATGTTGTTTATCTTCCTGATGGCCGGCGCTTTCAGCGGCATTGCCAAAGCCGCTGGCGGTGTGGAAAGCACGGCGCATCTGCTGCTGAATTTCGTGCCGGGGACATTTGCGGTCCCGGGGCTTTTCCTCATTGCCTGTTTGATTTCGATGTCGATGGGCACGAGCGTTGGCACGATCACGGTACTGGTGCCAATTGCCGCGTCAGTGGCCCAGGCTGCCGGCCTTAGCCTGCCGCTGACGGTCGCTTCGGTCGTCGGTGGCGCGATGTTTGGCGACAATCTTTCGTTTATCTCGGATACGACGATTGCGGCGACGCGGACGCAGGGGACACGCATGCAGGATAAGTTTTATGCGAATCTCAAGCTGGCCCTGCCGGCGGCGGTGGTTACGCTTGCCGTACTCTTTGTGCTGGCGCTGTCGGAGGCGCCGGCGGATCTCGGGCAGTTTGATTATTCGCTGCTGCTGGCCCTGCCTTATTTCCTCGTCCTCATCATGGCGCTTACGGGCCGCAATGTCTTCCTGGTGCTGGGCACAGGGATTACCTTGTTTTTTATCCTGGGCATCGCTACGGGGACGACGTCGCTGTCGAAGGCGTTCTCGGCTATGGGAGCTGGTACGAACGGCATGTTCGAAACGATGATCGTCACGATACTGGCGGCCTCCATCAGCGCGATCATGCGGGATGGCGGCGGCTTTGCAGCACTCTTGGCCTTCATCCGCAAGCACTTCAAGGGGCAGCGCGGCGGGCGGCTGGGCATCGGCCTGCTGACTGTGCTGATGGATGTGGCTACGGCAAATAATACGGTGGCGATTGTTGTCGCCGGCCCGATTGCCAAGAACATCAGCGAGGAGTATGGCATCGAGGCACGCGATAGTGCTTCCTTGCTCGATACCTGCTCCTGCATCGCCCAGGGCATCATTCCCTATGGGGCGCAGCTGCTGATTGCGTCAGCCATTGCCGGCATCACCAGCCTCAGTATCATACCGTATCTGTTGTATCCCTTCTTCCTGGCGGCCGCCGTTCTCGTGTGGATTGCCATGGGCGCCAAGCGCGCCTAAAGAAAGGAGCTGCAAAGATGTGGCGGATCAATCCGCCGCTTCTTTGCAGCTCCTTTTTCTTTTTTGGTTTTATGGTGCTTGTCAGAAACGATACTGGAAGCCCAGGGAGAAACCTACGGCATTGTAGCCCGGGTTATGGTCGCTGAAGCCGTTTGACATATGAGCAAACATATAGCCCAGACTGATGGCCATGTCATCGGTGCAGCGGTAGGTCAGGCGGGGGCCGATGCGCCAGAGAAAGTCGAAGGCGCGGCCGCCGGCAGGATGGGCCTTGCCATAGATGCGCAGGGAGCCTGACGCGTCAAGGTCGGCATAGAGCTTGCCCGTGATGCGTTTTTCGAAGCGCAGCAAAACGGAAGGGCCGATGCCGAAGGCGTCGCTGTTTTTATGTACGTCCGGCTGGCTGTCCTCAATCAGATAGCCGTTGGCGCCCGTGATGGTCACGCCGCCATAGATGGAGAGGGCATGGATGCGCTTCCATTTCTTATAGATATGCAGGTTGTAGTTATCGATGTAGCGCTTATCGAAATAGCAGTGATGCAGATAATCAAACTGCACTTCGATCTCGTTCTTGGGCTGGATGGCTGCCTTTGGGGGGCGGGAATCCGGAGCTGGCGCTTCTGCTGTGCTGGCTGCTGCTGCCGGGGACGCCTTGGGCGTGTCCTGGGGGCGCGCCGTGTTTTCCGGCAGATGCGCGGCCGGTATGGCAGGGCTGGCCTTGTCCGTGAGCTGGTATTCCCTGCTGGCAGCTGGTGCTGCAGGTGCTGATGCTGCTGGTAATGTTGCTGCGTCAACGGCTGCTGCCTGTGCGGCGCCGGTTCCCCAAGAGGCCGCCAGGAGCGCGCCGGCGAGAATAATCCCTGTTCGCATGTTCTGTCACATCCCTTTCGTCAAGCGTTATAGCACTCTTTTTGGACAAGACCGCGGTAGCCTTCAAGCAGGCTGTGGGTAATCTTGCCAGGCTTGCCGCTGCCGATGGCATGGCCGTCGATGGCAATGACCGGGGTGACTTCGAGGCTGGTGCTCGTGACGAATGCTTCCTCAGCGCTCAGGGCAAATTCCGGCGTGAAGGCTTTTTCGACGACGGTATAGCCGAGCTGCGGGATGACTTCTTCGAGCAGGATGGAGCGCGTGACGCCTTTGAGGATAAGGTTGTCAGTCGGATGCGTCCAAATCAGGCCGTCTTTGACGATAAAGAAGTTGCTGCTTGAGCCTTCGGTAATCAGATCCGTATCCTTGCGGAACTGAATGGCACCCTGCAGCCCCTTATCATGCGCGGCCTGTTTGGCTAATACATTGCCCAAAAGGTTGAGGCTCTTGATGTCGCAGCGCAGCCAGCGGATGTCTTCGGCCAGCATGCATGCGATGCCGTCTTCCTGCCACTTGCGGTTGGGCTCTGATTCGCGGATGGTCATCGAGAGATTCGGGATAACCTGGTCGGGGAAATAATGCGTGCGCGGGGCTGTGGCGCGCGTAATCTGGAAATAGATGACGCCGTTTTGGATGCCGCTTTTTTGGATGAGGTCGTAGTGGATGGCCGTGAGTTCCTCATCCATATAGGTAATCGGAATGCGCAGCTCGCGCAGCGAACGGCGGCAGCGGGCCAGATGGCGCTCCAGCGCAAAGCATTTGCCATTGTAGACCCGCGTGGCTTCGTAGATGCCGTCGCCGAATTGATAGCCGCGGTCCTCAAGCTGTACTTTCGCGGTAGCAAGTGTGATGAATTCGCCATTGAAAAAACCATATTCCATAAATGATGCCTCCTGATTACTAGTCATAGCTCTATTATATCGGATTCGGGGACATATGACATGATTTTTTCGAAAGAATTTTCGCGGAATACTTGGTTTTTCAGTATTCTATTGGTATAATGGGGGAAAATGATTTGTGTTGACACATTGTTCTATGGTTTACACAATGAGTCGCAGTCTTAGGAATGAAAAGGAGAAATGTGTAAATGAAACTTGTAGTGACAGTCGTTGGTAAAGACCGTGTCGGTATCATTGCGATGGTCAGCCAGATTCTTGCCGAGAACAATGTCAATATCCTGTCGATCAACCAGAATATCATGGATGGGTTCTTCAATATGATTTTGATCGCTGAGATCAGCGGCAGCAAAATCAAGCTCACGGATCTGCAGAAGACGCTCAAGGAGCGCGGGCAGGAAATCAACGTGGACATCAAGGCCCAGCATGAGGATATCTTCAACATCATGCACAATATCTGACCAGTCAAAATGACCGGTCAAATGACATGTCAAGTTGACGGGTCAGGTTGACATGTCAATGGATGGAATCGATTAGGAGGATTTTAGACACGTGATAACGATAGATGATATTTTAGAAACAAATGCCATGATTACGGAGAACAAGCTCGACGTGCGTACGATCACGATGGGCATCTCGCTCCGTGACTGCGCGCATCCGAATATCAACCAGTTCTGCCAGAATGTCTATGACAAGATTACGAAATCGGCAGAATTCCTCGTGAAAACCGGTGAGGATATCGAGGCGGAGTATGGCATTCCTATCATTCATAAACGCATTTCGGTAACGCCGATTTCCATTGCGGCCGATGCCTGCAAGACCGATTCGTATGTACCGGTCGCTGAGGCCATGGACCGCGCCGCCAAGGCTGTCGGTGTCAACTTCATCGGCGGTTTTTCGGCGTTGGTCGAGAAGGGCTTTACCCATGGCGACCGCGTGCTCATCAACTCGATTCCGCAGGCATTGGCGACGACGGATCTTGTCTGCTCGTCGGTCAATCTCGGCTCGACGAAGACGGGCATCAATATGGACTGCGTGCGCGAGATGGGCGAGGTCATCAAGCGCACGGCGGAGCTCACGCGTGATACGCAGGCATTGGGCTGCGCCAAGCTCGTCGTGTTCTGCAATGCGCCGGGCGACAATCCGTTCATGGCTGGTGCCTTCCATGGTGTCAGCGAGGCCGATAAGGTCGTGAGCGTCGGCGTCAGCGGCCCGGGCGTTGTCAAGCATGCGCTCGAGGGCCTAAAGGGCGCAGACTTCACGGAAGTGGCTGAGACCATCAAGAAGACGGCGTTCAAGATCACGCGTGTCGGCCAGCTCGTCGCGCGCGAGGCATCGAAGCGCCTCGGCGTGCCGTTTGGCATCATCGACTTGTCGCTGGCACCGACGCCGGCCGTCGGCGACAGCGTGGCGCGCATCATCGAGGAGATGGGCATCGAGAGCTGCGGTGCTCCGGGCACGACGGCGGCGCTGGCACTCCTCAACGATGCGGTCAAGAAGGGCGGCCTGATGGCGTCCTCGCATGTCGGCGGTCTTTCGGGAGCGTTCATCCCGGTAAGTGAGGATGAGGGCATGATCGCGGCCATCAAGTCGGGCAGCCTCTCGATCGAGAAACTCGAGGCCATGACCTGCGTTTGCTCGGTTGGCCTTGATATGATTGCCATCGAGGGCGACTGCTCGGCGGCTACGATTTCGGGCATCATCGCCGACGAGGCAGCTATCGGTATGATCAACAACAAGACGACGGCTGTCCGCGTCATCCCGGTGCCGGGGGCGAAGGTCGGCGATATGGTCGAGTATGGCGGTCTTTTGGGCTACTGCCCGATCGTGCCGGTCCGCAACCAGTACAGCTCGGAGGCATTTATCGCCCGGGGGGGGCGGATTCCAGCGCCAATCCGGAGCTTGACGAACTAAAATCCAATAGCCTTCCCTGCGGGGAAGGCTTCTTTATTCGGTTGACAAGAAGGTGTGAATATGCGGGTAACAAAGAAAATCAAGGACGAACAACTCGCCATTTTGGAAGAAACCTATCGCGGGGCCAAGCCGGAGTTGGTGTTTTCTAATGCCTTTGAACTTTTGATTGCGGTGATTCTGTCGGCACAGTGTACCGATAAGCGCGTCAATGTGACGACGGCGCGGCTGTTCCAGAAGGCAGCGACGCCAGAGGCAATCCTTGCGCTGGGCCTGCCACAGCTCGAGAAGGAAATCCGCGACTGCGGGCTTTTCCGCAACAAGGCCAGGAATATCCTGGCGGCCTGCCAGATGCTCTGTGAGAAGTTTGGCGGGCAGGTGCCGGCTGACTTTGCGGCGCTGCAGTCGCTGCCTGGCGTCGGCCGCAAGACGGCCAATGTCGTCATGAGCGTGGCGTTCCATCAGCCGGCGATTGCAGTGGATACGCATGTGTTCCGCATCAGCAACCGGCTGAAGCTTGCGACGGGCACGACGCCGCTTGAAGTTGAGCAGGGCCTGCAGAAGGCCATACCGAAGGAGAAATGGTCGGCTGCTCATCACTGGCTGATCTGGCATGGGCGCAAGATCTGCAAGGCGCGCAAGCCGCTCTGCGCCGAATGCCCGCTGGCGCCTGTATGTCCGAGCGCTGAAATGGCACAATGAATCTGGAACTGAAATGGAAATGAGATGGTGAAGTGAAATATCGTAAGGCGACGTTTAAAGATATCGAGGCAATCTACCAGCTGGTGGTTGATTATGCCGAGGAGGGTGTGATGCTGGCCCGTTCGCGCAATACGCTCTATGAGACGCTGCGCGATATGATCGTGGCCGAAGATACGGACGGCACGATCGCCGGCGTGGGCGGCCTGCATATCATCTGGGACCGGCTGGCCGAGGTGCGCACGCTGGCGGTAGCGCCGCAGAAGACGCGGCAGGGCATCGGCGCCCAGATCGTGAAGCGGCTGATTGCCGAGGGCGAGCAGCTGGGCGTCGAGAAGGTGTTCACGCTGACCTATAAGCCAGGCTTTTTCCAGACGCTGGGCTTTGAGACCATCACGAAAGAAGAACTGCCGCATAAGGTCTGGAAGGAATGCATCGACTGCCCGAAGTTCCCGAATTGCGATGAGATTGCGATGGTCAAGGTCTGATGGAATAAACGTGTAATACCAGTGGATTTCACCTAGTAACATTTACAAAATGTGTTGACATTGCGCGAATGAACTGCTATAGTATTAACCAACAAGTGAAATGCATGGATGGAGAGAAGTACATCCCGTGGCTTTGGCAGAGAGCGGTGGGCTGGTGAAACACCGTAAAGACCTCGATGGAAATACACTCCTGAGCAGCAGGCTGAACCTATAGTAGGCCGCGCCGGAATGCCACCGTTATCATAGGCTAGGATATGTCAGTATCCGAAATGAGAGGCTTGCAGCAGCAAGCAGGGTGGTACCACGGGTATATCAGCTCGTCCCTGTAGAGGGGCGGGCTTTTTTGGTGGCAATACTTCATTTCGGAATGGTTTTCGGTGAAGAATCACTAAGAATTTTGGAGGGAATGAATATGATTATTGTGATGAGTCCCAGCGCAACCAAGGAAAATATCGATAAGGTTATCAAGAAAATAGATGCAGCCGGCCTCAAGGCGCATGTGTCAACCGGTGAGGAAGTCACGATTGTCGGTGTTATCGGCGACAAGAAAAAGATTGCCAATCTCGAGATGAACATGATGGAAGGCGTCGAAAAGACGGTCCGCATCACGGAGAAATACAAGCTCGTCAGCCGTACCTGGCATCCGGAGGACTCGGTGGTCGATGTGGCTGGCGTCAAGGTCGGTGGCGAGAATCTCGTCGTCATGGCTGGTCCCTGCTCGGTCGAGAGCATCGAGCAGCTGCGTGAGGCTGCCAAAGCCGTAAAAGCCGGCGGGGCCCAGTTCCTGCGCGGCGGTGCTTTCAAACCGCGCACGAGCCCGTATGATTTCCAGGGCCTGGCTGAAGATGGCCTCAAGATGCTGCGCGAAGTCGCCGATGAGGTGGGCCTCAAGGTCGTGACCGAAATCGTCGATAAGGATGATATCGAGCTCGTTGGCAAATATGCCGATGTCTATCAGGTCGGTGCGCGCAATATGCAGAACTTCCAGCTGCTGAAGGCACTGGGCAAGGTCAAAAAGCCGGTCATGCTCAAGCGCGGTCTGTCGGCTACCATCAGCGAATGGCTCAATGCGGCAGAGTACATCCTCGCGGGCGGCAACGAGAACGTCATTTTCTGTGAGCGCGGCATCCGTACCTATGAGACGTTCACGCGCAATACGCTCGATCTCAGTGCTGTAGCAGCTATCAAGGAGCTTTCGCATCTGCCGGTCATCGTGGACCCGAGCCATGGCACGGGCCGCTGGCAGATGGTGCAGCCGATGGCGCGGGCTGCTGTCGCTGCCGGCTGTGACGGTCTGATTATCGAGGTACATCCGCATCCGGAAGTCGCGCTTTCCGATGGCGATCAGAGCCTTACGCCGAAGAACTTCGACCGCCTGATGGAGGACTTGGGCAAGATTGCGGCTGTCATGGGCCGGAAATTATGAGCCAGGCGAAGATAAATCTGGCCATCATCGGCGTGGGCCTTATTGGCGGTTCTTTGGGGCTGTGCCTCAAGGATAAGCTCGGGGACGATATTTTCATCACAGGGCTTTGCCGCACGCAGGCCTCGATGGATAATGCGCTGAAGCTAGGTGCTGTCGATTTTGCAGCGGCGGATATCGAAGCTGTCGTCAAGGACGCCGATATTGTCTTTTTGAGCCCGCCGGTGCTGCAGATCGTGCCGATGGTAGAAAAAATCCTGCCGTATCTGAAGAAAGGCGCCATCCTCACCGATGCGGGCAGCACCAAGCAGTATATCTGGCGTCATCTGCGGGATATGCTGCCCGAGGACATCTACTATATCGCCGGCCATCCGATGACAGGACGCGAAAAGAGTGGCGTCACGGCGGCGAAGAAGGATTTGTTTGCCGGCAAGGCCTATGTGATCGTCGAGGACACGGGGGCGCCGCCCGCGGCACACGATAAGCTCATGCGCGTGCTGCGCCATACAGGGGCAAACTTTACGACGCTTGACATCGCGCGGCATGACCGCTGCGCATCGGTCATCAGCCATGTACCGCATGTGACGGCGGCCGCGCTGGTTACGCTGCTCAATCGCACAGGCGGCGATCTCGATTCGTGCATCAAGCTGATTGGCGGCGGCTTTACGGATACGACGCGCATCGCATCGTCTAATGCAGATATGTGGGCCGATATCTGCATGACAAACGACGAGGCCATCGTGGCAAATCTCAAAGAACTGCAGAATATCTTAGGCGAGGTTATCACAGCCTGCGAACAGCATGACCGTCAGGCTGTCCATGATTTCTTTGCCGCTTCGAAGCAGCGGCGTGACAGCCTGCTGGAAAATGCAACGAAAAAATTCGATCCGAACTGATGAGACAAGCCTTCTGCGGCGCGGAAGGCTTGTTTTTTGCGGGAGAATATGCCTATAATAGGGGGAAGAATCACGGAGGGAATACTATGAAAATCAAACTCAAAGAACTCGCTGCGGCTATGGCCCAGTCGGATGTGCGCCAGAGCTATGTCGATATTGCCAGAGGAAAGGTAATCGTCGTCGCCGATGATATGGATGAGGAGCAGGCCTTAGAGCATGTGTTTACGATCGAGGAAGATTGGGAGCACTATATCCCTGTGCCCAACGTCATCGATGGCAGCCTGCGTGCTTTTATGCAGGGATTTGCCGAATCGTGTGCGCGAGAGGAGGTCAAGGCCCGTCTGCTGGAGGCTTTGCAGGGAAGCGGCGCGTCGCTGCGCTTCACGCAGCAGGTGCGTCATCTTTTCTTGAAGCCTGCCTGGGAGAAATATCTGATGGCAAGGCTTACCGATGCTGCGCGTGACTGGTGCGAGGAAAATGCCTTGGAGTATGAGGCGTAACAGGAGGTGTTCTTGATGGGTGTGTTGGCACTGCTTGTAGTAGTGGCCTTATTGGGCGCGTCGCTGGTAAGCGGTGCGGTCATGACGGCTTTGGTGGTCTTTGCTGGCGTGGTGCTCGTCATGGCAGTGGTCTGCCTGATGATCGGGCTGGCTGTGAATATAGCTATGCTATTGGTAAAGATAGCCCTGACGTATCTGTTGGCCTGCGCTTTGCGCTGGGTGGTGCGCAAGGGACTGGACATCATCGATGGGAATACGGACTGGCTGCAGAGCACGAGTACGGAACAGCTCGAGAAAATCGCGACGGCAGCTGGCGGCATCCTGGCAATCTGGTATATGTTCATCCATTGAGCGGAAATACATGAAAAATTTATGATAACAGTTTGCTGCCGCAAAGGATATAAAGATTGGAAAGACATCAGAAAGGGGGAGCGGAAATGGAAGACAAACGTTTAATCGCAGAGCTGGAGAACTTCGACTTTTCCCGCTGCCATATGGTCCGGGAGAAGCTGCTGGCGCAGCTTTTGACGATGCAGCGTCAGGATCATATGGGCAAGAAATGCTGGCATGGGCATATGCGCGACGATGAGCTGGATTTTGTTGCTGCGGCAGGAAGCCCGGGGATGCAGGACTATGCGCAGAGAAAAAATACGGAAAAATAAAGATAGAGGGAAAGACACGGGGCGGTGTATCGTTTGGCAGAGCAGACGATGCACCGTTTTTGTGTGGAATATCCGTATTTTTTTGCCATAGCCAGCGCGGAATGATATAATTAGTCCTGTATATTTTTTATGATGCGGCAGAGCTGCAAACAGGAGGTGTCTTTTTTGACACAATTTGACAAACGAAACATTACCATGATGATGGATTTTTATGAAATGACCATGGCCAATGGCTATTTCCAGGATCATGATAAAGACGTACAGGTGGCATTCGATGTTTTTTACCGCGCCAATCCCGACAAGGGCGGTTTTGCGATTTTTGCCGGCCTCGAGCAAATCATCGAGTATGTGGAGAACATGGAGTTCTCGCAGGAAGATGTCGAGTATTTCCGCCAGCAGGGAATCTTCTCGGAAGAGTTCCTGAAGTATCTGGAAACCTTCCATTTCTCGGGCGATATCTACGCGCTGCCGGAAGGCACGATCATGTATCCGAATGAGCCGTGCATCACGGTTGTGGCACCTCTTATCGATGCGCAGCTCGTCGAGACGGCAATCCTCGCGCAGATCAATCATCAGTCCTTGATTGCGACGAAGGCACGCCGCATCGTCAAGGCGGCAAATGGCCGCGCAGTGTCGGATTTCGGTGCCCGCCGTGCGCACAATATGGATGCCGCGACCTATGGTGCCCGTGCAGCCTATATCGGCGGTGTCGTCGGCACGGCGACGGTATCGGCTGGCCAGATGTTTCGTATCCCGATTTCGGGCACGATGGCCCATAGCTGGGTCATGTTCTACAAGGATGAGTATACGGCCTTCAAGAAATATGCGGAGACGTATCCGGATGCGACGGTGCTGCTGGTCGATACGTATGATGTCATCCATTCGGGCATCCCGAATGCCATCCGCGTGGCCCATGAGGTCTTAGAGCCGATGGGCAAGCGCCTCGTTGGCATCCGCATCGACTCGGGCGATCTTGCGTATCTTTCCAAGCGCGTGCGCAAGATGCTCGACAAGGCAGGCCTTGCGGACTGCAAGATTGTCGTCTCGAACAGCCTCGACGAATTCACGGTGACCTCGCTTTTGAATCAGGGCGCCTGCATCGACAGCTTCGGTATCGGCGAGCGCCTGATTACGGCCAAGTCCGAGCCGGTATTCGGCGCGGTCTACAAGCTGGCTGCTGTTGGCGAGAATGGCGAATTCGCGCCGCGCATCAAGGTATCGGAAAATGTTGAGAAAATCACGAATCCGGGCCTTAAAGACCTCTACCGCGTTTACGATGCCGATGGCCATGCCGTGGCCGATATGCTCGCGGTCTGCGGCGAGCCAATCGACCTTACGGAGCCGTTCCGCTATGTCGACCCGGTCAAGCCCTGGAAGAACCGCACGTTTGAAGGCTGCACCATCAAGAACCTGCGCAAGCTCTACGTGCGTCAGGGCAAGCGCACGGAGGAGCTGCCGACGCTCGACGAAATCCGCGCATATGTCAAGCAGCAGCTTGAAAACGAAATCTGGGAAGAGGAGCAGCGGTTCGAGAATCCGCACCGTCATTATCTCGATATGACGCCGGCTTACTATGAGCTCAAGATGGAGCTTTTATCCAAGACGCGGGAAGAGCACGCCTGAGCGGCTGCTGCGGCAGAGGAGGTCATTATGCTTACGGGAAAGACGAAGAATCTTGGTGTGATGGGCTGGCCTATTGCCCATTCGTTATCGCCGGTCCTGCAGAATGCAGCCATCGGCAAGGCAGGCGTCGACTATGTCTACACAGCGCTGCCGGTACGTCCTGAGGATCTGCCCGCTGCGGTGGCGGGCCTTCGGGCACTGCAGTTTTGCGGCTGGAATGTCACGATCCCGCACAAGACGGCGATCATGCCGCTATTGGATGCTATCGATGAGGATGCGCGCATCATCGGTGCGGTCAATACGGTCGTCAACGAGGATGGCCATTTGACGGGCTATAATACCGATGTGACAGGCTTTATCCAGGCGCTGCTGGACGCAGGCTTTGCGCCGCAGGGAAAGACAGCGGTGCTCTTGGGCGCAGGCGGCGCGGCCCGCGCGGTCATCTGGGGGCTTATCAAGGCGGGCGTTACAGCCATCCATATCGGCGTGCGGAATCCTGCCAAAATCCAGCCGCTGGTTCGCGAGTTCAGTGCCTATGGCACGCTTACGGCCAGCCATTGGGAACAGGAGGACTTTGCGGCAAAACTTTTATCCGCGGATCTTTTGGTCAATACGACGCCGCTGGGCATGACGCCGCAGACTGATGCCATGCCGCCCGTTGACTGGTCAAATGTCAAGGCGGATGCGTTTGTCTATGATATCATCTATACGCCTGCGGAAACGCGTTTGCTGCGCGAGGCGCGTGAACATGGGCACCGCATCTTAAATGGCGAAGGCATGCTCGCCGGCCAGGGGGCGGCTGCTTTTCGCAAATGGACAGGCGTCACGCCGGATGTCGGGCTGATGAAAGCCAGGCTGCGGGAAGCGCTTGCCAAGCGATAAACGAATAGCAAAAGGGACTGTGTGAACAGCCCCTTTTTTTTGCCTTTTTTACTCTTTATACTGCTAAAGCTATAAAAGTATTTGTGGAAACGGGAAAAATCTTCTGGCAGGCTTGGGTTCGTGGCAAGCAGGATTTTCATGATCTTTATAGAAAATAGGAAGATGTAGTCAATGCCTTGGATGATGAGGAAGTGGACTGTGCAAAACGTTGACGGATTAGCTGGCAGAATACATGGAGTGAAAAATATGAATGAGAACAAAGAAATCAAAGAAATCGAGGAAATCGAAGAACGCAAATCGTCAGAGGAAAGCAGGGAAAATGCAGGGAACAAATGCCCTCCTCATAAGGACAGCAAGGAGGAAACGCAGGCAGTGATCCAGCCGGCAGCACGCCTGGCTGATCAAGAGCCGCAAGAGTATCAAGGGGAAAAGCGGAAGAATGTTGTCATTGTCATGTGCAAATACAGTGTGGTGGTAAAGGGAATCGAGCGCAAGCTCAAGGAACTGGGCTGCAAGGTTTCCATCATCACGCAGGAACATGACACGATTCCCCAGATTGATGAAGAAAGAGAAACACAGCTGTTTATACTCTATCTGCCAACCAAGATCATGGATGATAGGCTCAAATTCAACTGGCTCGAGCATATTTATAACGTGATTTATGAAATGAAGGGAGAAATCCTTGTAATCGGTGACAAGTGGGATCGGGAAGATCTGGCGGGCCGGATTTTTGATATGCTCCATGTAGGCTGGCTTGACAGGCCGCTCAAGATGGAAGAGCTGGAACTAGCGGTGACGGAAGGGATACTGCCGCGCTCGGGGGATAAGCGCAAAAAGCATATACTCGTCGTGGATGACGATCCGTCTTATGCGAAAATGGTGCGGGAGTGGCTGAAGGATGTTTATCAGGTAAGCATCGTCACCGCTGGAATACAGGCGATTACATTATTAGCCAAGAATACTGTGGACTTGATCCTTTTGGATTATGCTATGCCGGTGGTCGATGGACCACAGGTACTCCAGATGCTGCGGCAGGAAAAGTCTACCCGGGGGATTCCCGTGGTGTTCCTGACGGGAGTCGGCACGAAGGAAGAGGTAGAACGTGTCTTGCAGCTCAAGCCGAATGGCTATGTCCTCAAATCCACCACGCGCGAGAAACTGCTGAACTATTTGCAGACAAAGCTCTGAGCGTGATGATGGAGGGGAGACTGGGGACTTTATGGAAACCATTATGCAAATCAATGGTGTGGTAAATAACTTTGTCTGGGGACCTCCGGGGCTTACCTTGCTGGTCGGGACAGGGATTTATCTGTCCATTCTGCTTAAACTGCCGCAGATCCGCTATTTTTTTCCGGCATTAGCGGAAGTGATGCGGTTCCGGAACAAACGTGAAGAGGATAAGGCCATTCCTGCTTTTGCGGCAATGGCAACGGCGCTGGCTGCGACGGTGGGGACGGGCAACGTCGCCGGTGTGGCAACAGCGCTTCATCTGGGAGGCCCTGGGGCGCTGGTATGGATGCTCATTTCCGCGTTCTTAGGCATGTGCACGAAATTTGCGGAGGTCACGCTGGCCGTACATTTCCGCAAAGAGGATGAGCATGGCGACTGGCGTGGCGGGCCGATGTATGTCCTGGAGTACGGGCTCGGGGCATGGGGCGGCATATGGAAACCGATAGGCAGGATGCTGGCCGTCCTGTTTGCCTTGTTTGTCCTTATGGCTTCCTGGGGGATGGGGGCGGCCGTTCAGGCAAATTCTGTCGCCGAGGTGCTATTCATGGGCTGGGATGTGGATTATCTGTATAGCGGCGTCATGATAGCAGTGGCGGTAGGGCTGGTCATCATTGGCGGCCTTACGAGCCTTTCCCGGGTGGTCGTGCTTGTTGTTCCGTTCATGATCGTTTTCTATATGGTAAGTGCCGGTATCATACTGGCAGGCCATATAGCGCAAATACCTGCGGTGGTCGCCAATGCATTCCAGATGGCTTTTCAGCCGGAGCCATCCGTCATGGCAGGAGGTGTGGCGGGCTGGTGCGTGATGGAAGCCATCCAGCGCGGCGTTGCGCGCGGTGCCTTTTCTAATGAAGCCGGGATGGGCTCTGCTCCGATGGCTTATGCCACGGCAAGCAGTGCCCATCCGGTTCAGATGGGGTTTTACGGCATTGTGGAAGTGTTTGTAGACACGTTTGTCATTTGCACGATTACGGGCCTGGTCATTCTCGTGACTGGGACGATGACGTATGCACCGGAACTTACAGGTGCGCAGCTGGCGCTGCGATCTTTTGAACTGGCGCTGGGAACGGCCGGCAAGTATCTGCTTTCCATCGGCTTGATACTTTTTGCGGTCACGACGATCCTCGGCTGGTATTGGTACGCAGAGACGGCAGTGACGTATCTTTTAGGTGTGCGGTTTAAGTCGGTCGTGAAACTATTGCTGCTGGTGATGATAATCTTTGGCGCTTCGGGCCTGCATCTGTTTGATGCCTCGGGCTATGAATTCCTGAATGCTATCTGGAATATCTCGGATACCCTCAACGGCCTTATGGCACTTCCGAATTTGATCGGCCTGCTGCTGCTTTCGCTGACGCTCCGGCGCATCGTCAGGGATTACGATGCGCAAAAGGTAGAGGATATGCCGGCAGGAAAGCCATGCGTCAAGGAGTGGCGGGGCAGGCTGGTGATGGCTGCCTGCGCAGTCCTGCTGCCATTGGCCATAGTTATCTGGCGGGGCGGCGGACAGGAGACCGTCCATAAGCAGGATGTATCCCTGCAAATGGTAAGGGATAGCGGAACGTTTATCTTTGGCGTTGATGAGAATTTTCCGCCGATGAGTTATGTGAACGCTGACGGTGAACTGGTCGGTTTTGATATTGATCTGGCCCGTGAGATTTGTTCTCGGATGGGTGTTGCATGTAAGATACAGCCCATCCCCTGGAAAGACAAGGACGCGGAGCTGGCTGAACGCAGGATAGACTGTATCGCCAGCATGTCTGTGCTGTTGCAGCCACTGGAGAACATGTGCCTGTCGGAAGCATATGTCAGCGATAATCTGGTCTTTGTCGTCCGTGGCGATAGCCACATGATGTGGATGCGTGATCTCAAGGGCAAGGTGCTGGGGGTGCAGGCCGGTTCTACTACCTTTGATGCCCTTCAGGCGTCGGAATTATGCAAGGAGGTCACCGTCGTTTCGCTGGCAGATAATATGGCAGTCCTCCAACAGGTGAAGGAGAAAAAGCTTGATGCAGGACTGGTGGATTCGCTGGCTGCTTTTTATTTTATCCGTTCGAGCAAAGATCGTTATTTTATCCTCCCGGACAGCCTTAGCAAAGAGGATCTGGCGATAGGCTTCCGCTTGCATGACAAAGAGCTGCGCAATAAAGTGCAGAAAATCCTCAGTGAAATGAAGGCGGATGGCACGTTGGGAAAATTATCCCAAAAGTGGTTTGAAAGCGATATTATGATTGTCCGCTAGGCTCTGTCAGGAGGAAGAAAATGGATGCGAAAAAAGAGAAAAAAGCCGGTTCTGTCCTGAAGCGGGTAGATGTGACAACGGTTATCCTCTTGTTTTTCCTGGCAGTGGTCATGGCTTATTACACGATGCTTCAAGCGGAGATGAAACAGAATATCATCGCCGAACGCGAGCTTATTGCCACCAAGTCAGCCAACCAGATCAATGAATATCTTTCCACAGGCGTGGATATCATAAGCGTGGCCTCCTACACCTTGGATGATATGATCCGCAAGGGACGCTCGCATGAGGAGATGCTTGAGTTCCTGCTGAATCAGTCGGCTGCTACCGAGCATATCACCAAGGGAAATTCGGAGGGGATATACGCTGTCGTAGAGGATGTTTTCCTCGATGGGACCGGCTGGGTTCCCTATGCTGGTTATGTCCCGCAAAAACGGCCCTGGTATGGCGGTGCAATCGCAAACATCGGGCAGGTTGCTGTCGTTGACCCTTATCTTGATGCGAAAACCAATACGATGATGATTACGCTGGCCAAGTCGCTTTGTGATGTGAAAAGTGTGGCGGCGATGGATTTTTCGCTGGGGTATCTGCAGAATATGACGGAGGAACTGGCGGCGAATGGCGATTCGGATATTGAAATCGTCATTGACCGCAACTATCAGGTGGTAGCCCATTCCGACCGTGGGGAAGTGGGGAAAAGCTATCTTACCGAGGAAGGCACGTTCGGCCGGCTACTGGTCGATAAGCTGCGCTCTTCGGAGGAAAGATATTTTTCCTTCCGGTATGGCGATGCGGAGTATATCGTTTATACGATGCCGGTGGCCAATAGCTGGCGCTGCCTGTCGGTGTTTGATGCGACAGCCACCTTTGCCCAGCTCAGGAGAACCTTGGTCTTGACCATTTTTGTGCTGCTGCTGGTGGTTTCTATCTTGTTGTTTATTATGACCCATTATGAGCAGAAGGCCCGGCTGGCCCAAAAGTATAACCAGAAAGCGGAAAACGCGGCTGCTGCCAACGAAGCCAAATCGGCGTTCCTGTCGAACATGTCGCACGAGATACGCACGCCAATCAATGCGGTGCTCGGGATGAATGAGATGATCCTGCGTGAGAGCAGTGAACCGAATGTTATCGAGTATTCGGAAAATATCCGTACAGCGGGCAATACTTTGCTGGGGCTTATCAACGATATCCTTGATTTTTCCAAGATCGAGGCAGGAAAGCTGGAAATCCTCCCGGTCGAGTATGATCTTTCCTCCATGCTCAACGATTTGGTGAATATGATCCATACCCGCTCTGACGCCAAGGGACTTACTCTTGCGGTGGATTTTGACCAGGAAACGCCCAAATGCCTCATTGGCGATGAGGTCCGTGTCAAACAGGTCATCACGAACATCCTGACCAATGCGGTAAAATATACGGAAAAAGGAAGCGTGACGTTCACCGTAAAGTTCGAGCGCATGGCAGATGCGCCGGACAGCGTGCTGCTGGTGGTGGCTGTCAAGGATACTGGCATTGGTATCAAGCCGGAGGACAGGGCAAAGCTGTTCTCCAAGTTCGAGCGCATTGAAGAACGGCGCAACCGCAACATAGAAGGCACAGGGCTTGGCCTGGCCATCACGCTGAACCTGCTGGAAAAGATGGGGTCTGTCCTGGAAGTGGAAAGCACGTATGGTGCGGGCTCGACGTTTTCCTTCAAGCTGCGGCAACGCGTGGTCAAGTGGGAGCCGTTAGGCGACTACAAAGCAGCGTATCAGGCACTGCTCAAGGGGCATAAGAAATATCAGGAGAAATTCACGGCACCCGAGGCTGCGGTCCTGATGGTGGATGACAATCCGATGAATCTGACCGTGTTCAAGAGCCTGGTAAAGAAGACGAAGATCAAGGTCGATACAGCGGGCAGTGGCGATGAGGGACTGCTGCTGGCCCGAGAGAAGAAATACGACATGATTTTCCTTGACCATATGATGCCGCACAAGGATGGGATCGAGACCTTGCAGGAACTGAAGCAGCAAGAAGATGGGGCAAACAGGGATACGCCGGTAATTTGCCTTACGGCCAATGCGATTTCTGGTGCAAGAGAGCAGTATATCGCGGCTGGCTTCGATGACTATCTGACCAAACCCATTGATGCGGGCCGCTTGGAAGATATGCTGCTTGACTATCTGCCGGAAGGGAAAATCCAGGCGGCAGGAGCAGAAGCGGCCGTGCAGCAGGAAACGCTGGCGATACCGGAAAGCCTGGCCCCGCTCAAGGGGCTGGCCTGGCTGGATCTTGCGCTTGGTATAAAGAACAGCGGCTCCGTGGAAGGCTATCTGCCGCTTTTAAAGATTTTCTATGATTCCATTGAGGAAACGGCTGCGGCCATCGAGAGCTTCTATGCCGAACGCAATCTAAACGACTATACCATCAAGGTGCATGCGCTCAAGAGTTCGGCAAGGATTATCGGAGCCAAGGATTTTGGCGAAGAAGCACAGCTGCTGGAAAATGCGGGCAAGGCCGGGAATATGGACTATATCCGGGCGCGTCATGCGGATTTTCTCGAGACATACCGCGGCTTCAAGGCGCAGCTCGCGGTGGCCTTTGGCAGTGGACAGCCTGCGCTGGAGACGGAAAAGCCAGAGGCAGATAAAGAGCTGATGGAAAGTGTTTACGAAGAATTGCGGGCGGCGGCAGAGGAAATGGACTGCGACCGCCTGGAAGATATTTTTACGGAAATGGAGGCGTATTGCATTCCAGCGAAGGAGGAAGAACTCTATCAGAAACTTAGACGGGCTGCTGCGCATTATGATTATGATACTATTGTGACGCTGCTTGACGAGCAATAAGACGGGAAGAAGATAGGTGATAGCTATGGGATATTGGATTGTAGTAGTGGATGACGATGCAATGGCGCTGACACATGTCAAAAATATCCTGCGTGAGCAGGATATGCGTGTCAGCTGTCTGCGTTCTGGGCGGGATCTGTTGAAATTCATGACGAAAAACGCGCCGGATCTTGTCCTGCTTGATATTCAGATGCCGGAAATGGACGGGTTTGAGACCTATCAGGCCTTGCGGCATATAGAAACGGATGCGGGGCGGGAGCCGACACCTATCATTTTTTTGAGCGGCATGGAGACCAATGAGGCGGAACAGCGCAGCCTTGAACAGGGTGCCTCTGATTTTATCCGCAAACCTGTCCATAAGGAGATACTTGTCAAGCGTATCTTGAATGCTGTCAGACATACCAAAGATATCGAAAACCTGAAAGAAGAAGCGGCGGTTGATAAGCTGACTGGTTTTTTGAACAAAGCAGCAGGAACGGTCAAGCTGACAAAGCTCTGTGAAGAGCGCGCCGGCATGCTGATGATTTTCGACCTCGACAATTTCAAGCAGGTCAACGACATTTATGGGCATAGCATGGGCGATAAGTTTTTAGCGGCTTTTGCCGATGTGATCCGGCGCAATATCCGGGCACAGGATGTTATCGTAAGGATCGGCGGGGATGAATTCATGGGCTTTTTCGGCAACATGAACGAGCAAAATGCGCTAAACAGCCTGCATCAGCGACTCAATGGCCAATTGCTCAAAGAAGCCGTGAAGCTCACAGGTGAGGGGTTTGCAATCCCGCTGAGCATTTCGATAGGCGCGGCCCTGGTGCCAGAACACGGACGCGACTATGAGATGCTGTTCCCGTTGGCAGACAGTGCGCTCTACAAGGTCAAACAAAGTGGCAAGAAAGCCTGCAAAATCTATGGCCAGGATGAAGATATTGCGTTAGCTGGTGACAGTGATATCAAAAAAGAGTTTGCCCACATCACCCAGATTGTCGAGAACTGGCACAGCCGCAGCGGGGCGCTGCTTTTGAATCTCGAACAGTTTGCGCTGTTCTATCGTTTCATCCGCCAATTCTACAAGCGCTATGGCGGCCTGGCCGTCAAGCTGATGTTCATCCTGACAGAGGATGACACTGCCGGGGCACATCCCCATAGTCTGCTGGAGTCTGCGGATAAGTTCGGGCTCTGCTTGCAGGATACGCTGCGCAAAAGCGATATGATTCTTCGGAATAAGTCCAATCAGTTCTTTGTGTTCCTGCAGAATCTCTCGGAGGAAGATTTCCCCATCGTGTTCCAACGCATCATGGCGGCGTGGCAAGACGGGGAGCATCATGAGGGGATACGTATCGAACATCTTACAGAATTCGTCAGCTATGAGAAAGAAAACTATGATAAGTGAAGCATTGGCGGCTGGGCATTCCTGATCGTACAAACGGCACGGGCAAAAGTCCCGTGCCAATTTTTGTTTTTATGGTAAATGAATGGACAAAATCATAGCTTATTTTATACAATTAAACAAATATATAATTTCGCTGACAGGCTTTTTCTGAAATTGGGGGACTTCGAGAAAATGAAGTTCCATGTCTTCGTTCAAGCGGCGGCTAGAATCTATGTTGTAGATGCTGTACATTGAGTGAGCCGGCTGCCCGGGGAAAATGGTGTAACACAGAAGGTTGATGGTGATGGACGACGGCTGGTGAAGGAGACGATAAAAACTGCGAAGCGATAAAGGAGATAAGGATATTTATGGCGAATAGAAAAAATTAAGATAATTCGGAACACTTAAACGGTTAGGGGTATCATGAAAAAATGCAATGAAGAGGGCATATAGAATTGGAGGCAGACTATGGAAAAATCATTCGCAATCCCAATATCCAGGCGTGACTTCATGAAACTGGCGGGACTTACGGCGGCGGGAACATTGCTCGGCGTCCAGGATAACGTCCCAAAGGCGGAGGCTTCCGCCGCTCCAGCGCATAGGGTTGATTTTGAAAAGGCTGCTATTCCAACGCTTTTTAACGTCGATGTCTGCGTG
>SVBZ01000034.1 GCA_015058575.1 Pseudoselenomonas ruminantium
AACCTAGCAGAGGGCGGGGGCGGGTACACTTTCTTCGTAGCGGGAGCGACTGCCCGAACGCAGTGAGGGATGGCCCGCAATAAATGCTATCTAGAACGACACAATGTATTGGCGTGCCGCCGGCCTGCCCGGCACATGCCACTAGATACGTACGAAAGCATCCGCGCGGGTCATTTAGCGGGAGCGGAGAAAAAGTGCACCCGCCCCCGCCCAAGCTGAGCTCTATCAAGGTTACTTTAAGCTAGAACTAGCATACAAACTGCAATTGAAAAACCTCGATGCAAATTGCACCGAGGCTCTCCCTATCCTTTATTCAGCAAGTATGGCATTCGTCGTAGATGCCTGCTTTTTTGAGCGTTTCTACCACCGTTGCGCCGATGTGCGCCACAGTGTCAGCCACCTCTATGCCTACGGCATTGAGTGCCTTGATTTTATCTGCTGCCGTGCCCTTGCCGCCGCTGATGATGGCCCCAGCATGCCCCATGCGTTTGCCCGGAGGCGCCTGACGGCCTGAGATGAATGCTGCGACTGGCTTGTCCTTCATGTTGGTGGCAATCCACTTGGCCGCCTCTTCCTCGGCAGTACCGCCGATTTCACCAATCATCAGCACAGCTTTCGTCTCAGGATCATCTTTAAAGAGCTGCAACGCATCGATAAAATCCGTACCTTTTACAGGGTCGCCGCCTATGCCGATAGCTGTTGTCTGGCCAATGCCGGCTGCAGTAAGCTGGAACGATGCCTCGTAGGTCAGCGTGCCCGAGCGCGAAATAACACCGACATGACCCTTCTTGTAAATGTAGCCTGGAATGATCCCGAGCTTGGCCTCGCCTGCTGTAAGTACCCCCGGACAATTCGGTCCTATCAGGCGGGTCTTCTTGCCCTCCATGTAGCGGCGGACCTTGACCATATCGAGAACGGGAATATGCTCAGTGATACAGACAACAAGATCGAGCTTCGCATCAACAGCCTCCATGATGGAATCGGCTGCGAATCGTGCCGGCACATAAACCACCGATGCCGTAGCCCCCGTTGCTGCCACTGCATCCTTTACGGTATTGAATACCGGCACGCCCTCTACCATCTGACCGGCCTTGCCTGGTGTCACGCCAGCAACAATCTTCGTACCATAGTCGAGCATCTGCCGTGTATGGAACGTCGCGGCTTTGCCCGTGATGCCCTGAACGATGACTTTTGTATCTTTATTGACTAAAACACCCATGATTCATGCCTCCGCCTCTTTGACCAGTCTCACGATTTCCTCGGCACCGCCCTCCATGGTCGGAGCCATGATGACGTTTGCGATTGGCGTATTCCGCAGGATTTCACGGCCACGCTCAACGTTCGTGCCCTCCAAACGGACAACGACCGGCACAGGCAGACTCTTGCCATCCGGCGAGATGATCTTAGCCGCCTCGACGATGCCTTCAGCCACTAGATCGCACTTATTGATGCCGCCAAAGATATTGACAAAAATCCCCTTGGCCTGTCCGCCATCGAGCATGATGTTGAATGCCTCGGCAATCTTTTCCGGCGTGCTATCGCCGCCAACATCAAGGAAATTAGCCGGTTCACCACCATAATACTTGATGATATCGACCGTAGCCATCGCAAGCCCCGCACCATTGACCATGCAGGCCACATCACCGCCAAGGTTTACATAGTTGAGCTCCGCAGCCGCCGCCCGGCGCTCCTTTCTATCTTCCTCAGTCTCGTCGCGCAGCTCCTCTATATCCGGATGACGGAACAGCGCACTGTCATCGAAGTTCAGCTTGGCATCCAGTGCCACGACATCATCGGCCTGCGTGACAACCAGCGGATTGATTTCAGCCAGGCTGCAATCCTTGCCAACAAAAGCGTTGTAAAGGCAGCCCATAAGTTTTGTAACCTTACGGATAGCTGGCTGCGGGAAATGCAAGGCATAAGCCATACGCGTTGCCTGAAACGGTGCCAGCCCCACAGCCGGGTCAATATATTCTTTGAAAATCTTATCGGGCATTTCGGCTGCGACTTTCTCGATTTCCATGCCGCCCTCTTCCGAGCCCATCATGACGACACGTGCCGTCTGGCGATCGATAACAAAGGAAAGATAGTATTCCTTCTTGATTGCCGAGCCTTCCTCAATCAACAGGCGGTTTACCTTCTTGCCCTCCGGACCGGTCTGCTTTGTCACGAGCGTCTTGCCGAGAATCTCGCGGGCATACTGCTCCACTTCAGCCAGATTCTTGGCCAGCTTGACACCACCAGCCTTACCACGGCCGCCCGCATGAATCTGCGCTTTGACAACAACGATCTCCGAACCAAGCTTCTTCGCATTCTCGACTGCCTCTTCCACACTAAACGCCGGCAACCCATTCGGTACATTCACACCATATGCTTTCAGGATTGCCTTGCTTTGATACTCATGGATATTCATAATCACGCCTCCCCGCTACGTATTACCTTTTATTATACTGTTCCAGTTCATCAGCCGCCCGATGCAGCATGTCCTGCGTAATCCGATACGGCATAATCTTCACATCCTGTTTCTTTTCCGTCGCCTGGAATACACAATGGATATCCGCCTCACTGGCACAGATATCTCTGCGGCTCGTTGGCAGGCCGATTTTCCGGCAGAATTCGTAGAACCGTGCAAACTCCTGCTGCTGACCATCGCATAAGAGCAGCAGCAAGATACCATAGGCCGCCAGCCCGCTATGTCTCTGGCAGCATTCCTCGCCCGCTGTGATGTTCGTGAGTTCCGTGAACAAAGCATGCGCAATATGGCCGTTGTATTCTGGCGCAGCAAAATTCGATACGAGCCCGCTCGTCATGACAATAGCAAGCACTACTTCCTCAAAAGCCTTCGTCGCCTTATGTGCTTTATTATCAGCGACAGCCTGTTCCCCATAGGCATACAACGGTTCCAGGCACATCTGTGACAAGGCGATTCCCAAACCATCGCGATGGCAAAGCGTCTTGCCGCGCGAAGCAATCTGCGCCTCATAGAACTTCGCCATCGTATCACTGATGCCGCGCAGCAAGAACTCGACAGGTGCCTGTGCCAACATCCGCGTGCAAAGGAATACATGCACAGGCGTCTCATTGGAATACGCAAATTCACGAAACGTACCATCTTCATGATAGATGGTTGCAATACTGGCCGCTGCGGCACAGCTGCCAGCCACCGTTGGAAACGTAAAGAATGGCTTATGCTGCAAATGTGCGACCTGTTTGGCCGTATCGATGGCCTTGCCGCCGCCAACGGCAAAAATCATATCGGCATCTTCTACAGCTTGGTCGCGGCGGATCTTTTCGATATTCTCATAGGAAGTCTCCCTGCCAGCAAGCAAAAAGCCCGTAAACTCCAGCCCGACCCCTTCGACAGCCGTCGCCATCTTTGCCTGCGCCGCCTCGATTCCCCGGCGGCCGCCGATGACGACAACGCTTTTGCCATAACGCGGACAAATCTCGCGAATCTTTTCATACGCTTCAACACCGATGGTATAGTCGGGAAAAGTCATGGTATATCTGCCTTGCATCACGAATCCTCCTTAGTCTTTCGGGCTTAGGACATAGACCGTCTGTGCCCTCCAAGTATCACCCTTTTTAAGGATTGGCTGCGGGAAATCAGGATTTGCCAAGGCATTCGGGAAATACTGCGTTTCCAGGCAAAAGCCCGTACGATGCTGGAACTCGACACCATCTTTACCCTTGATGCCGCCACAGAGGAAATTGCCTGTGTAGAACTGGATGCCCGGCTGCGTCGTATAGCAGGTCAGCGTCAGTCCCGTCTTCTCTGACTCCGCATAAGCCGCCTTCTTGAGGCCTCCCTTCAGATAATCGATCGGACAATGCGGATCGAAACCGAACATGCCTGGCTTCATCTCAACTACAGCCGGCTCATCGCGCAACACCCAGTTGTGGTCATAGCCCTTGCCCATCTGCAGTTCGTCAAAGTCATCGTCGATTTGCTCGCCGATGCGCACTGGCTTGCGCAGATCCATCGGCGTCCCTGCAACATCCAGAATGCGGCCATCAGGCAATGATTCCGCATCCGCCCAGGTATATTTATCTGCGAAAATCTGGATTTTCTGATCGAGCACCGGACCAGCGGCAAAACCATCAAGATTGAAATATGTATGATTGGTCAAATTGCAGATGGTATCCTGATCGCTGACTGCTTCATAGCTAATGGACAGCTCATTGTCATTCGACAACGAATAGACAACGTTTACCGTCATATTCCCCGGATAACCGCCTTCGCCGTCCTTTGCCTTATAGGTAAACTTCACGCCTTCATAAATTTCCTCAGCCGTCCACAGCCGATCGTGGAACCCCTGGAAGCCGCCATGGATATGATTTTGCATCTGCGAGCCCGTATTGCAGTCAAGCTGGTATTCCCTGCCACTGATTGTAACCTTGCCACCAGCGATGCGATTGGCATGACGGCCCACAACGCCGCCCATACTCGTATCGTCCTTTTCATAAGCCGCGGCATCCGCATAGCCCAGCACTACATCGATGAACTTCGCCTGCGGCCCCATTACACGCCAGCTGACCAGCCGTGCCCCATACGTCGTGATCTTGGCCTCGGTGCCTTTCGTATTGCGCAGCGTGTAAAGTTCCACTGCCCGTCCATCACTGAGTTTGCCGAATGCTTCTTTTCTGATAATAGCCATGACATATCCCTCCAGGACTCTTATTGTGAATTGCCAACGATTTCAAACAATTCTATACATCTCTCACTTTACTCTATTCATTATTGTTTGTCAACCAAATTGCCACGTCATTTCGCGCGTCATTTATCATACAAGAAAATTTGTGCTATAATAGCTACATATCCGAAAACTTTAAGTGAGTATTTGGAAGTATTAAGGGGGATTATTTTATGAAAGAGAAAAAAGCCTTTATCTTCTTCAACTGCGATGAAGAAAAAAGCCGGACATCCATGAATGTATTCTACAATCAGGAAATCTACCGCGACCTCAAGGGGGCACGCAAGGCTCTGCTGAACAAAATCGAAGCAGAGCAGGCTGCCGGCCGCATCCATATTGCCGCAGCTGACATGGATGCCGTCCAGCAGGCCATCCTCACCGGCGAGCCGACCGACGCCTCGGCTCTCATCCAGTACGGCGCCATCGAAAGCTTTACCATCATCTAAAAAATCATCCCAGCAATCATTCTCGCTTATCTTAAAAATACATGTAACACAAAAGGCCTTCCTAACGGAAGGCCCTTTTCATATCTTTTCTATATCGATTTCACAGATATCATCGACGATGCGGTCTGCAAGCGATAAGTCCTGCGCTCCCGAATGCGGATTGCGGAAGGCAATGCAGTACATGCCAGCCGCTTTGGCTGCCTTGATGCCGTTCGTCGTATCCTCAAGCACATAGCAGCGCGCAGGCTCGACACCAAGACGCTCTGCCGAGATGCGATAGATTGCAGGGTCCGGCTTGCTCCGCGGCAACTCGCCGCCTGAGAGCACCGATTGGAAATACTGCCGGATGCCAAACTGGTCGAGCACCGTCTCCATGACCACCTGCCAGGAAGACGTCGCCAGCGCCAAGGGAATCCCCGCCGCATGCAGGCCGCGGATAAGCTCCACAGTCCCCTTGACCGGCTCGATTGTGCCGCTTTGCAGCACCTCCAGATAATGCTGATGCTTATACTCTGTCAGCTCCGTTGGCGTAATGTCCGTGCGGCCTGACTTGGCGATAACCTCACCAAAAATTGCACCGCTCGTACGGCCCATGTAATGAATGAGATCTGCTTCCTGGAATTCCAGACCGAAGTGCCGGAAAGTATCCATCTTGACACGTGAATGGATTGGCTCACTATCGATGATGACACCATCCATATCAAAGATAAACGCTCCTACCTTTGTCTGCAAAGAAACTCTCCTTTACCCTTCTAGCCCCAAACCATTCTGCTTGCGATGCAGCAACTCCACAAACTCCTTCTCCGGCAGCGGCCGCGAGAAATAATACCCCTGCATATCCTCACAACCGATACTGGCCAGATACTCCAATTGATCTTTCGTCTCAACGCCTTCAACAACAATCCCCATCGCCAACTTCTTTACCATCGCAACGATGGCTTCCATAATTGTTCCCGCCCGCGCAGACTGACCGACCTCACGGACAAATGAACAGTCAAGCTTGATGCCATCGACAGGCAAATCCTTGAGCATATTGAGCGACGAATACCCGCTGCCAAAATCATCGAGCAGCACTATGAACCCATGTTCCCGCAATTCACGGACACATCGAGCCATCTGATGCGGATTGTCTGTATAGGCACTCTCATCGATTTCCAGCCGTAGCATCTCTGGTTCCAACGCATAGGTGCGCAACAAACCAAGCAGGAAATCCAGCATATCCGTAGCATAAAAATGCAGGCGTGAAACATTGACTGACACAGGTATGACCGTCCCTGTACGCTGCTTCTGCGCCTGAAGGAAGCGGCAGACTTCCGTCCAGACAAAGCGGTCTAAACGCGAAATAAAGCCATTGCGCTCAAACACGGAAATAAACCGGTCTGGCGGAATCATGCCCTGAGCCGGATGCTGCCAACGCACCAGAGCTTCCGCTGCGACAATGCGATCCGTCTGTAGATTACAGACCGGTTGCAGATAAATGCAGAACTGCCGCTCAAGCAGGGCAAATTCCATATCGCGGACAATCATCTGCTCCTCGAACATGCGGTCACGCATGCTCTTGTCATAGAAAGCATATCGTGTCAGGTAACTTCCCTTGACATTATGGAGGGCCATATTCGCACGATCGCACATCTGGTCTACCGGCAGGAAGGCGTTATCTACCGGATAGATGCCTGCATAGAAAGCAATATTATGGCTGATGCCAAGCGACTGAACCGTACTGTCAAGGCCCTCTATGATGCTGTCCATATCGGTCTGAGCTGCCGGCAGGCAAAGGGCAAAGTGATCAGACTCGATGCGGCCACAGGTCCCCGTCTCGCCAGCCAGCACTTGAAAATAAATAGCAGCCGTCTTGAGCACGAGATTCCCCGTATCCAGATGAAACATATCATTGATTACCTTGAAGCAGCTGATATCGAAGAACAGGATATTATAGGCAATATCCTGATTCTTCTGCAACAGCGAGGCTGTCTTACGGTAAAACGTCTCACGGTTGTCAATGCCCGTCAGCGCATCCTTCTCAATGAACCGATGCATTTCGACAAGCTGCTCGTTCTGCGCCACCTGTGCAACCTTGCGCCATTCATTCTCCTGCCGCGCCATGACATTCTTGATACGACAGCGTACGATGACCGGATTATAGGGTTTGGCAATGAAATCGGCCGCCCCCATCTCCATGGCACGTTCCTCACTCGAACCGTCATTGCGCGCCGTCACGACAATGACAGGAATCTGTGCATAGAGATCGTTGCGCTTCATAGCAGCCAGCACTTCAAAACCATCCATAACCGGCATGACCAGATCAAGGAGGACAATGCTCACAGATTGAGCCGCCAGAACCTCCATCGCATCCTGCCCGTTGGCAGCCTCCACGATCGTATATTCCTCTTGGAAAAACTGGGACAGCACGACCCGGTTTATTTCCACATCATCTACAATCAGCATCACAGGTTTTGCATCCACATTATCGCCTTCTTTGCTCATAAACTCTAAGTATATAGCTATCATCATTATACTACACTTTTTTATACGACAAAAGACTTCGGCTGATTTTGTAGGGATATCAACCGAAGCCTTTTTGTCAAAAGCTTTATGTAAATTCTTTAGAACCCTGCCTGGAAAACAAGGTTCAAGAGGAAAAGAAAGCCCAGCATGTACCCCAGCATATGAACCTCACGGGCACGGCCATTCATCACCTTTAACAAAGGATAAGCGGCAAAGCCAAAAGCCAAGCCCGTGGAGATGCTGTTCGACCAAGGAATCAGCACGATGACGAGGAAGGCAGGAAACCATTCCGAAAAATCATCAAAATCCACATTCTGTAGCTGCTGCATCATCATCGCACCAGTAATGATAATGACCGGCGCAATGGCAGCCTGAGGTACAAACGATAAAAGGGGGATAAAAAACAAGGACAAAGAAAATAATGCCGCAGCCGTCAGTGCCATAAGACCTGTGCGACCACCGCTCGCGATGCCGGCTGCGCTTTCAGCTGCCGCCACCGTCGGGCTTGTCCCCAACAAACTCGAGAACATGGTCGTAAAGGCCGAGCCCTCGAAAGTTTTCTTGAATTTGCGCTGGTCGGGAAGTATCCCCTCCAGCAGGCCCATGGTTTCAAAAATCATAATCATGGACATCGAAAATACCGATAACAAAAACGGTATGCTAAGCATCTGCGAAAAATCCGCCTGCAATAAGAGTTCCGGATACCGCGATAAATGAGCCAGATTGAGATCGAGCGGCACTTCATCGTGAATACCAAAGAAGTATCCTACCAGGCTTGTCGCGATTATAGCAATAAAGAAGCTGCCCATGACCCCACGCAGATAGAGCGCCAAGCTCAGCAGCAACCCGAAAATCGCCAAAAGCGCCACGGGATTTGTCAAGCTGCCAAGCGCAATGATCGAACTCGTCCCCCGCTGGATAAGCTGTGCCTTTGCCAGGCCAATCTCCACGAGATACAAGCCGATGCCCGCTGTAATCGCTGACTTGAGCGATGCTGGAACAGCCTGGCTCAACCGCAGGCACCATTTCGTACATGCCACAAAGGCAAAAATCATTCCCGACACCAGCGATATCGCAATCGCTTCGTGCCAATGAAGCCCCATCGTGACGCAGACCGTATAGGTAAAAAACGCATTGATTCCCATGCCTGGCGTCAGCACGATTGGCGCATTGGCCACAAATGCCATGAGCAGGCAGCCAATGACCGACGAAAAGATCGTAGCGAATACCGACAGCTCAGCCGGTATGCCTGCGTCCGCAAGAATCAACGGATTGACGATGATGATATACGAGATGGCAAAGAATGCTGTGACCCCCGCAATCAATTCACGCTGCCAGATGCTTCGCCTCCGCAGCGCGCCACCGAACATCTTCCGCACCATGCGTTCTCCTCCCCTCGGATTCATTCTCTCTGTCCACTAGTCTACACATCTTGGCAAAAATATAAAAGGACAGGTGTCTTAATACGGAATAAATCCGAACAAAACTCTCCCCAACCGTATTTCCCTCTTCGCAAAAAATATTATATAATAGGAATTGATTCATCATAACAGAAAGGACTACGCTATGAAGCTTGAATACCTGATTGAGCACATGCCCGAAGACATCAAGAGACAGACCACCCGCAAAGTTTTCCTGCCCGGCGAATCCCTGATGCGCAAAGGGGAACGCGCTACCCACGTCTATCTGCTGACACGCGGCAGCACACGCGTATCCAACGAATTTGCCAGCGGCCAGCGCTATACATTTGCCTCGCTCGACACACCGGATCTCATCGGTGACCTCGAAGTTTTGTCGGGACAGGGAGCCTATGCTGCTTCGAACGAAGCCATCACGACCTGTGAAGTCATCGCCATGAATGCCGATACTTTCCTGCAATGGATGCGCATGGACAGCGAATTCGCATTGACCGTCGCCCAGATGCTGGCTGCCAAGATGTATCCGACCTCGAACGAAGCCGGCCGCGTCAAATTCCTGCCGAGCCTTGAACGCCTGCACAGCTATCTGATCAAGCGCCTAGGCTCCATCGAGACCGACACGTTCATCCTGCATACGAGCCGCCAGCAGATTGCTGACGACATCGGCACAAGCGTCAAAACCGTCAACCGCGGCGTTGCCAAACTAAAGGAAGCAGGCCTTATCAGCCTGCTTCACGGCAAGATTTCCATCAACAAAGAACAACAAAAAGCCTTGCACGAAACCTTCCACAATCTCACTGACTAAAGAAAGGACTATCCATTCAAATGTTTGTTGCCATCAAGCGATCCTTGTTTTTCGGCGGCATCATCCTGATGCTGGCTGGCGTATTCGGTCTCTCCTTCATCTGGAGCATTGACCACCGCACAGCAGAGAGCCTGTCCGCCTACTGCCGCATCGACTTCCAGAGTTCCCACACCGAAGCAGGCGAGCTCGAAGGCGCGGTGCTGACGCTTTGGGACTGGCGGTATGACGGTGCCAAACTCAAGCCAGAAGCCATTCTCTATACCGATGGCGACGCTTGGGAGATGAAGGCCGCCGTCAAGCAATCACCGCCCGGCAGCGATGCCGACCATCCCTATCAAAATGAAAACAAACTTTTTGTCGAAATGCCGCGCGCCAGTCTTCCCGCTATCCGCCGGGCCAGCGAAATCCGCTTCCGCTTCTACTACGACAACGGCCAGACCATCGATCTGCCACTGAATGCTCCAGATCTTGAATACTGGCGCCGGCAAGTTGCGCAATAAAAAACTTCCCCAGTCAGGGGAAGTTTTTTACTCTGTATATACACGCGGCACCCTGGGCGAGATAAGACAGGGCACCTCATAGTTTATCGTATCGATCCAGCCTGCCGCCTCGTCGATAGACAGCGTCGGACTACCGAACAACGTGGCAACATCGCCGATAGCAACGTCAGGGATATCTGTCACATCGACCATGACCTGATCCATGCAGATACGGCCGGCAATCGGCGCACGCTGGCCATGAATCTCGACCGCGCCCTTCGCTCCATAGGCACGGATATAGCCGTCGGCATAGCCGATGGGCAGCGTCGCGATGCGGCAATCACGCTCGGCTACGAACGCCCGCCCATAGCCGATGCTCTCGCCCTTATGGAGCGTCTTGAGCCAGACGATTTGCGCCTGCAGCTCCATAAGTGGCTGCAAATCGATAGGATGCGTGACCTCAGCCGATGGCCAAAGGCCATACTGGATGACACCAGCACGCACCATATCAAAATGCGCCTCAGGAATCTCAAGGATAGCCGCTGATTCCGCAATATGCTTGATTGCTAAAGGTATACCCTGACCCTCAACCGCCGCGATTGCCTGCCGGAACTTTACGAGCTGCTGCTGCGTATAACTTTTGTCCTTGCAGTCCGCCATCGAAAAATGCGAGAACATTCCCTCGATCTCCAGACCGGGAAGCGCTGCAATGCCAGCGGCCAAAGCACCGATTTCCTCGGGACGCACACCAATGCGCCCCATGCCCGTATCGACCTTCAGATGTACCTTGGCCTTACGACCCTGCCGTACTGCTTCACGCGACAAAGCCTGCGCCAGCTCCTGGTCACAGACTGCCTGCGTAATGCCATAATCGACAATATCCTTTGCATCTTCAGGCAGCACGAGTCCCAACAACAAGATTGGCGTCGTAAAGCCCGCTTCCCGCAGCTCGATACCCTCTGAAAGCGTCGCTACAGCCAAATAAGAGGCCCCGGCCGCCACAGCGGTCCGCGCCACAGCCACCGCACCATGTCCATAGGCATCAGCCTTGACTACGGCGCAGAGCTTCACTCCCGGCTGCAGCTGTTTCTTTATCTCGCTATAATTATGCGCCAACGCACCCAGATCGATCCGGGCCCAGGCTGGACGATTCGGCATATCTACTCGCGCTCCTTTTGCTCCTGCCGTAACGGCTCTTATACGATTATTAAGTATAGCAAACTCCCTAAGGAAAGTCTATAATGGTGACTATGATGAAAATGCTGAAAAGAGCGGATATCCTGCTCATAATTATCTTATTATTCCTGTCCCTGTTGCCCCTGCTATTCCTGCCGGACAGTCAGGCCTCTGCCGTCCATGCCGACATCACGATAAATGGCCAGCTATGGCGGCGCGTGCCGCTCAGCGCCCACAAGGGCCATGAAACCATCACAGTAAAAACACCAGATGGCCATTACAACACCATCACAATCGACGATGATACCATCGCCGTCCAAGAGGCAGACTGCCCTGACCGGATCTGCATCCAGCAGGGGAAAGCGAAAAAGCCCGGCGATATCATCGTCTGTCTGCCGCACAAACTCCTCATCGAAATCAAAGGCTGCACGTCTGAGAGCACCTCTATGGTCCTCCCCGCCAGATAAAGGAATCGCTATGAACCACACACGCAAACTCGTATATATCGCCCTGCTTACCACCCTCTCCCTTACCCTCTTCCTGCTCGAAGGGCTCATCCCCATGCCTTTCCTAGCGCCTGGAGCAAAGCTAGGGCTTGCCAACCTCATCACGGTACTCGCGCTCTACACGCTGCCCCGTTGGCAGGATGCCGCTGCCATCCTGCTGCTGCGCATCATGCTCGCTTCACTGTTCGGCGGCGGACCGACTGTCATGCTCTACAGTCTCATCGGCGGCCTGCTGAGTCTCGTCATCATGGTCATCCTGCAACATACAGGCCTCTTTTCCCCACTGGGTGTCAGCAGTGCCGGCGGCTTTGTCCATAACCTTGGCCAGCTGCTCACCGCCACCCTGCTGAGCGCTCATACAGGCCTGTTCGCCTACCTGCCCATTCTCGGCCCCTGCGGCCTTGTCACAGGCTTTCTGATTGGCTATACCGTCCAGCAGATACTGCCCAAAATACAAAATTGGCCATCGCTGACGATGGCCAATGATAAATAAAGTCCTATTTTATTTGCTGAAAAACAGCGCATAATATCCATTGACAAAAATGATAAGTACGATAAGCGGCAGGATATACGTGACGTAAAAGCGCACGCCAGCGGGAAATGCCATGCCCTTACCAGTATTGGCTTCCTTGATGAACTTATCCCATCCCCAGCCGTAGCGGCTCGTGCAAAAAGCAAGATAGACGAGCGAACCAAGCGGCAGCAGATTGTTGCTGACAAAAAAGTCCTCCAAATCGAGCACGCCCGAACCCGGCCCCAGTGGCTGAAAGCCGCTCCAGACATTGAAGCCAAGCACACACGGCAACGACAACAGGATAATGACCGGAACACCCCAGCGGATAATCGCCCGGCGATCCTTATGGAAAAGTTCAAAGAAGCAGACAATGAGGTTCTCGAATACCGCAATGACGGTCGACATCGAAGCAAACGTCATGAACAGGAAGAACATCGTGCCCCAAAGACGCCCCAGCGGCATCGCATTAAATACATTCGGCAGCGATATGAACAAGAGATTCGGGCCACTGGCCGGATTGACGCCATAAGCAAAGCAGGCTGGGAAAATGATGAGACCTGCCATGATGGCAACGAATGTATCAAGCAGGACGACCCAAACAGCCTCCCCCGTCAAGCGCTTCGTCTTGCCAATATAGCTGCCGAAAATAGCCAGCGCACCAATACCGATCGATAAGGTAAAGAATGCCTGACCCATCGCCGCAAAAATGACTTCCTTGAGCCCGAATTCTGCCAGACGGCCAAAGTCCGGATAGAGATAGTAGCGCAGACCTTCCTCGCCTCCTGGCAACAGGACACTATGGATAGCCAGTACGACCATGAGCACGAGCAAGCAGCTCATCATTGACTTTGTAATGCGCTCAACACCAGCCTGTACCCCGAGATAGCAGACACCACCGCAAAGCACGACGATAGCGACCATATACCCCGCCATTGTCATCGGGTCCTGCAATAGCGCTCCAAACACGCCACCAACGCCTGCCGCATCAAGTCCTGAAAGGCCACCGGACGCCATCTTATACAGATAGTACAGCATCCAGCCCGATACCGTCGTATAGAACATCATCAGCAGCAGATTGCCTGCGATAGCTCCATACTTATAGAGATGCCACTTCGTCCCTTTCGGCTCCAACGCGTCGAACGACATCGCCACACTGCGGACACTCGCGCGGCCCACGGCGAACTCCGCGACCATGATTGGCAGCCCAAGGATAGCCAAAAACACCAAATAAATCAGCACAAACGCCGCGCCACCATATTCGCCCGTGATATACGGAAACCGCCAAACATTGCCAAGGCCGATCGCACACCCCGCCGACACCAGGATAAAGCCCAACCGGGTCGAAAAACTTCCTCTCGATTCCAATAAAACACCTTCTCTTTAAAGTTTACATTGATACACTTCCGTTAATAATCACCTATCCATATTACCGCATCAGCCGATTTTTGTCCAGCAGGGTTCTACATAAGCAAAAAAGTCTCCCTACCATGATTAGTAAGGAGACTTTTCTAGATTATTTTAGCTTAAACGCCTTTTTTCGCAGCTGACTGCCTGTTGTTGCCAGCGTCAGCATTTGTCCAGCCGAAACAGCTGGCGTAACAAGCGGCTGCAGAGCCAACGCCTTGGTACCAATAGCTTGTGTCTTTGTCATATATGCTACATCCTTCTTGCTCGTGATGTACTTATTGACCGAAGCTACCAGTCTATATGCCGGAGCCATTCGCTTGCCCTTGGCATCAAAAATCATCAAAGCCTTGCCATAACCGTTCTTGACCGTAATCGAACCTTTGCCAACGTTCAATACCACATCATTGCCTGAGCATTTCCACGAATCAACTTTACCAGACATAATCTGGATAATGTCCTTCTTCTGATCATAGCTATAGATAACATCCTTACCATCGCCATTTGCATAGATAAACGTATCCGTCCCAGCGCCGCCATAAAGAGTGTCGTTGCCAGCACCACCAATGATACGGCTGCCACCTTTACCTGCATAAATGACATTGTTAGCGCTTGTCCCCTTTACCTTGAGGAATTTTGCCGTACCACGGCCATCAAAATTTCGCAGGCTCAGGTTGTACTCATTAAGATAGAAATCGCCGCCAAAACCACCTGTTGCATAGAGTGTCGTAAAGTTATTATTTTTATAGACAAGATTCTTATTGCTAGGCGCACAGGGCGACATAAGCACTTTCCCCGCAGCGCCAATGCGATAGCGAACCGTCTTATTCGGCATACCCTTGAGCGTTATGCGCGTCTTGCCTGCAGTTATCAGCAGATCCTTACTTCCATTCAGATAATCATAGCCCATATTGCTGGCACTGGCAAGCTGCAAGATATCCTGCGAAGCCTTATAACCGCTTATCGTATTCGAACCATCATTCGCCCCAAAGACAAAGACATCCTTGCCAGCACCACCGTAGAGGATATCATTTCCGGCACCACCAATCAGTGTACTGCCGCCCTTACCTGCGTAGATAACATTATTACCACTGGTGCCAGTAACCTTGATGCCCTTGGCCGCAGCCCGGCCATCAAAATTCCTCAAGCTTAGGTTATAATCATTGAGGTTCACACTGCCTGTGAAATTTCTGCCAGCATAAAGCATCGTGTAATTCTTGTTCCTATACGCCAGGTTCCTATTACTGGGCATGCCATTAGCTGTCTGCACTTTTCCTGCTGCTCCTATGCGGTAACGGATTGTTGTCGTAGGCAGATTCTTCAAAGTAACACGCGTCTTGCCGTTGATCAGCAGCATATCTTTGCCACCATTCAAGAAATCCCAGCGAATGTTCTTATTCGCAAACTGCAAAATATCCTGTGCCGCCCTATAGTTATAGAGGGTATTCACACCATCATTGATGCCAAAGGCAAAAACATCCCTGCCAGCACCACCGTAGAGCGCATCATTGCCTGCACCGCCACTGATAATTCCGCCAGCCTGGCTGGCCTTGATTACATTACTTTTCGCATTGCCATATATATTGACTGACAGCTTATCTTGCGAGGCATCAATCGTCGCCACTGTTCCGGCATAGCTATTCGCTGCAAGCGTCCCCTTATAGGGAGACCTAACCGTCAAGCTTGTCTTGGCTGCATTATAGCTCAACCCCTTGGCCAGCGGCGGATTAAAGCTTCTCACTATTTTTTTCCCCTTGGAATCCACCAATGTCAATGCTTTACCCTTCGCTCCTTTGACAATCATCTTGCCTTTGTCCATCGTAAGGACGACATCATTTCCCGCTACAGTACCAGCTTTGAATGCGCCCGCCCTATACCGGATTTCGTCCTGCCCGCTGGTATAACCATTGACAGTAACTGTATGCTGCAGATTATAACTCTTGCCATAACTGCCATAAACAAACGTATCTTTGCCGGTATTACCATAATAAACGTCTGTATCGCCATTGCCTTGCAACCAAGCACCGCCCCTGCCTGCCCGCAGGACGTCCTGTCCATAATTAGCGCCTAACAGCGTAGCATATCTGCTCCCGCCGATAAATGAATTACGACCAGCTGTTATCGATCCATTTGATCCATCCACTACATCAATATTTCGAAATACTGAAGTATTGCCAAGATTTATGTTTGCCGCTTCATTAACCAACAGCTTATCCTTCTTCACTGCACTGCCAATATAGTGCATACGATTTGCATACCGCTGATACGTGAAGGCATTTTCTTTATTAGCGTCACCAAACCGATACTCATCGAAACTCAGCTGGCGTCCTGCCAATATTGTTTTATTGGCCACGTTTTTCAAGATAACCTTAGTCTTGCCACTCTGAAAGAACGCACCGCTGCTATCCAGCCCAAAGGAGGACACCCCCTGATCGAACAACAGCTGGTCATTTCCACTCATGCCATATACGGTATTGATTCCATCATCATTACCAAAATGCATATAGACCGTCCGCCCATTGCTTAGCGAAATCGTATCATTGCCGCCCCTCGTCCGGATACTGCCGCCTTGTTTCCCAACACGCACTGTTTCCGCAGCAGCAGAGCCATCCAGCGATAAGAATTTACCATAGCTCGTTGCATCGAAAACCTTCGGAGCATATTTGTTCAAGAATATGCTCTGTTCTTCATAACTATTGGTCAGCTTAAGCACAGACAAATCAGCATTATAGGACAATCCCTTCGGCAAGGAGATCCCCACATTGGCCGCCGGCTTTTGAGTCGCCGCCTGATGCGCCAGATAACGCAACAACAAATAACCACCCGAATAGTCAGCCTCTCCCCCTGTATGCTTACCATCAAAAAGCTGCTGCAACCATGAAGCATTTTGCTGCAACACTACATTTATGGAATATTGACGCTCATCATCAATGCCAGGAACAAGTTCTGCCATACCCTCTAACAAGAAATCCGGCAATGTACTAAAATGCCCGATATTCGCTGCCATCACAGCATGTGTGAGCTCATGTGCCAAAACACGATCAAGATAAAAGTTCTCTTTGCCTTTTACCTTGCCATTCGGATTATTCAAATCCAATTGACTATAATACTTCATATTAATTACTAACGTCAATTGCTTCGTTTTACCGGAATTCCCATCCTCGTGGGACCTTACCGCCGCTAAGGTTGACGAATTCTGATTCACAAAGCATACATCCATGGAATTTACAGTAGCCCCTGTTGTCTTAAAGCTAAGCCCCAAAGACTGCTCTACAAGATCCAGCGCCCCTTTCACCCACCATGAATTAAGACGCTTGATGATTTCCTGCTGCATCGTCGTAAGTTTAGACCTCTCCGGCCAGATAACCTTCAGCCCATTGATTACTGTCGTCGCACCTGTTGGGTATTTCAACGAAGCCGTATTTCCAGCCTCTGGTATAATAGAATCTGCCGTCTTAACCTTTCCCGAGCCAGCATCCGCACCTGTGATTGCACCTGTATCCTTATTATCCAAGATGATTCCGCAATACCGGCGCAGGAACATTTGCGCAGCCATATCGTCCATATACTGGATTCCCGCTGACTTGATATCACGAACAAAACTGTTTACCAGCTGCTTCAGATTCGAAAATTTCCCTGCCGAAGCATACGCCACGGCTTCATCCACTGCCGGTATTCCCTTCTTTGCCGTCACATCCAGTTTTTTCATGAACTGCTTAATAACATCCTGTTGTGTACTCACTATCTCTTCATCCCTTTACATCATACATGAACCATTATGATTTCTGCCTCCATTTTATCTCAATCAATCCATAAAGTCTATGAAAAAAGTCCTATTCCCGTAATTGTTTTAACAATCCATGACAACCACTCACAACATCCTTATAAGTCACCTCGAAATTCCCCGTGTACCACGGATCGGCTACCTCACGTTCCTCTCCTGCAAATTCAAGCAACAGATGACACTTGCCCTGCGGGTCACCATTTGTAAGTCTTGCTAAATCACGCATATTCTCATCATCCATTGCGATAATCAGATCATACTCCTCATAATCCGCCCGCCGTATCTGCCGCGCCTGCCGCGGCGTAAACGGCACGCCGTGTGCACGCAGCACCCGTTTCGTCCCCGGATGCGTATCGCTGCCGATCTCATCGGTACGGCAAGCCTTGGACTCCACGAGAATCTCCTCGTCAAGTCCTGCCTTCGCCACCATATCCTTCAGCACAAACTCCGCCATCGTCGACCGGCAGATATTGCCATGACAGACGAAAAGAACTTTTTTCATATCCTAACACTCCTCATCACATCAAATTTCATCACTCACGTTATTCCCTCCCCACTATATTACAAAACACGTCGAAACATCAAATCGGCCAATTTTCTGACTGTTTCAATAGCTATTAAAGCAAGTGTTTTGACAAACTGCAAAGAAATGTGTTAAGGCTCAAAGCCACTTACATGAACTTCGCAAAAGGAGTTGAATGGTATGAAGAAACGAATCCCCGCAATGTTTTTGTCCGCTGATAATATCCATCAACGCTTTGGTAGCAGCCAGATTTTTTGCTCGTCTGCCAAACCAATCCGCCCCCTTCTCAACCGCAGCCTACTTATCATAAAATTTAAGACCTTCATCTTGCAAGCGACTCTTCAAAGCAGTCATGAAAATACGGCCCGGATCAATTTTTTCTGAGCGATAGCTTGGTATATTTTCGATGTATAATCCACTGCTTCGGGCTGCATCCTGCTGATAATGACCAAAAACATAGGAAATTGTCGTGTATTTTTTATGTAAATATTTGATTAGCTCAACATTTGCTTCAAGTTGCGCGTCCGTTAAATCTTCTATGCCATTGACTCCGCCTACATTTTCTATGCCAATTGCACACCAGTTGTAGCCTATAATGTGTCTATTAAGCGCTGTTTCAGGTGTGAGTCTGAATATTTTCCCATCCCGTGACACCAGAAAGTGGGAGGCAACATTTAGCGTCCCATCAGCGCATGCCTCTTGATAAAAATGGTTATAAGCGGATTCCCAAGTCCCCGATGCTGTCCAATGCACAACAATAGCTTGCGGAATGATATCTATTCGATCCAGATTGTAGTGTGTTATGGCATACTCACGGATAAGCTGCTCTCTAACATCAGACCATAGTATTGGCTTATCAATGATTTGTAATTCACCAGCAAAAGTTTCTGTCATAAGGCAAAGTGAAACCAATAGAAGAAATACTGTCTTTCTTATCATAAACTTTTCTCTCCTCTGTTCCGTGTTTCTCTATGTATTCAACCAATATACCCATATTATCACTATAAAAAGTGTGTCATTATAGTATTTCGATAAATATACGACATTTCCTTTGCGCCCCCCAAACCTCATACTGGCAAAGGAAAACCGCTGAACTAACCATACATTTCGTTAATTCAGCGGCTTATTTCTATTTCAGATACATTTTTCCCAATTTCCCCAGAGTGCCGTCCATCTTCAGTTCTGCCAGTACAAAATTGATGTAATTCAGCCATCGCCTTTTTACATTTATTTGCTTACGAAAATTCGCTAGTCTAGCATTATTTCGGATAAGCAATAATCCATGGCTGATAGCGTTCTTTTTCGGGAAGCATTGAATGGTCAAACCACATGGAGAAGAATTTTTCGGCATTTCCTACAGTATAGCCATCTTGATAATGGTCACAGGTATCATAGGGGTCAACAAAGATGAGCATGTCATCCAAAGACGATTCTGTCCCCATGTTGTCATAGCCGATAATCACACGCCAATGACCACCCCACTCCACATTTTCTACCAAAACCGGACGACCATGTGATAGTGGTTCCATCAAAAAAATCCTAAAATCTTCAAAGCGGCTGATTTTATCTGTGTTCAAACCGCTTTTTACATTCCAGCCAATATTCTGGAAAAAGTTCACCATATTTTTCAAACTTGTGCCAATAGGATAGCCCTGTGTTTTCATCGCTTTTGCCAAGGACATTTCGTCATAATCCTTATTGCCATACCAGTAAAGCACGGTAAGGGCCGCTGCCGGTCCACAGGTATATTCTCTGGCTTGTTGATAGGTCGGATAATGCGGCAGTACAATACGCCGGCCAATAATGGTTTTCATTTCATAGATATCCAAGTGCTTGAAGTAAGGAGACTCAGCATGATTTATCTCTGTTGGTGCCGAAGATGCGCCTTCCGTCTTGGTATTCAATCCCGCAGGGTAGGGAATTACACGCACCTCATCCGTATTGGCAGCAAACGCTGTTCCCATACTCAGCGCACCAGCCAGCAGGCAGGCGGCGATAGCTTTGGGCCAAAGTTTCTTGAACATCTTTCATTCTCCTTTTTTCGTCAGTTTGTTATGGGAATTCATTCCATCTTGGGATAAGCACAAATCTAACTTGCTCCCATCCTCCTTAACTCTGCAAGTGGGCGCCATTATCCTTTATAGCCCCTTGCTCATTCACCGGCCGGCATGAGTATCAGGCAGGCAGGAAGATTCGAAGCCCCCGGTGGAGAGAACTCGAAGTAGTTGGGTACAGAGTTGTCATAGCAGCCTAAATCAGCCAGCTCCATGTTGTTGCCCAAAAGGGCTGTCCCCTCTTCACGAGCATTGGATACACTCTCCGGCTCCGAGGCAGTCTGATCCCCAAAATAGCCGGGGCCTTCTGGCGTCTCAATTAGTTTCGTATGTGGACTGCGCCCCCGGCGCACAGTCATAATGCCGGCATAGACGCCACCTAAAGATGACAAGTAGTACTGTACCTTGGGAGCCCCTTTTTTGACAGGTATAGCAATCTTATAGAGCACACCATAATTGCCATAATTCATCGTCTGGCTCCCATCGGTGGCATCCACCCCTGCCTTGTATTTGTCTAATTTATTATCCGCCAGCATGATGTAGACAATGCCATCCCGTTCCGGGTCATATTCCCGCTCAGAGGTAATCACCCTGTCCATGCCCTTATAAGTACCACGAAGGGCCACGGAGTCCCTGGGCAGCACTTTGGCCTTTTCAATGAACTCCACAGGGTCCGCCTTGGCAGGATACATGATGACGGAGGTCTTCACAGGATGATCCACTTTGAAATCGTAGACTCCATACACCAGTTCTCCAGGCTGCAGGACAATTTCATCCATGCCGGACTGCAGCAGGCGCTTCCTATTCTTCAACAACAAAACGAGATCTAGCTCTTTTTCACCAAAATACTGGCGCTGTGTATTCTTGCCCACCCAAAGATAGTATTCGCTGGGCTTGGCTGTACCGCCACGGGTCACTTGTACTATGTTGTACTGCTCCTCGGAGTTGGCATTTTCCAGCACCACTGCCACTTTCTGGGGTACCTTGGTGTTGTTCAGATGATAGTAAAGCACCCTTACCTCGCCATTCACGGTGTCCTGATAAAGGATCCCCGGTCTGTCCACATACTCCGGGCTATCGGAAAACAGCAGGGTGCCGCCTGTGTCCTTGGAAGTCACTTCCCACCGGTGCATAGTATCCGATTTTGGGGCAGTTTCCGCCACCATAGGCATGCAAGCCAGCGCGCAAAACACACCAGCTGCCAGTTTCATCTTCAATGTCATTCTACACCCCAACCTTCCTATGTTTTTAACGAAAGATCACATCACATTCGAACATCCTAAGCCATGGGTTCTTAACGGTAAAATCTGCAGAAATATTGGGCATATGCTTCCTGGCAAAATCCCGCATAAGCTCCGTGTTGCGCTTTTCCGCAAAAGCGAGTTTGTCATCCAATTTGTAGTAATACTTATAGCTGCCGAAATTTCTCACCAGTTCCGTGCCCACATGTGCGCGCACATTGGCCTGATACGCCCAATCATCCAGATAGCGCACCGCCAGCAGGTAATCCTTGGCAGCGTTGGTCATTTTCCCCGCCAGCATCCCCGTGCCCAGCGCAAAGCCCGTTGAATTGGTGGCCGTGTTCCAGCCGGAATATGTCTTGAGCTTGAACAGCAGCTTCTTTTGTTCCAAAATATTCACCAGGGCATTGTCTGCGCCGTTGGCATACTTTATGTCCGCCACCCCTACAGGATAGCCGGCATTTACAGCATCTTCAACCATTTTGGCGAAGGCTTCTGTACCTTTATCCGCCTTCAAATCCGGCACAAAATCCACCTCCGTAGGTAAGCCGTTATGCACTTCAATGGTTCTGCCTTTTTCCTCTGTATTGACAAGAAGCAACAGATCTGCCCGCTGGGGAGTTCTCACCTGCATCCCCCCGGCAATCTTCAACGCAGCTTCTACAGATTCGGAAATCTTCTCATCGGAAAAATCTGGAACGGTATCCCCGCCCTTGCCCGGCGCATAGCGAACACAAACAAAAGGAATATTCCACGTCATATCATTGATGGCCCGATTCAGAAGCAAAATGTTGAATTCATCAATCCCCGGCATGGATTGAAATTTGCTCTTGGGCAAATTCTTCTGCTCTGCATAAGCCAAAATCTCCCGATTTTCCCGATGCGTTTGACACAAAGGGGCATTGTCATCTCTTCCCAAGATCAGATAGTCGATAGTCCCCAATACCGCCATATCCATCAACGCTTTGGTAGTAGCCAGATTTTTTGCTCGTCTGCCGAACCAATCCTTTTGACATTCCTGAGGGATCGCTTTTTCATATGCCTGCAGATTCCGTTTTTCTGCAGCAGAAAGCTTAGCTATCTCCCTCTTGTCCAGCAGACTGGTATACTGAAAGATAGCCGCACCGTACTGCTCATAATAAGCAGGCTCCTCGATATTGCCTGCCCACCCCTGATACGGTGTGCGCATAAGGGAATCAAAGACATAGATACGCAGCTGGGGATTATCCTGCCGCAGTTGTTTGAAATTCTCCAAGCGTTCAGTAATCTCTGCCTGACTGACCTCGTGCTTTCGCGAAGGTATCAGCCCCCCATAAAGCATAGAATCCGACGCTATTATAGCCGACTTTGCTTTGGGTGCATTTTCCCGCAGCCATTGCCATAGTTCCTGCGGATGCCCCATGTTGGTAGCATTACTCAAAAGCTCCTTGGGCGGCAACACCAGTTCATAACCGGCTGCCTCCACCACTTCTACTGTCTGATGATAGGAAATCGGCCTGTCATCATGAGGAATAAACAGTATCCTGCCTCCCGCCTGAGCAGAGCACCAGGGCAATAATAGCACAGTCAATAAGAGCATACATATTTTTTTCAACAATCCAACGCCCCCCTTCTCAACACTTTGCTCCTCTTTTCCAAATTTCTCTACCAAACACGGCACCGTATTCGTGTCCTTTTCATCTTTCTACTCCCTAACCAAACAGTATTCCATTATTGTCACGATAAAATATATGACTATATTACTTCGCAAAATCCGAAACAGTTCCTTTTATGAACCGGAAATGTTCTGGATATCCTAGTAAAAGCCGCTGAATTAACCAGACATTCTGCCTGTTAAATCAGCGGCCTTTTTTATTTAGCTTTAGCTGCCATTTCCTTCATCAGCCAGTCATGAATCGCCTTGTTATTCGCCTGTCCGTCTGTGGGATTTTCATCAAGATATGTTGTTTTGAAATAACCGGGCATCTCTTCGTTAATAAGCTGTATTGCCCATGCACCTCTATTCTCGCCAATCCCGTAAATGGCATCCTTATTGACCGCATAGTTCTGGCGCACACTCTGTAACAAAGCCGTCAAGATTTCCATGCCTTTTGTATTGGTTAGACGACCGACATGCGCCTCAAAATCCTTCGTCGATTGAACGGTCAGAACAATAGCATACTGCTGCTTCTGTTCCAGCTCATCCACCCAGGCACTGACACCATCCGGCTGCTTCAGCAAAGCCTTAGCGTCCGTCTCCCCTGCCACATCATTGATAACTACAATCAAAGGATAGCTCTTCGCCGAATCATACCATCGCGGCAGGCATATCTGATAAGAAAATTTGCTCTGGATATCCTCCGAACTGACAAAACGCTGCGAAGCTGGCAGCTTATCCGTTGACAAATCCTCTCCCGGAGCCGCTGGTATCCCGGTACGTTTTTCCATCGCTTCGGACGAAGCTGGCCGGAACTCCGCATGGGCCAGTGCCCCCAAACCAACGCTAAAGCCAAACGCCGCCAAAACAACAGCCGTCATGATTTTCTTCTTCTGCAAGATAATCCCCTCCTCAAATTTCCCCTTTATTTGCTCACATAACTGCGGTTTTCTGCAGGTATCTCTTTCCATTTGGCAAATTCCCAAAACGGCATCCCCTGTGGCATCGATAAACGTCTTGGCTTGGATTTTTCCGTGTTGCACCTCCTTGTTTGTCAACTATTTCTCTGCGTATGTCTTCTTTGCTGAAATAATTCTTTTTTTTTGACTATAATCCTGCCTGACTTGCTGAAAATAATACGAGGAGCCTGACCACGTTATAAACGGTCAGGCTCCTCTTTATTGACAGTTCAACAGATGATGAACAGGGAATAATATTTCTGTTCCCTCTAATTTCTCTCATTATATCCCTAAAGATATGGACGTTTTATGATCGCATTTATTTTGACTGTGTTTCCACCGTCTCTTTTATTATTAGCGCGCTATTGACTAAAGCATCTGTTTCCGCGCATAGATATCTGTCGCAAAATCAATCATTTCCTTCCAGCTGTCAAAGCGTGTGGTCTTTACTACATGTCTATCCATCTGTTCTTCGGGCAGTTCCTCGAAGTCCTGCTGGGATGCGATATGGAACTTGCCGCCTTGCAGGAATTTCTCGAAGGTCCGGTAGTTTGTATACTTGCGCATGAATGATTTGTCGAACAAGTCCTCAAAATCCACCGGCTGCGGCAATGCGCCCGGCAGCTGGTAGTAACCTGTCAGTTTTACCAATGCAATCACCTCAAATTTACATCTATTTCTTATATCTTAGCGTATCCCTTGCTTTCCCGCAATCGAAAAGGCCACGGCAGCTGCCGTGGCCTTTGTTGTTGCTATGCTCTTACTCGACGAGGACCGTCGGTTTATTGCTGCCCTTGAACATCAGGAAACTGTTATCCTGGAAGTTGATGCAGCGGAACGTTATCTGATATTTTTCAGCCTTTGGCAGTTCCGCCAGCGGGATGATGTCCGTCTTCGCTGTCGATGCGCCTGGCGCTACTACCTGACGAACCTCGACACTCTGAAAAGAGTGGCCAGTTACCGGGCTCTTCATCGGTTCGCCAGCCTGGTCCAGCGCCTTGACCGAAAGTTCCAGGCTCGAAAATCCCTTAGCCAGCTTATTCGTATAGAGCAAGCAGAGCTGCGGATGACCTGCAGCATCCATTGAAATCTGTGCATCCTTGAGCATCAGGATGAGCTCATTCGTCTCATTGTTTATAAGCTTGCGATCTTTATGCTTGAGCGACAATACACCAGCCTGCTGCGTGTCCGGCGCCTGCTGCGTATTCTTGCCTGCCGGTTCACTCTGCGTGGTCTGCGGCTTGTCGCTTGCACTCGACGAGTTATGAACGGACATGAACCCCAAGCCCAGAACAGCAACAACAGCCAACGTAATCGCCACGATCTTCCCCGTCGACGCGCGGCGCTGCGGTGCTTGATAGTAGCCTCCTGGCATATTCATATGCGGCGGTACTGGTGGCACATTCGTCTGCAGCGGCACCTGAGTCTGCTGTACTGCGTTCATAGCAGGCTGTGGCTGAGGAGGCGGCGTAACTTGCGTCATCTTCGCCTCATGACTTGCACCGGTACTGCCTTGCCTTGCTGGCTCTGCCAGCACTTTCGTACCACAATTCTTACAGAATTTCGCATCATTGGGCAGCGGGGTGTTACAATTTTTACAAAACATAGTTGTTCCTCCATCATTCACCAAATCTTTTTATCGTTGTCCCACAATCCCCAAAATGCCGAAACCTAAATCCTCTATCTGATTCCCGCTTGTTCAGGCTTGCGAAGCGGCCTGTTGGGCCTGCTGCGCAGAAATCTGCCGCAGTCCCGCATGCAGCATGACCAATACGAATATCCATACCAGCACCATAAGCCCGGCTTGTGTGATAAGCGGCAGAAGATGCGAAAGCAGCGGCATATCCCAAAGGCCATGCAGTACGATACATACCAGCAGGAATTTCAAGAAACGGAAATCCAAAAAGTGATCCACGCGCAGCGGCTGGCTGCCTTTGACCATTGCCAAGGCCGCGCCCGTGAGGCTTCCCCAAGCCACATGACCACCGAGCGCCAAAGCCGCACGCAAATAAAGCACCGCCAGACTGTTTGTCTTGGCGATATAGCCAGCTGTCTCAAAGACAGCAAAGCCAGCACCGACAGCCGCACCGATCAACAAACCGTTCAGGATATACTTCTTTTCTGACCCACGCAGGAAATAGGCAATGACGATGAGCTTGCCAATCTCTTCAGCAAAGCCGACCAGAAAGGTACTAGTATTGTTCAGCTTTTCAAAGCCGATGAAGCCATAGACCAGCATCGTCATAATCAACGATATGACCCCACCGATAAAAAATATCTGCGTAGTTTCAAAGATACTGATGTTTCGCGGCGCATTGACTTCAAAAAAGAAAATCAAAGCTGAAAATGGCACAGCCAGAGCACCAATGAAAATAACTCCCGGTGCTGCCAGCTGATTGCCCATGGTCTGTGTCATGAACAGCAGGCAAGCCATTGTGACAGCCAGCACGAAAAAGACACGTGAATAAAGCCACGGATGTGGCCAGTCTGTTGATACATACTGCTCCGGCGGCGTAGTTGCAGCCGTGCCATAGATGAAGATTTCCTCCGCCTCCTGCTTCGTGTGCTGGCGGAATACGCTTTCCACCAAATCCTTCATCTTAAGTTCAACGTGTTCCGTTCCTCCGGTCATACGGTTGACATTATCGATGAAAGAAGCCAGCGTACCTTTTTCTTGTGGCCGTGTCCACAGATAAGGTTGCTGCACCATCCCTTGCTGATACAGTGCGTGCGGATATTGCCACTGCTGTTGGTACATCATTGGCTGCGTTGCTTGCTGCGGCGGCATCTGAGCTATCACTGGCTGCCCGCAGGCAGCACAGAATTTCTCATCCCCATCCAGCTGCGAGCCGCAATTCGCGCAGAACATCATGAATCCCTCCCTGATTCTCAAAAATCATTTGCTTGCTCCCTACCTTATCATTAAAAAAATTGAATGGCAATCGATTTTAATCGATTTAACGGTTATCTAATCGAAGATTAATCGCTGTCAAACAAACCATGTCTATTCTATATAAAGAGCAAGTCTCGCTTGTAGTTCGTTTTGAGAAATGAGGATTTTTTATGTACTGTATGAATTGCGGGCAGCAATTACCCGCTGACACAAAATTCTGTACCAACTGCGGCGCAACCTGCACCAAACAAGCACCAGAGCATCTGCAACCACCAGCGCAGCCTGCTGCCCCACAATTTGCACCACAGCAGCCGATGGCAGCCATGCCATATCCGCCTCAAGCCGGCGGGATGGCCGTCTGGCCTGGCATGATGGTCTCGTTCACCCCGGAGCAGACCACACTGCTGGACAAGGGCTGGACCCTTTGCCGGCTGGCCGTTGTCCTGCCTATTGTCATCGCCATCCTCACATCCGGGCTGGAGAATAATGTGCTGCAACGCATTGCAACGCTATCCAGTCTTATCATGTACTGCACGGATAAAAGCTATCTCAAGCAAGTCGGCCTGCGCATGTCTGCCTGGTACTACCTGGCAATCATCCTCTGCCCGCCAATCTATCTCTATCATCGTGAAACACTCACGGGCAAAGGGCATGCCTGGTCCATCGCTCTCGGCGTCATCTATGCCCTCGTCATCCTGTTCATCCTCGCGGTTATCCTCTAGATCATCCGCAAAAAAACGAGCCTATCAGGCAGCTATCGATGCTGCTTGATAGGCTCTTCGCGCAATATAAACTAAATGCTATTGTACGTAACGGCCAGCCACATAACGAGCGGTTATATCTTCGGGTGTGCCCTGATAAAGAAAATACTGCCACCGCTCTCTGACAGATTGATCCGCTAATACAGCGGGCGTCCGCACAACCAATAGATCTGCATCATATCCCGGCTCAAAACTGCCGACCTTCCCAAAGAAATTCCCGCCGCCTTTTGTCGCCAGATAGAATGCTTCGGGCAACGTCAATGCTTTTTCTTCAGGATGTTCCATAGCCCACACCTTGGAAACCTGTATCGCCCGCACGATGACATGCGGCATAAACAGGTCATGACCAGCCCCGACATCGCTGCCCAGTGCCACCTTAGCGCCCGCCATCAGGAATCTGCGCACAGGCATGATGCCACTGGTAAGATTCAGATTGGATTCGGGACAGAAAACAGGATATACACCATGACGGACCAGGTCTTTGATTTGCTCCATATCCATATGGATGCAATGCGCCATCAACGTCGGCGTCGTTCCATAGAGACCATAGTGCGCATAAACCTGCGGATAGTCGCGGATGGCGGGAAAGAGCTCTGCGCCCCATTGGATTTCCCCCTTGTTCTCAGAAAGATGCGTCTGCACCGGGAGATTCTCCCGCTGCGCCAAATCACCGAGATTCTGCAAGAGTTTTGGCGTCACCGATGGTGCAAACCGCGGGGTCAGGATGGGCCGCACCTGATCAGTCCAGACTGGTGCATGGACAAATTGCTCGGTTTCCGCCAAGGATGCCGCACTTGTTTCGCATAGATAATCCGGGGCATTACGGTCCATATTGACCTTGCCGACATAGGCGCCCAGCCCGCGCTTGGCCAGTTTCTGGGCCAGTATCTCGGCGCTCTGGCGATGGATAGTTCCATAAACCGCTGACCGCGTCGTCCCGCACTTCGCCAGCGCAGCCGCAAAATCCTCATATACACGTTCTGCATAGGCAGGATCGGAAAACTTCTGCTCCTCAGGGAACGTATATTTTTCCAGCCATGTCAACAAAGACTCATCCATCCCCAGCCCTATCTGCCGGTATTGTGCCGCATGCACATGCAAATCGCAGAACCCCGGCATAATGAGCTGGCCGCGGCAATCTTGCTTTTCCAGATCCGCATAGGCTGCGGGCAGCTCAGCATAGGTGCCCTGTACCTTGCCATCCTTTACCACCAGATAGCCCTGCGGCAGGATTTTCGTCTCCCCACACGCTGGCGTATAGACAATATCCCCCTGTACCACAAAATCCCGTGCTGCCGCAGCTGCTGCCGATACCAGCACCAGCCAGCAAAGCAGGAACACCAAACACCCCAATCGAAAATGCCTCTTCATTCCCCAGCCTCCTTTGTTTCATAACCGTCTGATTCTACCGCATTATTCAAGAAAGGCTGTGCATATTCCTGCACAGCCTTTCCACATTCGATTATTCAGTCAGCCCTTGGCCGATACTTCGTTATAAACGTCCTTGAGCAAGGTTTCCTTGCGAAGATCCAGGCACTCGCAATGCCGGTCATCAGCCGCAACATTCCGGATGGTCTCAAGGATGATTTCGCCGATCATCGGCGCATCGTCATAGAAGATATCCGCCATATCCTGATGTGACCACTTCTCGCGAATGCCCTCGCCATAGTTGACCGTAAAGTAAAGTCCCGCATAGCAGGCGCCAATTTCACGGGCCAGGTAGACCTCCGGCGCGATGCTCTGGCCGACGATATCGGCATGACCATTCATCATCGCTACCTCAGCCGGGCTTTCAAAGTGCCGGCCATCCGTTACCGCATAAGTACCGCGCGTGAATACGCGGCCAGTAAAGCGTTTTTTCGTCGCCTGGATTAATGCCTGCCGCATTTCAGGGCACAGAGCATCCCGCATGATGAGCAAGTAACGGCCATCAAGCATGACATCCTTGCGCACCGAAAGATCGAGATAATCATCAGGAATGATGAAATCCCGCAAGTCCAAAAGTTTATTGACCGTACCGACACCTCCCTCGGAAATGATCCGTTTGACGCCAGCTTCGCGGAACGTCCAGAACACCTGGCGGCTCGCGTCAGCACGCGTGACCCCCGAGCGCCAGCCGTGCATCTTGACAGTCAATACTCGCTTCTGCCCCACCCGGAACAAGCGGATAGCCGGGCTCATGCCATATGGCGTCTCAAAACGCAAGTTATCGGCAAGGATTTCAACGTCCTCATCCGGCAGATTGGCCGGGAAGTTGCTCGAAAGCGTGCCCGAACCGCCTACAACGGCATAGTCGGCTTTCGGTATCTTGATTTCACTCATTCTCTATCTCCTCAAAACCGGCGGATTACCCTGTACTCCGTATCACGCTGGGCGGGCATTCTGCCAGCGCCGCGAATCAGCTCCGCCATCTTATTGATGCTCATCTCATAGCGCGTACCCGCGGCACGCACGACATTCTCCTCAAGCATGATACTGCCGAGATCATCCGCGCCAAATCCCAGGGTCAACTGGCCAATGCGCTCGCCCTGCGTGACCCACGACCCCTGGATATGCTTGACGTTATCCATATAGAGACGCGTCAACGCCAGTGTACGCATGTAGTCCCAGCCCGTCGTTTTCTCTCCGCCAAGCTCGGTATTGCCAGGCTGATAGGTCCAGGTGATGAATGCACGGAAACCGCCCGTCTTGTCCTGCAACCGGCGGATCTTTTCCATATGCTCGATGCGCTGGGCCATCGTCTCACCAAAACCGATGACCATCGTCGCCGTGCTCTCCATGCCGATGCTATGCGCACATTCCATGACATGCAGCCAGTCATCGGTCATGATTTTCTTCGGACTGACCCGCCGTCTTACCTCATCGACAAGTATCTCAGCTCCGCCGCCCGGCAGGCTCGAAAGCCCCGCTGCCTGCAAGCGCTTGAGCGTATCGAGAATCGACAGCCCTGCCTGCTGGGCAAAGTACTGGATTTCCGTCGCCGTGAATGAATGGATCGTGATTTGTGGAAAGTTCTCCTTGATAAGCCGCAGCATATTCTCATAATATTCGATACCAAGGTCGGGATGCAACCCGCCTTGAATCATGACCTGCGTGCCGCCGGCCTCCGCCGTCTCGCGGACTTTAGCCAGAATTTCCTCGTATGAGAGCAGATAGGCATCCTTGTGCTCTTTGCGACGGAAGAACGCACAGAATTTGCATTCGTTCTTGCAGACATTCGTATAGTTTATATTGCGGTCAACGATGAATGTAACCGTATTGTCAAACAGCTTGCGGCGCACCGCATCTGCCTGCTGCCCGAGTTCAATCGGGTCGCCATGCAGCAGCAGCTCTTCGCCCTGTGCCGGTGTCAATCTCGTCATGCTTTCACCTCTTGATAGAACGTATCGCGCTCGACAGGCTCATAGCCGGTCTCCCGTATCATCTTCTCGAGCATCTCCCGCGTAATACCAGTATTCGTCTTCGCCCCTGCGGCATGGATGATTTTCTCCTCGCCGATCGTGCCATCAAGATCATCAGCTCCGAAGCCCAGCGCCAGCTGGGCAATCGGCATCGTCAGCATGATCCAGAACGCCTTGATATGGTCGATGTTGTCAAGAATCAGCCGTGCCAACGCCAGCATCTTCAAATCTTCCCACGAACCTACACGCCGCAGATCATATTCCTCGCCCAGCTTCGTATTGCCCGGATGGAACGGGAATAGCATAAATGCCTGGAAGCCGCCCGTCTCCTCTTGGATATCGCGAATAGTTATAAGATGCTGCAGCCGTTCCTCAATGGTCTCGACATGGCCATACATGATTGACGCATTCGTGCGGATGCCAAGGCTGTGTGCTGTCTTCATCGTCTCAATCCACTCAGCAGCCGTCGCTTTTTTCGGACAGATGATCTGCCGCACGCGATCCGCAAGGATTTCTGCACCGCCTCCCGGCAGGCTATCAAGCCCTGCCGCCTGCAGGATTTCAAGCACCTCACGGATGGATTTTCCCGTCAGCTTCGCAAAGTTCACGATTTCGACCGGCGTGAACGCCTTGACATCGGCTTCGGGCAATGCCGCTTTGACCTGCCGCACGACATCAACATAATAAGCAAACGGCTTGTCTGGATGCAGCGCCGAGACGATATGGATTTCCGATAGATTCCTGACCTGCTGCGCTTCGGCAACGATGCGCGCGATGTCCTCGGACTCCAGCGTAAAACCGCGTTTATCGCCTGCTTCGACCTGGAACGCACAGAGCGGACAGTTCGCACTGCAGATATTCGTCAGATTGATATGGCGGTTGACGGTATAGAACACCTTACGGCCACTCTTTTTTTCCTTAGCCTTGCGCGCGCAAGCCGCGAGGAATAAGATGTCATTGTCCTCGTAGAGTGCCAGCGCGTCCTCAAGGCTAAGGCGCTCGCCGCGCTCGGCTTTAGCGCGGGCTGCAACGATATTCTCCTTCAATTCCATGTAGCCTCCTGCCTTTCGTTTCAGTCAAACTTGCGGATGATATTGAAATTGCAATCGCACGAAGCAGGAATACGCCCCGCTTCCTTGACAATGCGGATAATCTGGTTCTCTGACAACGCCGTCGGGCTCGTCGCACCAGCATCGTGCAGGATTGTCTCCTTGTGTACCGTCCCGTCGATATCGTTGGCGCCAAAGCCTAAAGCGACCTGTGCTACCGGCACGGTCAGCATGACCCAATAGGCCTTGATATTCGTGAAATTGTCGAGCAGCAGCCTTGAAATCGCCATCGTGCGCAAATCGTCCCATACACTCGTCTGCTTGACCGATTTCCCCAGCTCGGTATTCTTCGGCAGGAACGGGAAACAAATAAACGTCTGGAAGCCGCCCGTCTCATCCTGAAGCTCACGCAGCCGCAGCAAATGATCGACGCGCTCCTCGATGGTCTCGATGTGCCCGTAAAGCATGCTCGCATTCGACTTGATGCCGAGCTTATGCGCCGTGCGTGCTACCTCGAGCCACTGATCAGCCGTCGCCTTACCGGGGCAAAGCTCCCCGCGTACGCGATCCGAAAGGATTTCGGCACCACCGCCCGCGATGGCCTGCAAACCACCCTCATCGCGCAAACGCACCAGCACCTCTTCGATGGAAAGCCCCGAGATCTCACTGAAATGGGTAATTTCCACCCCCGTGAACCCCTTGATATAAAGCTGCGGAAACGTCTCATGGAGCGCCTTGACGATGCCAAGATAATGCTCAAACGTCCAGGTCGGGTGCAAACCACTGACGACGTGCAGCCCCGCCAGATCCGGGTCTTGCATCGCATCCCGCACCACAGCAATGGCCTGTTCCTTGCTCATCGCATAGGCGCCCTTATCATCCTCATCGCGGCCAAACGCACAGAACTTGCAATGCGACGTGCAGATATTCGTAAGATTCACATGACAATTCACATTGTAGTAAACGATATCCCCGCATTTTTCCTTGCGGACATGGTCGGCCATAGCACCAAGCCAGGCAATGTCCGGACACTGGAACAGGCGGATACCGTCCTCACGGCTGAGCCGCTCCCTGCGCATGATTTTTGCCTCGATATCCCGATAGATTTCCGCTGCTAACAATCCATTCCCTCCAAAATCTATAATTTATAGGAAAGCCGTTTCTATTCATATCTATTAATTATAACATCTATTGGTTACATTTGCAGACATTTATCGTTCGTTTTCATCTTCTCAGCAGAAAATAATAGTTTCCTTAATCAACTTTTAACAGCCTCCACCTTGTTTTCTAAGTCAACCGCTCTATACTGTTAACTGTAGTCAGGAACGACACCTACACCAATCTCAAGGATTGAGGGTTCAACGACTATTTTTACCAAAGGAGATGAACATACCATGTTCCGTAAGAAAAGCTTGAAAATCACTACCGCAGCGGTTCTGGCCAGCTTCGTAAGCCTCGGCATCTTCAGTGCCACGGTCTCCGAGGCCAGCCCGCGCCATCATCAGGAATTTGGCCCCCGCTATGAGGTCCAGGAGCTCTCGCACCGCTCCCATCCGAAGAAATACTCCGAAGGTGAGCGCAATACTGCCGCCATCATCGGTGCAGTAGTCGGTGCCGTCATCGCTAAGAACACCTGATATGGCCTTTCCCCTGCGAATATAATCACAATCTAATGTCCAGCATATGATTTTTTAAAAAAACAGGTCTATACTTTAGTTTGTGAGCAGGAAAGCGAATACACACATCTTTGTGAACTTCCCTATTGGTAATTCTTCTTCCCCAGAAGAATTTACATACATTCGATTCCTAAATCTCTAATTCTCTCGAAAAAAGGGACATGCCCCCACAGCATGTCCCTTTTTTCTATGCAATTTTTTAAGCACGAATCTCAGAGATATGCTTCAAAACGCTCCATGTCCACGACCTTAATGGTCTTGCCGTCAACGGACAGTATCCCCTCACGCTGCATAGCCGAAAGCTCACGCGAAAGGGACGGGCGTGTGACAGCAAGATACGCTGCCAGGAATTCACGGCTGACCGCCAACTCAATACAGCCATCGCTGCCAAGATGCTGGAACAGGAATCGCACAATCTTCTCACGCAGGCTTCCGCTCGCAAGTACCTTGAGCTTGCCCGCCATAAAGTACGCCTTGCGCGCAAAGATACGCATGAGATTCCGCTGCACCAAGAGCGCGCTGCGCGTAAGCGAGCCACCAGCATCAAATGACAGCAGCCGGCTTGCTATCTCGAGCACACGCGTCGGCTTCACAGCCTCGACATACATGTCATAAGGCTTTTCCAACACTTCGTAAACCTCACCAAACATATCCCCAGCCTCAGCGATTTCCGAAAGGAAGATCTGGCACCCTGAGAACGTGTCCTTGAGAATATGCACCTCGCCTGCCAGCAGGATATAGATGCAATGCGGTTTCTCGCCTTCATGAAAAACGATATCGCCCTTAGCATACTCCCTGATACGCACTTGTGCGAGGCTCAACAGCTCACGGATTTCCGCCTCGCTCATTCCATCCGCCAATGAACAGTTCTGCAATACGGGGATAAGCTGTTCCTTCGCTTTCGTCATCGCTTACTCCTGTACAAGAATTTTTTCGATTTCGACGATATACATCGTATGATAATCGTCGTTGTACCATTTTTCATCGCAAGCCTTGTCGATAAAGCATGCCTGCTTGAGCTCCTGTGCATAAAGCTTACGGCAAAGCATCGTTACCCGTGCCTCATCAAAGTACGTGCGGCCATTATCGTGACATGCAGTAAGTCCCGCCTTTGCGATCTTATCCTCATCACGCCCCGAAACCGTGCCGAAATAGTTCATCATCTTGCGGCGGTCTTCGGCAAATACCGATAACGTCAGTCCCTCAGACTTATCGATGAACTCTTTCGTGTAACGGCTCGGGCGAATGAAGATATACGCCACGGGCTTGCCCCACATGATTCCCATACCGCCCCACGATGCCGTCATCGCATTTGCTTTACCTTCAGCCTCGGCGGTGACGAGAAGCCAGTCCTTGCCAATGACCCGGAACACGCTTTCGTTGAATACTTCTGGTTTGACTTCTTTCATTGCCATTGTCCTTATTCCTTCCTTTATCCACATTTATTTACACATATCCACAGGAAAAATCCACAAAACACCGCCTTTATCCACAGTTTTGCCGTGGATATCCCCAATATTTTGTGGATAAGTATTACTGTTTGTTATTATTCTCGGATGTCAAGGCATCATCTAGCGTATGCCAGGCCAAAACCGCACATTTGACACGAGCCGGCATATGGGAGACATTCTTGAGCGCGAGGGCCTCATCAAGCTCCTCCAGTTCTTCCTCGTCCGTGATTTCGCCCTTGATCATACGAATGAACTTCTGCGCCAGCCCGCGGGCTTCGACGACGGACTTGCCGCGTATGAGTCCGGCCATGATATCTGTGCTGGCCTGCGAAATTGCACAGCCAATGCCTGTGAAGGCCGCATCCTTGACCATGCCATCCTCCACTTGCAACTCCAGCGTAATTTCATCCCCACAGCTCGGATTGCGTCCTTTTACGGAGCAGGTCGCGCAGCTCAGATGGTGCTTGTGGTCAGGGTTGCGGCTGTGCTCCCCAAGAACCTCTGTATATACGTCATCAAGCGCCATAACCTAATACCCCCCTTACCTTTTTCAGCGCCGCTATCCAGCGGTCAATATCTTCGCGCGTGTTGTAGAGATAAAAGCTCGCACGGCAGCTGGCATTCTGCCCGAGATACCGGTGCAGCGGCTGGGCACAGTGGTGTCCCGCACGCACAGCGACCCCGTCATTATCGAGAATCGTCGCCACATCATGCGGATGAACATCCTTGATATTGAATGCGATAATCCCCGTCTTATTATCTCTCGTACTGTCACATCCGTAAAGCTCAATATAGGGAAGTTCTCTAAGTTGCGGCAGAGCATAGTCCACAAGATCCTTTTCAATAGCCTCGATGCGGTCAAACGTAATTTTTTCAAGATAGTCAATCGCCGCGGTAAGTCCTGCCGCCCCGCCAACATTCTGCGTACCAGCTTCAAACTTTGCTGGCAGCTCAGCCCATGTGGCATCCTGTTCTTGCACGTATTCAATCATATCACCGCCGCGCAGGAACGGCTCCATCTTATCCAGGATACCATACTTGCCATAAAGTACACCAATCCCCATCGGCGAAAGCATCTTATGCCCCGAAAATGCAAAAAAGTCGCAATCCAAATCCTGCACGTCAACGGCCATATGCGCAACGCTCTGCGAGCCGTCGACAATACATACTGCTCCGACGCTATGGGCTTTCTTAACAATGCTTTTGACATCATTCTTGAGTCCCAGAACATTCGATACCTGCGTAACCGCTACGATTTTCGTACGCTCAGTGATCTTCGTCTCGATATCCTCCTGCGAAAGATTGCCATCTTCCTCAAGATAGATGTATTTAAGCACCGCTCCTTTTGCTTTAGCGACAAACTGCCAGGGCACCAGATTGCTATGATGTTCCGATATACTGATGACGATTTCATCGCCAGCTTTGACGTTATGCAGTCCATAGCTGTATGCTGCCAGATTCAGTGCCTCAGTGGCATTCTTCGTAAAGATGATTTCCTCGGGCCGCCCCGCTTTAATGAACTGTGCCGTGCGCTTACGCGCCGACTCATAGATGTCCGTAGCTTTTACCGAGAGCGCATACGCCCCGCGATGCGGGTTGGCATTACAGCCGCCATAGTAGCCGCAAAGAGACTGGATTACCTGCTGCGGCTTCTGCGTCGTTGCCCCATTGTCAAGATAGACAATACGCTCGCCATCGATTCCTCCGTTCAACAAAGGGAAATCTCTTAAGAATTCCTGTGCATCAGCCATCTCCAAGCCTCCTTTGCAAAACTTTACCGATTTCTTCTTTGAGTGCCTCATCAGCAATACGGTCAAGTACCGGATTGAACGACGCTTCGACAATCAGCCGCTGGGCATCCATGAGATCAAGGCCACGGCTCATAAGATAAAACAGTTTGCTTTCATCGATCTTGCCAACACTTACCGCATGATGTCCATCAACATCGTCCTCATGCGAAAGCATGATGGGTACACTGCGGTTGCGGACAGCCGGCGAAAGCAGCACAACCTCCTCGTTCTCGCGGCCAACCGATCCCTTCGATCCCTCGAGGAAATCAAGCGTGCCGCGGAACGTCTTCTCACTGCGGCCCAAAAGTGCCCCACGCACCTGCATATTCGCATCGGTACGGCGGCCCTGCTGGCGGATGACATAGTTGAGATCGATGCGGCTATCGCCATCGCCAAAATACAGTCCCCAAATATCGCTTACACTGTCATCCCCCGCCATATCGACCGTAAGTTCAGCTGCGGTATGATGTGCACCAGCCTCCACCGTCGTATAGCTAAATTTCGCACCTTTACCGACGTAGGCCTTAACACGGCTCGTGCTGGCCGCATCAGCTGGAACCAGCTGCACATTCACCAGATGCAGCTCTGCACCATCTGCAATATGCACCTGTACCTCCAGCTGGCCGCCCTCGCGGGTCACGAGGACAACTTCATCACTTTTCCCCGCCTCGACGAGGATTTGTTTTTTCGTTATATTATCGCTGAGATTTTCCGGAACCCGGGCCTCATTGACACCGAGCCAGCGCCATGTGCGCATCGGAATCTCAGAAAAGATTTTTGCATCCATTAGCCGATAGTCCCTTCTAACTCTATATTTACCAAATTGTTCATTTCGAGCGCATACTCGAGCGGCAGCTCCTTGGCAATCGGCTCGACAAAACCACGGACAATCATTGCCCGCGCTTCTTCCTCATCAATGCCGCGGCAAGTGAGATAGAAAATTGCCTCATCGCTGATGCGGCCAATCTTAGCCTCATGCCCGATATCAGCCTCGTCGCCCTCAATATCCATGACCGGCAAGGTATCGCTGCGCGACAGATTATCGAGCATCAACGACTCACAGTTGACCGAACATTTTGCATAGGGAGCATTCTTCGTGACCTTGACGGCACTGCGGTACGTCGCCATGCCGCCAGCCTTCGAAATCGTGCGCGTATTGATATTGGCCGATGTATGCGGTGCGGCATGGATAACACTGGCCCCCGTGTCGAGATTCTGCCCTTTCGAAGCAAAGGTTACCCCCGTAAACTCACAGCGGGCATTTTCACCATGCAGTACGCTGCACGGATAAAGGCACGAAATATGTGAGCCAAACGATCCCGATACCCACTCGATAATGCCATCTTTCTCAACGAGTGCACGCTTCGTATTGAGGTTCATCATATTGCGTGACCAGTTCTCGATGGTCGAATAACGCAAACGCGCACCATCTTTGACAAATAGCTCGACGCAGCCGGCATGCAGATTTGTGACATTGTGTTTCGGTGCCGAGCAGCCTTCGATGAAGTGCAGGCTTGCGCCCGGTTCCACGATAATCAAGGTATGCTCGAACTGGCCTGCGCCAGCCGCATTGAGACGAAAATAGCTCTGCAGCGGCATCTCGACATGGACGCCAGCTGGCACATAGACGAATGAGCCCCCCGACCAAACCGCTCCATGCAGGGCTGCAAACTTATGATCCTTCGGCGGCACAAGTGTCATGAAGTATTCTTTGACAATATCCTCATGCTCACGCACAGCAGTCTCCATATCGGTGTAGATAACACCCTGCTTGACCATATCCTCCTGAATGGAATGATAGACAACCTCCGAGTCGTACTGCGCGCCGACGCCGCCCAGCGACGTTTTCTCAGCCTCAGGAATACCCAGACGGTCAAACGTATCTTTGATATCCTCAGGAACTTCTTCCCAGCTTCCCGTCATCTTGGCATCCGGCTGGACATAAGTGACAATATCATCCATATGGAGTTCCTCAAGGCTCGGCCCCCAGCTCGGCAGCTCAAGGGAATTGTAGACCGCCAGCGAGTGCAAGCGAAAATCCAGCATCCACTGCGGTTCATGCTTACGCACAGAAATGTCGCGGACTACCTCCTCTGTAAGTCCGCTATGGGTTTTGTAGACTGAGCGGTCTACGTCTTTGATATCGTAGAGTGTACGCTCAATATCTTCTATATATGTTTTCTTCTTCTCTGCCATCCGAAATGCCTCACTTTGTTTCCGGCTGCGCCTCAAGGATATGCGTGAATCCACGGTTATTGATATCCTCGATGAGCTCAGCGCCCCCCTCTTCAACAATCTGGCCATTCATCAATACGTGTACCTTATCAACCTTGAGTTTTTCGAGGATCCGCGTATTATGTGTGATAATAAGGCAGCTGTTCTCTTCGTTATGGAACTTAGCAACGCCTTCAGAAACGATCTGGACAGCATCAACATCGAGACCTGAATCCGTTTCGTCGAGCAGCGCCAGCTTCGGTTGCAGCATCAAGAGCTGCAGGATTTCATTGCGCTTCTTCTCACCGCCCGAGAAACCGACATTCATGTAACGCTGCGCATACTCCGGCTTCATTTTGAGTTCCTGCATCTGCGCCTTCATTTCCTTACGGAAGGGCAGAATCTTGACCTTATTCCCCGTGATGGTCTGCTTTGACGTACGGATCATGTTCTCGACCGTAATACCCGGAATCTCCTCCGGCGTCTGAAACGACAGGAAGATTCCCTTGCGCGCACGTTCGAAAGTTTTTAGTTCCGTCATATCCTCACCTTCGAACGTCATCGTGCCCTCCGTAACCTGATACTTCGGGTGCCCCATGATGACATTCATAAGTGTCGATTTGCCCGAGCCATTCGGGCCGAGGATGACATGAACCTCTCCCTTGTTGACGGAAAGATTCAATCCTTTGAGGATTTCTTTATCTTCCACGCCCGCATGGAGATTCTTGATTTCCAAAAGCTTCTCTGCCATTATATAAACTCTCCTTCTATGAAAAAAACGGTTCGTTATTTAATCCTTAGTATTTTACTCGGGATTGATGTTTTCATTGTATGTGCTTTCATGCAAAAAGTCAATAGAAAGGCTCACGAACAATAAATTTCACACATAATTGAGAATATATATCATCGATAAAGACTATCTCGTTCGCAGCCTATTTCTTCGTCAGTTTTCTTCATTACAGGAAAAGATTTGCTCGCTTGAACTGCGATATTATGATAGGATTATAGATAGAAAACACTAGGACTATCCGCCTATAAACGAACAACCATTGGCCTACGGATAGATTTTTGATCGACACGGGAAGAAGGGATGTTCCTATGCAATCATCACGATCATTTGCCACCAGATGCCGCCGGCTTTTGGCCGCACTTTTTACCTTTGGCCTGCTATTAACGCTGCTGCCTGCCGCTTCTGCCTATGAGCGCCAGACGCTGCGCGTCGGCTATACCGAATCGGCCAGTCATCTGACACGGGATGCCCATAATCATTATCACGGCATGCTCTACGAATCCATCGAGACGCTTGCTACCTATATTGGCGCAAACGTCATCTACATACCGGGAACAGCCAGTGAAAACCGGACGCGCCTGCAAAGCGGCGCCATCGATATCATCGCCCAAAGCGACAATCTGCGAAACTACGCCATGCCCGATGATATCATCTCGCCACCAGCCGGAATCCGCACAATACCGCTGGCCCGCGGCATTGGCTGGCTTGAAATCAGCACGCGAAATCAAGCCCTCGCTCAGGCCGTCGATGACAGCCTAGACCAGCTCCGCAGCATCGCCCCACTCTACACGCTCCGCTTGCTCGAAAAATACCGGGATGCTGGCGAACAGGATGCGCTCAGCCTGACTCCGGCAGAAAAACGATATCTGGCCGAACATCCAGTCATCTACGCGATGGCTTCCCCGGGCCAGCCACCATATACATATTTTCTCGGCGATGGCACCCATGCAGGCGTCGTCGCAGATATCATGGCACTCATCGCCTCAGACCTCGGTATCCGCATTGAAGTCCTGCCCAATAGTGACCATGCTCGCATGATGCAGCAATTGACCGATGGTGATATCACTATGGTGGCCGACTTCTACTCTGACTACAACTGGGCCCATCAGCATAACGCCGATATTACGCTCCCCTATCTGACCATCAACTATGTCGCTGTCCTGCGCAAAGATCAAGAATTGCCATCTACACCGATTGTCGCTTGTCCGCGCGGCCATTTCTACGCCCATAAATACATCGAATCCATGTATCCGCCCGAGCAGCTGCGCTATTATGACACCGTACAGGAGTGCATGTTTGCCGTCAACAGCGGCCAGGCCGATATCACTTTTGCCAAATCCATCACAGTACAGGCTGACATCCATCTGGGCAACTACTACAATCTGTATACGAACAGCAATGTCGTCTTTTCCCACGATGTCTCTATCGCCGTAAGCCAAAAAGCTGATCCTATCCTTATCCGCATCCTTAACAAAGAAATCACGCATATTGGTCCGCACCAGACTTCGAGCATCATCAACCGGCAGGTCTATACTATCCAGGAGCGGGATACTCTGCCCGCACTAATCTACCGCAACCCGATTGGCACGCTCGTCTGTTGCTCAACCTTGCTGCTTGCCATCATTATCGTCCTGCTGCTCATCATGCAGCTTAACAAACGGCATAATGAAGCACTTTATCGCGAAGCACACTACATCAAGGAAGTAAACATGTATAATCTGCGCTGGTTCGTCAACAACCTGCCAGCCAATATCGACCGCTACCGCGAAGAACGCGAGCACGGCAAGCTGTTCCTGCTCGTACTCTCCGCCCAGCATATCGCTTTCCTGCGCGAGCTCTACACACGTAAGACCTTCAATCAAGCCTTGCTTAGCCTTATCCAGCAGGCACGCGCCCAAAACGACTGGCTGCTCACACATGCCATGTCTTTGGACACGGTTTCTCTGGCTGTGCTTTGCCGCCTGCCCGCAGGCTTTACCATGGAGCAGGCCGCAGCCAAGCTGGCCCAGGATGCCAGCACCTGCAGCGTCAATGGCACTCCCATGATCATCCGTTACCATATCGGTCTCTGTGCCATCCCTGTGACCGGACCAATCGATGCCGCAGCTCTGCTGGATAACGCTATGCTGGCTTTCGCCGAAAGTGTCTCCCACGACAAGGAAATCAGTACCTACAACACCTCGCTGCGCGAGCGCCTGCTCTATCGCAAGCAGATGGAGGACCTTATGGGCAAGGCGCTCAAGAATGGCGAATTCCAGGTCTACCTGCAGCCGAAATACGACATCGAGACCCAGACAATTGTAGCCGCTGAAGCTCTTGTACGCTGGCAAAGTCCTGAGCTTGGTTTCCTTATGCCAGCAAAATTCATGCACCTATTTGAACACAATGGGTTTGCCGTCCAGCTCGACTACTATATGCTCGAAACGGTCTGCCAGTACCAGCAGGAACGACTGGCTCGTGGCGAAGCCATTGTGCCAATTGCCGTCAATCAATCCGGCCTGCATATCACCGAGGAAAACTACCTGGCGCATATGCAGGACATCGCCGATAAATATCAGCTGCCAAACGGCAGTATTGAGCTTGAACTCACCGAAACCGCTTTTATCGACTACAGCGCCAACGATGCCCGCTACGATGCGGCCACTATTGTCGCCCAGCTTCGCCATATGGGCTTCTGCCTCTCGATGGATGACTTCTGCACCGGCTATTCTTCGATTGCCATGCTGCAAAACCTCCCCATGGATGTCATGAAAATCGACCGCACTATGCTGCTGGCCGCGGAAAAATCACCACGGTCACTGACCATCCTGCGCCACATCGTCGAACTAGGCAAGAGCCTCAATATGAAAGTATTGACCGAGGGCATCGAAACCCGCCAGCAGGAAAAACTACTGCTAGCCATTGGCTGCCGATTCGGGCAAGGCTTCCTATTTGCCCGCCCCATGCCTTTAGCAAATTTCGCAGCATTTCTTGAAAAACATTCCATTAAGTCCTAAAAGGGGTTTTACCATGCATTTTGTCCAAAAGCTAAGCTGCCTGCTGCTAAGCTTGATACTATTGGCACTGCCGCCCACGAGAAGTTTTGCTGAGCCGCCTGCCTATCAGACCATCCGTATCGGCATCGCCAATGACCGGCGCCCCGGCCCAGCCAACGATGCCATCCGGCTGCTGACCAGCTATAACACCGCCTATTTAGCAGAAATTGCCAAAATCACACATTGGCAATACGAAATCTATCACGGATCAGCAGCAGACTGCCTGGAGCGCCTGAATGACGGCAGGCTCGACCTTGTCGCGCCCGTATGCAATGCCGCTTTCGCAAACGAATCCTATCTTTTCTCCCGAGGGTATTCCTGCTATGCCGTTCTCGGCCTTTATACGCGCAGCGACAATACCTCCATTGATGCTGACTATGCCGCAACTATCAACGGCTCTACCATTGGCGTACTGGACAGCGAGGACATCCAGCAGCGCCTGCAATTCTACATCAATGCGAATGGCTGGTCTGTAACGCTCCGCACCTACCCATCGGGCGATGCACTCAATAACGCCCTGCAGCAAGGCGAAGTCCAGCTCATAGCCAGCACTGTATTCAACTTGACTGGCAACGAGCGCTGGGTTGCTTTCGTGACTACTATTCCCCAGCAATACCTGACCACCCCCGCTCATACTACGTTGATGAGCGAGCTGAATCAGGCTATCCTGAACATCGAGATGACAAATCCCTCATTCGAGACACGTCTGGAGCGGGAATACCTCGATCCAAGCATCTACAAAATGGCCCGCTACTCCGAACAGCAGCAGGCATACATACGCACAGCACCGGCCATACGCGTGGTCTTTCCCGGCACATTCGCACCAATCGTCCAAAAAAACAGGGATTTCGGCAATATCTACGGCATAGCTCCAGATATCCTGACACTACTGATGAATGCCACGGGAATCGTTTTCCAACCCAGCATTGCTGACTCATACGATGATGCGATACGCATGTTGCACACGCATGATGCTGAAGCAATGTTTGCCGTCTATGTCAACGATCCCAAGCTGCAATTCATGCAATTTTCCAATAATATTCTCTGGCTGCCATTCACACCGGTCATTGCCCGGACCCGCAGCGACTCCGCCCGCCCAGAACGCATCGTCCTGCCAACCTGCTTTACTGGCCTGCGGGATTTCTTCCAGCGACTCAATCCGCAGGCAAAAGTGACCGAACTCGCAGACCCCGAAGAGTGTCTCTATGCCGTTGAACAGGGCCAATACGATTGCACTTATCTGCCGCAGCCATACCTGTCCAAAAACAAGAATGTGCTGCTGCACTTTCAGCTCAAAGTGCTTGAAAACACCACCATTTCTGTCCCGATTTGCCTGATGTTCCGCGCAGACACCCCTGAAGCACTATGCCGCACAGTCAACACAGCACTATTGGGCTTGCCGCAAAATCAGCTATCACAGATTATCCAACACAACAGTGAGCCAGACGTTTCCTTTGGCTATCTGCTGAGCCAGCACCCGTTGTCCCTGACCATCGGCCTGCTGATTATCTTCACCATTCTGGCTACAGCGATATTCCTGATATACCGCAACCGCCTGGAACAGGAAAAGAACCGCATTCTCCGTGCCCGTGAAGCCGAACTCCAGCAAGCCCTTGACGCCGTGGAAATCCTGCAGGAAGACCGCGATAACTACAAGCATAACGCTGAAACCGACCATCTGACGGGCTGCCTCAATAAAGCTGCTATGACCGCACAGTGCCAGCAGATTCTCGAAAAGATTCCCAACGACTGGTCAGCATCCTTCTTCATCATCGACCTCGACCACTTCAAAGAAGCTAACGATACCTACGGCCATCAGCGCGGCGACGATATTCTCGTCGAATTTGCCAGCATGCTCTACGATATCCTGCCGCCCCGCACGCATATCGGCCGCTTCGGCGGCGACGAATTCACACTGCTTATCGTGCAAGAGGACAAGGGTGACTGCGAGGCTTATGCCAGCATGCTTGCCGAACTCATCCTTGAACAGACTCGTGGTTTAATCGTCTCCGGTACGCCAGGCAATGTAACCGCCAGCATCGGCGTCGCCATCAGCCCCGCAGGCAGTGGCAATGACCGCCATAATCTCGACAGCATATTCCGTCGCGCCGACCGCGCACTCTACGACGTCAAAGAAAGCTGCCGCGATAGCTATCGGATTTATCAGCACTGAAAAACGCTGGGAAATGCACGTCATTTCCCAGCGTTTTTTACTGTATATTCCGCTCACAAAAACTCCGACCCAAATTGCAGTTTGTAAATTACCGTGTTTTTATTCGAGGAAAGCCGCGCCGCCGGGCAGGGGAGTACCAACGCTTCACTTAGATGCTTTGCTAAAAATATTTTTTGCCTTTAACTAAGCATTGAAAAAGTTCCCAAACGCGCTACGCTTGAACGGTGTGAATTTTTCAACGGAATGTGTAGGCAAAAAATATTTTCTTCACGCAAACCATCAATGTTACGCTTATGGTACTCCCCTGCCCGGCGGCTT
>SVBZ01000035.1 GCA_015058575.1 Pseudoselenomonas ruminantium
TGGCTATGTGGTTCCACCTGTTCCCATACCGAACACAGTAGTTAAGCACATATACGCCGAAAGTACTTGTCTGGAGACGGACTGGGAGGATAGGGAGTTGCCAGTTAAGCAAAAGACATTCACGTTGTGGATGTCTTTTTTTTGTATTGCAGGCAGAAGGGATTTTTTATTCCTTGTGGAATATGTTTAGCGTGGGAGTGCATTCCAATTTTCTCTCCAGGAAAGGAGTATATCTATGGTAGAAGAATTCAAGAAGTTTATCATGCGTGGCAATGTGCTTGACATGGCTGTCGGTATTATCATCGGTGCTGCCTTTGGCAAGATTGTCACGTCCTTTGTCAACGATGTGCTGATGCCGCCGATTGGTCTCATTTTGGGGCAAGTGGATTTCTCCAATCTGTTTATCAATCTGTCGGGCACGCCAGCGGCAACATTGGCTGAAGCGAAGGCGGCCGGTCTGCCGGTCATCGCTTATGGTTCTTTCCTCAATGCAGTTATCGATTTTCTGATTGTGGCTTTTGCTATCTTTATGCTGATCAAGCAGGTAAACCGTATCCTGCCGAAAAAGGAAGAAGAGCCTGCCAAGGAACCGCGTCTCTGCCCTTACTGCAAGACGGAGATTCCTGACGAGGCCACAAAATGTCCGCATTGCACATCCGAGCTTTGAGATACACCTTGGCAGTTATCCACAAATGCGCGGAGATTCGTATGCTGTTTTTGTGCATAGATACAGTCTAGTGACGATTTTCAGCAAAGTTATCCACAATATACACAGGGACTTAGCCACACAATGTGGATAAGTCCCTGTGTATTTGCTATTTGCGTATAGATGTGTTAGCATAGAGCTTGTGGCAGAAGATGACATCACTCTGGTGAGTTATACTTTTTCCCAGGCAATTCATTTACGTATCATTGAGGTACTGCTTAGATCCATAGGACTAAGACAGGAAAGGATATCCGTGTATTCGTGCGCCTTTCAGGTCTGGCCTGAAGGGCGTTTTTGGGTTGCTGGGCCAGTTGCTTCTTTTGCCTCGGAATCTACAGTGCTAGGAAGAGAGGTAACATGAGATGAAAATTTTACGGACGGTTAAAGAGATCCAAGCCTATGCGAAGGCGATGAAGGCGGCAGGCAAGACCATCGGGCTTGTGCCGACCATGGGGGCTTTGCATGAGGGGCATTTGACACTTATGCGGGCAGCGCGGGAAAAATGCGATATCGTCATTGCGTCGGTATTTGTCAATCCGACACAGTTTGGTCCCAATGAGGATTATGCTGCGTATCCGCGTCGTTTTGAGGCGGACTGTGAGAAGCTGGCGACGGTGCCGGTTGATGCGGTATTCCATCCAGAGCCGGCAGAAATGTATCCTGAGGGGTATTGTACGTATGTCAATGTGGAGGGCGATATCACCAAGAAGCTTTGCGGGGCACAGCGGCCAGGGCATTTCCGCGGCGTAGCGACAGTCGTCACGAAACTTATGAATCTTTCACGGGCTGATGAGGCATTCTTTGGTCAGAAGGATGCCCAGCAGGTTGTCGTCATCCGCCGTTTTGTCGAGGATCTCAATATCAATGTCCATATCCATATGGTGCCAATCGTGCGCGAGGAAAGCGGCCTGGCGCGCAGCTCGCGCAATCAGTACCTTTCGCCAAAGGAAAAAGAAGCTGCGCTGATTCTTTCGCGCAGCCTGCAGCAGGCCAAGGAGGCGTACTCGTTTGGCGAGCGTGAGCCGGAGAAAATCAAGCAGGTAGTGATCGATACGCTTGCCACGGAGCCGTTGGCCGCCATTGATTACGTCGATATCTATTCGTTCCCCGCCTTGCAGCCAATTGCAACGGTCGATGGGCAGGCCTTGCTGGCGATTGCGGTACGCATCGGGACAACGCGGCTGATCGATAATGTAATCCTGGGCAAGGAGGGCGAATAATATGATGCTCAATTTGCTCAAAGGTAAGATACATTGTGCGACGGTGACGGAGGCCAATCTTCAGTATATGGGCAGCATCACGATTGATGAAGAGCTTATGGAGAAGGCGGGCATCTTGCCGAATGAACGCGTGCAGGTGGTCGACAACAACAATGGTGCGCGCCTGGAGACCTATACGATTCCAGGGCCGCGGGGCTCGGGTGTCATTTGCCTCAATGGTGCGGCTGCCCGCTGCGCTCAGGTTGGCGATGTCGTCATCATCATGGCTTATGCGTTCTTTGCGGAAGAAGAAGCGCGTACTTGGAAACCAAAGGTCGTTATGGTCGATGCTGAAAATAAAATAAAAGAAGTCCGGCAGGTGGAGTACCACGGCCAGACTTCATAAGCGAGCGGAAAATCAATTTTCGGTTTGCACCATGCCAGCGGCATGCCGGGCCTTCCCCTTGGGGGAAGGCTCTTTTGTTTGCTGCAGGGTTTTGCTTGTCTTATGCAGGCAGAAGATGGTTAGCAGCAGTGCGGCGGTATCAGCCGCCGGCACGGCAAGCCATACGCCAGCAAGGCCGAGCTTCTGGGGCAGGAGCAGCAGGAAAAGTACAATGCCGGCGAGATTGCGGACGAAGGAGAGCAGGGCAGATGTCTTGCCGTCGGACAGGGCAGTGAAGAAACCTGAGGCAAAGATATTGAAACCGACGAGCAGGAAGCTGAGTGAGAACAGCAGCAGGCCGGAGAGCGTGAGGGTAAAGACGTGACCGCCAGCAGGCAGGAACAGGGTGATGAGCGGTGCGGCGAGCAGACGGGCAGCGGTAAAGGCCAGCAGGCTGAAGCCGGCAATGACGCCCAGGCTGAGTTTCAGCAGGCGGGCAAGCTCGGCGCGCTGGCCTGCTCCATAGTGGTAGGAGAAGATGGGCGCAACGCCATTGGTGAATCCCATAAGGATAGAGGTCAGCAGCATTTCGGCATAGAGGATGACGGAGATAGCGGCCACGCCATCTTCGCCGGCCAGGCGGAACGTAATCAAGTTGAACAGCAAGGTGACAAGTCCGACGGACAGCTGGGTCACAAGCTCGGAAATACCATTGCCGCAAGCTGTGCGCAAAACGGCAAGTTCAGCCTGGAAGGCGCAGAAGCGCAGCGTGCGGCTATAGCGGGTGAAATAGACAAGGCCGATGATGGCCGCGAGCAGGTCTGCCAGGCCTGTAGCCAGTGCCGCCCCGGCTATGCCGAGGCCGAAGTGGGCCAGAAAAACATAGTCGAGGACGGCATTGGCAAGGCCGCTGCCAATCGAAACGAGAAAGCCCTGGCTGGGGCGCCCGTCGGCGATGTAGAAAGCGTTGAAGATGACCATCAGGGCGGCGGCAGGGAAAAAGGGCAGCAAGAGGCCGAGATAGAGGCGACAGTCAGCGAAAAGCTGGGGGCTGGCTCCGAGAAGGTTAAGCAGCGGGGTAAAGAAGAGCGCGATGCCGAGGGCCAGCAGCAGGCCGGTGGCTGCCCCCGCTGCGACCAGCAGGGTGAAGCGGCGGGAGGCGGCAGCCATGCGCTTTTCGCCCAGATTCTTGGCAACGAGTGCACTGCCGCCAGTAGCCAGCATGATGGCCAGACCGAAAATCAGATTGATTGCGGGATAGACGATGTTGGAGGCTGCGAGGGCTGCTGCGCCTGCATAGCGGCCGATAAAGATGCCATCGGTTACGGTGTAGAGCGAGATGACGAGCATCATGCCGATGGAGGGGGCGGCAAAGCGCAGCAGGGAGAAAATAGTGAACCGCTGTGCCAGCGGTGTGGAGTTGCTATTTTGCATAAATACCTTTCCTTTCACGTGTATTTCTTGTATAGTTATCTTAAAGGATACAGTAACTGTAATGTCAAGGGGGAGTTTTCATGAAGCGGCGGTTGACATTCCATACGGGAGAATTTGCGCAGATTGTCGGGGTCAACAAGCGCACGCTCCATTATTACGATGAACAGGGCATTTTCAAGCCCGATCATGTTGAGCCGAATGGGTACCGCAGTTATTCGTTCCGGCAGTTTTATCCCTTCTATCTTTTGCGGATGTTGCGGGAGATGGGGCTGGAACTTGCAGAAATCAAGGAGTATATGGAACATCGCAGTCCCGAGCGCCTGGACTGCCTGCTGGCGGATCAGCAGGCCTGGCTCGAAGCGGAGCAGGCGAAAATCCGGCGGCAGCTGCGTGTCGTGGAAAGCCAGCGCCGTTTGCTGCAGCTGGCACAGACTGTGGTCTGCGGCAAAGTCGAGGAGCAGGAACTGCCTGCTGCGCATCTGGTATTATCGCGCGATGTGCGGCAGGCGGCAATGCGGGAGGACTGGCCGCTGGTCGAACGCATGGCGACCGAGCATGAGCGGCAGGTTACAGAGCAGCAGATAAGCCTGGGCCTGGGCGTCGGGGCAATGGTAGCAGCCCGTGATTTTTTACAGGCTGGCAGGGAAGGAATCCTTAGCCATTTCTTTACGGTGGTCGGAAATTCCTATCGGAAGATTGCGCGTGAATACCGCTGCCTGCGCCCAGCTGGTACATATCTTGTCACTTATTTCCAGGGGGAGTATGACGATACTAGCAAGGCTTATGCGTTATTGCGCCGATATATTGCGGCGCATGGCTGTAAGGTCGGCTCGTTTTCTTATGAAGAAAGCATTCTTGAAAATATGAGTATGAACGATCCGGGCGGTTTTATCACGCGGATCGCGGTGCAAAAAATCTAATGGAATTTTAAGCAGATATTTAAGCGAATTCTGTTAAAATAGCCTCATTACGCACATGAGAAAGGAAAAAAAATGCAAATGACGAATAAGATGCGCTTATGGCTGACGGTGTTTCTAGGCATCATGTCGGCGATGGCGCCGCTTTCGACCGACATGTATCTGCCGGCTTTGCCGACCGTGCAGAACGACTTGGGGATTTCAGCTTCGCTGGCCCAGCTGACATTGACGATGACCATCATCGGCATGGCAATCGGCCAGATTTTCACGGGGCCGGTAAGTGACCGCTATGGCCGCCGTGGCCCGCTGTTTATTGGCATGCTCCTGTTTGTTTTGGCGACAGCGGGCTGCGTTTGGGCGCAGGATATCCGGCTATTTCTGCTCTGCCGCTTTTTGGCTGGCTTTGCTGGAGCCAGTGGCATTGTCATTGCGCGCGCGATTGCCCGTGATGTCTGTGAAGGGGCCGAGCTTACGCGCTTCTTTGCGCTGCTGATGATGGTCAATGGCTTGGCACCTATCCTGGCGCCGGTGCTCGGCGGCCAGATTCTTTTGTTTACAAGCTGGCGTGGTGTTTTTGTGGTGCTGGTATTTATCGGTATCTTGCAGGCTTTGGCTACGCTGGTATACAAGGAGACCTTGCCGCAGGAACAGCGGCTCAAGGGACTTAGTGAATCGTTCCGCAAATACCCGCAGCTCTTGCGTGACCGGTATTTTCTCGGCCATTGCCTGTTACAGTGCTTTGTCTTCGGGGCCTTTTTTTCGTATCTGGCGGGGTCGTCGTTTGTCTTCCAGAATATCTATCAGGTATCGCCGCAGACTTTCAGCCTGATTTTCGGATTCATTGGCCTGGGCTTGATGCTGGCCGGGCTGCTGCCGGCACGCCTGGCTGGCCGGGTGCCTGATGTAAAGCTCTTAAAGGTGGGGGTATTGCTGCCGCTGGCAGGTTCGCTATTCCTGCTGGCGGGCTTCGTGCTGGATGCGCCCATTGGCTATACGGTGGCAGTACTGTTCGTCACGGTCGTGCCATTGTCGGTCATGGGCTCAGCCAGTTTTTCGCTGGCACTTTCGCGCCAGGGCAAGAATGCTGGCAGTGCCAGTGCGCTCGTGGGATTCTTCTCGATGATCCTTGGTGCCTGCATGATGCCGGTAGTTGGCATCATGGGCGACCATACGGCCGTGCCGATGGGCATCATCATGGTAGCCGGCTATGCGCTGGGCGTACTGTGTTTCTATACGATGATTGTGCCAGCGCATAAATAAGACAACAAAAGAAGGTGTGGGAAAATGCATAGCAAGCATTTTGACCACACCTTCTTTTTTATTGTCAAGCAATCTTTTTACTTTCCGCCCTTTCGCCATGGGCATACGCCGTCTTTGCAGCCATCATCGCTTTGCTGATAGCTGCTGCTATTGGACGCATCACTCTCTGCTGCCATAGCTGGAACAGCTGCCGCTATAACCAGCAAAGCCAGCAGCAGGGCACAGATTTTCTGTTTCATACGCATACCTCCTTCTGTCGTACTTCATTGCGTATTCGTAGCAGTCTTAGCCTTGGGCGCCTTGATTCCCAGATGCAGGGCTTTTTGCGGGCAGGCCTTGACACATTGGCCGCACATAATGCACTCTGGGGAGTGAGGCTGCGCTGCCGGGTTGATGTCCATAGGACAGACTTTGTGGCAACGGCCGCAGGCTACACAGCTTTTTTCATCCAGGTGCAGCCTGCAAATACTGACGGAATTCAGCAGGCCATAAAATGCCCCCAATGGACAAAGCATTTTGCAAAAGAAACGGCTGATAAACAGGCAGCCGATGACTACAGCCGCCAATATAACCGCTTTCAGGACAAACAAACCGCCGACGGCTTGCCGGTACTCTGCATGCGTCAGCAGCAGTGGCACAGCTGCTTCCAGTGTACCTGCCGGGCAGATGTATTCGCAAAAGGCCGGTGCTCCCACACCATTGAGCATGAGGAGCAGTACTGGCAATAATAGGACAAAGACTGCCAGCAGCAAGTATTTCACATAGCGCAGCGGCGGAAACAGCTGCCTTTTCGTCACGGGCACCTTGCTAAGCAAATCCTGCAACAGACCAAAGGGGCAGAGAAAGCCACAAGCCAGCCGTCCCCAGAGCACACCGAGCAGCAGCAAAAAGCCGCCGGCATAAAAGCTGAACCCATAACCAGCCGTTCCTCCGGCTGCCTGCAGCGCGCCCAGCGGGCAGGACAAGGTGGCTGCCGGGCAGGAATAACAATTGAGCCCCGGGGCACACAGATTCTTGGCACTGCCCTTGTAGAGCCGGCCGGAAGCAAGATTCAGCAATTGCTGGTTGGTGAGTACGGCCGCCAGCAGCTGCACAAACCGGCGATTAACAGAACGGGTGATATTCATCGGTTCACCCCAATCCTATGCATTCCATACACACGCGCACAGCCTTCTGCCAAATTATATGGGCCTCACCGCGCCACAGCCCCCAGAGTATGCAGCCGACTGCCAGAGCCAATAGCAGGCTGCGGGCTTTGCCCAATCTGGTCACTTGAGATACCTCGCAACTTGCTGTTTGTACTTAGCTACATCGGCGCCTACGACCTTTTCGCCGACGACATTGCCGTCAGAATCCACAAAGATGGTCGTTGGTACAGCATCTTCACGTTCCAGATATTTCAATAAGTTACCGTCAGGCAGAATATTTACAAAGCTGACGTTGGCTTCGTTTAAGATCTTTACAGCTGCTGCTTTTGTTTCCTTATCGTTGGGGCCGCTGGCATCACATACAATGCCGATAATCTGTGCATCTTGCGGCATTTCTCTAGCCCATTTTCCCAGCTCGGGCATTTCTGCGATGCAAGGTGGGCAGAAGGTTCCCCAGATGTTTACGACAGTTATTTTCTTGCCTTTGAAAATATCCTGCGTAACGGGATTGCCCGCTACATCTACCGTTTGGAAGGCCGGGAACTTATTGCTGCCGGCTGCGTCCTGGGCAGGTTTGCCATTTTCAGCCGAACAGCCTGAGGCTAAAAAAATGGTTGAAAATGCTAACATCGACATCAGTAGGATTTTGAACAGTTTGTGCATACCAATACCTCCTTTTGTTTATAAAAGAACCTCTACTTATTATTATCGATAAAAAATACAGTTTCTTAAGAAAAAACAGGCAGCCAACAAGCCTTGCGGTGCCGGCTGCCTGCGCAGGTCGATCAGCTGTCTGTTCTTTATATCCGCCAATCGCGAAAAGTGTGTAGCAGGATATAAAAAATTTTTTGCGAATATTTCAAGAAAGAGAATTTGCAGGCGCTTGGTGAGCAAGCTTGCCCTTGAGGTCGTGATCGGTCATGGCGCATACGGAGGCATCCGACCAGACGTTTTCGGCGGTCTCGATCATGTCGATAATCGTGTAGATGGGCAGGATGACACCCATAAGGCCAATGGGGGCCCCAATCGAGCTCATGAGGGAAAGGGTCAAAAAGTAGCAGCCCATCGGGACGCCGGCATTGCCAACGGCAGCGAGGACGGCGATAAATACCCAGGAAATCATCGTGCCAAGCGACAGCTCGAAGCCAGCATTCTGCATGACAAACAGCGAGGTTACGAGGATAAAGGCAGCGCAGCCATTCATATTGATGGTCGTGCAGATTGGCAGGACGAAGCGTGATACGCGCGTGTCTGCCTGGAGATTCTGCTCCGCGGAAGCCAGCGTCACGGGCAGGGTGCCGGCCGAACTCTTGGTGAACAGCGCGACGGCTACCGCCGGACTCATCTTCTTGAAGACGTCGACGGGGTTCAGGCCGCGCAGCAGCAGGAACAGCGGCAGGACAACGAAAAACTGGATGGCGTTGCCGCCGAGGACGACAGCAACGTATTTGCCGAGTGCACCGACGATGACACCTGCCTGGATTTGGGCGGCGAGCTGGCCGGAGAAGGCAAGGATGCCAACGGGCAGAGCCCAGAGAATCGCCTTGATCAGTGTGAACAGCAGTTCCTGAACGCCGTAAAGTCCTTTGATGAGGACGGCGCGGTTTTCGGTCTGGGGCATAAAGGCCAGTGCCAGGCCGACCGAAGCGGCGATGATCATGACGGAGAGAACATTACCAGCCAGGAATGGCTGCAGGATGTTATTCGGGATAACGGAGAGGATATGGTCATAATAAGAAAGCGAACCGACCTTGTCGAGTGGTACCGAGGCGGCACCAGCACCGACGACATCTGCGGGAAGATTCCCCGGCGCAATCCAGAGATAAAGGAGAAGCCCGACCGTAGCGGCTGCTAAGGTTGTGAGGATGGTATAGGTTACGGCGTGTGTGAAAATGGTCTTGGTCTCTTTCTTGCCGCCAAGCGCAGAAAGCGTTGTGATGACGGCTAGTGCGATGGTAGGCACGGCGATGAATTGGAAGAGACGGGTAAAAACCGTCGCGATGAAGTCAAACAGTTCATTTAGCGCAGCGACGCCTAACGAACCGAGAAAACCGCCGAGAATGAGCGCGCCAAACCAGAGAATGAGCTGCTTGCGGCTGGCACCGGGATTGTGTTGGCGCAGGGCGTCTTCACGAGCGGCCTGGACGCTGTCTTTGGGGGATTTTGCCATAGGAATGCCTTCTTTCTTTACGGAATTGAGAATGATGTAAATGGAAACCACTAAGTCATACATGTTTAATATGTTTACATTATAATCGTGATGATGCGGTGTGTCAATAGGTAAGTGTAAAAATATAAAGCCGTAGTGGAAAAGAAAGGGCAATGTGCTATAAGAAAAACTTATAGATGCTATAGGTAATAATTAATAGTATACATTGATCTAGGATGATAAAATTGAAACGTTATTCAATGTGATGTTAAGGATGTAAAAGAGGAGGAAGCTACTATGGGTTTCGATAATATCAAGGTAACTTATAAACTGCTATTGATTGTAGCTGTAGCAGCCATTGCGATGATTGGCATAAGCGTCACTGGCTACCGGTCACTCAGCAATGCTGATGATGCGATGAACAGTATGTATACGCATGAGATGCAGGGCGTGCAGAAGCTGGGGACAGCAGTGGAGAACAGCCGTATTATGATGGTGAAAACGCTGCAGATCGTAACGCTGCAGGATAATCCGGAGCGCCTGAAAAAGGTAACCGGACAGCAGAAAGATGCACAGGATAATGTAGAAAAGGCTGTGGCAGAATATAAAGATGCGGTCAAAGGAATGCCGATTGAGGATACGGCGGATATCGATTCACAGTGGGCGAATTATAAAAAAGTCATGGCGCATGTCATCGAGCTGGCCAACCAAGGGAAAAATGAAGAAGCACTGGCTTATTATGAGAAGGATGGATCGCCAGCAACGCGCGGGCTCCGGGATGCCTTCCATAATCAGCAGCAGAAAGTCAATGAACATGCCGAGGCGAGAGAGCAGGCAAGCCGCGATGCGAATAGTGCCGCAGCTGTAATGATCATGGTGGTCACGCTGGTTGCCCTGTTCGTACAGGCTGGTGCCAGCATCATGACAGCTCGTAACATTACCGATGCGCTCACTGCGATGCGTGCCGTTTGTGAGAAACTGCGCGATGGTGATTTCCGGGGCACGGCACTATCGCTCAATCGTGGCGATGAATTCGGTCATTTGTCGCGGGTGCTGGCGGATATGCAACAGAAACTGGGTGCCTATATGAAGGGCATAAGCAGTGCCATCAAGGATATAAGCACATCTTCGGGCAGCTTGAAAGAGGCTTCGCTCCAGTCGGCGCAAGCATCGGTACAGTCCGCTGAGTCCGTTGGCGAGGCGGCGCATCGGGTAATCGAGCAGGAAGCTAAGATCAGGGAAAGCCAGGAGCTTCTGCAGAAGGTAAATGATTCCATTCAGATCATGCGGGCGCATGCCAATGCAGTAACCACGAACTCCATCACAGCGGCAGATGAGGCCAAGCAGGGCAACCAAGCGCTGGCAACTTCGGTAGGGGAAATCCGTGATGTTGAGGCTACGGTCAGCAGTACCGCTGAGATGGTAGGCCGTCTGGGCAACCGTTCAGAGGAGATCGGCGCGATTGTCGATACGATTTCGGAGATTGCCAGCCAGACAAATCTCTTGGCACTCAATGCGGCTATCGAGGCTGCGCGTGCTGGCGAGCAGGGGCGCGGGTTCTCTGTCGTCGCGGAAGAAGTGCGCAAACTGGCCGAGCAGTCTGAGGAGGCAGCGCAGAAAATCGCTGGCCTTATCAACGCCATGCAACAGGATACGTCAGAGGCAGTAGCATCGATGAAGCAAGGCTGTGATGCTGTGGTAAGCGGTGCCAAGTCGGTAGAGGAACTGCAGGCGGTATTTAACCGCATTCATGCGTTGGTGCAGGACGGTGCGGAAAAGACCAAGGAAATGGATGGTGCGATTCGCATTGTCGATGAGAATGCGAAAAACATTTCCGATTCGGTCGCTGAGATCAGCCGCAAAGGACAGGAAGTGTCTGAGAACATGGAATCTGTATCGGCAGCAACCGAAGAACAGTCGGCCTCTTCGGAGGAAATCGCTTCTGCCAGCGATACGCTTTCCCATATGGCAGCAGAGCAGGAGCAGGCATTGCGTCAGTTCAAGTTCTAAATATATGTGATATAGCAAAAGGGGGTGTGAAAGGACACATCCCCTTTTGTCATGGTTTGCTTTGCCTGACGTAGTGTTAATAGGATTATAGGCCTATTGAAGATTTCTTTACATATTGTCCCGCCGCTATGCGTTTGATGCTGAATTCTGTAAGCTGCCAATGGGCGGCCAGGTTCAAACAAAAATGTATTTTGTATATTTGACGTTCAAAACTGCATTTAAGGCTTGTAGTGGAGAGGATATCAATGGTATAATTCTCCATGGATGGCCCTGTTATGGGCCTTTTTTACTATCAAGGAGGAAAGATGATTTTATGGTAAGGAATCTAAAACAAATCATTCTGCTGTGTATGTTGGTAGTTATCACAGCAGCAGACAATGCTTCAGCATCGCCTTACAGGCTGTTCAGCAGCACTGACAACACACTTTGGCCAGGCATGTTGACTTCTGTTTATGGCGAAACGAGCTCTATCCATTGGCAGGATGATTACCAGTCGGAGCATAACGGAACCGTCAAGGCTATTGCTTTTACCGGCAATGTTACCGTCACCCATAATGCGGGATTTGGCATGACGGAATACCCTGCAACTTCTGACACAATATATGTGTATTCTGTGGACGGCTCACTTTATGCGGAATGTCCATGCATTCCCGATTTGCAGGCGATGTTGAATACCAGTGAATTTCGTAGTAATTTGCAAAAAATGTTGCAGGGATATGTCCCCAAAGCCTATAATGTGCTGCTCGGCAAAGGCAGAGTCAGATTAAGCCGCGAAAAAGTTGCCGCAGTAGAACCGGCAGGACCGCAAGGTCATTTTGGCAATAGCAGGTATGCTATTTATTATACTGGAGGAAAACTCACTTGGTGGGAAGCAGAAAGCTACTGTGAACGCTTAGGAGGACATTTGGCCACAATCACGTCCCAGGCGGAGCAGGATTTCATTGATCAGCTGAACACGGAAGGATATCGTCTTTGGATTGGCGGCTATCGTCCCGAGGGGCTGGCCTTTGCCTGGATAACCAACGAGCCATGGAACTATACCAACTGGGACGACGGAGAACCCAATAATAGTTCCAATGTAGTGGCTAAGGAAGATTCTGTATGCTTATGGAATTATGGCAGATGGAACGACTTGTCTTATCGTAATCATAGCGAACAGAGTGGTTTTGTTTGTGAATGGGATAATTGAGCGAATCACACCGGCTATACTATTCATAAGATATTTGTCAGCCCGGCCAAAACGAATAACTGGGGAGAGAATCTCCTCGGTTCTGATACGCTTGAAAATCGTGCGATTGTTGGCCTGAATCTGGATAATATCGATGCGGGGACTTATGATTTGAAGATAAGTTTTGTTGATGAATCTGCCATCGAATGGCGTGATATCAATGACACACAAAAAGGCGGCTGTAAGCCGCCTTTTTGTGTGTCATTGTTGCTGCCGGCCGGCACCGGGGCCGTCGCTGGCGACGGCTACTTTTGTTTCCGCGAAGGTGCGCATGATGTTCAGCATATGCATGGCTGCTTCGGTGATGCCAAGGCCGAGGCTGGCGATGATGCCGCCGGGCAATGTGATATCTGTCAAAAGCATTGCCGGCTGGACATGCAGGATATAGGGGCGAACATCCGGGCATAAGAGCTCGGTGTAACGCGCGATGATTTCCGTGGCTTCGTCGCCTAGCAGGATGAAGCTGCTGTTGTGGGCTGCGGCGATGATGGCACCGATGAGAGCGCCAGCTGCGGGCCGATAGGCTTCCGGCGTTTGCTGCAGGAATTCATCAGCGGCATAGCGCAGGCTGCCGTCTTCGTTTAGCAGTGCGGTGCGCAGTTCGCTGGCGGCCGTGCCGAATGGCGCATCTTCGTCGATTTCCGTCAGCGAAAGGCCGAGCAGCGGATAGGACAGCGACAGGAGCTCGGCATGCTCACGGCCAAAGTCAAAGGCAGCGGTAGGCGGCAGTTCGTCGCGCAGGTGGGCCAGTGTGACTTCGGCACCAGCCTGGGTAGCAAAGGCGGCGGTAAGCTGCGATTGCAGGAAGCTCGTATGACGGCCGGTGAAGACCAGCAGGGCTCTGTCCATGCCGCACGCAGGCAGTTCGTCGCCGATGATGCCCGCAAGCTCGGCGGCAATCTGCTCAAGACAGCCGAGACTGTAGATGGGCTTGGCGAGGTTGTCGATACGCTGCTGGCAAAGCTCCATCGCTTGGTGGTCGAGATCCTGCATCGTGCGCAGGTAGAAGTCGAAGGTCTTATCCGTAATCTTCGGGACCGTATGACGCATGTATTCGTGATGGAATGGCGTCTCGATCGGGTCATGGGGCAGCTTGTCGAGGACATCCCAGGCCGCGAGCACGGCGTCGAGCATGGCGGCCGCAAGGCTTGAGCCGCAGGCTTCGCCGAGTTTGAGGTCAAGGTCCATGAGCGGTTCGAGTCCGAGCTTTTTGAGGCTGTGGACATGGGATTTTTCTGCGCCCAGATGGGAAGCAAGTAGATAGTCTGTGCAGTCGGGCGCAAGTGTCTGGGCAATGAGAGCGGCGGCTGCGGTGTTGGCGCCGTCGAGGATGACGGCGCATTGGCGGGCGGCTGCGCCGAGAATCAGTCCTGCAATAGCGCCCAGTTCAAAGCCGCCGACTTTGGCAAGGATATCGAGACCGTCATGCGGCCTTGGCTGGTTGATGGACAGTGCCTGCTCGATGACGCTTGTCTTCTTTTGCAGGCGTTCGTCGGAGATATTCGTGCCGCGGCCAGTGACATCGGCGGCACAAAGGCCGCAGCAGACAGCTGTGATGGCTGCACTGGCTGTGGTATTGGCGATGCCCATCTCGCCGGGCAGCAGGCAGTCGAAGCCTTCGTCAATGACTTGGTTGGCAATGCTGATGCCTGCCTCGATGGACTGCCTGGCCTGCTCGCGTGTCATTGCGGGGCCTTGGGCCATATTGGCGGTGCCACTGGCAATGCGGGCATCGATGAGGTCGGGAATGTCACTGGTGTCAGCGGCTATGCCCATATCGACGATGAGCAGTTCGGAACCGCAATAATCAGAAAAAGCGTTGGCAGCACCGCCGCGGCTGATGAGATAGTTGCGGGTCATCTGCACAGTCGTTTCGGCTGGATAGGCACTGACTCCTTCGGCAGCAACGCCATGGTCGGCGCAGGCGATGATCGTGCACTTTTCTGGCGGCTGGGGATGGCGCTTTCCGGTTATGGACAGATAGCGCAGCAGCAAATCGCGCAGGCGGCCAAGGGCGGCAGCATCGCCTTCGAGTACCTGCTGAAGGCGGGCGGCTGCGTCAGTGGCCGTCTCCTGGCTGGCCGGCTGGATGACGGCAATGGTTTGTTCAAGCAGGCTCATCCGATCTGGGCCTCCTTTGGGACTTGTTTTAGCGATAAGCCGATGCGGTTTCGCTTTTCATCGATGCTGATGACCATGACGTTTAAGACATCGCCGATCGAGAGCACATCGAGCGGATGCTTGACGCGTTTCTTGGACAGCTCGGAGATATGGATAAGACCGTCCTGGTGCAGGCCGATGTCGACAAAGGCGCCAAAATCCGTGATATTGCGCACGGTGCCGCGCATGATGGTGCCTGGCTGGATGTCGGATAGCTTGACGATGGCCTGCCGTGTCAGCGGGGCTGGCAAATCCTCGCGGGGATCGCGGCCGGGCTTGATAAGGGCTGCAAGGATGTCCTTGACTGTCGGCTCGCCGGCGTCGAGTTCCTTGGCAAGCTTGGCACAGTCGACGAGTTTGCTCTTGGCGGCAAGCAGGGCGAGCTGATCTTTGTCGCCCAGGTCGCTAAGGTCAAAGCCGAGTTTTTCTAGAATCGCTTCAGCGAGCTTATAGGATTCGGGATGGACAGGGGTATTATCCAGCGGCGATTTGCCACTGGCAATGCGCAGGAAACCCGCGCATTGTGTGAAAGCGGCAGGGCCGAGCCGGGGAACTTTGAGCAATGCACGGCGGTTTTTGAAGCTGCCGTTCTCGTTGCGGTAGGCGACGATGTTCTTGGCAATCGTCGCATTGATGCCTGCGATGTGCTTCAAAAGGGCAGCTGAGGCCGTGTTGAGATCGACGCCGACATGATTGACGGCACTTTCGATTGTTGCATCGAGGGTATGCGTAAGTTCCTTTTGATTGACGTCGTGCTGGTACTGGCCGACCCCGATGGCCTTGGGGTCGATCTTGACAAGTTCGGCGAGAGGGTCCTGTACGCGGCGGGCTATCGATACAGCGCCGCGGATGACGACATCGTATTCGGGCAGTTCCTCCTTGGCCAGCGCCGAAGCCGAGTATACGGAGGCACCGGCTTCGTTGGCGATGATGTAGTGGACATCGTCGAGGGCGTTTTCGCGGATGAGTTCCGCGGTGAATTGCTCGGTTTCATAGGAGGCTGTGCCATTGCCGATGGAAATCAGTGTGACGTGATGCTTGCGGATGGAGGCCAGTACAGTCTGGGCTGCGGCAGCCTTGGCACGGTCGCTCTGCGTAATCTGCAGGACACCATAGTCGAGTACCTGTCCTGTCGCATCGACAACAGCCATCTTGCAGCCATTGCGGTAGCCGGGATCGAGGCCCATGACCGTGTGACCGGCGAGCGGTGCCTGCAGCAGAAGCTGGCGCAGGTTGGCACCGAATACTTTGATGGCCTGGGCTTCGGCAGCTTCTGTGAGCTGGCTGCGGATTTCGCGTTCGAGCGCGGGCAGCAGCAGGCGCTTATAGCCGTCAGCGATGGCAGCTTGCAGGCTTTCCTCCCAGATGGATGGCTGACGGTGGATGCTGTTATAGATGCGGCGGCAGTTTTCTTCATGATCGGTTTCGAGTTTGACCTTGAGTGCGCCTTTTTTCTCGCCGCGGTTGATGGCGAGGATACGGTGGGAGGGCAGTGTATGGACAGGTTCGCGGTACGCAGCGTACATTTCGAGCACCTGCTTGTCCTCTTCTGCCGCGTCATCGGCAAGGCTTGTCGTAAGGACAGCCGTGTTCCAGAGACGCGTGCGCATTTTCTTGCGCAGGGCGGCATCTTCCATCGTGGTTTCGGCAACGATATCCATCGCGCCAGCCAGTGCGTCCTCTGCCGTTTCGATGCCCTTGGCCGCATCGATGAACTTTGCGGCCTCGGCAAGTGCGGTTCCCTTGGACTGCGCTTGCAGCATCATGGCATTGGCGAGTGGCTCCAGGCCAGCCTCGCGGGCAATCTGGGCGCGCGTGCGTTTTTTCTGCTTGTAGGGCAGATAGAGGTCCTCGAGGTCCTGCAGTTTCGTGGTCTTTTCAATGGCCGTGCGCAGTTCGTCCGTAAGCTTGCCCTGCTCCTCAATCTTACCGAGGATTTCTTCCTGGCGTTTGACGAGGTTGCGCAGGTAAGAGAGGCGCTCTTCGAGCACGCGCAGCTGCTCGTCTTCAAGAGAGCCGGTGGCTTCCTTGCGGTAGCGGGCGATGAATGGCACCGTATTGCCATCGTCTAGCAGCTCGATGGCTGCTGTGACCTGTTTCGGGCGGACGTTCAATTCTTTGGCGATGACCGCACTGATATCGTTTGTAAGCATAGCGTAAGTACCAACTTTCTGTCGTAATGTCTTCATTATAGCACAAATAACGTGACGGCCGATGGCAGGTTTTTGGCAGGCAGATGTCGAAGTAAAGAGCAAAACATAGAGAGGATAGTCTTTGCGGCCAATGAGGTGGAGCTATGAAAACGATAAGGATGATTTTGGCTGCTGTCCTGGCCGGGCTGTTTAGCCTGCTGGCCCTGGATGCATCCCTGGCAGCAGCCAAGGAAAAAATGCTGTTTGTCCCCTGTGATAATAGTGTGCTGGCAAATCAGGAAGCTGCAGAGCGCCTTCGCGCGCGCGGCTATGAGGTGCTGCTGCCGCCAGCGGAGCTATTGAGTGATGGCACAGCTGCGCCAGGGCAGCCGGATAAGCTCTGGGCCTGGGTGCGGGCAAATATCGGGACGGCTGATGCTGCGATGGTGTCCGCCGATGCGCTGCTCTATGGTGGTCTCGTGCCGTCGCGCCGCCATGAGCTTCCGGAGCCATTGCTGGCAGCGCGTGTGGCGCAGTTTGCTGTGCTGCATCGAAAGTATCCAGACATCCGGTTCTATGTATTTGGTTCACTTATGCGGACGTCAGAGGATGCAGGGGCAGGTCATAGGGACCCGGATTACTATGGCGAGTATGGGGCTGATATCGTGGCGGCAATGGCACTTGTGGACAAACAGGAGACACAGGGATTGACAAGGGAGGAGCAGGCTGCGCTAAGCCTGCACAGGAATGCGGTTCCGCCTGATGTCTGGCAGGATTGGCAGGCGCGCCGGGACAAGAACCTGTCGATGAACCGTTGCCTGATCGACTATACACGCAAAGGGGTAGTGCATCATTTTGTCATCGGGCAGGAGGATACGGCACCGCTGTCACAGACGCAGCGCGAGGGCCGCATCCTCACGGCCTATGCGCAGGGACTGCCTGCGGAAAAGTTCCAGCTGCTGGCAGGGGATAAGCCAGTGGATGCAGCAATTGTATGTTTGCGGGGGGCTTCTATTACTGAATTTTATCGTGACAATACAATGGAAACATGATAAAATAACCCCAAAGTCAGGGAGACTTATTTTTAGGGATTTATACGTACATATTGTGAACATGGAGGGATTGCGATGAAGAAGATGAGAAAGAGCATCAACTGGAATCATGACTATGTTTGCTATGAGCGCAAAGTACAGACGCGGCGGGCTGAATGGCTGATGCGTCGTACGGCCACCGTAGAGACTGGTCAGGTTGAGCGCAAGAAGACGGAAGTTGCATAAAAAACAAGGGAGTTGCGAGGAGCGGCTCTCTTTTCTTTTGCCCGGATATTGACAGTGGAGGTAAAGGTAATATAAAATAGATACAAATAGATAATTATTATTTGTTAATTCAAGAGCAAGAGAGGATTTTATCATGAGGGCAATGCTCAACCCCAAGGAAGTGACAGCGCTGCTTCGCGAACGCGGCTTCAAGGTGACACCGCAGCGGCTGGCTGTCTATCGCGCGCTGGCGCACACGACGGCGCATCCGAATGCGGAGATGCTCTATCGCGAGCTGCAGCCGTATTATCCGACGATGAGCCTGGCGACGGTCTACAAGGCACTGTCGATTCTCTGCGAGATTGGCTTGGCGCAGGAGCTCAATGTGGGCGAGGATGCTTTCCGCTATGATGCCAATACAGCGGCGCATCCGCATGTGCGCTGTACCTGCTGCGGCCGCGTCGATGATATCATGGGAGATTTGGATGCTGCCGGTATTGAGCAGCAGGCGGCTGCCGCGACAGGGTATGAGATCTCTGCACATCAGTTGTACTTCTTTGGCGTCTGCCCTGCCTGCCAGAATGCGAAGAAACACTGATCGATCGTGGACTTTTTTCTTGCATCCGCTGTTTTGGCGTGCTATAATATTCCAGTACTGGACGTACTGACGTCTGGTTCCAAGTCAAAAAGTTGACTGGCTTTACCCCGACGGGGAGCTAGGTCTAAACCAAGCTTGCGCATAGCTTGCTTGTATCAATTCCCAGTTTCTTGGGGTGAAAGCGAGGTGTAATAATGAAACAGGGTATTCATCCGGAATACTTCGAGGCAAAGGTAACTTGCGGCTGCGGCAACACGTTCACGACGGGTTCCACGGTTAAGGAGCTTCGCGTCGATGTTTGCTCCAAATGCCATCCGTTCTTCACGGGTCGTCAGCGTGACGTACAGGCAGGCGGCCGTATCGAGAAGTTCAACAAGCGTCTGGCCAAGAAATAATCGCACGAACGGTAAAGCAGAGCAGAGCAATCTGTTCTGCTTTATTTTATTATGCGGCGGCTATGAGGCAATTAGGCGGTGAGCATATATCTTCCGCCGCGTTGAAACGCCAAGAGGAAGTTTTGCCTGCGGCAAAACTGGAGCAACGGCGTTATAATATTGAAAGAATCGGTATTCCCGGAAAAAGGAGGAAGTACCATTGCGTGATAGATTGATGGTTGGCGGCCAGGCCGTCATCGAAGGGGTCATGATGCGCGGACCGAAGCTGACGGCGACGGCTGTGCGCGACCCGAATGGCAAGATCCAGGTGGATGTGAATCCCGTGCATTCGATCACGGAGCGGTTCCCCATCTTGAAGCGTCCCATGCTGCGCGGATCGGTGGCGCTTATCGAGTCGTTGGTCATCGGGATGAAGTCGCTGTCGTATTCAGCCCAGATGGCTGGCGATGAGGACGAGAAGCTCACGGATCGGGAGATGGCAGGTACCATCGTGTTTGCCTTAGTACTGGCAAGTATCTTGTTCATCGCCATTCCGACCGGGGCGGCAAAATTTTTCCATGACATCACCAGCGACCCGTTTTGCCTGAATCTGCTCGAAGGGTTCCTGCGGCTGGCGATTTTCCTGCTGTATATCTGGGGGATTTCGCGTATGAAGGATATCCGCCGTGTGTTCCAGTATCATGGGGCAGAACATAAGACCATCCATTGCTACGAGGCAGGGCTGCCGCTGACCGTAGAAAATGTGCAGAAGTTTTCGCGGCTGCACCCGCGCTGCGGGACGAATTTCCTGCTGATTGTCATGCTCGTGTCGATTTTCGTGTTTGCGTTTCTGGGCTGGCCGTCACTTGCTGAGCGTATCGCGAGCCGCATTCTGCTGCTGCCGGTGGTCGCAGGCATCTCATATGAGCTTATCCGGCTGGCTGGCCGGAGCGATAATGCCATCATCCAGACGGCCATCAAGCCGGGACTGTGGCTGCAATATCTGACGACGCGGCCGCCGGAGGATGATATGGTCGAGGTAGCTATCGAGTCTTTGAAGGCTGTGCTGCCTGAGGAAGAAATCGTGGCGGGAACTGGTGAGTATATCAGAGTAGAGGGAGAATGTTGTGCTGAGTAAACTTCAGGCCGTTGAGGATAAATATTTGGAACTTGAGTCGCTGATCAGTGACCCGGATACCATAAAGGACATTGACCGATGGCAGCGTTATAGCAAAGAGCATGCAAGCTTGACGCCGGTCGTCGAGAAGTTCCGTGAGTACAAGCGTGTAGTCACGGGGATTGCTGAAGACAAGGCGATGTTTGACGAGCCGCTCGATGATGAGATGCGCAAGCTGGTGGAGGAGGAACTCGCGGCGCTTACGGCGCAGAAGGAAATCCTCGATCGGGAGCTTCCTATCCTGCTGCTGCCGAAGGACCCAAACGATGATAAGAATGTCATCGTCGAGATCCGCGGCGGTGTTGGTGGCGAGGAGGCGGCCTTGTTTGCTGGCGACCTCTTCCGCATGTATTCGCGTTATGCGGAAAAACAGGGCTGGCGCACGGAGCTCATTGATGCGAATGCGACCGAGATTGGCGGCTTCAAGGAAGTCTCGTTTCTGGTAACGGGCTTTGGGGCCTACAGCCGTCTCAAATATGAGAGCGGCACGCACCGCGTGCAGCGTGTGCCGGTCACGGAGTCGGGCGGGCGCATCCATACCTCGGCGGTAACGGTGGCTGTGCTGCCGGAGGTCGAGGATGTCGAGGTCGATATCAATCCCGGGGATCTGCGCATCGATACTTACTGTGCTTCGGGTGCGGGCGGCCAGTACGTAAACCGTACGGAGACGGCCATCCGCATCACGCATTTGCCGACGGGTATCGTCGTGCAGTGCCAGGATGAGAAGTCGCAGCTCAAGAACAAGGAGAAGGCGATGAAGGTACTGCGTGCGCGCATTCTCGACCAGGCGCGCCAGCAGCAGGAGGATGCTGTCGCCGCTGACCGCCGCAGCCAGGTAGGATCGGGCGATCGCAGCGAGCGCATCCGCACATATAATTTCCCGCAGGGCCGCGTGACCGATCATCGCATCGGCCTGACCCTGCATAAAATCGATGCCGTGCTCGGCGGTGAGCTCGATGAGATATTGAATGCGCTCATCACGGCGGATCAGGCTGAGCGGCTGAAACAGGTGAAGTAATGGCAGACAGCAAGCAGATATGGACTATCGGCAGAATCCTCAAATGGACGGAGCAGTATTTTGAGCAGAAGGGGGTAGAATCCCCGCGCCTTGATGCGGAGGTACTGCTTTCCCATTTGCTGGATAAGCAGCGAATCTATCTTTATGTACATTTTGATGAGCCGCTGCAGGCAGAGGAACTGGCTGCATATCGTGAGATGGTGAAGCAGCGCGTGAATCATGTACCGGTGGCCTACATCATCGGCGAGCGTGAATTCATGGGCTTGACGTTCAAGGTCACACCGGATACGCTGGTTCCGCGGCCGGATACGGAGATACTGGTGCAGGCGGCTGTCGAGCGGCTCAAGACATTGCCGGCAGATGCGGTGCGCTTTGCCGATATCGGCACGGGAACAGGTGCAGTCTGCCTGTCGGTATTGCACTTCCTGCCAGCCGCGGAGGCGGATACGGTCGATATCAGTCCGGCGGCACGGGCTGTGGCGGAAGAGAATGCTGCTGCGCTCGGCCTTGCGGACCGCATTGTTTTCCATACCGGCGATTTGCTGGCACCAATCAGGGAAAATAAGTATGCGGCAATCCTGTCCAATCCGCCGTATATACCCGAGGCCGATATTGCAGGGCTGGCACCGGAGGTCCGCTGCAAGGAGCCGATGACGGCATTGGCTGGTGGCAAGGATGGGCTGGATTTCTACCGGCGTCTATGCGCCGAAGCACCGTCGATGCTCGTAGATGGCGGCTTTATGGCTTTTGAGGTTGGCATTCATCAGGCACAGGACGTCGCCGCATTAGCGGCGGCAAATCCGTTGATTGCGCGGACGGAAATCAGCAAAGACTACGCGGGCATCGACCGCGTGGTCATAGCGTGGAAACGAGAGGAATAAGGAGCGCCCTTCCCAGGCGGGACGAGCGTCAGCTCGGTAAGCGAGGTATGGCATTTTGGATACGAAGATTGTGAAGATAGAAGATGTGAAGGCGCAGAGGGCTGCCTTGCAGCAGGCCGGCGAAATCCTGCGGCAGGGCGGGCTCGTGGCTTTCCCGACGGAGACGGTTTACGGGCTTGGTGCCAATGGCCTTGATGGTGAGGCCTGTGCGCGAATTTACGCGGCCAAGGGGCGGCCTTCGGATAATCCGCTGATTTTGCATGTGGCCAATCGTTCGATGGTCGATCAGGTGGCGGCTAAGGTTCCGCCGCTGGCGGAAAAACTGTTGGCGGCGTTCTGTCCCGGACCTATCACGCTGATCTTGAAGCGCCGCGCCATTGTACCGGACCGCATTACGGGCGGCCTTGATACGGTCGGCATCCGCATGCCGGAAAACGATGTGGCGCGGGCGATGATAAAGGAGGCCGGCGTGCCGATTGCAGCGCCCTCGGCGAATATATCGGGCCGTCCGAGCCCGACGACTGCTGAGACTGTGGCTCGCGACATGGATGGGCGGATTCCGCTGATCCTCGATGGCGGGGCTTCACATTTCGGTGTAGAATCGACAATCGTTGACTGCACGGGCAGCAAGGCCGTCATCCTGCGCCCCGGGGCCGTGACACGTGAGATGCTCGCGGAGCTTTTGGGAGAAGATGCTGTCGGTCTTGACCCCGCACTAGTTGGGGAAAATGTGGTGCCCAAAGCACCGGGCATGAAGTATACGCACTATGCGCCCAAGGCGCCGCTGACGCTTATCGAAGGCATGCCGACGCGCATGGCCCGGGCCTTCCAGCGGGAAGTCGGGCGTTTGCAGGCCGAGGGCCATACGGTTGGCGTCATTGCGAGCCACGAAGTCCTGCAAGAGCTTCATGACCTGGTGCCGGCAGATCTTATGGCCGACTATGGTCATCAGCAGGATTTGCCGGCTATTGCAGCCAATATCTATGAAGCGTTACGCAGTTTTGATGATAAACCAGCCGATGTACTGCTTGGCGAAGGTACGACGGAAGACGGGCTGGGACTTGCCATCATGAATCGTCTGCACAAGGCCAGCGGGTTCCGCACGCTTATGGCATGATGCGATTTTTAGGAGGAGAGCAGGAACAGCCCTCCTTTTTGTCGTATATAAAATTATGGAAGAGAGTAAATGGGATTCTGGGAAAGGAGCCTGACGATGGGGAAAATCAAGTATGTGATTGTTGCGATACTGGTCCTGGCTGTAGCCAGTGGCGGCGGCTATCTAATGGCGATCCACTATCATCAGACACGGGAAGTGGTACAGGCCGAGAAGGATAAGCAGGAGGCGGCCAAGGAGGCAGCCCGCCAGGAAAAGGAAGCCAAAGAAGCAGCTTTGCGGGAAAAGGCGCGCAAGAAACAGGAACTGCTCGACAAGCGCCTGGGCCGGGCGGAGGAACCTGACCAGGTCATCCGCGGGCTGACTGCGGATATGAAAATTTCGCAAGAGGCGGACGGCGCGACGTATTATCGTTATGAAGATCCCGTGGAAGATGGTATTTTCTTCCAGCCGTATCTGGTACGGGGGGCAGATGGCACAGCTGTCATGCACGTCATCCTGCGCCATCGCGGGCAGCGGCCGATGGGCTTCCAAGGCGTGGACCTCCAGCCGACTGCTGATGAGATCTATCATATCCGGGCGCAGGCGCCTGTCACGACGACCAAGACGGAAACCGGCATCATGGAATGGTGCGATCAACCCGTCGATGCAGAGACGGGCAAGGCCATGCGGGAAATTGGCGATGTGCTGGCTGCGAAAATCACGCTGCCAGGTGTCGAGGGCGGTTCAAACGATGACCGCATGCTGACGGCGACAGAGGCGAAACGCATCCGGAATATCCTGGAGCTGGCTGACCGCCTGAACGGAAAGCAGTAAATACGTGCAGCAGAAAGGAAGCAGCAGTTATGGAGTTATTTCCACCACTTGTAGCCGGTGTATTGATTATATTGATTGGTGTATTGAGCGTGGTATCGCTGGTAGGTGTTGCCTATAACTGGTCGGTTATCATCAGCGGCCGCGAGCAGTTTAACAAGATTACCGAATTGGAAAAAGAAGTTGCCGTTCTCAAGCAAGAGGTCAAGGCACTCAAGGGACGCTTATATGCTGAGGCGGCGGTAGCGCAGGCTGAGTCCGCTGCCAAAGAAGCGGCACGGGAATTGGAGCAGGAGGCCATCCGGGCTGAAAAGCAGAAGGAGGTTTGGCATGACTTCCTCGCTGACTATAACAATCTGGCGGCCAGCATGGATGTACCCAAGGCACAGCAGGCCTGTGAGGCCTTTATCAAGACGAATGCCTTGGAGCTCCTTGTCTGTACCGACCATGCCGTGCAGGAGAATGGTCAGGCCATGCCGCAATTTGCTACAGCTGACGATGTAGAGCAGAGTACCTATTGGGCCTGGCCGGTTCCCGAAGCTTTCGGTGCCTACATCGTTGTTCCCAATCCCTTGCATCCCTATGATCAGCAGCTGCATAACGAGGGCGGCATGAAGGAGACGTTTGCTTCGAACTATGAGCAGGGAGAGTGCCGGGATATACAGGTCCGCCTGCCGGCGAAGTTCCAGAAGCGCAACGGGCAGTGGAAGGTCATCCAGCCCGGTGTTATCCGGATAAAATAAAAGCGGGGCTATGCCCCGCGGAATACAAAAGGTACCGCTGATGCCAAGAGTGTCAGCGGTACCTTTTGTATTCTATGCATTTTTCAGCTGCGGGTTACCCGGGCAAAACGGATATCCGGGATATGTTCGATGAGGTTCATCTGATGTGCAAGGCGGTAGAAGGTGCGCAGGCCATCGAGATATTCTTCGGTAAGCTCCCAGCGGATGGTGGGGCCGAGATAGTCGTCGAGCTGTTCGTAGGTAAAAGGCTTGCCGGCAAGAACCGATTCGATGGCTTCGCGTTTGTGCGTAAGGCCATTCTGGAAAGCATGGCGGATGCGGTCGTAGACGAGCTGGAGCATCGAGGGATTCGCTTGGGCAAAATCCTTGTTGGCGACCCAGAGTGCATAGACCATTTTCTTGCCGGTCATTTGCTTCCATTCGCGCCCGAGGTCATAGTAGTAGAGATCTGGCTGCTGATGATGGTAGAGCCAGAGCGCATCGTCGCCAATCAAGAGCGATGCAGCCGCATCGGCAGGAATCGGCTCCTCAGGCGTTATATGGCGCACGTAGTAGTTCGGAATAGCCCCATAAGCACCGCGCAGGATGATCTTGAGCAGGCAGTGCGAGGTAGCTGATTTGGCCGTCAGGATAATCTTGTCATCGTGCAAATCGTCAATCGGCTTGCGCGAGACGAGCAGGATGCTCTGCACATCTCCGTCCGTGCTGACGCAGACATCCGGCAGCACGACAAGTTCTTCACTGTCACGGGCGTAGACGATGGAGGAAACATTGCTGACATCGAGCCGATGATTGACGATATCGTTGTTGAGGACTGCCGGTACGCCACGTGTAATCGCGAGTCCCTGATCGGCGCCGTGTGCATAGCTCCAGGTGAGCGGCAGGACGTTTAAGAAATTGATATGTCCGACTCGTGGGCAGGTCATAGCCGTTCCTCCTTGTTAGCAGCGGCGTTTTTTTTCAGATCGCGCGGCTTGCCGCGTTCGAGCAGGTAGAGCGGCCGGCGCTTGGTTTCCTCATAGGTGCGGCCAAGGTATTCGCCGATGAGTCCGAGTACCAGGAGCTGCATGCCGCCGAAGAACAGGATGCAGGCCATGATGCTCGGCCAGCCAGCTACAGTAGCTTCCTGCACGAATGTCTCATAGAGGACGTGCAGGATGAGCAGGAAGCTGGCAAACATGGAGGCCACGCCGGCGTAGAGGCCAATGCGCAACGGGAAGGTCGAGCAGGTAAAGACGCCGTCGATTGCCAGCCGCAGCATTTTCTTGGGCGAGAATTTCGATACGCCAGCAAAGCGCGGCGGGGCCGTGAAATGTACCTGTATTTGATTGAAGCCCATAGAACCGATGATGCCGCGGATGAAACGGGCGTGTTCGCGGTAGTGACGGAAAGCGACAACGGCCTGATGATCCATGAGACGGAAGTCAGAGCCGCCAGGCTGGACCGGAACCTCGGAAATGATATTGAGCAATTTGTAGTATCCGGCGGAGGTCAATTTCTTGAGCCAGGAAGCATCCTCGGTGGCTTCGCGGATGGTCTGGACGATGCCGTAGCCTTGATTCCAGTAGTCTAAGAGCGTTGGAATCAGCGCTGGCGGGTGCTGCATGTCGCCATCCATCGTGATGACAGCATCGCCGTCAGCGTGATCCAGCCCGCAGGTCAGCGCCAGCTGATGGCCGGAGTTCTTGGCCAGGAAAATCGGCTGGACATGGCTGTCCTGCTGCTCGAGTTCGAGCAGGATTTCCTTGCTGTTATCGGTGGAGCCATCGTTTACGAAGATGAGCTCCCAATCGTAGTTGAGCTTGGCCATTTCCTCACAGATTGCTGCATAAAAATGACGCAGGTTGTCCGATTCATTATATACGGGCACTACGATAGACAAACTGCTGCCTCTCATCATTTGTCATTGCTTCCTTTCTGTTTGGCTGCTTCGTCGGGGATGATCATCTCGACGATACTGTAAGCGTCGAGGGTGCGCAGCGTGCGCAGTTCGGCGCGGGGCAGGTCTTTCTTGAGATTGCCGGCGCGTTCATTCTGTACCGTGACGATTATGGGCTCGCCAACCGGCAGGTCCTCATAGGCCATGAATGGCATGACATTCTTGGCATTCCAGCTGATGTCGCCTGGTTTTGCTTTTTCGATGTCGGCGCGCCAGCCGAGGTCGGCGATGTTCTCGTGATAATAGAAGACTGTCGACGTCTGATAGTCTCCGTAGTTCATGACGGGACGATGCGCCGGATTCAGCTCTTTTAATGCCGCTGCTGTCTGGCGGCCGCTGCGCTGATCGCAGAGCGGCATGGCACCGGCAAATGTCAGGATCATATAGAGAACCCAGGCACCCGCTGCGACTTTCTTGACCATCGTGAGGCGCTCGCTGAGCAGGACGCCGGCCAGGATGGCCAGCGGCAGGAACGATGGCTGTGTATAGGTCAGGTATTTCGTTGCCATCATCTGGAACAGGAAATTGACCAGGAAGGCCCAGAGCAGCAGGAAAATCGTGGGTTCGCTTACGGCGCGGGTGCGCACTTTTTCGCGCAGCTCCTGCCAGCGTTTCTTGAGCTGGTAAAGCATGATGAATGACCAGGGGCAGAAGCCCAGCAGGAAAATCATCGTATAGTAGTACCAGACATCGTCGCGGCTATGCTCGGCGACGGTGGCGCGCAGGAAATTGTGCACGCCGAAGAAGTTCAGGATGAAGTCCTGGCCATGCAGCTGGTACATTTGGTAGTACCAGTAGCCGCCGACGGCGCAGAAGATGGCAAGCCCCGGCAGCCACATCATGCGTAATAGCTCGCCCGGACGCTTGCGGATGCAGAGGAAGACCAGCAGGATGAGCCCCGGCATCAGGATGCCAATCGGTCCCTTGGTCAGCGTGGCCAGCCCTGCAAAGAAGAAGGAGCCCAGATAGAGACGGCGGTTGCCGCTGCTGTAAGCCAGGTAGAAGGTGACCAGCACGGCGTTGAAGAAGAAGACAAAGGCCATGTCGGTGATGACGGCGCGTGACAGGTAGAAAAAGCCTGTCGTCGTGGCAAAGACGAGCGCCGAGCAGATAGCAGTCCTGGCGCTATAAAGCTTCTTGGCAAACCAGTAGACGAGGCCGACATTGAGGAACGCGAAGACCGCCGGGAAGAAGCGGGCGGCGAATTCGTTGACGCCGAACAGCTTGAAGGCGAGGATGAGCTCCCAGTAGAAGAAGATCGGTTTATCGTACCAGTAGTTGCCGTAGATGCGCGGCGAGATGAAGTCGCCGGCTTCGAGCATCTCACGCGCTGTCAGCGCGTAGTTTGATTCGACGGGATCGGTGATGGCCAGCCAGGCATTGCCCGCGAGCAGCAGGATGATAAGGGCCAGCACAGACAGCCGGAATTCTTTCTGATTCATTATATTTTATGTACCTCCTAAATGCGTACTCTCTCGAAAGTTTAGTTTAGCAAATCTTAATATATCTAGCAAGTATATATATATTAAGGTCGGATTAATAAGCCTTATATGTTTGACTTTTATTATCATTTCTAGTAAAATTATTTGATAAAGTCAACAACATAGCAAACCTTATATATACTACGGAGTGGTGGGAGGAATACGTTTATGGATGATTATGTAAATGTTGGACGCTGGTTTTCCATCCTGCATCGGCGATCGCAGCTGTTTGTGGTGGAGGCCTGCCAGAAACTTGACCTTACCTTTTCGGAATACATCATGCTGATCCGCATCTTCGATCATGAGGGCGCAAAGCAGGATGAGCTCGCGAGTATGCTGTATCTTGACAAAGCGGTAGTTACGCGGACCGTAAACCTGCTGGAGGGCAAAGGTTTCATCTATCGGGAAGTCGATCCGGCCGATCGCCGTGTCAAACATATCTTCCTGACTTCGTATGGCAAGGAGCAGCATCAATTTTTGCGTAATATCATCCAGGGCTGGGTGGACTATCTGGTCCGCGATATGAATCCCAACGAGATCCATACCCTGTTCAATGGATTTAACGAGCTTGTCACGCGTGCCTGCGCGGCGAACATCGTGGATTTAGCCAAGAAAGTGCCGACTGGAGGCGAGGTTCATGAAAGGCTATAAGCTATGTGCGGCGGTTTGCCTGCTGGCAATGATGAATCTGGTATTTGCTGGCTGCGGCAGCAAGGAGCAGGCACAGTCGCGGGCACCGCTGGTCAAGACCCAGCAGGCGGATAGCAGTTCGCTGGCGGATAACAGCTCATATTCGGGCACTGTCCGCGGCCGGTATGAGACCAATATGTCGTTTCAGGTCGGCGGGCAGATCATCAGCCGCAATGTGCAGGTAGGCTCGTCTGTACGAGCCGGCGATGTGCTCATGACGATCGACAGCCGTGATGTTGTGCAGAAGTCCAACCAGGGGGATGCCCAGGTAGCTCAGGCGCGGGCACAGCTTGACCTTGCGCAACGCAATCTTTCCCGCTACAGCCAGCTGTATCAGGAAAATGCTGTGGCTGCGGCGACGCTTGACCAGTATCAGGCTAATTACGATGCGGCGTTTGCAGCCTATCAGAATGCACTGGCCCAGGCGGCGCAGGGACATAATGCCATGGGCTATACGAATCTCACCGCCGGGGCAAATGGCGTCGTATCATCCATCACAGCCGAGGAAGGGCAGGTGGTAGGCGCAGGCCAGACGGTGCTGACGCTCGTGCAGACAAACGAGCTGGAGATTGAAATCCAGGTGCCGGAGAACCGCGTGGCCGGGATTGCCGTAGGCGATCGGGCAGTTGTCAAGTTCTGGGCGATCCATGACCAGGCTGAGGGTGTAGTGCGTGAAATCGCGCCGATGGCGGATAGCGCGTCCCGCACCTACCGCGTGCGCGTGTCAGTGCCGGAGCCGCCAGCTGGTATGCAGCTTGGTATGACGGCCAATGTCGCGCTGGCGCCGAAATCTGCTGATGATGCGGGCAGTGCGGGCACGGCGCTTTTGCCGTTGTCGGCCATTTATCAGGATGGCGATACGCCGCAGGTCTGGGTGGTCGGCGCTGATAATACGGTCAGCCTCAAGCCGGTTACTGTCGAGAACTTCGGGGATAATCAAGTCCTGGTACAGGGCCTTGCGCCCACGGATCTGGTGGTCACGGCTGGCGTGCATAAGCTGCGTGCAGGGCAGAGTGTGCGGACGGAGGCGGCTGACTGATGACGAATCTGACAGAAATATCGCTGAAGCATCGGGCGCTGGTCTGGTACTTCATCATCATGACGGCCATCGGCGGTGTGGCAGCGTATTTTCAGCTGGGCCGCATGGAGGACCCGCAGTTCACCATCCGGCAGATGGTCATCACGGCGGCTTGGCCGGGCGCTACGGCCGAGCAGATGCAGGAGCAGGTAACGGATAAGCTTGAGAAGAAGTTCCAGGATGTGCCGGGGCTTGACCATATCAACAGCGAGACGCACGCGGGCCAGACGGTCATCTATGTATCTTTGAAGCCTGAGGTGTCCAAGGATCAAATCCGTCCCATCTGGCGCGATGTCCATAATTTTGGCGAGGCAGTCAAGAAAGATTTGCCCGAGGGCGTCTATGGTCCGTATTACAATGACCGTTTCGATGACGTCTATGGCTCAATCTATGCTGTGACCGGAGATGGCTACAGCTATGAGGAGCTGCGCCAGTATGCGGAGAAAACGCGCCGGGATCTTTTGCGCATCCCGAGCGTGCAGAAGGTAGAGCTCATTGGCGAGCAGCCGGATGTCGTGTATGTCGAGCTGCAGCGCGATAAGATCGCTGAGCTGGGCATCAATCCGCAGATTATCGCCAATGCGCTCAAGACGCAGAATAATATGACGGCGACTGGTGAGGTGGAGACGAGTACCAACGATGTCTTCCTGCGTGTCAGCGGTGTTTTCGATGATATCGATGCCATCCGGGAGATGCCAATCAATGCCAATGGCAAGGTGCTTCGCCTCGGCGATATCGCCCGCGTGCAGCGCCAGTCCATCGATCCGGCGAAACCAAAGATGTATTTCAATGGCGAACCGGCCATCGGCATAGCTGTGTCGATGGAGGAGGGCGGCAATATCCTGGAACTCGGCGATAGGCTGCGGAAAGAAATCAGCAAGCTTCAGCAGGAAGTGCCGGTGGGACTGGAAATCCATCAGGTTTCCGACCAGCCGAAAGTCGTCGAGGGCTCGATCCATGATTTTGTCAAAACCCTTATCGAAGCAATTGTCATCGTGCTCGCGGTCAGTTTCCTGTCGCTGGGCGTGCGCACAGGCATGGTTGTTGCGGGGTGTATTCCGCTGGTACTTTGCGGCGTTTTCTGCATCATGTATATGGCAGGCATTGATTTGCATAAGGTGTCGCTGGGCGCATTGATCATTGCGCTGGGCCTTTTGGTCGATGATGCTATCATTGCTGTGGAAATGATGAGCGTCAAGCTGGAGATGGGGCTTAACCGTTTCGATGCGGCCTGCTATGCTTTCCGGGCTACAGCCAAGCCGATGCTCACCGGTACATTGATTACCTGTGCCGGTTTCATTCCAGTGGCCTTTTCGGAGGGCCTGGCCAGCGAGTTCTGCCAGGCACTTTTCCCCGTGATTGCGACAGCGCTGCTGCTATCCTGGCTGGTGTCAGTCATGATTGCGCCGCTGTTTGGCTATCATTTGATACAGGTCGAAGTCAAAACGGATGAAGCGGGTAAGTTTGATCCATATCAAAGCAAGTTCTACCGCTGGTTCCGTGAGGTGCTGGTTTGGTTCCTCGACCATCGCCGGCTGGTGCTGGGGGTCACGGCAGTCCTATTCCTCGTATCGGTGGGAATGCTGAAATTTGTCAAACAGGAATTCTTCCCGACGTCGACCCGTCCGGAGGTGCTCATCGAGCTCAAGCTGCCCGAAGGCTCCTCGATGGCGGCCACGCAGGAGGTCTGCGACCGCATGTCAGACTGGCTGCAGGCGCGCCAGGACTTGCTGGTTAACTATTCGTATTATGTTGGCCGCTATGCGCCGCGCTTCGTGCTGACCATCGACCCGAAGGCAGAACGCGATAATGCCGCGCAATTCGTGCTCGTGGCAAAGGATACAGAGGCACGTGAAAAGCTGACGGAGCAGCTGAATAAGGCCTTTGCCGATGATTTTGCCGATGTCCGGGCGAAGATGCAGTTCATCCAGACGGGGCCGCCAGCGGCCTACCCGGTCATGCTGCGCGTGACGGGCTATACGTCAGATCAGGCCAAGGAACTGGCGCGCAAGGTCGCAGATATCGTCGCCGAGGACCCGAACAATTATAACGTCAATATGAGCTGGGGCGATAAGAGCAAGGTCATGCATTTAGAACTTGACCAGGATAAATTGAACTCGCTCGGCGTCAGCAGCCAGGCGGTTTCCCAGCAGCTCTATACGGCAATTACCGGTGCAACGGCAGCACAGTTCTATGCTGGCGACCGCACCATCGATATCAAGCTGCGTCTGGCAAGCGAAGACCGGCAGGATCTGTCGAAAATAAAAAGCCTGCCGATTTATCTCGGTCAGGCGGGCTATGTGCCGCTGGAGCAGCTCGCAAAGATTTCGTATGAGGCAGAGGACGGCTATATCGAGCGCCGTGATCTGATGCCAACGGTTACGGTACAGGCCGAAATCCATGCCGGGACGGCGAACGATGCGACGCAAAAGGCTTTCGATGCCACCAAGGAGCTGCGTGAAGATTTGCCGTTTGGCTGCCGCATCGAGCCAGCTGGAGCCTTGGCTGACAGCAAGGACAGTGCAGGGTACTTGATGAAGCCTATACCGATGATGATATTCATCATTATGACGCTTCTGATGTTCCAGCTTGGCAGTGTCAAGCAGATGGTACTGACGGTGCTTACTGCGCCGCTGGGCATCATTGGCGTCAGCTGGGGCATGCTGCTGACAAATTCAGCTATGGGATTTGTGGCGGAGCTTGGCATCCTGGCGCTTTCCGGTATGATTATCCGCAACTCGGTCATACTGATCGACCAGATCCAGAAGCATCTGGCCGATGGCGAGACGCCGTGGGATGCCGTGGTTGACTCGGCAATCCTGCGCTTCCGTCCCATCATGCTGACGGCGGCGGCGGCCATCCTCGGCATGCTGCCACTGATGTTCAGCCGCTTTTGGGGGCCAATGGCGGTAGCAATCGCCAGCGGCCTGCTTGTGGCGACCGTGCTGACGTTGTTGGTGCTGCCGGCGATGTATGCGGTGGCGTACAAGGTCAAAAAAGAATAGAATGGGGTGGCTCTGCCATAGAAACGGAGGAGGTCCGCTGACACAGTGTTGTCAGCGGACCTCCTCCGTTTGTGTGACCAAGCGATAAATTGCAGTTTGACGGTCAATTCTAGCCTTCCCCTTACCGAGGGGAAGGTGGGCGCGAAGCGCTCGGATGAGGTGTATGCGTCCGTAGGGAATCCCGCTACTACGAAGCGCGGGGTTCACGGGGTAGTGCTTTTTCTGTTTCCGCTAAAATGGGCCGTTCGGAAAGTTTTACGGACTTAGTTACCTGCTCCCGTTACCTGGTCGCGGCGTACATCTCTATATCTAGCTTATGCGCTTACGGCCCAGTCCTGCTGCGCAGGACAGTCGCTCCAGACAGAAAGAATCACTCCCCCGTTCGCCCCTGACATTCGTATGGACAAGTTTGCACGAACCGTTGCTCCCGTTACAAGCACATCGATGTAATTCGTAACCTATAGCCGCAGCAGAGCAGGCTTATCCAAACCTAGCAGAGGGCGGGGACGGGTACACTTTCTTCGCAGCGGGAGCGACTGCCCGAACGCAGTGAGGGATGGCCAGCAGCAAATCCCCGCATGCGCAGGTTTGTACGAACTGTCGCTCCCGTTACAAGTACATCGATGTAATTCGTAACCTATAGCCGAA